>NZ_JBNAFZ010000003.1:0-9224 GCF_049800935.1 Microbulbifer sp. S227A | reverse complement strand
CACTCTCTGTCACTGCCCCCGCCCCCCCCCCCCCCCGCCCCGCGCCGCCCCCCCCCCCCCCCCCCCCCCCCCCCCCCCCCCCCCCCCCCCCCCCCCCCCGCCGGAGCCACGCGCGTTACGCCGGCGCCGCCAATTGCTCGGCGATGCGCCCGGCAAGGTATCTGCTGTCCCCCTCAATGCCGAGGAACCGGCCCGCCCCCTAGGTGTTCAACCAGCCCAGGCCGATGAAATGCGCCCCTCATGGGCGATCACGCCGCGTTTGAACACAGGTTTGCCACGCGGATCAAAGACGCCAGCCTCGATCCAGGAATAATCCGGGTGAAAGCCGATCGCCCAGAGCACCGAGGTGATGCCCGCCGCGCCAAGAACCAGCGTGGTACGCTCGCGCTGCGGGGTCCAGACCTTGGGGAATGGCGGCTGCGTTGGTGCGTCGATCTACTCGAAAAACAGGCAGCGGCCGCCAGAAATTCAGCCAAGAAAAGTGTCCCACACGGTCAATCCATACAATTCGGCCTTCAATATCGCGATTGATTCGCCTACACCTGCGGAAAACGGAACCCCAAGCGATGCTCGACTGGACACCCGAAAGCCTGACACCGGGCAAGCCGCGATACCTCGCGATTGCCGACGCGATTGCGCAGGACATCAAGGACGGACGCCTGACCGACGGGATGCGCCTGCCGCCACAGCGCAAGCTGGCCGAGGCCCTGGGGATCGATTTTACCACCGTTTCGCGGGCCTATGCCGAGGCCCAGGCCCGCGGGCATGTCGAAAGCCATGTGGGCCGCGGCACATTCGTCAAGGGGCGCGTAGTGGCCGACCGCCCCGATCCGTCTCGGGCCGGCGAGGCCGACCTGGCAATGAACATGCCGCCCGAGGACATGCCCCCGGACCTGACACGGCAAATGCAAGAGGGGCTGGGTTATGTCTCGGCCAACCTGATCGACCTGTTGCGCTATCAATCCCCCACCGGGTCCGAACGCGACCGGGTTGCCGCGTCAAGCTGGCTGTCGATGCGCGGCATGGCGCCCGCTCTGGACCGCGTCGCCGTCACCCCCGGTGCCCATGCCACCATGGCGGCGATCCTGTCGCTGATCACCCGCGCGGGCGACACGGTGCTGTGCGAGGCGATCACCTATCCGGGCTTTCGCAACATCGCGGGCCGGTTCCGGTTGAACACCATCGGGCTTGAAACGGATGAGCACGGCATCCTGCCCGATGCGCTGATCGCCGCGATCAAGACCCACGCCCCAAGGGCGCTCTACCTGAACCCGACCCTGCAAAACCCGACGACACGAACCATCCCGCAGGCGCGCCGGCTCGAGATCGCCGAGATCCTCAACCGGTTCGAACTGACATTGATCGAGGATGACGCCTATGGCTTTATCCCCGCCAAGACCGCCGCGCCCATTGCGCTGCACGCACCCGAGCTGACCTGGCATATTGGCGGGCTGGCAAAATGCATCGGGGCCGGGCTGCGGCTCGCCTTCACCATCGCGCCGACACCGCGCTGTGCCCAGCACCTGGCCCAGGCGATCCGGGCGCTGTCGGTCATGCCCTCGCCGCTGTCGATGGCGCTGACCACGCAATGGATCGAGGACGGAACCGCCGACAGCATCCGCCGCTTCATCCGTTCCGAAAGCGCCGCGCGCCAGCAGATCGCCGCCGAGGCCCTGCAAGGCACTCGCTTTGACTGCGCGCCGAATGCCTTCAACATCTGGCTGGAACTGCCGCAAGGCGTGGGGCGGGCCGATGTGGTTGCCCGCATGGCGCGGCGCCCCCTGGGCCTGATGCCCTCGGACGCCTTTACCGTACTCGGTCAACCCCAAGAGTTTCTGCGGGTCAGTCTTGGCGGCCCAGCGACCCGCGACAGGTTGCGCGAAAACCTGCACCTGCTGGCGGCAGCACTGGTTCCGAACACGTTCATGGGCTGACACCCGGCTACCGCACGGCAAAAGCCGCCGACAGGTTCAGACGCGCCGGGCTCCGAACCCATGCATGCCCCGCGCCCATTGCACGGCAATCACCATGCCCTTGACCGGAGGCAGCAGCACAAGGCACAGCGCAATCGCCCCGCCGCTCAGGATCACCGCCAACATCAGCGGATTATCGAGAAACGGCCGGTACAGAAAGTGCAACGCAACCCCCACGAAATGGCAGACCAGCAGGATCACGATATAGGCCGGACCGTCATCGGCACGCTGCGGCGTGAAATCAAGCCCGCAGCTATCGCAACTTGGCGCGACCTTGAGGTAACCGCTGAACAGATGCCCCTCGCCACATTTCGGGCATCGCAGGCGCATCGATTTCAGGACAGCATCCTTGGTGTCTCTCTGATCGCTCATCACGCAACCCCCTTCATGATCGAAACGCCGGCAGTAGTAAGCGAAACAATTTAACAGTCAATATCGAAATTGTCTGCATTCACTGCGACAGATGCGCCGCCCCGGCATCGCAATCACTCCAAAGCGGATCGCCGCAGCATGGCAGATTCCCGCCTCCCTGCCCAAGAAACGCACATCATGGGTCCCCCCCTCCGACTCGCCCTGGCGCGCGCATATATGGCGCGCAAAGCGGATTGTGCCCTGGACAGATCGAATTCCAGCAGCCCCAAGCCAGATCGCAACCGACGCCATCACAACAGAGCCCAAGCCCGAAATTGCGCGCTTTCCCGGGGGTTACCGGCAGAGGCAAAAAAACTTGGAAATTCTTCCAAATGTCACTGGACGCCATATTTTCAGATTGCTATACGCGCTGCACCGTTCCGGCGTAGCTCAGCGGTAGAGCAGTTGACTGTTAATCAATTGGTCGTAGGTTCGATCCCTACCGCCGGAGCCAAAATCTCTTCAAGAGATCAATGACCTAAAGGCCCATCTCGCGATGGGCCTTTGTCGTTTCTGGCAGGCTCTGCAACAACTCTACAACAATCAGGCAGTGTCGCCGTCAGCCAAGCGTTTCGCACGATCAGCGAAGCAGTGCGGATCATAGCAAAAGCCAAGCAGGCCGCGCTCGTCATGGCAGAAGTCAGTCACAAAGTTTTCGCCGATGTAGTGATTGATCACGCGCTGCGCGGCTTCGACTTCGGCAAGTGCACGATCGTCAGTTTGATTGTCGGTCATGCCGCCACCCCCAGCTTGAGCTGGTTTGCTGCGTCGAACCAGACATTTTGCAAATCTCGAAGTTCGCTTGCCAAGTCTTCAACAGACGAGACAAAGTAGTCGAACTCTTTGTCGGCCATGAGAATGGCGAGCACTGCGCGATCTTCGTCGATTTTTGGATTCAAGCGTTGCCCTCTGACGACAACACTGCCGCCATCAAAAGACACGTCACACTCGTAGACTCGCGTCGCCAAGATCGCGAGCGCCCTAGCAAGTTGCGTCTTGCTCATTTGCTGGATGGATGTGAGGGTTTTTTCCTCAAGTGATATGGTCATATTATTGGCTCCTTTCGTATAAAGCCATGTGTTAGCCACGTTCCGAGTGGATGCTGGCCGTGGCGATTTACTGGCATATAGAGAGAGGTCTGGGACATGGGGCAGCAGGGGCGCGAACCTAACAAGCTGACGCCCCAAGAGCTTGTCGCGTTCGAGAAAGAACTCGGAGATGTCCAGCCTGAAAGGCCGATGGACAGCGACGATTCCACCGGCGCACCAACCGGCAGGAACGACAAAGGTGTGCTGTCTCGCCGCTACACACGGGAGGTGGCGTTTAGAGCTTGGGAATACCTTGAAAGGCACGATCCGGTCCAGCCATTGCCTACTTGGGTATCGGCCTACCTCCACGACGTGGCTGGCAAGATTCTCGCAGACCTTGGCCCACGCGGAAGCTTGTCGCCCGCATCCGCACATGCAGCCCTCGGCATCGTCGGGGAGCAATGGCCCGATCATCACCCTGAAGCCGTTTATGCGATCATCAGCGCGTGGATTGACCCGGATCGACCGGGTGGCCCGTTGGTCAGCGGGCGAAAGGCTGGCGCGGTGCGCTATATCGAAGAATACATGGACAACGACCCAAATGTCCAAGTCGACACCGTTATCGAATGGTATCGCAAAGGCCAGAAGGCAACGAAGAAACTAGACTAAAGCTCTTTCATTCATCTAGCAGAACTTTGCTGAAAGCTTGGTTGCGCTTCTTAGCCATTGAAACCAAAGTGTCATAACCAAACGCCTGAATAAAAATCTCGCCGTTGTCAAAATACTGCGTCCAAATCTTGGGATCGTGGGGATTCTGAAAATTGTGGCGTTTTAGGACTTTGATCAAACTCGGGGTCAAGTCAGCGATTATAAAGGCACTGCGGCGTGCAACCCGCTCAAATGACATGTGGGCGCCATCCGTTCGAGTGATGCCGCCAGCAGCAATTGCCTTTTCCAGTGTGTCGATGACCTGCGTCACCGGATCAGATTTGGCTGGGCCAAAGCTGTAATCGTCTCGGCTCGGCTTCTTGAACTCAACGATAGTCAAAGTCGTGCCATCCTCGTCACCCAAAACCATCGTATCGTCATAAAACAAAAGGTCCGTGACCTTGTCGCCTTTTTTACGCCCGCCACCGTGCATTGTTCGATCACTCGACACATACGGTAAGAAAGCAAGGGCGTCGTCGATCAGCCAAAGGTTATGCTGGAAATACTCAACATCTACACTGTCACTGAACCGGCGAAATATCAGGGAATGTACTTCATCCTCAGAACCACGCTTCTTTGAGTCGTCGAATTTTCGAGCCGCGTCGAGCAGCTCAATAATGCTCTTGCGATGGATGACATACTCAGCAAGTGCTTCCTTCTTTCCGGCATCAATGCGGCTCGCCAAATCCTTAATCTTTTCAGCGTATGAATCTGGATCATTTGCCGCCTCAGTTATCTGCTTGAGCAAATCTCCTGTGTTGCGATACCGGGACAACGCGAGGTCTTGAACGAACTCTTCTGGCCCCCAGTGATTAGGTTTCTTGGCGACATACTCCGAAAGCGATTGCCCCTTGAGGCCCAAGCGCAAAATCGGGTTTTCGTGCAAAGCAATATTGAGTTTCTGCGCCTGCCCGGTTTTGATCTTTTCGATCTGCTGCTTTTCTCGGTCCTGAATCTTGTCACAGACAGCGCCCACGATTTCTTCAACTGCCTTGGGCGGCAGGTCCAAGCTGGTGCGCGAGTCGTTCAGGCGGGTTTCAAAGGCATCGCCTCGCACGACTGCAACAATGATAAACTTGCTGTCGTCCTCGTCCACGAAATGCGTGGCACCCAGCTTGTTTGAAAGGTCACGTGGGTGTCCAACAATTCGATCCGCCGCGGCGAAAAGAAGGCAATGACTTTTGAACTGTCGCGTCTTGGGTATCTTGGTCAGCGTATAGTTTAGAGTGCATGTTGCGGCGTCGATGGAGGTGTCGATATGGCCCGCGGCATGTTCAACGAAAACTGCCTTGAAATAGCTGGTGATGTTTTCTGGTTCTTCATCGTCGAATTGCAGATGAATTTCAGGCAAACCACGATACAAGAAATACGGTAGAAAGTGCGAACCAATTTGATCCTTTACATCCTGCTTTGACAGTCCGCCGATAAGCTCGAACCATTCAGTCAGCGGCTCATCCAACTCGACACACAAACCGCAGCCGGAAAAATCAGGCTCACCGTCGTGGAAAATGATTTCCTCGTCCTGCGAGATGTCAAAGCGGAAGGTCTTTGTCGCCTCGGCAGCAGGTGTTTCAAACCTGCTGGAATAGTGAATACGCGAAAACACCTTGAATGCTATGAAGCGGCCAAACCCGCGTCCGCGCTTGCTGAGTTTGTATCCGCTGAAAGGCGTCCGAAACGATTTATAGTTTTCGTCATTCAGACCTACACCATTGTCGGTGACGCTGATCATCACCTTGTTAGGGTCATTTAGGTTTTCGAATTTGACGAGGATCTTTCCCTTGCGAGATGCTTGGTCGTCAAAACGCTGTTCAATTCCGTCCATCGAGTTCGAAAGCGCCTCGAATACGGGCAGCAGGAAGCCTTGCACGTTTACCGACAAGTTGGTGCGTTCGAGAACTGCCGGCATGTCCGGTTTGATCAAGGCATCCGCCTCAGTGGTAATGTGGTCGAAATCTTCCAATGTGTGCACCTCACAATCGGTCTCCATTCTTCTAGTTTTCCCATGCGCAAGTCCAGTCTGATTCCGACGCCACAGCGCGGGTGCAAGGCTGTTCCCCCTACCCGTGCCCCCGCAAACACCGCCTCGCGCCTGCTACCCCGGTTCTGCTGCGTCTCTCGCGGTGTTCGATGGGCAACCATAGGCGCAACGATCTCAACCGAGGCGACAGCGCGGGTTTCATCACCAGTAACCCCGTAGCGGGGCCTCACCGATATGTGCGCCGACGCTGCGGTGATCGGACAGCCAAAAGGCCAGCGCGGCGGATACGGCAAGATCGGCATGGCCAAAAGACGTACCGCCCTCAATCCTCACGCGCCCGCTTGCCCCCACATCGGCCTCGAAGCTTTCGAGGTCTTGTCTGAGCAAGTCGCGAGCCTCGAAGTTTCCGATGGACAGGTCGCCCGTGTGAATGGCCGAGTTCAGCGCCGACAAGAGCCGGTTGCGCCCCACGTTGTTGAAAGTGCGCCCGCGTTCCTTCGATTCCGTCTCGTTCTCACCGGCCACCATCTGAACGCGGGTGTGCTGGACTGACTTGGTATTGAGAATGTCGCAGAAAGCTCGCCCGACGCCTGACGCGTCAACCACGAGATAGGCGCGGCCTGCGATTGCCGGGTCCAACATCAGGTTCCGGGTCACGATGGCGAGGTCCGCGTATGACATAGCGGGCAAATGTCCGCCCGCACGATCTCGCGGCGGCGTTTGGTCAGTTCCTGCCGCCCATTCGCATCGTAGTAAGGCACTCGCTCATCCAGCAGAATCGAGTAGGCATTTCTGTCTTGGGCCTGCGCTATATCGAGACCAATCAAAAACCGCCTGTGGCCTTTGACGATCTCAACCGCCGGGTCCGCATTTGGCAGGATCAAGTCCTCGCCCTGTTCAACCAAGCCCTGCATAGAGGTCTCCTAATTTGAGTTGTGGGGTGTTTGTGAAGGCCGCGGCAATCGCCGCCGAGTCGAAGAACTGCTGGCCCCGGCCCATCCAATTGAGGCCGTGTTCAACATCGAACTCGAATTTGGAAAGCACTTTGCGCTGCCGCTCGACGAGTTTCGCCATGCGCGGCAGATCGAGTGAACAGGCCCGGATGCGTTCGACTTCGGGATACATTTCCCTGTCAGACCACATCTCATAGGCCTTGCCGGATTTGCCGCCCGGTGTGGTGATCAGAATTGTCTTTGCGTTATCTTCCGCGATGCTGAGTGTCGAGCCATAGACGGCATCTGGGATGAACGCCGCTTCATCAAACAGGAGAAGACCATTCTTGACGCCGTAGCCACGAGCCTGCTCGCCATCTTGCCCAGCCGGAACACAGACCACGGACGAGCCGTTTTTCAGGTGCATCTCGGTCATGGTGTGCCGCTTGGTTTCGATGGGCAGCGCCATCTTTTCCCATGTGTAGGGCGCAAGGGCGCGTTCGAGGTCCGGCAGGGTCAACTCGTCAATGGGCCGGTCAAAGAGCTTTGCAAGGTGGCGGTCAATCTGCTCGCGATAGTAGGTCTTCGTCAGCTCTGATGCGTCCGACTGTTCGATGTGGGAGTCCATCGCATCGCGCAGTGTGTGAATGCCCGTCGAGCGGTCGTCTGTGCGGGTGGTGATCGCCGCCATCTTTTCCTTCGCCACATCACGGGCGGCAAAGACGGTCGGCAGGTCCGGCCATGCGCCCAGCGTGACGGAACGCACCTTGCCGTCGATGCGCTTGGACAGCACCCACGTCTTTTTCGTGGCACCAACAGCAAGGCGGATGCCGCGAGCGTCAGGGTCCGGTTTCACTGATGGGTCGGAATACATGATGGTTCCCGGTGCGTGCTTGATCTTCGCAATGGCCGGGCGTGTGGTCAGGTTGTGGTTAGGCATCTCTGCAACATCCTCTGCAACATTCAATGCCGACACAATGCGATCTCAATCGGAGGTTGCACAACTTGTTTTTCGTTGCAGAACAGTGCTTTACCTTATTTTACTGATCAAGTACGGCGAACCACCCTTGGCGAGTCGTTCCCTGTTAATCAATTGGTCGTAGGTTCGATCCCTACCGCCGGAGCCAAAAGATTAAAGCAGTTCCAGTTTACGTAGAAGCATATCCGGCCTCGCAAAAGTAGTTCCAGCATTCTTGCGGGGTGTAGAGGTCACAGATTTCACTGAGGGCTTCGAACAACCCTGTGAATGAGCGCGCTCCAATGCGTCTCAGGTGGGCTTTGAGTTTCGAGAAGGCCATCTCGATTGGGTTCAGGTCCGGGCTGTAGGGCGGCAGAAAGAGGAACCAGCAGCCGTGTTCGCCCAGAAGCGCCTCGGCCTCCTTGTTGCGGTGCGTGGCCAGGTTGTCGAGGATGACGGCGGTGCCGGGTTCGATCTCGGGGATCAGCACGTCGCGGATGTAAGCGACAAAGGCGGGGCCGTCCATCGCCCCTTTAATGACCCATGGCGCGATCAGGTCGGATGGCCCCAGTCCGGCGATCAAGGTCTGGGTTCCCCATGACCCAAACGGCGCAGATGCCGTCAATCTCGTCCCGCGCAGGGAGCGCCCCCGGAGGCGTGTCAGGTTCGTTTTGACGGAGGTTTCGTCAAGAAAGACAACGCGTTCAGGCATCGCGCTGATCGCCGGAACACGATGGGCAAACCAATCCGCCCTTGCGCGTCTTACCTTTGCGCGCTTGCGTTCATCCGCAATGAGGCTCTTTTTTTGTACGAGTATCCCAGCCGCCTGAGCGCTTGATCGATACCAGAGACTGATGCGCTCACATCATGTGCATCGGCCAAGGCCCCCTGCAATTCCCTGAGCGTGATGTCCGGGTCCTGATGGATCAGCTCGATGAGAAAATCGAGGTGCGGAGCCAACCGCCCATGACCGGTATTGCGCGGGTTGTCGGCGGGTGTCAGGCGCAATCCGCGTTTGAGCCTTTGAGACAAACGCGAGGCGGAGGCCGCCGAAATCATCAGACGGCGCGCAATCTCGCGGCCCGTAAGGCCTTGAGCAAAGAGCACCTCAAAACGGGCACGAATATCGGCGGAAAGCGGGTTAGGCATGAACTGATCCTCCTGAACAGGATGAATCAGAAAACTCACCTCATGGGAACCCCCTTTGATTCAACAAAAGCTGGAACTGCTTTA
>NZ_JBNAFZ010000002.1:0-571385 GCF_049800935.1 Microbulbifer sp. S227A | reverse complement strand
CAGCGGCTCTTTGGCGGGGGCTTTGCCCGCGCCGGTGGGGTTCGAAGGGGAGGCTTGCCGCCCCTCGCAAGGTCCCGTGTCAGCAGCGCCAGCGTATGACATGGGTCGCCTTGCTGTTTGCGCTTCGGTCGGTCCGGTGCTGGTCATGCTCTGAGGCCTGCCGCCTGGATTTGGTCTCGTGTCACCAGCTCAGCGGCCAAGAGTGCGTCGACCTGGCCGGGTGTGATGTGTCGACACAGCGGATGCTTGTCTGTGACCCAGTTCGCCAAGCCTGCCAACATCTCAGCCTCCTTCGCCTTCGTCTCTTCTCGTCCCTTGGCGATGTCCTCGACATAGGCGCGCCATCGCCCAGACTTGAACCAGTTGTCGGAAAAACAGACCTTCGACCGGGTGAAACCCGCGCTCTCCGTGGCGTAGGTCTTCACGGCCTGCAACAAGTCCTCGGCCTCCGTCCCGGCGTCCAAGGCTTCCCTGATCCGACTGAGACACTCAGCCTTCCCCCGGACTCTGTCCGGTGGGTAGGCCGCCAACACCTTCTCAGCTTCTTCGTCCTCCACCGCCACGCGCTCGCGCGTAGGAGGTTTATGGATGGTTTTAGGATGGTTTGGGGGCCGTGGTGGCCCCGGTACCCCGGCCACTGTGGCCCCCGTTCCGGGTCCAGTCTGGACGGGGTCCACTGTGGCCCCCGTCTCGATATCGGGTTCAGCAGTGAGTTCCAAAGCTTCGATCCGCGCCAGGTCGATCCGGTAAACGACCGTGAACCCGTTCTTGCAGCCCCGCGCCCCAGTCTCGACCAGGATGCCCTCCTTCAGGAAGTCCCGGATCGTCCGTTTGACCGTGGTCTCGCCCAGTTCAGTATGCCGCTGGATTGTCCCCTTCGAACACCAGATGCCTGACCCATCGTCCGAGGCCTTGTCCGCCAAGAACATGATGATCTGCTTGCGCGTCGGACTCCCGAACTTCCGCTCAGCACACGCATTGGCCACCCGCCAGCTCATCGGATGGCCTCAGGGGCAAGGTTTGACAATTCGCCGCTAAGTGCTTGATGCGCCGTGGTGGGTTTGACATATTTTTGGAACCTAAGCGGTTGAGCCCTATCAATAAGCTTCGGTTTGAAAATCCTCGTGTCGGTGGTTCGATTCCGCCCCCGGGCACCATTTATCCGAAGCGGATATACTCAATTTCCCTTAAAAACATGAGTATATAAGGGTTTTCGGTGTGGGTGGGCTCAGAATTGCTACAGCATTTGCTACGGAAATTGCTACAGTGAATGAGTTCTGCAGCTTTGAAGCTTTCAGTGTAGCTTGCAGAATAAAGGTAACATTTCTCTTGGATGTTTTATTCATCTGGGAAGGGCCATGGATCCAACTCCGTGGCTCGCAATAACCATAGGACATCCCATGTCGTCCAAGGCTTGCAATAGAAGGAGTTTATCGCTTGCCGAGTAAACCCATCCAACGGCGCATTTGGCCATCTCCAATTTTGTGCTAACCCGTGGCGTTGGTGCGCGAAGCAGTTGGGGGCTTGCTCTCCTTTGTCCTAAGTTAAGTGTCCTGATTCAACAGCTTCGGTGCCAGCTATGCCGAGGGCGGTTCAGAGTGGCGATGCAGAGTTGGGTTTCTGTGTCCTACGGGGCAGAGTTCCTCGCAATGGGTCTTTCCCCCGCCAGCCTCACACAGTTCATCTGTGTTTCGACGCGGCTTCGGCGATGGTATCCGCTCTATCGCCGCCAGATAGTAACAACCAGATATCTTGAGGTATTTACTGCCTGTTTCTGAACGATGACGCCCGCGCTCGTGGGATCCCACGGTTTGGCGTTCTTGCACGGGGTACGACAGTTCGAGTTCCGCGCGCGACAACCGCATCGTAACATTTCCCAATTATCCACAAATCGAAGACGGGGCCAAACGCGCTGACCGCATGTAACATCCTGTAAAGGACCGCACTGCGGGATTTTCCTGCCGTTCGCAGCACATGCATCGTTCGACACGAGCAGCGGCAGCAATGCGCAAAAAGCGGATGCCGATCTTAACACGCTGATTTTCACAAAGTCGTGAGCTTCCAGCTACTGGATGGCTCTTTCCGAGTTGACGACTGACCACCGGAAAGTGTTTGTTGTCAGTGGACGAAAGGAAACTGTGTGCTCGGTAGGTTCTTCATCATTCTTGTTGCATTGCAGCTCGTTGTTTCGAGTGCATTCGCGCATGTGATGCCGATGGCCGAACATTGTGCGGAGCCTGTGGCTCAACATGCGCATTGTGAACAGATACCCGTCTTCCAAGATCAAGTGATCGACGCCTCCTTCGAGACCGAGCAACAACCCACGCCAATGGGGCTGCTTCATTGCGGCAGCGTTGCTTGCACAGATCAATCTGGAAATATTTCTGCTGTTGACCTGCACAAAGATTTTCGGATCTCGGACTTGCATCCGGCTGAACCGAGCATGGCTTTGCAGTCCGTTCTTCTCTCCTTCCTTCGACCTCCTCTGTCCTGATCGCGCCTGTCTGGCGTTGATTGCGGCGTTGCCGGAGTGGCTACGTCAGGCAATCCCATCATTTGTGGCCTTTTCAGGTTCAAACCTCCGGCCCATCTGATCCTTCTCCCTCCCTTCACTGCTCAACAGTGATCTCCTCTTTGCGAGGCCATCGATTGGTCCGCGCTCACGGAAAACACATGAAACACATAAATTTTCTGCGGCCTCTCGCCGTAGTGCTGGGGCTTGCCCTCGGCCTGCCCGCGCAAGCTGGCACTTACGACATCACAGTCGACAAGGTCCGGATCGACACCGGAACCTTCAAGAAAAACGGGATCGGCTACAATGGCAGCCAGACTCCGACCGTCCTGCACTTTCAGGAAGGCGAAGACGTCGTTATCCGCGTGAAGAACAATCTGCGTGAAAGCACCTCCATCCACTGGCATGGCCTGATCCTGCCGTTCCAGCAGGACGGCGTTCCAGGCATCAGCTTCAACGGAATCAAGCCGGGCGAAACCTTCACCTACCGCTTTCCGATCGAACAGGCTGGCACTTACTGGTTCCACAGCCACTCGGGCTTCCAAGAGCCTGACGGGGCCTATGTTCGCGCAGGACACGGCGGTAGTGGGAGTCGTTTACGCGGTACGGCTGCATGGCATTCTCGACCACCTTCGCGATCCGCTTTTTGACCTGTTCGACATCGACGGGAGTATCGGTGCGTTTCCTGCGGATTGTGACTATGATCTCGGTGTCGGTTACACGGATCGTCTTGTCTGCCTTCCAGCCCGCCTCTTTCAGGTCATCGGAAAGAACGAATTCTTTGGCTTCCGCCTTCTTGATTTCTTCCCGTTGCTTCTTCGCTTCGGCTTCGGCGAGAGCCTCCACGGAAGGCATCAGCGTTGTGTCGATCTCGCCTGACTCGGCAAATCGCTCGGCCGCTGCCTGCTGTTCCGAAAGGCGCTTCTCGGCCTGAATCTTCGCATGTCTCAGTCTATTGAGCCGTTCCTCGGCGCGAATGATCTGCCCTTCGAGCTTCTCAAGCGCCTGTATCGTCTCGGCGATGGCGGGCACGAATGGGTCGTCAAGGTTGTAGTTCGTTGTCCCTGCGGCCATGCGTTTGAGCACGTCGCCGGCAGACGCACCGTCCGGGTGGAAGAACAACCCATCTGCCGCTGTCTTCATGACTGCACCCGGTGTCTTGAAGCGGCGATGCCTCTTATGTTCTCGCCTTTGAACAGAAGACGTGAATGGTCGCCGTCATGGATGAATTTCATCCCAGACGCGATTTTCACAGCTTTCAGGAAGGTCGCTTGCTCGAAGGCAGGCAAGATCGCACCTGCCTATATCACGCTCGACAATCAACAAGTTGTTCGTCGCAAAAATCTTGCCACTCATCACGTGCGCAAATTCAACCTTTCGCCAACAGGCGCTGCGGCCCTTTGCGGTGCCAATGAATTTCGACGCGAAGTCGAGGCCTTCAAGGAACCGTTCAGGTAGAGGATGCCAATCGCTCGTTGGCGGGGCATCCATGTGCATTGGATCGCCGTCGAACGTCCCAAGTGGCAGGTTGAATACTCTGCTCACACAGTCGCCGTCCTTGATCTCCCGAAACTGGTTCACGTCCATCCAAACCCTGTCTTGCTGACAAATTTTCGCTCGAAGTCAGCATCTTAGGAAATCGTAGACAGAAGTAGGTTACCAAAGCGTTAACAATCGCAGCGACGGCCAGTCGTACCGCATGTTTGAAAAATGTTTGAAAAACGCGAAAACCGCCAGGCTTTTGCTCGGCGGTTTTTCGTTTCCGATCAATCGGTTGCAGTGGTGAGCCGTGCAGGATTCGAACCTGCGACCCACTGATTAAAAGTCAGTTGCTCTACCAACTGAGCTAACGGCCCACTCTGTTTCGGATCGTATCTGATCCGTGCTGCTCTCTATGACAATCTCTCCGGTGGGATCAACCGCATAATTTGCATATTCTGCCGGTGAGAACGAATCCTCTGAGCGGCATGGCGGCCTACCTAGAAAACCACTGGGGCCCGGTCAAGCCCTGATTGACAGTTTCTTGCGGTTGCACTGGATTCTCTGTCGCGGTGTGGATATATCGCGCTCATGCACGACTCTTTGGACACTGGTTTGCCCTTCATGAAAATGCACGGGCTGGGCAATGACTTTGTCGTTGTGGACGCGCGGGCGCAGGACTGGCGAATCACGCCGGTTCTGGCCAGGGCGATCGCGCATCGGCATTTCGGTGTCGGGTTCGATCAGCTTGCGCTGATCGGCACCGGGGACGGGGATGCGCATCTGACGTTTTACAACGCGGATGGGTCGACCTCGGCGGCCTGTGGTAACGCCACGCGCTGTATCGCGCGCTATCTGATGGATGAGAGCGGCAAATCGAACCTGCGCCTGACGACGGAACGGGGCGTCTTGCTGGCCGAGGATGCCGGGGCGGGGCAGACGGCGGTCAACATGGGTAAGCCGCAGCTTGACTGGCAAGAAATTCCGCTGGCCGAGGCGATGGATACGCTGGAACTGCCGATCGAAGGCGCGCCGGTTGCGACCGGCATGGGCAATCCCCATTGCACGTTTTTCGTTCCGGATGCCGAGGCGATCCCGCTGGCCGAGTTTGGCGCACGCTATGAACATCACCCGCTTTATCCCGAACGCACCAATGTGCAGGTGGCGCAGGTGATCGCGCCCGATCACATCCGGATGCGGGTTTGGGAGCGCGGGGTCGGCGTAACCCTTGCGTCGGGGTCGTCATCCTGTGCAACGGCGGTGGCTGCGGCGCGGCGCGGTCTGACCGGGCGCGCGGTACGGATCGATCTGGATGGCGGCAGCCTGATGGTCGATTGGCGCGACGACGGGGTGTGGATGATCGGGGCGACGATGACAGTTTTTTCGGGACGTCTCAGCGCGCAATTCCTGGACAGCATTCAATGAACGCACCGAAATTTGCCACGCTGGGATGCCGGCTCAACGCTTATGAAACCGAGGCGATGAAAGAACTGTCGGCGCAGGCAGGGCTGTCGGATGCGGTCATCGTCAATACCTGCGCGGTGACGGCCGAGGCAGTGCGCAAGGCGCGGCAGGAAATTCGCCGGATGCGGCGCGAGAACCCGAATGCGCGCCTGATCGTCACCGGTTGCGCGGCGCAGGTCGATCCCGACTCCTTTGCCCGGATGGACGAGGTCGATGCGGTCATCGGCAACACCGAAAAGATGCAGGCCAAGACCTGGGCCGGGCTGGCCGGGGATTTCGGCACGGAGCCGGTGCAGGTTGACGACATCATGTCGGTGACCGAAACGGCGGGGCACTTGATCGACGGGTTTGGCACCCGCGCACGCGCCTATGTGCAGGTTCAGAACGGCTGTGATCATCGCTGTACCTTTTGCATCATCCCCTATGGCCGGGGCAATTCGCGCAGCGTTCCTGCGGGCGTGGTCGTGGACCAGATCAAGCGTCTGGTAGACCGGGGCTATCACGAGGTGGTTCTGACCGGGGTTGACCTGACAAGCTGGGGCGCCGACTTGCCCGCACAGCCGCGGTTGGGCGACCTCGTGATGCGCATTCTCAAGCTGGTTCCCGACCTCCCCCGGCTGCGGATCAGTTCGATCGACAGTATCGAGGTTGATGAAAACCTGATGACGGCGATAGCCACCGAACCGCGCCTGATGCCGCATCTGCACCTGTCGTTGCAACATGGCGATGACCTGATCCTCAAGCGGATGAAGCGCCGCCACCTGCGCGACGACGCGATCCGTTTCGTGCAGGAGGCCCGCGCGGTGCGGCCCGACATGACCTTTGGCGCGGATATCATTGCCGGCTTCCCGACCGAGACCGAGGCGCATTTCGAGAACTCTGTGAAACTGGTGCGTGATTGCGATCTGACCTGGCTGCACGTGTTTCCCTATTCGCGGCGCGAAGGGACACCGGCGGCGCGGATACCCAATCAGGTGAACGGGGCCGTCATCAAGGATCGCGCGGCGCGGTTGCGGGCCGAGGGCGCGCGGCGGGTCGAGCGCCATCTTGCGGCACAGATCGGCAAAACCCATCAGGTCCTGATGGAAAACGACCACATGGGGCGCACCGAACAGTTCACCGAGGTCCGCTTTGCCGCGCCCCGGCCGGAAGGCCAGATCGTCAGGGCGACGATCACGGGAAAGTCCGGGGGGCAGTTGCTGGCGTAACTGTCTGTCAGGGCCGGGTGCTGGCCGTCACGTAATTCACGCTGAGATCGCGCGGCGAGATGCTCCACCCCCAGGTGATCGGGTTGAACACAAAACCCTTGCGGTCAACCGGGGTCAGGCCAGCTTGGGTCAGCAGGTCAAAAAGCTCGTCCGGGGTGATGAATTTTGACCATTCATGGGTGCCGCGTGGCAGCCAGCGCATCACGACTTCGGCACCGACGATGGCCATCATGTAGGACTTGGAATTGCGGTTGATGGTCGAGCACAGGTGCAGCCCGCCGGGTTTCAGAAGTGTCATGCACGCGGTAAGATAGGCCAGCGGGTCGGCGACATGCTCGACCACTTCCATGTTCAACACCACGTCGAACCGTTCACCCGCCTCGGCCAGCGCCTCGGCGGTGGTGTGGCGATAGTCGATCTCGAGCCCGGATTGCGCGGCGTGTACGCGGGCCACCGGCAGGTTGCCTTCGGCCGCATCCGCGCCGACAACTTCGGCCCCCAACCGCGCCATCGGTTCCGACAGCAGCCCGCCACCGCAACCGATATCGAGCAGGCGCAGCCCCGCGAACGGGCGTGGCGTCGCAAGATCGCGGTCGAATTCACCCGCGATCTGAGCCGTGATATAGTCGAGTCGACACGGGTTGAGCATATGCAGCGGCTTGAACTTGCCCGCCGGATCCCACCACTCGGCGGCCATTGCCTCGAATTTGGCGACTTCCGCCGGATCAACCGTATTTGGGGACGCTTGCATTCCTGTCTCCATGTGCTCTTTTAACGCTCACGCATCATATAGGACTCGCATGGACAAATACCCGGACCAAAAGCGCGCAGTACAGTACCTGTACCCGCCAATCGACCCGTATGACCAGAAAATGCTGGAAACGGGCGATGGTCACACGATCTATGTCGAGCAATGCGGCAACCCGGCGGGGGTGCCGGTTGTTGTCATGCATGGCGGACCCGGTGGCGGTTGCAGCCCGGCGATGCGCCGGTATTTCGATCCGGAATTCTATCGCATCATCCTGTTCGACCAGCGTGGCTGTGGCCGCTCGCGCCCGCATGCGTCGGTGGTGAACAACACCACCTGGCATCTTGTCGATGATGCCGAGCTGATTCGTCGCACGCTCGATATCGACGCGTGGCTGGTGTTCGGTGGCAGCTGGGGCGCGACATTGTCGCTGATCTATGCACAGGCGCACCCGGAGCGGGTGTTGCACCTGATCCTGCGGGGCGTGTTCCTGATGACCCGGGCCGAGCTCGATTGGTTTTACGGCGGCGGTGCGGGGAAATTCTGGCCCGAAGCATGGGAGCGGTTTGCCGCGCTGATCCCTGACGAGGAACGCGACGACATGATCGGTGCCTATCATCGCCGGTTGTTCTCGGGGGATCTGCCGGTCGAAACCCGCTATGGGCGGGCGTGGTCCGCGTGGGAAAACTCGCTGGCCTCGATCCATTCCAACGGCATGTCGGGCGAGGGGCCCGGAGACTATGCGCGCGCCTTTGCGCGACTTGAAAACCACTATTTCATCAATAACGGGTTTCTTGAAAGTGATGGCCAGATCCTTGCCCGGATCGATCGGATCGCCCATATTCCCGGCGTCATTGTACAGGGTCGATACGACATGATCTGTCCACCAACATCCGCCTGGAAACTGGCCGAGGCATGGTCGGCGGCCGAATTGAAGCTGATCAGCAACGCGGGCCATGCGCTGTCCGAACCGGGGATCAGCGCGGAATTGGTGCGGGTGATGGACCGGATCGCCGAGGCGATGGCCTGACATGACGAGACTCGACCGACGCGCGCTGTTTTCATCCGGTGCCGCCGCGGCGCTGCTGGCGGCGACGGGGGTGTCGCTTGATGCTGCGCCGCGCCAGGGCGGGCGCCTGCGGATCGCGCTGCCGCGCGGCGATGGGCATCTCGCGGCGCTGGCGCGGGGCGCGGCCTTTGACAATCTGACCGAAATCGCCCCGAACGGCGCGCTCAAGGGGGAATTGGCCACCGCATGGCGGGCCGAATCGCAGGGGCGGGTCTGGTTCATCGACCTGCGGGACAACGTGACATTCCATGACGGGAGCGCGCTGCGGGCCGCGGATGTCGCCGCCTCGCTCGGGGAAACGCTCGAACATGCCCGTCGGATAGACCAGACCGGGCCGGCAGAACTGCGAATCGAGCTGGCCACGGCGCGACCCGACCTGCCGTTCCGGCTGGCGTCGCCCATGCATGTTATTGCGCGCGCCGACGGGGTTGGCACCGGCAGTTATCGGACCGAACGGCTCGTGGACGACCGGCAATATCTCGGGCACCGGGTCGCCGATCACTACAAGGCGGGTCATGCGGGATGGGTGGATACGGTCGAGGCCGTGGTCATCCCGGATGCGGCGGTGCGAGCCGAAGCCCTGCGCGACGGCTATGTTGATATTGCAGCGATTCCCCGCGCCGAGGCCCTGCGCGGTCTGCCGGACCTGGTTTTTCACCCGTCCTCCGAAGACATGGCCCTGGCGATGCGCAAGACCGTGGGGCGGCCGCGCGCCATCGGTGCCGGCCTGCTGGATGATGGTCGCCTGGCCGAGCGTTGGTGGCTGGGCTGACGGTACGCCGGCGCGGGGTGCGCCCCATCAGGGGTTGCAGATTCGCCAAGGCTTGCGTATATGGTTCTTCAACAGCGGCGCGTCGGGCTCTGGTCCCGAGGCTCCACCGGAAAACATGACGGGCCGCGGGCCCGTTTTTTTATGCCCGCGCCCTGGAAGAAAGACATGATGAACGATCTGATTGCGAAAGCCGCGATAGACCGGCGACTGGCCGAAATCATCGCTCCCGTGGTCGAGGACCTGGGGTTCGAACTCGTGCGTGTGCGACTGATGAGCGGCAAGCAGACCACGTTGCAGATCATGGTCGACCGCCCCGGCGGCGGGATCGAGGTGGATGATTGCGCCGAGGTGTCCAACGCGGTGAGCGCGACGCTGGATGTCGAAGACCCGATCCTAGACGCCTATGCGCTTGAAGTGTCGAGCCCGGGAATCGACCGGCCGCTGACGCGGCTCAAGGATTTCGACATGTTCGAAGGCTACGAGGCCAAGATCGAAACCACCGAACTGATCGACGGGCGGCGGCGGTTCAAGGGCGAGCTGGCCGGCATCGACGGTGACGAGGTGCTGATCAACATTCCCGAAGGCACGATCGGGCTGCATTTCGACTGGCTGAGCGATGCCAAGCTGGTGCTTACCGACGATCTGATCAAGGAAATGCTGCGCCAGCGCAAGGCGGCGGGCGCATTGAACGAAGACCAATTTGACGAGATTGAGACCGAAGAGTCTGCTCAGGAGGACAACTGATGGCCATTACATCCGCCAACCAGCTCGAGTTGCTGCAAACGGCCGAGGCCGTGGCGCGCGAAAAGATGATCGACCCCGGGCTGGTCGTCGAGGCGATGGAAGAATCGCTCGCCCGCGCCGCCAAGAGCCGCTATGGCGCGGAAATGGACATCCGCGTGTCCATCGACCGCCGGACCGGCAAGGCGACCTTTACCCGCGTGCGCACCGTGGTCGAGGACGAAGAGCTTGAAAACTACCAGGCCGAATTCACCGTCGAGCAGGCCAAGCAATACATGGCCGATCCCAAGATCGGCGACCAGTTCATCGAAGAGGTTCCGCCGGTCGAAATGGGCCGTATCGCCGCCCAGAGCGCCAAGCAGGTGATCCTGCAACGCGTGCGCGAGGCCGAGCGTGACCGCCAGTACGAAGAGTTCAAGGATCGCGCCGGGTCGATCATCAACGGCGTGGTCAAGCGCGAGGAATACGGCAACGTCGTCGTGGACGTGGGCACCGGCGAGGCGATCCTGCGCCGCAACGAGAAGATCGGTCGCGAAAGCTATCGTCCGAACGACCGGATCCGCTGCTTTATCAAGGATGTGCGCCGCGAGCCGCGCGGGCCGCAGATTTTCCTGAGCCGCACCGCGCCGGAATTCATGGCGGCGCTGTTCAAGATGGAAGTGCCCGAGATCTATGACGGCATCATTGAGATCAAGGCGGTTGCCCGCGATCCCGGAAGCCGTGCCAAGATCGCCGTGATCTCTTATGACAACAGCATCGATCCCGTCGGTGCCTGTGTCGGTATGCGCGGCAGCCGGGTCCAGGCGGTGGTGAACGAGCTTCAGGGTGAAAAGATCGACATCATCCCGTGGAACGAAGATCAGCCGACCTTCCTCGTGAACGCGCTGCAACCGGCGGAAGTGACCAAGGTGGTTCTGGACGAAGAGGCCGAGCGCATCGAGGTGGTGGTGCCGGAAGAGCAGCTGTCGCTCGCCATTGGCCGTCGTGGTCAGAACGTGCGCCTGGCCAGCCAGCTGACCGGTCTGGATATCGACATCATGACCGAGGAAGAGGAAAGCGCACGCCGCCAGAAGGAATTCGAAATCCGCACCCAGCTGTTCATGGATGCGCTGGATCTGGACGAGTTCTTTGCCCAGCTGCTGGTTTCCGAAGGCTTTACCAATCTCGAAGAGGTTGCCTATGTCGAGCTGGACGAATTGCTGGTGATCGACGGGGTCGACGAGGACACGGCGCAAGAGCTGCAAACCCGCGCCCGCGAGCACCTCGAAGCACAGGCCAAGGCGGCCCTGGACAATGCCCGCGCATTGGGTGTCGAGGACAGCCTGGTTGAATTCGAGGGGCTGACACCCCAGATGATTGAGGCGCTGGCCAAGGATGGCGTCAAGACGCTCGAAGATTTCGCGACCTGTGCGGATTGGGAGTTGGCCGGCGGTTGGACCACGATCGATGGTGAACGGGTCAAGGATGATGGTATCCTTGAGCCGTTCGACATGTCGCTGGAAGAGGCGCAAGACCTCGTGATGACGGCGCGTATCCTGTTGGGATGGGTTGACCCGGCCGAGTTGGAAGCCGAAGAAGAGGAAGCGAGCGAAGACCCGGGCGTTGACGAGCAGACCTCGGAGGTCGGGGCCTGATTTCAGGCCCCGGTACGCGCAACATGAGTCGCGGTGGCGCTCACAAGGATCGGTCGGATGGCCCGGAACGCAAGTGCATGGCCACCGGCGAAGTTCAGCCAAAGCACGGGCTGATCCGGTTCGTGCTTGGCCCCGATGCGCAGGTTGTGCCCGATATTCTGGGCAAGCTGCCGGGGCGGGGCGTCTACGTGGCCGCAGATCGCGCGGCGCTGGACCTGGCGGTCGCCAGGAAACTGTTCGCGCGCGGGCTCAAGACCAAGGTCCAGGTCCCCGAGGGGCTGACCGACGAAGTGGAACGGCAACTGGCGCGGCGGGTGATCGACCTGATCAGCCTGGCGCGCAAATCCGGTGCCGCCGTTGCCGGCTATGAAAAGGTAAAGGACTGGTTGTCCAAGGAAGAGGCATTGATCCTGGTGCAGGCCGTGGATGGCTCGGGCCGGGGAAAGTCGAAACTGAGTACGCCCCATTTCGGCCACTACATCGGCTGGTTGACCGCAGATGAGCTGGGATTGGCCTTTGGGCGCGAAACTGTGATACATGCGGCGCTCGCCTCTGGCGGACTCGCTCAACGTGTTGTAGAGGAAGCACAGCGGTTGCGGGGTGTGCGCAAAACGGAAGGCGGCAAGGGCCGCCTGGAAGGATAAATAGCTTTATGAGCGATACTGACGGCAAAAAGACCTTGGGTCTGCGCGGGGGGTCCCGTCCGGGGAACGTGAAGCAGAGTTTCAGTCACGGTCGGACCAAGAATGTTGTGGTCGAAACCAAGCGCAAGCGCGTTGTGGTTCCCAAGCCCGGTGCGGGCAAGTCCGGGTCTCCGATGTCGACACCTGCCGGGGATCCGTCCCGGCGTCCTGCCGGTATCACCGATGCGGAAATGGAGCGGCGGCTGAAGGCGCTTCAGGCGGCCAAGGCGCGCGAGGCCGAAGAGGCCGCGGCGCGCGAGGCGGAAGAACGCGCCCGCGCCGAAGAGCGCGAACGCCGCCGTGCCGAAGCCGAGGCCAAGGAACGCGAAGAGCGCGAACGCGAAGAGGCGCTCAAGGCCAAGGCGGCCGAGGAAGAACGCCAGCGCCAGCAGGCGGAAGAGGCCGCGAAACGCGCCGCCGCGGCCCCCGCGGCAACGCCGGATGCGGCATCCGCGCCACGCACGGCAAGCAAACCGGCAACACCCGGCCCGCGCAAGACCGACCGCGAGCGCGACCAGCGCAACACGCGCGGCAAGGGGCGCGACGATGACGGGCGCCGGTCTGGCAAGCTGACCCTGAACCAGGCGCTGCGTGGCGGTGAAGGCGGGCGGCAACGCTCGATGGCCGCAATGAAACGCAAGCAGGAACGCGCGCGCCAGAAGGCGATGGGCGGCAGCGTCGAGCGCGAAAAGGTCGTGCGTGATGTTCAGCTGCCCGAGGCGATCGTGGTTTCCGAACTGGCGAACCGCATGGCAGAACGCGTTGGCGAAGTCGTCAAGTCGCTGATGAACATGGGCATGATGGTGACCCAGAACCAGACCATCGACGCGGACACCGCCGAGTTGATCATCGAAGAGTTCGGCCACAAGGTCGTCCGGGTCTCGGACGCCGATGTGGAAGACGTCATCACCCAGATCGATGATGCCGAAACCGATCTGAAGCCACGCCCGCCGGTCATCACCGTGATGGGTCATGTTGACCACGGCAAGACCTCGCTTCTCGATGCGATTCGCAATGCCAAGGTCGTGTCTGGCGAAGCCGGGGGCATCACCCAGCATATCGGGGCTTACCAGGTCAAAGCCGAAGACGGCCAGCTGCTGACCTTCCTTGATACGCCCGGCCACGCGGCGTTTACGTCGATGCGTTCGCGCGGTGCCCAGGTGACCGATATCGTTGTTCTGGTGGTGGCCGCGGATGACGCGGTGATGCCGCAGACCATCGAGGCGATCAACCACGCCAAGGCGGCCGAGGTTCCGATGATCGTGGCGATCAACAAGATCGACCGCCCGGACGCGAACCCGGACAAGGTGCGCACCGACCTGCTTCAACATGAGGTGATCGTCGAAAAGATGTCCGGCGAAGTGCAGGATGTCGAGGTATCGGCGATTAACGGCACCGGTCTGGACCAGCTGCTCGAGGCGATTTCGCTTCAGGCCGAAATCCTCGAACTCAAGGCCAACCCGAACCGTGCCGCACAGGGCGCGGTGATCGAGGCCCAGCTTGACGTGGGCCGGGGTCCGGTGGCGACGGTTCTGGTGCAGAACGGCACCCTGCGCCAGGGCGACATCTTTGTCGTCGGCGAACAGTGGGGCAAGGTGCGTGCGATGGAGAACGACAAGGGCAAGCGCGTCAAGGAAGCCGGCCCGTCGGTTCCCGTCGAGGTGCTTGGCCTGAACGGCACGCCCGAGGCCGGTGACGTTCTGAACGTGGTCGACACCGAGGCGCAGGCCCGCGAGATCGCGGATTACCGCGCCAACCTGGCCAAGGAAAAACGCGCCGCTGCCGGTGCCGCGACGACCCTGGAACAGCTCATGGCCAATGCCAAGGCGGACGAGAATGTCAGCGAGCTGCCGATTCTGGTCAAGGCGGATGTTCAGGGGTCTGCCGAGGCGATCGTGCAGGCGATGGAAAAGATCGGCAACGAAGAGGTGCGTGTGCGCGTGCTGCATTCGGGTGTCGGGGCCATCACCGAAACCGATGTGGGGCTGGCCGAGGCCAGCAACGCGCCGATCATGGGCTTTAACGTCCGTGCCAACGCGAGTGCCCGCAACACGGCCAACCAGAAAGGCGTCGAGATCCGCTATTACTCGGTGATCTATGACCTCGTGGATGATGTCAAAGCTGCCGCCAGCGGCCTGCTGAGCGCCGAGATCCGCGAGAAATTCATCGGTTACGCCGAGATCAAGGAAGTGTTCAAGGTGACGGGTGTTGGCAAGGTGGCCGGCTGTCTGGTGACCGAAGGCGTCGCCCGCCGCAGTGCCGGTGTGCGCCTGCTGCGTGACAACGTGGTGATCCACGAAGGCACGCTGAAGACGCTCAAGCGGTTCAAGGATGAGGTGTCCGAGGTCCAGTCGGGCCAGGAATGCGGCATGGCGTTCGAGAATTACGACGATATCCGCCCGGCGGATGTGATCGAAATCTTCGAACGCGAAGAAGTGACTCGCTCGCTGGATTGATACGCGCAAGCGTTTCGCGCCAATGGTGACACACCGTGCGCGGAACGCGGCATATCCCTCAGGAACAACAAAGGGCGCGCTCATGGCGAGCGCGCCCTTTTGTCATGTGACGGTGGCGATTGATCAGATGGCCGGGTTGACCGGCTTGCCCATGAATTCGTTCGATCCGACCCGGACCGCGATGCGGCCATCAGGAAGCGCGCGAACAAAGGTGCCCTGAATCAAAACGCATGTGCCGATGAGAATTGTACGAAGCATCTCGTTCCTCCCAAAACTATGACATAAATAATATGCATAATTAGGCATCAAATCATTAAGATTTTGGTCTATGTTTCCAGCGGTCACAAAACCGTTGCACAATCTTCATGAAATCGACAAAAATGCCACAGTTGCAGGTGGCGAAAACTCAATCCATGGTTTCAAGCCGCATGCGCAAATCGCGCAATACCGGCAGCACCGCCCGCACATTGCCGGTTCCCAGTTCGGCCACAACTTGGTTGATCACCGGCGTCAGGGCGGAAATCGCCTGTTCGCGCGCCTGGCGGCCTGCCGGGCTGATCGCGACCAGCTTGCGCCGGGCGTCGTCCCAATCGGGGCGGATATGGACATAACCGGCAAGCTCCAGCTTGCCCAGCGTATTGGTCATGGCCCCGCGCGTGACATGGAACGTGTCGGCCAATTGGGCGGGGGTTCTTTCATTGCCAATGACCGCGAGGTGATTGAGCACCGAGAAATGCGAGATCTCCATGCCCTTGGGCAGCACCTTGCTCAGCCGGTTGCGCAGCAATTGATCCGCCGCGAGCATTTCGCTGAACAGCGTGACCGCAAGGGCATTGGTGTCATCTGCCATGGCACAGCATCGTTACGGGCCCTCGAACACGCGGTCATGGGTCAGCGAAGGCACCTTGCGCCGGGCGTCGTCGACGGCGGTCATATCCATGTCAAAGGTGAACACACCGGCCTCGGTGCCCGCATCGAGCAACACCTCGCCCCAGGGCGATACGGCGAGGCTGTGGCCATAGGTCTGGCGCGGTTTGCCGGTGCTGCTTGGATGGGTGCCGGTTTGCGCCGGTGCCAGTACGAAACACCCGGTTTCAATCGCGCGGGCCCGCAACAGGCTGTGCCAATGGGCCGCCCCGGTGACATAAGAAAACGCCGCCGGAATCGTCAGGATGCGCGCGCCTGCCTGTGCCAGCGCGCGGTACAGGTGCGGAAACCGGATGTCATAACAGATGCTCATGCCGACTTTGCCAAAGGGCGTATCGACAACGGTCGCACGGGTTCCCGGGCGATAGCCGTCGGATTCGCGATAGGTTTCCTCCGGCGTCACCTGGACGTCGAACATGTGGATCTTGTCATATCGCGCCTTGATCTGCCCATCCGGGCCAATCAGCAGCGACCGGTTGGCAAAACGCCCGTCAGCATCGCCTGTCTTGAGCCCGAGCGAACCGACCAGCAGCCAGATCTTCTGGTCCGCGGCCTGCGCACGCAGGGCGGCGAGGGTGGTGTCGGCATCTTCATGCATCAGCACCTGATTCTGATGCCGGCGGCTGGTCGAGACACAATTTGTCACTTCGGGGGTCAGCACGAAACCGGCCCCGGCATCGGCCGCCTTGGCGATGTAATCCTGCGTTCGGGCAAGGTTTTCCTGCGGATCGTCCGAGGAGCTGAGCTGAATCAGCGCGACCTTCATGCGGCGGTCAGCAACGCATCGAGCTTGCCGGCGCGTTCCAGCGCAAAAAGGTCGTCACAGCCCCCCACGTGCAGATCGCCAACAAAGATCTGCGGCACCGTGCGCCCGCCCTGGGCACGCTGGATCATCTCGGGCTTGCGCTCGGGATTGGCGAGCACGTCGATTTCAGAGAAATCCACGCCTTTCTGATCCAGCAGGCGTTTGGCGGCATGGCAGTAGCCACAAAGTGGCGATGTATAGATTTCGACCGGTTGCATTCGGATACCTCGGATATGTGAGCACGTTTTCGATGATCTAAGCATCCTTTGCAACTCGTGCCAGTGTCAGAACCCGTACATCTTTTGCGCCGTTTGCCGCACAAACCCGAGAGCAGGCGCCCAAAGTGGCACCGGTGGTCATGACATCATCAATCAGCAGAACCGCGCGGCCCCGCAACCGCGCCGCGCGATTCGGGTGAATGCGGATGGCATCCGCGAGCGTGCCGAACCGTTGGTCGGGGGTCTTCCCTTCGAGCATCGGGGTGCGCTTGACCCGCTGGAGCAGGTCGGGGCAATGCTCGATCCCAAGCGTGCGCGCCACCGATTGGGCGAGCAGGGCGGATTGATTATACCGCCGTTTCAACAGGCGCGACCAATGCAGCGGGACGGGCACCGCGATCATGTCCGGTACCAGAATCGACCGGGCCGCCTGGGCCATCCAGCGCCCGGCAGGGCGGGCAATCTCGGGGCGGTCCCCGTGCTTCAGCGCCAGGATCATCTGCCGCGCACGCCCCTCGTAGACCAGCGCCGCGCGCCCATGCGACCACGGGTGCGGATGCCCCATGCAATCGTCGCATTCGACCCGGTGCCCATCATGCGCGCCGGGCAGGGCGATGCCGCAGGACTCGCACACGGTGCCGCCGACAAACGAGGTCTGCCGCCAACAAGACCCGCACAGGCCAAAGTCGCTTTCGACCAGGACGCCACAGCCCAGGCAGCGCGGCGGGTACAAGAGCGCGACAGCCGTTTGAATCCTTGCCAACATCGAACTAGGTTCCGCCCATGAATCATGCGCCCCGAATATTCGACCACGATGCGTTGCTGCGCCATCGCCGCCGTGCACGTTCCGACGATCTCTTCCTGCAACAGCTTGCGGTGGACGAGGTCAAGGATCGCCTTGCCATGGTTAACAGGGTCTTTAGATCCGTCGCCATCGTGACCGGATTCCCCGAATTCTGGCGCGATTGCTTCCCCGAGGCCAGGCTTGTGCCCGATAGCGAAACGCTGGATTTGACGCTTGGCGCGCATGATCTGGTCATACACGCGATGTGCCTGCATTGGGCAAATGATCCGGTCGGGCAGATCATCCAGTGCCGCCGCGCTCTGGCACCTGACGGGCTGTTTCTCGGGGTCTTGCTCGGGGGGCGTACGCTGCACGAATTGCGGGCGGTGCTGACCGATGCGGAAAGCCGGGCCAGTGGAGGGATTTCTCCGCGCGTCGCGCCGATGGCGGAAATCCGCGAAGCCGGCGCGTTGTTGCAGCGGGCCGGTCTGACCCTGCCGGTGGCCGACAGCCATGCGTCGATCGCCAAGTATCGCAACCTGGCGCATCTGATGCATGACCTGCGCGACATGGGCGAGGCCAATGCGCTTGCCGGGCGGTTGCGCCGTCCGACGGCCCGCGGCCTGTTCGCCCTTGCACAGGCCCTGTACCGAGACGAATTCGGCACCGATGACGGTTATCTGCCCGCGACGTTCGAGTTGATCTGCCTGACCGGCTGGTCGCCGGATGACAGCCAGCCGCAACCGCTCAGACCCGGATCGGCCCGGACCCGGCTTGCCGACGCGCTCGGCACGCAGGAAACCAAACTGTCGGATTGACCCGCAGGCAAAAGCAGTTATCTGCACAGAAACGCCCGCCATCAGGATACGCCATGCCCGCCACACCAAGCCGTCCCGCGCACGCCCCCACCGATCACCCCGGCCTGCCACCGGAAAAGATCGGCGTGCTGCTGGCCAATCTCGGGACGCCCGACAATTACGATTACTGGTCCATGCGGCGCTATTTGGGCGAGTTTCTGTCAGACAAGCGGGTGATCGATTATCCGTCGTGGAAGTGGCAACCTTTGTTGCAGCTGATCATCCTGACCAAGCGTCCGTTCACCAGCGGGGCGGCTTATAAATCGATCTGGAACGACGTGGCCGGGGAAAGCCCGCTTATGACGATCACCAGGGATCAGACCGCCAAGATCGCCCGCGCCATGGGTGATCGTTACGGGGATCGGGTGATGGTGGATTTCTGCATGCGCTATGGCAATCCGTCCACGAAATCGCGGGTGCGGTCGATGATCGAGGCCGGGTGCCGCAAGATCCTGTTCTTTCCGCTTTATCCGCAATATGCCGGGGCCACCTCGGCCACCGCCAATGATGCGTTCTTTCGCGCCTTGATGGATGAGAAATGGCAGCCGGTCACCCGTACGGTCGCGCCCTATTTCGACCGGCCTGCCTATATCGATGCCCTGGCCCGGTCGGTCGAGCGGGCCTATGCGGGCCTTGAGAGGCGCCCCGATCTGTTGGTCTGTTCCTATCACGGGGTTCCGGAACGGTATCTGACCGAGGGTGATCCGTACCATTGCCAATGCCAGAAAACCACGCGGCTCTTGAAAGAGCGGCTGGGCTGGGCCGAGGGTGATATCACCACGACATTCCAGTCCCGCTTTGGCCCGGAAGAATGGCTGAAACCCTACACGGTTGACGAGGTGGCCCGACTGGCCCGCAATGGCACCAGGAACATCGCCATATGCGCTCCGGCCTTTTCGGCGGATTGCATCGAAACACTGGAAGAGATCAACGAGGAAATCCGCGACAGTTTCATCGAGGCGGGCGGCGAGAGCTTTACCTATATCCCCTGCCTGAACGACGATGACGCGCATATTGCGGCGCTTGCCGGGGTCATCGAGCAGAATCTCTCGGGTTGGATCGACTGAGCCATCGGGGCCGCGCAAAGAAAAAAGGCGGTGGAAACCACCGCCTTTTTCCCAGTCTGATGCCAGTGATTAGCTGGAAGCGACAGCTGCGCCAACCAGAACCAGCAGCAGCAGCGGCAGCCAGATGCCGTTGGAAGAGCTGGTGGTTTCTTCAACGATCACCGGTGCTTCCACGACGGGATCTGCCAGGTTGCCAGCAGTTGCGGTCGAAGCAGCAGCAGCCAGTGCAGCAGCGAGAACGAGTTTCTTCATATTAACCTCCAGAGTTAGCACGGTTCAGTCAAACGAACCGCGCACCATGACTTACCTCGTGTTTTTTTCTATGCAGCAATGTGCATCGATTGCAAACTGTTGTTTACGCGGGAAACCCCACGAACCCACCAATGTCGTCAAATTAGCAACACTTGCGTGCCCACCTTGGTCATCCCGTAGAGCTCTTCGATATGGTTGTTGTAGAGCCCGATACAGCCGTTGGATGATTGCCGCCCGATCTTGCGCGTATCGTGGGTGCCATGGATGCGATAGTATTTCCAGCTCAGGTACAAAGCGTGCGTTCCCAACGGGTTATCCGGCCCCGGCGGGATATAGGCCGGCCATTCCGGGTTGCGCTTGCGCATCGACGGGGTGGGGCTCCAGCCGGGGCCGACAACCTTGCGGATGACGCTGGTGCGCCCGCGCCGGGTCATCTCTTCGGTCAGCGGTACACTGGAGGGGAAGAGTTTGTAGACGGTTTGATCTTCTGACCAGAAATGCAGCGCGCGCGACCGCGTATCGACCAGGATCGCCCCGTTTTTCAGCGAGCGGAAATGGGGTCGCCAATCCACCGAGCGGAAACTCGAGATATTGCGCCGCACCGGCGGTTCAGGTTCCGGGGGCGGGCGCAGCGGGTCGTACTCTTCGACGTCATCCTGAGCGAAAAGTGGCGCACCGGCAAAGGCCGCGCCCGTGGCCAGAAAGCTGCGGCGTGTCTGTTTCGTATTTTGCTTGTATTTCATATCGATCACCTGCGTTACGTCGACATACCGAATCGTACGAATCATATGGCCAGAATGCCGCAGTCGCAAATCAATCAGGGTCTCGGCCGCTCGGGACGGCCAGTGTCGGTTTGCGCATCGCGGCGCTTCGGGGTAATTGCAAGGGAACTCAGAGGTCGGGATATCCCATGATACGCATCGTTTCTCTTTTGCTGACCGGTTTGCTGGTGCTCTCTGCCTGTGATGCGCCCTCCACGTCGGGTGGCGTCGGCGCAGATGGCCTGCCCCTGCCCAAGGTCTACAAGATCCGCAACAGCCAGTCCGCGGACATCCAGTTTCGCGTGCTCGATTCGGTCAATGCCCTGCGGTCGGCCGCCGGGGCCGGGCCGGTACAGTTGAACTCCCAGCTCAACGCCGCCGCCGCGACCCATTCGCGCGACATGTCGGTACAGAACCGCCCCTGGCATTTCGGGTCTGACGGCTCCTCGCCCATCGACCGGGCGCAGCGCGCCGGTTATCCCGGCACGATGCTGGGCGAGAACATCTCGGAGACCTACGAGACCGAGCTGGAAACCCTGGCCGCCTGGATGGAAGTGACAGGAACCCGGGAAGTGATCATGGACCCGAGTGCCCGTGACATGGGGTTCTCCTGGTATCAGGATTCCAGCGGCAAGATCTGGTGGACCATGTTGATGGGCGGCTGAGCAGGGCGCCCTTGCCCCGCTAGCCCATCGCCTTGCCCCAAAGCGCCTTGACCCGCGCGTCCCGACCACAGGCCTTGCGGTAGAATTCATAAGCCTTGGCCTGTGTCTTGGGACCGGCCCGGGTCAGAACCAGCGACGTCCCCTTGTAATAATCCTGATGATAGGCTTCCGCCGGGTAAAACCGGCCGGCAGAGAGAATCGGCGTGACGATCGGTTGCCCCAATTCGGCCTGTGCGTTGTCGATCGCACCCTGCGCCAGACTCTGTTCCGCCTTGTTAGAGACGAATATCGCGGTTCTGTAGCTGTCGCCACGATCACAGAATTGCCCGCCCGCATCGGTGGGATCCACCGAGCGCAGGAACATCCCGAGCAATCTCTCCCGGCTGATGACATCCGGGTCAAAAGTGAGGCGCACCGCCTCGTAATGCCCGGTGCCCCCCTTTGTCACCTGCTTGTAGGTCGGGTTCACCGTGGTCCCGCCGGCATAGCCGGATACCGCGTCCAGCACTCCGTCGACCTTTTCGAAATCGGCCTCGACACACCAGAAACAGCCACCCGCCACGGTCAGGGTCTGGGGTTCGGCGGCGCTCGCGCCCTGGCCTTTGATCCAGAATGCCGTGGCGATCAGGATGGTGAGAAGAATCGGTTTGAACCTGTTCAATCTTGTCATGGCGGCCTCCTTCACGGCACAGGTTGTCTTGTTGCCGCAGACCGGGCAAGACGATGACATGAAAAGTCACGCCGTGGTGACGGAAGGTGACTGGCAAGCCCTGCAAATGGCGGTTCGGGAGTGTATGATGACGGATAAGATGTCGACCCATCAGGCCGAGGAGGATGCCCGGAACGAGGACATTCGCATTTACGTGGATGGTGAGCTCAAACCCCGGGCGCAGGCCACCGTCAGCGTCTATGACAGCGGCTTCATGCTGGGCGACGGGGTCTGGGAAGGGTTGCGGCTCTATAACGGGAGCTGGGCCTTTCTGGACGAACATATGGACCGCCTGTTCGAAGCCGCCCGGGCCATCGACCTTGATATCGGCATGGACCGCGACGGGGTGATCGCCGCATTGCGTGAAACGCAGCGGGCCAATGACATGCAGACCGATGCCCATGCCCGGCTGATGGTGACGCGCGGGGTCAAGATGCGTCCGTTCCAGCACCCTTCGCTGAGCAGGTCGGGGCCGACCATGGTGATCATCATGGAGCATTCACGCCCGCAACTGCCCCGCCCCATCCGGCTTGCCACCGTTCCGCACCTGCGCGGATTGCCGATGACACAGGATCCCAAGCTGAACAGCCATTCCAAGCTGAACTGCATCCTCGCCTGTATCGCGGCGGAAAAGGCAGGGGCGGACGAGGCGCTCATGCTGGACGTCAACGGGTTCGTGAACACGACCAATGCCTGCAATTTCTTTATCGTCCGCAAGGGCGAGGTTTGGACCAGTACCGGGGATTACTGCATGAACGGCATCACCCGGCAAAAGGTGATCGACCTTTGCCGTGCCGATGGCATTCCCGTCCACGAGCGTAACTACAGCCTTGTTGACACCTATGGCGCGCAAGAGGCATTCCTGACAGGTACATTCGGAGCGCAAACGCCGGTTGGCTCGATCGATGGCCGGGTGATCGGCACGGGTGAGATTGGCCCCGTGACCGAGCGGATTCGCGCGCTCTACAAGGGTCTGATTGAAAGGGAATGTGCCTGATGCGGATCGCGATGTGGTCGGGGCCGCGCAACCTGTCGACGGCGATGATGTATTCATTCGGCGCACGTGGCGATTGTGCCGTGGTGGATGAGCCGTTCTATGCCGCATATCTCGCGGCAACCGGGTTGGATCATCCCATGCGCGAGACGATTCTCGCGGCGCAATCCACCGATCCCGGCGCGGTGGTCAATACGATCACCGGCCCGATTCCGAACGATGTGCCTCATTTTTACCAGAAACACATGACCCACCACATGGTGCCCGGCGTGTCGCGCGACTGGATGCGTGGCATGGTCAACGTGTTCCTGATACGGCATCCCGCGCGGGTCATTGCCAGCTATGCTGCCAAACGCGAGGATCCGACGCTGCACGATATCGGCTTTGCGCAGCAATCCGAGCTGTTTGACGAAGTGAACAGCTGGCAAGGCAGCCCGGTGGTGATCGACAGCACCGACATCCGCAGAGACCCGGACAAGATGCTGAAACGGCTGTGCAAGGCCATCGGCCTGCCCTATACGCCCAAGATGCTGTCATGGCCGCGCGGTGGTCATCCCGAAGATGGAGCCTGGGCGCCGCATTGGTACGGGTCGGTCTGGAAAAGCACCGGTTTTGCCGCCGCCGAAGGGCCGTTGCCGCATGTGCCCGAACATCTCGAAGATGTCTATGACGCGGCGATGAAGCATTACAACAGGCTGAAATCGGTGGCGCTCTAACCCGCAAGCGCCTCGGTTGTCAGCGGACAGGGCACGCCGTCGAAAAAGGTATCGATGATGCGCGAAAACGCGTCCGGCGCGCCCGGAACCGCGGCAAACAGCGTCATGGAAGACCGCAATTTCAACGCGTCCGTCGCGCCGAAAATCGCCTCGGCGGTTTTGTCATCGTGGGCCAGCACCAACCGGGCAACTTCGAGCAATCGCGCGCGCAGGGTTGGATCATCCAGATAGGCCTGCGCCTCGGCGAGGTTGTGAATGCCATATAGCTGGGCCATGTGCGATTGGCCCAGCGACGCCAGTTGCGGGAACACGAACCACATCCAGTGGCTGGTTTTCCGACCGCCGGTCAGTTCCGATTTCACCGACGCCCAAACGGTGTCCTGTGCTTCGATGAACAGGTCGGCGTCGGTTTCACCGGTCATTTGAGGCGGCGGTTCCGCATCGCGATCAGCCGCAGGCGCAGCGCGTTGAGCTTGATGAACCCGGCGGCGTCCTTCTGGTCATAGGCCCCGGCATCGTCCTCGAACGTGACATGCTCTTCGGAATAGAGCGACATCTCCGACCAACGGCCAACGGTGCGCGCAAGGCCCTTGTACAGTTTCAGGCGAACGGTGCCGGTGACATGTTCCTGGCTCTTGTCGATCAGCGCCTGCAACATCTCGCGTTCCGGGCTGTACCAGAAGCCGTTATAGATCAGTTCCGCATATTGCGGCATGATCTGGTCCTTCAGGTGTGCGGCACCGCGATCCAGCGTGATCTGTTCGATGCCGCGATGCGCCTCGAGCAGGATGGTGCCGCCCGGCGTTTCGTAGATGCCGCGCGACTTCATCCCGACAAAACGCCCCTCGACCAGGTCGAGACGACCGATACCATGCTTGCCGCCCAGTTCGTTCAGGCGGGTCAGGATGGTGGCCGGGCTCATCGCCTCGCCATTGATGCTGACGGCGTCGCCTTGTTCAAAGCCGACTTCGATGAATTCGGGTTCGTTCGGCGCATCTTCGGGGTGCACGGTGCGCTGATAGACGTAATCGGGCGCGTCTTCGGCCGGATCCTCGAGCACCTTGCCCTCGGACGAGGTGTGCAGCAGGTTCGCATCAACCGAGAACGGAGCCTCGCCACGCTTGTCCTTGGCGATCGGGATCTGGTGCTTTTCGGCAAAATCGAGCAGCTTGGTGCGGCTCGACAGGTCCCATTCGCGCCAGGGGGCGACAACCGTGATGTCCGGGTTCAGCGCATAAGCCGCCAGTTCGAAACGCACCTGGTCGTTGCCCTTGCCGGTTGCGCCATGCGCCACGGCATCCGCGCCGGTTTCGGCGGCGATCTCGACCAGGCGCTTGGAAATCAGCGGGCGGGCGATCGACGTGCCCAAAAGGTAGAGCCCTTCGTAGAGCGCATTGGCGCGAAACATCGGGAACACGAAATCGCGGACGAATTCCTCGCGCAGGTCCTCGATATAGATCTCGCTCGCGCCCATCATCTCGGCCTTGCTGCGCGCGGGTTCAAGCTCTTCACCCTGGCCAAGATCGGCGGTGAATGTCACGACCTCGCAGCCGTATTCGGTTTGCAGCCATTTCAGGATGATCGACGTATCCAGACCGCCGGAATAGGCCAGCACGACTTTCTTGGGCGCAGACATTGGGGTTCCTCTCCACTTGGATCGGCAGCGGGTTATCGGTTTTTCGAGCAAGGGGCAAGCTGTGGTTGCGCGTGGCGGCAAGCTGCGGCAGAGAGAGGCATGAGTGATTTTCAACACAAGGCCCGGCTTGCCGAAGCCGCCATGCGCGAGGTGTTTCCGAAAACGCCGCTGCAACGAAACGTGCATCTGTCGGATCGGTTCGACGCGGATATCTGGCTAAAGCGCGAAGACCTGAGCCCGGTGCGTTCTTACAAGCTGCGCGGGGCGTTCAATGCCATGCGCAAATTGCCGGACCAAAAGCTGTTCGTGTGCGCCAGCGCGGGAAACCATGCACAAGGCGTGGCGTTCATGTGCATGCATATGGGGGTCAGAGGCGTCATCTTCATGCCGGTGACAACCCCACAGCAGAAAATCCAGAAGACCCGCATGTTTGGCGGCGGTCACGTGGATATTCACCTGGTCGGCGACTATTTCGACGTGACACTGGCCGAGGCCCAGGCCTGGAGCCTCCGCGAGGGTGGGTATTTCCTGTCGCCCTTCGACGATTCCGATGTCATCGAGGGGCAGGCTTCGGTTGCCGTCGAGATCGCCGATCAGCTGGGCAAGGCCCCTGACGTGATCCTGCTGCCGGTTGGTGGCGGCGGGATGTCGTCCGGGGTGGCCACCTATTTCGGGCAGGACACCCATGCGATCTTTGTCGAACCGGCCGGTGGCGCCTGTTTGCGGGCGGCGCTGGCGGCGGGGCATCCGGTGACGTTGCCGCATGTGGATACCTTTGTTGACGGAGCGGCGGTCGGACGGATCGGCGAAAAGACCTTTGATCTGCTCAAGGATGTGCCCCTGTCGGATGTGATCACGCTGCGCGAGGATCGCATCTGTTCCACGATGATCGAAATGCTGAATGTCGAGGGGATCGTCCTTGAACCCGCCGGGGCACTATCGGTCGAGGCGTTGGGCGACATTCAGTCGGGGATTCGCGGCAAGACGGTTGTTTGCGTTACATCCGGTGGCAATTTCGATTTCGAGCGCCTGCCCGAGGTCAAGGAACGCGCGCTTCGCTATTCCGGGGTCAAGAAATACATGATCCTGCGGCTGCCTCAGCGTCCTGGCGCATTGCGCGATTTTCTGGAAATCCTGGGGCCGGAAGACGATATCGCCCGTTTTGAGTATCTCAAGAAATCGGCTCGGAACTTTGGGTCGGTGCTGATCGGGATCGAGAGCAAGCACCCGGACAGTTTCGTGCGGTTGTTTGCACAGCTTGACGAGGCCGGGTTCGCCTATCGCGACATCACCAATGACGACACGTTGGCGCAATTCCTGATCTGACATCCTTCAGGACAGGGGTCTTGCAGGTCTCTGAAATGGTCCCTGAGCCGGAACGCTGTCCTTGCATCAGGGCTATAGCATCCCGCCATTAATCTGAGGCATATCCGGCAGCCCTGAAGTAGTTCCAGCACTCTTGAGGTGAGTGGAGATCACAGACCTCTCCGATGGCCTTGAACATGTCGGTGAATGTTGAGGTGGGCCTTGAGCTTGGAGAAGGCCATTTCGATGGGGTTGAGATCGGGGTTGTAGGGCGGCTGGAAGAGGAACCAGCACCCGGCATCCCGCATCGCCTTGGCCGCCGATACGTTCTTGTGGGTGGCGAGATTGTCGAGAATGACGACAGTGCCGGGGGCCAGTTCCGGAACCAGCACCTTCTCGACGTAAGCTGCGAATGCCGGGCCGTCCATTACCGGCAGTGCATTCGCAAAGCGAATGTCGCGAGAGGCATCGCTCCCTTGATCACCTAGGCCGCGATCACGGCATCGGCGGTGAGCCCCGCAATAAACGTCTGCGTCCCCCTTGATCCAAACGGGGCGTCTATGACGAGGCGATCCCCGAGCGGTGCCCATCCCCTCAACCGGGTCAGGTTGGCTTTAACCGAGGTTTCGTCAATGAAGACAACGCACTCTGGGTGCGCTGACACAGCCGGGATAAGGTGTCTGAACCAGTTTTCGCGCTGCCGCCTTACCTTGGTGCGGCGTCGTTCGGCAGCGACAAGCAATTTTTTTTATGTGTATAGCCGAGCTTGCGAAGGAACTTCCCGATCGCATTCGGGTGCGCCCGCACGCCGGTCGCATCGTGCAAGGCAGATGCCAGTTCCGGCATCGTGATGTCGCCATCCTGCTCGATAACTTCGGCGAAGAAGCTGCGATGCGGGTCGAGTTTTCCCTTGCCTTTGGGACGATCTTGAGGCGCCGCACGCGCTTGACCAGTACGGCGGATTGCAAGACCCCAACGCGCCCCTGTGGCGGGCGAAAGCTCAAAGCCCAATGCCGCCGCACGCCCGCTTAACCCTTCCTCAACCAACTTCTGAAACCGCGCCCGAAACGCGTCCGGCAAGGGTGCTGACATGATCCATCCCCCCAAACAGGATGAATCACAGATCAAACTTCACGGGAAACCCCCGATTGAGGTTTTCGTCGGGACGCTCTATTCATCCGGAACTGTAGTTCGTTTCATTGGTTTGAGGTTTTCAGGGGGATCAAATTGTTGGTCGGATTGCAGACGCGGTGGTTTTGAGTGCCGATGAGCGGAGCTTTCTCGAGGCGCAAGTTCGGCGACACATGGCCGCCCGTTCGCTGTCGGATCGGTGCCGTATGATCTTGATCTGTGCGGAGGGTCTGCAAAGCAAGGAGGTCGGTGCGCGCCTCGGGGTGCATGAGCACACGGTGGGCAAGTGGCGCAGGCGGTTCGTGAAGGATCGGATCGAGGGGCTGACCGACGAATACCGCCCTGGTGGCCCCCGCACAGTATCGGACGATCAGGTGGCCGAGATGATCGAGAGAACGCTGAACGCCACACCCAAGGATGCCCCCCCATTGGCCGATCCGGTCGATGGCCGCGGCGACCGGCCTGTCGCACACAACTATCCGCCGGATCTGGACCGCCTTCGGCCTGCAACCGCACCGGAGTGAAACATTCAAGCTGTCCACCGACCCGCTGTTCGTCGACAAGGTGCAGGATCTTGTCGGCCTCTACATGGCGCCGCCGAACCGGGCCATCGTTTTGTGCGTAGACGAAAAATCCCAGATCCAGGCGCTGGATCGCGAGCAACCGGTATTGCCGATAGGGCCAGGTGTCGCCGAGCGAAGGACACACACTCACATCCGCCACGGCACGACCACACTCTATTGCTGCACTGGATATCGCCACCGGTGCAGTGATCGGGAAATGCTACAAGCGCCGTCGCGCAACCGAGTTCCTAGGTTTTCTGAGGCAGATCGACAGGGCAGTCCCGAAGGAGCGCGACATTCATCTGGTGATGGACAAACTATGCCACACACAAGACACCTAAGGTTAAGGCCTGGCTTGCCCGCCGCCCGCACTGGCACGTGCACTTAATCCCTACATCGGCCAGTTGGATCAACCAGGTCGAGCGCTGGTTCGCGGAGCTGACCCGCAAGCAGTTGCACCGCGGCGTACACCGCTCGACCGCCGAGCTGGAGGCCGAAATCACGGCCTTCATCGCGGCACACAACGAAGATCCGAAACCATACCGATGAGTCAAATCCGCCGACGAAATCCTCGCATCGGTCAAGCGGTTCTGCCAGCGAACCAAAACCCTATGCGATGAACTTTAGATTCAGGTGACTAGGTTACACACTCATAGACCCGCAGCCATTTGCGTGTTGCGGCGAGTTTGATGAGGGCGAGGAAGTTGGCGTCGTGTTTTTCGTATCGTGTCGCGATGGCCCTGTGATGCTGCTTGAGTTTCGAGAAGAACCGCTCGATCCGGATGCGCCGCTTGTATGCCCTCAGGTTGAGCAGCGGCGGGTTTGATCGGCGCGGGACCGGACGGATCACGGCCCGCGCGCCGATCTCCGTGAGGCGGTCGCGGCGCCGGTTGCTGTCAAGGGCGGCGTCCGCCAGCAGAGTCTAACCGGGGCCGACGGTACCGAGCACGTCGTCGGCAGAGCGGCCGTCATGCGCCTGTCCCGCGGTCAGCTTTCGCGTGATCGGCAGGCCGCGCGCGTCCGTGACGGTGTGGATTTTGGTGGTCAGACCGCCCCGCGAGCGCCCCAAGCAGACGGCTCGAAGGTCTGCCAGATCGATGGTGTCGGTGGGCGCTTCGCCCCCTTTTTGCGTTCGCTCCATGCTGTTGGACGCGGATCGAAGAGCTGTCCACCGAATGCTCCGAGCCTTCGTAAGCTGCTGACACCGCGTCGAATATCCGGTCCCACACGCCAATCCGAGCCCACCGCACGAACCGATTGGAGCATGTCGTATAAGACCCATAGCGCTCGGGGATGTCCGCCCAGGGCGACCCGGTCCTCGGCCGCCAGTAGATGCCGTTCAGCAACCGCCGGTCATCGACGCGCGCCACTCCACGCGGCTTGTTCGGCAGAAGCGGCTCGATGATCTACCACTCGAAGTCGGTCAGTTCATAGCGACGTTGAGCCATGCTGCTCTCCTCCTTCTAGAAAGTGAATCAGTAACCCCTCAAACACCGCTAGTCATTTATGAGTGTGTGACCTGGCCGATCACGTGGCGATTCGCTCGGGCAGTTCGGCCAGAAAGCCGGCTTTTGACCGTTCGAATTCGGCAACGATTTCCGGCACGTTCACCGTTTCCGCCTGGCCCCCTGCTGAGATGCGTTCGCCATTCTGGCAAAGGCTGGAGAATGACGCAAACCCCAGACTCAGCGCGCTGCCCTTGAGAAAATGCAGGTCCTGTTCAAGCTGTGAAGGGTCGGGCGCGGTTCGCAATCGGCCGATCACCTCTTCGACCTCTTCAAGGAACAGTTCGACAACTTCGTCGAAATCCTCCGAGCCAATTTCATCACATACTTCCTTAACTCGTGACCAGTCAATCATGCCCAATCCGCCACTGTGATCCAGGGTCATATCTGGCCTCATGTTGGGTGAACGCGGTGTTAATGAACAGCGGGTGGATACGGACAAGTTTAGCCTTCATACGCAATTAAGGTGTTCCGCCAATGATGGCGCTGGTTATGGAAACAATGCGCGGAGTCACCATGTCTACTGTCGGTTCGGCGAATCGGATACAGATCGCGGGCCTGTCCGATGTCAGGTCGATCCGGCAGGTCCTCCTGGTGGATGACAGCCGGCTGCAAAGGCGCATCATCGCCACGTCGCTCAAGAAATGGGGATTTCAGGTCATCGAGGCCGAGAGCGGTGACGCGGCAATCGAGCTGTGCCGCAACTTCCGCCCCGACCTGGTGCTGAGCGACTGGATGATGCCCGGCATGTCGGGGCTGGACTTCTGCCGCGCCTTCCGCGAGCTGACGGGTGACGATTATGCCTATTTCATCCTGCTCACCTCCAAGAGCGAAAAGAACGAGGTGGCGCAGGGGCTGAACGCGGGGGCGGATGATTTCCTGACCAAACCGGTGAATGCCGACGAATTGCGGGCGCGCATTTCCGCCGGCGGACGCATTCTCGAGATGCAGCGCGAGTTGTCGGAAAAGAACCGGATGATCACCGACACGCTCGACCAGCTGCGCGTGGCCTATGACACCATCGACAAGGACCTGATCCAGGCCAAGAAGATCCAGCAATCCCTGGTTCCGGAGTTCTCGCGCGGTTTTGGCGCTTCGCGGGTGAGCCTGTTGCTCAAACCCTGCGGCCATATCGGTGGCGACCTCGTGGGGATGTTCCCGGCGAATGACCACGAGATCGCGTTTTATTCCATCGATGTGTCCGGGCACGGGATCACCTCGGCGATGATGACGGCAAAGCTTGGCGGCTTGCTGAGCAGCGCCTATCCGGAGCAGAATCTGGGTATCGATCGGCGGGGTGACGGCACCTATGCGTTGCGCGAACCGGCGACGGTGGTCGAAATGCTGAACGAACGCCTGTTGGCCGATTCCGGCATCGATGAGTATTTCACCATGGTCTATGCGGTGGCGAATCTCGAAACCGGCAATGTGAAGCTGGTGCAGTCGGGGCATCCGTATCCGTTGTTGCTGCGCGCGGACGGGCGGGCGCAATTCGTCGGAGAGGGCGGCGTGCCCATCGGGCTGTTGCCGGGGATCACCTGTACGCAGGTCGAGATCGACATGGCCCCGGGCGATCGGTTGTTGCTCTATACCGACGGCTTTACCGAAAGCCGGCTGGACAGCGGTCGGATGCTCGAGGAAGAGGGGCTGGTTGGCCTGATCAGGAACTGTGCCGCGAAAAACTCGGGAAAGGAGTTTCTCGACGATCTCTTTTGGGCGCTCACGCAGAAAATGTCAGCCGATGTCGGAATGGAAGACGACGTGTCGGCCACGCTGTTTGAATTCAATGGGGAATGATCGACCTGGCCAGCAAGGAAGCAAAATGCCGATCGCCGGTGCTGCCCAGTGATTGCGCCGCCTGCCGCGGTGTCGACCAGATTGGCTCGTGCAGCGGTTCGGTCGGAGGGCCGATGCGCATCGTGGGCGTGGCGACATAGACAAGACACATCTTTTCCGCCCAGAGATCATAGTCCGGCAGATAGGCAAACCGCCGGAAGGCTCCGACACGGCGCGGCCTGGCGATATGCCAGCCGGTCTCCTCGTACACCTCGCGATGCAGAGCGACGACAGGGGATTCGCCCGGATCAACGCCACCGCCGGGGAGTTGCAAATCCGGATCGGGATCACATTGCCGGGTCAGCAGGAGCCGCCCGGCTTTTGGCAGCAACGCATAGACTCCGATCCGGCGCATATAGATCTGATCGCGCAGCGGCGCGGCACCAAAGCGTGGAATCATCGGAAATTGCCCTTACATCGCCGCTCATGGCTCTTATATAGCCCCGGTATGCCAATCTGCGGCGCGTAAGGAAACCCCATGACCATCGGATCAAAACTCGCGTGGGACGACACGGTTCTGCCATTTCAACTGGATGCATCGGACATGCGTGGCCGGGTTGCCCGGCTTGACGGCGTTCTGGGAGGTATCCTCGAACAGCATGACTATCCTCCGCAGGTCGAGGCGCTGGTGGCTGAGATGGCCTTGTTGACCGCTCTGATCGGGCAGACGATCAAGCTGCGCTGGAAGCTGTCGCTACAAGTGCAGTCCAAGGGGGCCGTCCGCATGATCGCCACCGACTATTATGCGCCGGCGATCGAAGGCGAACCGGCGAGGATTCGCGCCTATGCCAGCTTTGACGCCGACCGGCTCAGCAATGATGCACCCTTTGCACAGGTTGGCGAGGGCTATTTCGCGATCCTCATCGACCAGGGCAGGGGGTCAACGCCCTACCAGGGGATCACGCCCCTGACCGGCGGGTCGCTGAGCGCCTGTGCCGAAGCCTATTTCGCGCAGTCCGAGCAATTGCCGACGCGGTTCTCGCTCAGTTTCGGCAAATCCTCGGAGCCGGGCGTTGCCGAACATTGGCGCGCCGGTGGTATCATGTTGCAACATATGCCCAAGGCGTCTCCCTTTGTCGCGCAGGATGGCGGCAGCGGCGCTGTGCTGAGCGCGGCCGATCTGGTGGATGGCGCCGAGGGCGAAAACTGGAACCGGGTGAACATCCTGCTGGACACGGTCGAGGATCTCGAACTGATCGGACCGGTGGTGCCGCCGACCGATTTGTTGGTGCGGCTGTTTCACGAAGAGCAACCCCGGGTTTATGACGCGCAGGCCATCCGTTTTGGCTGTACCTGTTCGGAAGAGCGCGTGCGGCAGAGCCTGTCGATCTATTCCGCACAGGACATCGAGAAAATGACGACCGAAGACGGGCTGGTGACGGCGGATTGCCAGTTTTGCAGCGCCCATTACGAACTCGACCCGGCAACCGTGGGGTTCGAAGCCAGGGATCCCGATGGCGCATGATATTGAAACCCGGCTCAGGGCGGCGCTGGAGCGACCGGGGGCGGCCTCTTCGGATTTTGACCTGAACCCCGGAACCGTGCTGCCGGAAGGCCGCAAATTGCGGCCCGCCGGGGTATTGGTGGCGGTATCGCTCGCGGATCGCGAACCGCGTGTGATCCTGACCAAGCGGTCATCCGCGCTCAAGCATCATCCGGGGCAGATTGCCTTTCCGGGCGGCAAGCAGGACGAAACCGATGCGGATGTCACTGCCGCCGCCCTGCGCGAGGCCCGCGAAGAGATCGGCCTGCCGGACGGGGTTGCCGAGGTGCTGGGCCACATGCCCGAACACGAAACGGTCACGTCGTTCCGGGTGACGCCGGTGATCGCGATCCTGCGCGACGATTTCCGGGTGGTGCCCGAGCCGGGCGAGGTGGACGAGGTCTTTTCAGTGCCGCTTGACCACGTGATGCTCCCGGAAAACTATCTGGTTGAACACCGGCGCTGGCGCGGACAGCGCAGGTATTACTTTACGGTGCCATATGGGCCCTATTACATCTGGGGAGCCACTGCGCGCATGTTGCGCGCCCTGGCCGACCGGATGCAGGAATGACCACGATAACAGCCGACTGGATTGCCGCCCCTGCAACACGTGCCGTGTGTGATGCGGTGGCCGCCGGGGGCGCGCAGGTGTTGTTCGTTGGTGGCTGTGTGCGCAATACGCTCTTGGAGGCCCCGGTCAGCGACATCGATATTGCCACCGATGCGACCCCAGAGCAGATCATAGCGCTGGCCGCAGCCAGCGGGATCAAGGCGGTGCCGACCGGGATCGACCATGGCACCGTGACCCTGTTGCAGGATGGCGTGCCGCATGAGGTCACGACCTTTCGCCGGGATGTCGCCACGGATGGACGGCGCGCGACGGTGGCGTTTTCCACCGATGTGGCCGAAGACGCCAGCCGGCGCGATTTCACCATGAACGCGATCTATGCGCGCCCCGATGGCACGGTGGTCGATCCCCTGGGCGGGATGCCGGATTTGCTGGCCCGTCGGGTCCGCTTCATCGGCACCGCGGCGGACCGGATCCGCGAAGATTACCTGCGCGCATTGCGGTATTTCCGTTTTCACGCCTGGTATGGCGATCCGGATGCGGGGTTCGATCCCGAGGCGCTTGCGGCGATTGCCGCCAACCTGGACGGTCTTGCACAACTGTCGCGGGAACGGATCGGTGCCGAGATCCGCAAGCTGTTATCCGCGTCCGATCCCGCGCCATCGGTTGCGACGATGCGCTCCACCGGGGCGCTGGCCTGTTTTCTTCCCGGTGCCGAGGACAGCGCGCTTGCGCCGCTGGTTCATCTTGAGGCCATGGCCGGTGCCCCGGCGAGCTGGCTACGGCGGCTGGCGGTTCTGGGGGGGAGCGGTATCGCGGATGCCTTGCGCCTCAGCCGGGCCGAGGCGGCATCGCTTGCCCGGTTGCGCGATGCGGCGGCGGCGATGACCGGTCCTGCGGAACTGGGCTATCGGCTCGGCACGGACGAGGCGCGTGACGCGCTGCTGCTGCGTTGTGCGCTGTTTGAACAGCCGTGGAACGACGCGGCGCGCGATGACATCGAACAAGGGGCCAGCGCGCATTTTCCCGTGCGGGCCAGGGACCTGATGCCGCGGTTCCAGGGGCCGGCCCTGGGCGCGGAACTGGCGCGGCTCGAGGCGCTGTGGATCGGTTCGGGTTTTCGCCTTGACCGCGATGCCCTGCTGGCCGGGTGACATTTTGGCGTGACATTTGCGCCGCCATCGTCTAGTTGATTGCCTGAAACATTCGGAGGGTACGAAATGTATTACGGGATTTGGCACAGCCCAAGCTGATACGCCGCCCCGTTACGGGTGGTCGACAGACGCCGCCCCCTGCATTTCGTTTTTGCGCTCACCAGGAGCATCCGCCATGTTTCGTTTCTTTGAAAACCTTGTTGACCCTTACTGCGACTATACCGAAGTAGATCGCCCGCCGACCCGTATCTGGCCGTTCATGATGGCCTATGCCCAACCGTTCAAAACCGTGTTCTGGTGGACCGGCATGCTGTCCATCGTGGTGGCGGCGGTGGAAATCTGGCTGATCTATTATATGGGGCGGCTGGTCGACCTGCTGACCGGGGACCCGGCACAGGTGCTGGCCGAACATGGCCTCGAACTGGCGCTGGTCGCATTTTTCCTCGTGTTCCTGCGGCCGATCCTGCACGTATTCGACGTGGCCCTGCTGAACAATACGATCCTCCCGAATTTCGGCACGCTGATCCGATGGCGGGCGCATAAACATGTGCTGCGCCAGTCGGTCGGCTGGTTCGAAAACGATTTCGCCGGTCGCATCGCCAGCCGCATCGTTCAGACCCCGCCCGCCGCCGGAGAGGTGGTGTTCCAGGTATTCGATGCGATCTCGTATTCGCTGGCCTACATGATCGGTGCGGCGATCCTGTTGATGGCGGCGGACAGCCGGCTGATCATTCCCTTGCTGATCTGGTTCATTCTCTATGGTGCGCTGACCCGCTGGACCGTCACCAATGTGGGCCCGGCGTCTCAGGCCGCGTCCGATGCGCGCTCAACCGTGACCGGGCGGGTTGTCGACAGCTATACCAACATCCATTCGGTCAAGATGTTTGCGCATCACGATCACGAATTGTCCTATGCGAAAGAGGCGATCGAAAACACCCGGCGGACATTTCAGGTCGAAATGCGGATCTTTACCATCATGGACCTCGCGCTGGTGGTGTTGAACGGCTTGCTGATCGTCGGGGTTGTCGGCTGGGCGATTTACCTGTGGGCCGTCGGAGAATCCAGCGTTGGCGTCGTTGCCGCCGCCACGGCGCTGACCCTGCGGCTGAATGCCATGACCGGTTGGATCATGTGGGCGCTGACCAGCTTCTTTCGCGAACTGGGTGTGGTGTCCGAAGGGATGCAGACCATTGCCCAGCCGATCGACCTAGTCGACGCCAGCGATGCCAGGCCGCTGACGTTGCACGAGGGCGGCATCGAGATCCGGTCATTGTCGCATCACTACGGGCGCGACAGCGGCGGTCTGGACAGGATCAGCCTGACCATCCGGCCGGGCGAAAAGATTGGCCTGATCGGGCGGTCCGGTGCGGGAAAATCCACTCTGGTCAAGCTCTTGCTGCGCTTCTACGATGCGGAGACCGGGCAAATCCTGATCGACGGGCAGGACATCGCCACCGTGTCGCAGGACAGCCTGCGCCGCAATATCGGCATGGTGCAGCAGGACAGCGCCCTGTTGCACCGTTCGGTCCGGGCCAACATCCTGTACGGGCGGCCCGATGCGACCGACGAGGAAATGATCGCCGCCGCGAAACAGGCCGAGGCGCATGATTTCATCCTCGACCTGGTCGATATGGAAGGGCGTCGCGGGTATGACGCGCATGTGGGCGAGCGGGGCGTCAAGCTGTCTGGCGGACAGCGGCAAAGGGTGACGCTGGCGCGGGTGATCCTCAAGGATGCGCCGATCCTGTTGCTGGACGAGGCCACCAGCGCGCTGGATTCCGAGGTCGAAGCGGCGATACAGGATACGCTCTATGGCATGATGCAGGGCAAGACCGTGGTTGCCATTGCCCACAGGCTTTCTACCATTGCACAGATGGACCGTATCCTTGTCATGGACCAGGGGCGCATCGTTGAACAGGGGAGCCATGCCGAATTGCTGGATCAACAGGGGCTGTATGCCGAATTCTGGGCGCATCAGTCCGGTGGTTTCCTGAGCACGGAGGCCGCCGAATGAAGCTTGCCGACCTGATCCAGCCCTTTCAGCGGATCGACACCCCGCCGCCCCGGACGTTGGCGGCGTTCATTCGCTGGTGTCTGACCGGGGCATGGCCGATGCTGTTTGTCGCAGCGGCGTTTTCCGGGCTTGCCGGTGCGATGGAGGCGGGTACGGCCTGGATGCTGGGGCTGGTGATCGACACGGCAGTGTCGGGCGGGCCGCAAGGGGTGTTTGACGGCTCCAACCTCGTGCGGATCCTCGCGGCGGTCGGGTTTTTCATGCTGATCCGCCCGGCCCTGTTCGGGCTGTCATCGGTGGCCAACAACTACATCGTGATGCCCAATATCACGCCGCTGGTGCTGTCGCGGCTCAATCGCTGGACCCTCGGCCAGTCGGTGACCTTCTTTGACGATGATTTTGCCGGGCGCATCGCGCAAAAGCAGATGCAGACCGCAAATGCGCTGACCTCGATCGTCTCCGAGGTGATCAGCGCGATTGTCTTTGCCGTGGCCTCGATGCTGGGGTCGCTGCTGTTGCTTGGTTCGATTCATCCGGCGGTCATGCTGCCCTTTGCCCTGTGGTTGCTGGTCTATTTCCTGCTGATCCGCTGGTATCTGCCGCGTATCCGTGAACGCTCTGCCGCGCGGGCCGGGGCACGCGCGATGGTGACCGGGCAGGTGGTTGACACGATCACCAATATCAAGACGGTCAAGCTGTTTGCCCATGCGGCACACGAAGACGACGCGGCGCGCGGGGCAATGGCGGTGTTGCGTGATCGCGCGCTTGCCTTTGGCAGGCTTTCGGCGAGCTTCCGGTTTTTCCTGATGACCCTCGCCGGGGTGCTGCCGGTGATGCTGATCGGGGCGACATTGCTTCTGTGGCGCGACGGTGGGGCCTCGGCGGGCGATATTGTCGCGGCTGGCGCGATTTCGATCCGTATCGCCCAGATGACCGGCTGGGTCAGCTTTACCCTGATGGGCATTTACGCCCATGTGGGCGAGGTGGAAAACGGCATGCAGACCCTGGCGACGCGCAACCGTGTCGAGGATGACACGGGCGCAACCCCGTTGGCCGTCGATCAGGGCGAGATCGTGTTCGATGGCGTCGAATTTGCCTATGGCCGCGACGTGGGCGGCGTGCAGGGCATCGACCTGACCATCCGTCCGGGGGAAAAGCTGGGCATCGTGGGCGCGTCGGGCGCGGGGAAATCGACCCTGGTGTCGCTTTTGTTGCGGCTCTATGATGCCGAGGATGGCGCGATCCGGATCGATGGTCAGAATATCGCCGGCGTGACCCAGGACAGCCTGCGCCGGCAGATCGGCATGGTCACGCAGGAAACCGCGATGTTCAATCGTTCCGCGCGCGACAACATCCTCTATGGGCGGCCCGACGCAACCGAAGACGAGGTCATCGCGGCGGCCAAGTTCGCCGAGGCGGATGAATTCATCGGCGCGCTACAGGATTCGCAGGATCGGGCCGGATATGACGCCCATCTTGGGGAGCGCGGCGTGAAACTCTCGGGTGGCCAGCGGCAGCGCATCGCGTTGGCCCGCGCGATCCTCAAGGATGCGCCGATCCTGGTGCTGGACGAGGCCACCAGCGCGCTGGATTCCGAGGTCGAGGCTTCGATCCAGGAGGCGTTGCACCGGGTCATGCGGGGCAAGACCGTGCTGGCTATCGCGCACCGGCTGTCGACCTTGTCGGAAATGGACCGCATCATCGTCATGGAGGCGGGGCGTATTGTCGAAGCGGGCACGCCATCTGATCTGCTGGCGCAGGGGGGCCTCTATGCCCGGTTCTGGAACCGCCAGTCGGGCGGCTTTATCCATACCGAGGCGGCGGAATAGGGGCTTTCTCCGGCGCGCGCGGATCGGTATCAGGCGGCATGATCACAGAACATGAAATCCTGCGCCTTGGGCATCAGGGCGATGGCGTGGCCTTGGGGCCGGTCTATGCACCGGCGACATTGCCGGGCGAAACCGTGCGCGGCGTGGTGTCCGGATCGCAGCTGACCCAGATCCGGATCGAAACCCCGTCGCCGGACCGGGTACAGCCCCCGTGCCAGCACGCCAAATCCTGCGGCGGTTGTCAGTTGCAGCACGCTTCCGACGCGTTTGTTGCGCAGTGGAAACAGGACATCGTCGCCACGGCGCTGGATGCGCAAGGGCTGGCCGCGCCGATGCGCGCGATCCAGACCTCCGCGGCCCGAACCCGCCGCCGTGCCGTGGTGTCGGCCCGGCGCACGAAAAAGGGCGCGATGGCGGGGTTCCACGCGCGTGGTTCGGATGTGATCGTCCAGATACCCGATTGCCAGCTGGTCGACTCGCGGCTGCGCGCGGGATTGCCGCTGGCCGAGGCGCTGGCCGTGGCGGGGGCGAGCCGCAAGGGCGAGATCTCGGTGACGCTGACGGTTACGGAGAACGGGCTTGACGTGGCGGTGAGCGGCGGCAAGCCGACTGACGGGCCGCTTGAGGCCACGCTGGCGCAACTGGCCGAGCGGTTCGGCGTTGCGCGGCTGGCCTGGGAGGGCGAGGTGATTGCCATGCGCCAGCCGCCGGTGCAGGGCTTTGGAACGGCCAAGGTGACTCCGCCGCCCGGCGCTTTCCTGCAGGCCACTCCGGAAGGAGAGGCCGCCCTGCTCGCCGGTGTCCGCGAGATTGTCGGGAACGCGGCGCGCATCGTTGACCTGTTTTCCGGTTGCGGCACGTTCAGCCTGCCCCTGGCCGAACAGGCCGAGGTGTTCGCACTCGAAGGGGATGCCGGGATGATCCGGGCATTGGATCACGGCTGGCGTCAGGCGCAGGGGCTGAAAAAGGTCACGGGCATCGCACGCGACCTGTTTCGCAGGCCATTGGTGCCGCAGGAATTGGCCGGGTTCGATGCGGCGGTGCTCGACCCACCCCGCGCCGGGGCCGAGGCGCAGGTTGCCGCGCTGGCCGAGTCATCGCTTGAACGGATCGCCTATGTGTCGTGCAACCCGGTGACATTTGCACGGGACGCGCGCGTTCTGGTCGACGCGGGCTATCATCTGGCCTGGGTGCAGGTGGTTGATCAGTTCCGCTGGTCTTCGCATATTGAACTGGTCGCGGCATTTTCCCGGACGGCAGGGCAGGAAACCGGCGGGTCGGCGCAAATGTGATTTTGCCTTTCACCGGGCGGGCGCTATTGCATGGGACGAGGCAGAAAAACAAAGTGAGCAGCAGATGAAACGGCGCATCTTCGGATTGGGAGCCATGGCGACCCTTGCGGTGGCGGGGTGTTCGACCAAATCCAAATTCCGCACATATAGCGGCCCCGAGGTGACTTCGATTGTCGTGAACAAAGGGCAGCGGCGGATGTACCTGTTGAACAACCAGGACATCCTCAAGGCGTATGATTTCGATCTGGGCTTTGCGCCGACCGGGCACAAGCAGTTCGAAGGCGACGGCAAGACGCCGGAGGGCACCTATCTGATCGACCGGCGTAACCCGCGCAGCCAGTATCACCTGTCGATCGGCATCTCTTATCCGAATTCACGGGATATCGCGAATGCCATCAGGGCAGGGCGCAGCCCGGGGGGCGAGATTTTCATTCACGGCCAGCCCAACAACCAGAAGGTCAAGCGCCGCGACTGGACCGCGGGCTGTATCGCCGTCACGAATGACGAGATGGAAGAAATCTATGCAATGGTGCGGGATGGCACGATCATCACCCTGCGCCCCTAGCGGTACTTGCATTGCCGGCTTGGGCTGATTTGGACGCGTTGAAATCACCTGTTTTCTGCGGCGGCGGATGGTGTGCGCTTCTGGCGCGGCTCAGACCAGGGCTTCCATCTGCCGCCGGGTGAAATCGCGCAAATAGGTCATGAGCTCTTCCGATTTCTGCACCGGGGCCACGGCATCGCCCGAGATCAGCCCGCGCAGCATGGCGCAATACAGCGCGGTGCAGAATTCCTGGTCTTGGTCGGTGGCGTAATAGCGCCAGAACCGGCGCGACAGGCCCTGGGTGGTTTTCATGGTCGACAGGATGAATTCGTTCTTGGACGCCTCGGCCACCGCGCCGTGGATTTGCCGCAACAGAGTCATGAACCCGGCCCGGTCATCATTGGGAAGTGGCGCGAGCTGATCCAGGATCTGTGCGAAACGGTCCATGTCGGTACTGTTGAGCCGTTGGGTCGCCTTCTGGATGCTGAGACGTTCGATCGGTTCGCGCAGCTCCAGAAGCTTGAGCATCGTCATCGCGTTCAGCTCGGGAATGACGATGCCCGCACGGCCCAGGCGGACGAGGTTTTCGCTCGACAGCCGCACCAGCGCCTCGCGTACCGGGGTGCGGCCAAGGCCCAGCATTTCCATCAGGTCGGCCTCGGCCACGACGGTGCCCGGTTGCAGGTCACAGTTGACGATCGCCGCCTCGAGCATTTCGGCGGCGATCTCTGCTTTGGTTCTCTTGGCTGAACTGGTCGGGGTCACGTGGTATCTCTTGTCAGTGCGGCGCTCCGGGGTCTGTTCTAGACCAATACCGGTGGCGGGGCGAACTGCAAAGAGCTGCTGGCTCATGACGGGCGAAAGACCTTGCGCTCATAGACAAAGGGTTCGATCGCGTCCCAGTCCATCTCGACGCCCAGTCCGGGCAGGCCGCTGGGTTGCACAAAGCCATCGTCGTCGGGGCGGATAACCTGTTTGGCCCCGAATTCGTAATTCTCGAACGGCGCGGCCTGTTCGAAATAGTCGCAATTCGCGTTGGCCAGCATGAGGTGCAGGTTCGCCGCCTGGGTCAGCGTATAGCCCCAGCTCTGGACCTCGCATTTCAGGCCGTGCGCGCGGGTGATCGCCATGCCTTCGTTGCCGCCGGTAAAGCCGCCGATCCCCGTGACATCGAATCGGGTCCGGTCCCAGGACCGCATTTGCAGCCCCAACTGGATCAGGCGCAGGTCGGTGACCGAGTTGCCGCCGCTGACCACGTCGGTATCCAGCACGTCCGATAGGGCCTTGTAGCCGGACAGGTCGCTGTCCGGGATCGGGGCCTCGAAGAATTCCCAGCCGTGTTCATCAAGCACCCGGCCCATGCGCAGTGCCTGGTTCAGTGAGTAATTGGCGTCGGCATCGAGGATCCAGCCGATGCCCCGACCGGCAAACTCCTCGCGCAGCCGCTGGACCAGGCGCAGGTCATCCTTGAAGCGGCAATAGGGGTGGATCTTGATCGCGCGATAGCCCCGGTCCAGCATACGATGACAATAGGCGATATAGGCATCGTCATCGGGCAACAGCGGGCTTGAGGCATAGGCGTCGATCTTGTCGCGCACCGCGCCCAGCATCTGGTAGATCGGCAGGCCCAGCGTCTTGGCCTTGCCATCATGCAGGGCGATGTCAAACAGCGAGGTTGCCATGTTGTTCAGCGGCACGTAGCGGCTGCGCATATCCGCGTAGACCTGCGGGATCTCGAGAATATTGCGGCCCAGTACAAAGGGCGCCATGAGTGAGGCCGCCGAGAACAGCGTCTTGTCGAACGCGTGCTCGGTATAGACCGTGGTGCCGGCGATGGCTTCGATCCCGTTCGAGAGGCGCAGGCGGGCGATGATCATCGCCTCGTACATCTCGCCCAGATGCGAGGACCAGGTGACCCGCTCGCCGTCGGGACCGACGGCCATCAATTCGATTTCTTCGACCAGTGCGTTAGACATGATGCATGCATCCAGAAAAAGTGGGGTTCAGGGCGGGCGGCGGCGTGTCTGGCCGCCGCCCGGCGAGGCAAATCAGGCGTGATCCTGTTTCAGGTACTTCACGGTGGTGATCATCATGAACACCATGATCAGGATGATCGGAAGCCCCACGAGCACAACCGCGGTCTGCATGGTTTTCAACCCGCCCAGGAACAGCAGCGACATGGGCAGCACGGCAATCGCGCCACACCAGAACAGCCGGTTGCCGCGCGCCGGTTCCTGGCCTTCGTCCAGTTCCCTGGTCGAGGCACAGGCCATGACATAGGCGGCCGAGTCAAAGGTCGTTGCCAGCATGACGATACCGGAAACCGCAACCGCAAGCAGCACGAGGCCGCTGCCCGGAAGGGTCTTGAACATCTCGATGATCGCCGGGGCGACGCCCTGTTCGTTCACCAGGTCGACCATCGGCAAAAGGCCCTTGATCTGCTGGTCGATGCCATAACCGCCCAGCACCACGTAGAACAGCACGCAACCCGAGGTTCCGAAGGTCAGCAGGCCGATCACGACTTCGCGGATTTTGCGGCCCATCGAGATCCGGGTGACAAACAGCCCCATGAAAGGCGCATAGGCCACCCACCACGCCCAGTAGAACACGGTCCATGCCTGCGGAAAGCCCGAACCGTTGACCGAGTCGGTCCACAGGCTCATGGTGATGTAATTGGTCAGCGTATAGGCGACCGAATCCATGCCAAGTGCCACGATGAACCCGGTGGGACCGGCAAACAGCACGTAGATGATGATCGCCAGCGTGATCAGCGAACCCGCGTAAGACAGGCGCTTGATCCCGTCATCCAGGCCGAGACCACTGGAGATCGAGAAGATCGCGGTGCAGCACAGGATGATGGATACGTCGAGCCAGACATTGGGTTCGATGCCCAGAACATGCGCCAGTGCGCCGCCGATCATCGGCGTTCCAAGACCCAGCGAGGTCGCCGCCGCACCCAGGATGCCGAATATGAACATATAATCGATGACCTGGCCCACCGGCCCGTCAACCATGTCGCCCAAGGCCCCGCGGCAGGCTTCGCTGACCTTGTAGATGTGGCGTTTGCGCACGTAATAGATATAGGACATGGCAACCGCGGGAATGCAGTAGAGAGCCCAGGCCGTCGGCCCCCAGTGAAAGATGCCGTAAGACTGACCCACGGTGAACATCTGGGGTGTCGCGGCTTCGAGCCCGAACGGTGTCCAGGCATAGTGATAGGCCCATTCGGTGCCCGCCCAGAGCATCAGCCCCGACGCAATCCCGGCCAGAAACACCATTGCGCCCCAGGCCGACCAGGTGAATTCCGGCGCGGTATCGGCATCGCCCAGCTTGATCGCGCCGAACCGCGAAAAGGCCAGCCAGATCACAAAGACCAGGGCCGCGAAACCAACGATCAGAAACGCGAAATCAAAGCTGTTGGTCATCCATTTGAACAGCCCGTCCAGCAGTGTCTTGCCCTGCTCGGGAAAGGCGATCAGCAGGATGGCCGAGATCGCAATGATCGCGATGCTGATGACTTGCATCCTGCGGTCGGTTTCCGGCGTGTTCTGCACAGGTTTGGCGGCACCTTTTGGTGCCTCGTCTAGAATAGTCACGTTTGTCTCCTCCACGTGAGCCGATCAATCGGCAGCTTTCATCAATTGGGAAATCCCGACGCCGTCGATGGCCTGGAAATCCAGCCCCTCACGGATCGACATGTCAGCGGCGAGCGCGGCGGCCCGGCCGTATTCAAAACACTGGGCCGTCACCCGGCAGCTCGCCAGGGCTTCGTGCTCGGCACTCAGACAGCGCCCGGCGACGATCACGTTGCGCCCCTGTTTCGGCACCAGCGTGGCAAAGGGCACGTCATAATAGTCGTCAACCAGCCATTCGGTTTTCGGCTTGGCACCATAGTGCAGCTCGATCGGCCAGCTGGACCGGGCGATGGAATCGTCGGTCTTGCGGGTGTTCACCACGTCGTCGTTCATCAACCGCTTGACGCCCTCGATCGAGCGGGTCTGGCGCACGCCGACCTCTTGCGCGTAGTCGATGAAATAGGCGTCTTCACAGCCGGGGATTTCCTGCCTGAGGAAATCGAAAAACGCCCGCGCCTGATAGATCGAGAATTGCTCGGCCTCGGAATGGTCCAGCGGGTCGGTGACATCCAGGTCGCGCCCGTCGAACCCGGTGATCTTGGTGCCGTTCACGAGGATCTCGCCGGGATTGACCGTCGGGAACAGCCAGACCTTCTTGCGCAGCAATTCGTCGCGCTGTTCGAGCTTTTCCACGACCTTGGGTGGCGAGATGGTGTTTTCACCCCAATAGTCCAGGTAGGCGTCGCGGTCGACATTGCCGATCTTGAACATCATCGACGGGTTCTGGATCACGCCGTTATTGCCCTTGGTGGTGGCCAGCCCCATGCGGAACACCGCGTCGCCATCGCCGCTTGCGTCGATCACCCGCTTGGCGGACACGCGGGTAAAGCCTGACCGCGTGTGCAGCACCAGCCCGGTCAGCGCGTCGTCCTCGGTGATCACGTCGACCATCTCGGTGTGATACAGGATATGAACGCCCGCCCCGCGCAGCAGGTCGGTCGAAACCTTCTTGTACTTGGCGCAGTCATGGGTGGTGACCCAGGTCTTGCCATAGATTTGCGGCGCGGTCAGGCCGCCCTCGGCGTCAAGCGCGCTGCGAAACCGTTCGGCAAAGCCGAAGATGATCTGTTGGGGCTGGGCAACATGCGGATCGGCCACGGTCAGGTACAGGCCGCAGATCGTTCCCGACATGCCCGATACCGCCGCACCGCCGCAATAGCCCAGCCGCTCGATCAACATTGTCCTGTGGCCCGCCTCGGCTGCCGTCGTCGCCGCGGCGATCCCCGCCGGGCCGCCGCCCAGCACGACGATATCGAACGCGCCGAACTCGGGGATGTCCTGATAGCTGCCGGAACCCAGGCTCGGTTGGTAGGTTTGCATGTCGCCCTCCTTGGATATGCCAGAAATATATTTAGAATATTTTGGAAAAATACGATGCATAAAAGCGACCACATAGGGGCATATTACGACATCTTGTGTCAGAGCTTTCGCGCAGGCAGCGCAAAGCAGCCGCGATCCCCGCGCCGGGAATATGGGGATTCGCGATGCGGTAACGCGGCTGCGTTACCCGTTGCGGGGTGCGTGGGCTGCTATTGGAGCGCGCCGGTTTCGCGTGCGGGGGGCCGGCGCGCCCGGTGTTTCACCGCGATCAGGCAGGATCGTTTTGTGGCAATTGTGCCAGGATATCGACTCCTTGCCCCTTCCAGAAGTGCAGCAGGTCGATGAATATCCAGTTCTCGGCGATCTTGTCGCCCTCGCGGCGATAGATGTCTATGACCCGGAACTCGCCTGTTTCACCGGTGGCGGGCAATCCCATGAACGGTCCGGTCAACCGGGCGGAAAAGTTGGGCCAGCCAAAGAACCCGGCATAATGACCCTCGGCCAGACGCGCGACATGGCTGGTTTTCGACCGCTCCGAAAACGCGGCCCGGAAGGGGCCGGAATGCTGTTGGGCATAACGCGGAATGGTATAGGTCGCGCCGATCCCTGTCGGTCCCCACCAGAGCATGTTCTCGGCCCAGTCCAACCGCAGTTCGTCCTCGAGGCTCAGCCCGCTGTTCCACTGGCCAAGATTGGCAATCATGCTGTTGATCAATGCCAGCGTGGTTTCACCCTCGCGCGCAGGTTGGGGGGCAAAAAGCAGCCCGTCATGGGATCGCGGTCCGGGTTGCACAAGATGCTGCGCGGTCTGTCCGGGAAAGGGATGCAGCCCGGCCTGCTCCATGAGATGGGGCAGATCAAAGAACATCGCGGTCTCGGCAATTCGCCCCTCCGCAACCCGATGAAACTCGCAATAGCGCAGCATGGCGATCTTGCCGGTGGGCGGAATCCCGGCAAGAGGGGCGTCAAACAGCCCCATGAGGTGACCCATCGACACCACCCAGGTCTCGGCAAAACCGCCGATCTCGCTGTGCCCGGCAAAGAAGATGTCCTGTCTGCGTTGCAACGAGGTCAGGCTGCGGCCAAGCGGTTTCCAGAACGCCCTGGCAACATTTTCCGGGCCCTTGATCTCGTTGAACGGGTGGAACCCGTGCCATGTCAGGGTCTCGGCACAATGGGTTCTCAGAACGTCAGCCGGATCCGCGTCCGGCACCTCCAGATTCGCGTGAAACGCCTGAACCAACTGCTTGGCGGACTGAAGATCTTGCATGATTTTCGCACCATTTCCTAGGCTTATGCAAATATTGCATTCGTATGCAAAATTATCTTGCCAAAATACTATAGCCGAGACTACCCTTTTTGCAATCGTATGCAAAAAGAACCGATTCCGTTGGGAGGGGAGCCCGGATGGCAGAGATCCAGCTGCGCAATATCAGCAAGCGTTGGGGCAGTTTCGTGGGGGTCGACAAGTTCGATCTGACGATTGCCGACAAAGAGTTTCTTGTGCTGCTCGGGCCGTCGGGCTGTGGCAAGACCACCACCATGCGGATGATCGCGGGGCTGGAGGATGCGACCGAGGGGGACATCCTTGTGGATGGCAAGCGGGTCAACGATCTGGAGCCCAAGGACCGCGACGTGGCGATGGTGTTCCAGAGCTATGCGCTTTACCCGAACCTTGATGTCTATGAGAACATCCGCTTTCCGTTGCGCGTGCGCGGCATCGACGCGTCGACCCATGACGAAAAGGTGCGCCGCGCCAGCGCCATGGTCGAACTGGACGATTTCCTGCATCGCAAACCCGCCGAGTTGTCTGGCGGGCAGCGCCAGCGTGTTGCCCTGGCGCGTGCCATCGTACGTGAACCCAACGTCTTTCTGATGGATGAACCCCTGTCCAACCTTGACGCCAAGCTGCGGGTTTCGACCCGCGCACAGATCAAGAACCTGTCACACGAACTGGCGGTCACGACGGTTTACGTGACCCATGACCAGATCGAGGCAATGACACTGGCCGATCGCGTCGTGGTGATGAAGCAGGGCGTGGTACAGCAGGTCGGTTCGCCCACGGAAATCTACGACCGCCCGGCCAATGCCTTTGTTGCCAGCTTTATCGGCTCTCCCGCGATGAACCTGATGCAGGGCGCGATGGCGGATGGCGCGTTTTCCGCGGAATACACCGAGATCCGCGGGCTTGCGGCGCATCAGGGTGCGGTCACGCTGGGCTTCCGCGCCGAGGATGCCCAAGTGGTGACAAGCGGCGGGCAGATCAACGCGCCGATCTACACGATGGAATTGCTGGGTGACGCCACGATGGTCACCGTCCGCATCGGCGGCGCGCTGGTCTCAGTCAAGGCCGACAAGACCTATCGCGCGGAAATCGACGACGTGGTGTCGATCGCGGTTCCGACCGAACATTGCCACCTGTTCGACGCCCAGACCGGCGCCCGGCTGGTGGACTGATACCTGCAATCCCCGCGCGGGCGGGGCAAATGGGGCGCGCGCTTAGCAGACGTCCCGGACCTTACTAGGGAGTATACATGATGCGACTTAAGACCCTTGCCCTTGCCGGTGGCATGACGCTGATGGCGGGCACCGCGATGGCCTGCGAAATCAATGCGCGGGTGAATATCGTGGGCAATGAATTTCCGGCGATCCAGACCGTCGGTGCCGGTGCAGCGGAATGTACCGGTGCCGAGGTCAGCTCCAACCTGACCGCCGATCACCAGAAGATCAACATTCCCGGACTTCAGGGCAACCCCGCCGAATTCACCGCCGTCATCAACAACAACTCGGTTCTGACGTCGCTGTTGAACGAGGGCGTGATCCGGCCGCTGGACGATCTGGTTGCCAAGCATGGCCAGAGCCTGCGGCCGAACCAGCTGATCACCATCAACGGAGAGGTTGTTTCGGTGGCCTTCATGGCGAATGCCCAGCATCTGGTCTATCGCAAGGACATTCTCGAGCAGGTCGGCGTCGATGTGCCCAAGACCTATGAAGAACTGCTGGCGGCGGCCAGGCTGATCCGCGAGCAGGGTATCATGGAGAACCCGGTTGGCGGGGCCTACATGGCGGGTTGGAACCTCGCGACGGAATTCATCAACATGTATTTCGGCTTTGGCGGCGAGCTGTACAAACCCGGCACGGTCGAGCTGGCCATCGAGAATGAACAAGGTGTCAAGACGCTCGAGATGATGAAGGCGCTCAGCGAGTACATGAATCCCGACTTTCTGACCCATGATTCCAATGCGACAAATGCCGAGTTTCGCGCCGGCAACGTGGCATTGATGAACATGTGGGGCAGCCGCGCCGCGACGCTGACCACTGTTGACGGGGTGCCGCAAGAGGTGGTTGACGGCTTTGCCATCGACGCGCCGATGACGGTTGGCGGCGGCGACACCATGGCAACGACGCTGTGGTGGGACGGTTTTGCCATCGCCAGGAACGTGTCGGACGAAGAAGCCGAAGCCTCGTTCATCGCGCTGGTTCACGGGATCCGGCCCGAAATGCTCAGCGAAGAGAAACGCCAGCAAGCGGTCTGGCTGATCGAGGGTTACGAGCCGACGGATGCCGCCAAGGGCGTGTTCGCCGCGGCGGGAGGCAAGGCGGTGCCCTATCCGTCGTTGCCGCAGCAGCCGCTGTTCCACACCTCGCTGGGCAACGAGTTGGCCGATTTCATGCAAGGCAAGGAATCCGCGGAACAGGCGCTGGCCGACATCACTGCCGCCTATACCGCGGCCGCCAAGGAAAAGGGCCTGCTCAAGTAGCACCTGATCCCATGCCGGGGGGCGTTGTCCCCCGGTTCCCGTGTCCCATCAATCGCCGAGCACCGCCATGAAACACCGCACTTTCTTCTGGTTCTTCCTGCCTACGGGGCTGGCGATGCTCGTCTTCATCGCCGCGCCGCTGGTCTCGATCATCCAGCAATCGCTCTTTGCACCGCATGAAGCCGTCCTTGTAACCGTGGAAAACTGTGGTCCCTTTGGCTGCAAGGAAGAAACGACAATCGACCAGGAGGCAACAACCGCCCTGCGCGAAGCGCAGCCGATGGGGCGGTTTGTCGGGCTGGATGTCTATCTTGACCGGGGTCATCTCGCGGTGGGTGAAATCGGCGCGGCATGGCGCACCGCCGACAGCATGGGCGCGTTTCTGGGCACGTTGTTCAACCTGCCGTTCTATCGGGCGCTTGCCTTTACGCTGACTTACACCTTTGTCTGCACGCCGCTGCTGATCGCGCTTGGCTTTGCCATCGCCATTTCGGTCAACGCGCTGCACCGGCATCTCAAGGGGCTGGTGATCTTCTTTTCGCTGCTGCCGATGATCGTCACGCCGCTGGTCGGCTCGCTGATCCTGTTCTGGATGATCGACAGCCGGGGTGTGCTTGGCAATTTCATCCAGTATCTCGCGGATGATCCCGAATTGTCGCTCAAGGCATCTTCGCCGCTGATGTGGGTGTCGCTGATCATCTACGGCATCTGGTCCTCCGCGCCGTTTGCTTTCGTGGTCTTTTACGCCGGTCTGCAAACTGTCCCCAAGGACACTCTCGAGGCGGCGCAGATCGACGGGGCGACCCGCTGGCAGCAGATCCGCTTTGTCACCATCCCGCATCTGATGCCGCTGGTGACCTTCGTGGCGCTGATCCAGTTGATGGACAATTTCCGGGTGTTCGAACCCATTGTCGGGTTCAATGCCGCTGCTCATGCAACCTCGCTCAGCTGGATCATCTTCAATGACCTTGGCGGGGAAACCCGGCAACTCTCGGCCGCCGCGACGACTTCGGTACTGACGGTGCTCGGCGTTGCCATTCTCTTGTCGCCCGTGCTGCTGCGCACCTGGCGTGATTTCAAAGGACGGAGCTGAGCCATGTCGAGTGTCGCCACCCGCAAACCGCTGCCGCTGAAGATCGCTCTCTGGGGCTTTGTCGCGATCTGGCTGGTCATGGCCGCCTTTCCCTTCCTGTGGACGCTCTGGGGCAGCTTCAAGGTCGAGCTGGATTTCTTTTCCATCGCCGACTGGACCAACGCCCTGACTGGGGCCAATACCGAGCGCACCCACGGCGGGGCCTTTACCGTCGCCGGATACGAGGGCGCCTGGGTGCAGGAGGCGTTCTGGCGCAACGTGATCAACACCGGCATCGTTTGCATCTTTGTGGTCTGTACGTCGCTGACCATCGGCACGCTGGGCGGCTACGCGCTGTCGCGGTCGGGGTTCAAATACGTGTTCTGGCTGCTGATCATCGCGCTGATCTTCCGGGCAATCCCGCCAATCACGCTGGTTTCCGGGTATTTGCCAGTGTTCTTTGACTGGAACATCTGGGGTTACCTGCCCACGGCGATCATCGTGCTCGTGGCGATCAACCAGCCGTTTACCCTGTGGATGCTGCATTCCTTCTTTGAATCGATCCCCAAAGAGCTCGACGAAAGCGCCAAGGTCGATGGCTGTACCCAGTTCCAGGCGTTCCGCCGCGTGATCATCCCGGTGATGTGGCCGGGGGTCATCACCACCGGATTGTTCAGCTTTCTGCTGGCCTATAACGACTTTGCCGTCACCTCGATGATCCTGAACGAGTCGAACCGCACGATGGTGCCCGAGATCGCCGCCTTTCTGGGCACCACCTATACCGAGGGTAACGTGATGTTCGCGGTCGCCGCCGTGGTTTCCGCCACCGCGCCGCTCTTTGTGCTGGTGCTGTTCTTCCAACGCCAGATCGTCTCCGGCCTGACCGCGGGGGCGGTCAAGGGATGAGCAATTCCGCCCGACATGGCGCGCTGATGCGCCACCCCGCTCTGAACAGGATGCCGAGGGATTTTCTTGTGGGGTGGCGCAACGCCCCCAAGAACATCCCGACGCAACCTGACAGGAGATAGATGATGAAAGGTTCCCGCCCCGAACAGGCCGTGCTGACCCGTGACACGGACATGAGCAAAACCGCCGATACCTGCCGGGTGATCGAAACCATGGTGGATGGCCTGAACGACCATCGCATCGACGATATCGGTGAATTTTTTGCCGAGGGCTTTCGCTGGATGGGCAACCAGGGCTGCGGCACCAAGACCGGCCTGCAAGAATTCCAGGACAATTGGCAGCGCCCGTTCCAGGCGGCGTTCAGCGACAAGACCTGTATCGACGAGGCCCGGCTCTACATGGGCGAATGGGCCGCCGCCTTTGGCCGGCAAGAGGCCACCCACAGCGGCACGTTCCTCGGGATCGCACCCACCGGCAAGCGGGTCGAGATCCGCTACATGGATTTCTGGAAGGTCGTTGACGGCAAGATCGTCGACAACTGGGTGAACGTGGATTTCGCCCATGTGGCGGCGCAGCTGGGTGTCGACCTGTTCGACGGCGAAGGCTGGGAAACATTTGATCGCGGTGAGAAACACGCGCCGCGCCCTGACAATCAAGGATAGAGAGACAATGGCGATTGAATATCTGAAACGCGGCAAACCCGAAGCGGATCGTGCCGAGGATGACGCAAAGACTGCGGCCGTCGTGGCTGCAACGCTCAAGGATATCGAGGCGCGTGGCGATGCCGCGGTGCATGATCTGGCGGTCAAGTTCGACAATTTCGACCGCGCCAGCTATCGGCTGAGCGACGACGAGATCCAGGCGATCATCGCCAAGGTCAGCCCGCGTGAAATGGCCGATATCCGGTTCGCCCAAGAGCAGGTGACGAATTTCGCCCAGGCCCAGCGGGACTCGATGCTCGATATCGAGGTCGAGACCATGCCCGGCGTGATCCTGGGCCACAAGAACATCCCGGTGCAATCGGTCGGCTGTTATGTTCCGGGCGGCAAATTCCCCATGGTGGCCAGCGCCCACATGTCGGTGGCCACGGCCAAGGTGGCGGGGGTGCCGCGCATCGTGGCCTGTACCCCGCCATTCAACGGCGAACCGAACCCGGCGGTGATCGCGGCCATGCATCTGGGCGGAGCGGATGAAATCTATGTTCTCGGTGGCATCCAGGCGGTTGGCGCCATGGCCATCGGCACCGAGACCATCGACCCGGTGCACCTGCTGGTCGGGCCGGGCAACGCCTTTGTCGCCGAGGCGAAACGCCAGCTGTTCGGTCGTGTCGGTATCGACCTGTTCGCCGGTCCCACCGAAACCATGGTCATCGCGGACGAGACCGTCGATGCCGAGCTGTGCGCCACCGATCTGCTGGGACAGGCGGAACACGGGTACAATTCGCCCGCCGTCCTGGTCACCAACAGCCGCCCGCTGGCCGAGGGCACCCTGTCGGAAATCGAGCGCATCCTTGGCGTGCTGCCCACCGCGGGCACCGCGCGGGTCAGCTGGGAGGAATATGGCGAGGTCATCCTGTGCGACAGCTATGACGAGATGCTTGCCGTCGCGGATGACATTGCCAGCGAGCATGTGCAGGTGATGACCGACCGCGACGACTGGTTCCTGGAAAACATGACCTGCTATGGCGCGCTGTTCCTCGGGCCGCGCACCAATGTGGCCAATGGTGACAAGGTGATCGGCACCAACCACACGCTGCCGACCAAGAAGGCGGGGCGCTATACCGGTGGTCTGTGGGTCGGCAAGTTCCTGAAAACCCACAGCTATCAGAAAGTCACCACCGACGAGGCGGCGACCCTGATCGGCGAATACGGCTCGCGCCTGTGCATGCTCGAAGGGTTTGTGGGCCATGCCGAGCAATGCAACATCCGCGTGCGCCGCTATGGCGGGATCAACGTGCCATATGGTGAGGGTGCCCCCTATCGCGAGGCGGCGGAATAGCAACGGCGCGCGGGGCACACCCCGCGCCCTTTTCGGACGTGAAAGACGATGGACCAACTCGGCCTCAACAAGGAGCTGATTGCGATACTGCGCAGCGCGATGCGGGATTTTGCCCAAGCCCCGGTGCGCCGCGCGCTGGAGCAGGTGTTTGCTGCCGATGCCACAGTCCACCTGGCGCATCCGCTTGGCGACCTGTCCGGCCCGGCGGCGCTCTATGAGCACGCCTATGCCCCGCTGCTGGCGGCTTTCCCCGATCTTGAGCGCCGCGACTGGATCGTCATGGCCGGGGAAACCGGGCAGGGCGATCACTGGGTCGGCTGTGGCGGGCATTACGTCGGTACCTTTTGCGCCCCGTGGCTGGATATTCCGCCGACCGGGCATGTCGCCCATATGCGATTTCACGAATTCTATCGCATCGAGGCGGGCAGGGTCGTCGAGATGCAGGCGATCTGGGACATTCCCGAGCTGATGATGCAGGCCCGCGCCTGGCCGATGGTGCCGTCGCTGGGGCGCGAAATGATGGTGCCGGGGCCCGCAACGCAGGACGGGTTGGTGCCCGGCCCCCGGGATGCGGCGCGGGCTGACATGTCCTGCCGGCATATCGTCGACATGCTGGCCCATCTGGTGCGGCACCCCGCGCAGGGTGGTCCCCAAGTCATGCAGATGGAGCGGTTCTGGCATCCGCGGTTCAACTGGTACGGGCCGGCGGGCATCGGCACCGCGCGCGGGATCGCGGGGTTTCGCAACTGGCACCAGATCCCGTTCCTGTCCGCCATGCCGGATCGCGGGGCGCATGATGCCGACTTGGTGTTCCATTTCTTTGGCGATGGCGATTATGCCGCCGTCACCGGCTGGCCGAACATGCAACAGACCATCAGCGCCGGCGGCTGGCTGGGTATCGCGCCGGCAGGGCGCGAAATCACGCTGCGCAGCCTTGACTTCTGGCGGCTGGAAGACGGATTGATCCGCGAGAACTGGGTGCTGGTCGACCTGCTCGACATCTATGCGCAGCTGGGTGTCGATGTGTTCGCGCGGTTGCGAGAATTCAACAAGGCCCGCACCCTTGGCCCGATCACATTGCCCGGAGAATATTGATGCCCCTGCCAAAGACACCTTCCTTTCGACTCGACGGAAAACGCGCCCTTGTCACGGGGGCGAGTTCGGGAATCGGCCGGGCCTGTGCGGTGGCCCTTGCCGAAGCGGGCGCGCATGTGGTCGTCGCCGCCCGGTCCGCCGACAAGCTGGCGGCGCTGGTCGATGACTTGCAGTCGGCGGGGTTCAGCGCCGAGGCGCTGGCTCTGGATGTGTCCGACATCGCGGCGACCGGGCGGGCGGTGGCCCAAAACGGTCCTTTTGACGTTCTGGTCAACTCGGCTGGCCTGGCGCGCCATGGCCCCGCAGAGGACACCACCGAAGAAGACTTCGATGCGGTTGCGGCGCTGAACCTCAAGGGGGCGTATTTCCTGACACAGGCGGTCGCCAAGGGGTTGATGGAGGCGGGCAGGCCCGGCTCGCTGATCAACATATCCAGCCAGATGGCCAAGGTGGGCGGCGTCGATCGCGCGGTCTATTCCGCCACCAAGCACGCGGTCGAAGGGTTCACCAAGTCGATGGCGATCGATTGGGGCAAACAGGGTATTCGCATCAATACCATCTGCCCGACCTTTATCGTCACACCCCTGACGAAACCCACATTCGACCGCCCCGAACGCCGGGCGTGGATCGAGGACAAGATCAAGCTGGGCCGGATCGGCGAGGTCGAGGATATCATGGGCGGCGTGGTGTTTCTTGCGTCCGATGCTTCGGCGCTGGTCACCGGAACCGCGCTGATGATCGATGGGGGCTGGACCGCGGAATGACCGGCCCCAGGGTGACATCCTCGGAAGTGGCAAGGCGCGCGGGCGTGTCGCAATCGGCGGTCAGCCGGGTGTTTACCCCCGGTGCATCGGCGTCGCAAAAGACCGTCGACAAGGTGCGCAAGGCGGCGGCAGAGCTGGGGTATCGGCCCAATTCGCTGGCGCGGGCCATGGTGTCGGGGCGGTCGCGGATCATCGGGCTGGTGGTCGCCTATCTTGAGAACCACTTCTATCCCGAAGCGCTCGAGAAACTGTCCAATGCCTTGCAGGAGCGCGGTTATCACGTGCTGGTGTTCCTTGCGCCGAACACGGCGGCGCAGATCGACAACGTGGTGGCCGAAATCCTTGACTACCAGGTGGACGGGATCATCGCCGCTTCGGTCGCAATGTCCTCGGAACTGTCCGCGCTATGCCAGGCAGCGGGCGTGCCGATGGTGTTGTTCAACCGCTCGCAGAACGGGCCGGAGATGTCCTCTGTTACCTCGGACAACATCGCCGGGGGCCGCAAGGTGGCCGAGTTCCTGTTGGCCGGGGGGCATCGCAGGATCGGCTATATTGCCGGGTGGGAAGGGGCCTCGACCCAGCGTGACCGCGAGGCAGGCTTTGTCGACAGGCTGGCCGAGGCGGGCGTCGCCCTGCACGCCCGTGGGGTGGGCAACTTCCAGATGGCGACCGCCGCCGCCGCCACGCGCGAGATGTTTGCCCAGGATCCGCCCGACGCCGTCTTTGTCGCCAATGATCACATGGCCTTTGCGGTGATGGATGTGCTGCGTTCCGAACTTGGTCTCAGAGTGCCGGGCGATGTTTCGGTCGTGGGCTATGACGACGTGCCCACCGCCGCGTGGCCGGCCTATGACATGACAACCGTCAGGCAGCCCGCCAACCGCATGGTGGCCAGCACCGTGGAGTTGTTGCTCGATGAAATCGAAGGCAAGGCAGCCGGCCCGCGCCGCATTGAAATCGACGGACCGCTGATAATCCGCGGCTCTGCCCGTGTACCGCAAGGATGGCACTCATGAAGGGTTTTGACCCGAAGTTCCGGGATTTCCCCGACTATATCATCGGCATCACCAAGGAGATCTGGGAAGATCGCGGTCTTGCCACGCTGCATGCATATTACGCGCCCGATATCGTGGTGCGCATGCCGGGGTCGGTGTCGACCGGCAACCGCAACGTCATCGCCGCGACCATGGCGACGCTGGCGGAATTTCCCGATCGCACCCTGTTGGGCGAGGACGTGATCTGGTCAGGTACGCCGGAAGAGGGGATGCTGAGCTCGCATCGCATCCTGTCCACCGCGACGCATCTGGGCGATGGCGGGTTCGGCAAGGCGACGGGCCGCAAGCTGACCTACCGGATCCTGGCAGATTGTCACGCGGTCAACAATGCCATCAACGACGAATGGCTGATCCGCGACAATGGTGCCGTGGTGCGCCAGATGGGCTGGGAACCGGTGGAGTTTGCACGCGACCAGATCGCGCGCGAAGGCGGGGCCGAGACCTGTATCAAACCCCTGACGCCCAGGAATGACCTTGCGGGGCCCTATGCCGGGCATGGCAATGACAATGGCTGGGGCCAGCGCTATGCCGATATCCTGACCCGGATCATGAATGCCGACATGGCCGCGATCGAGGCCGAGTATGACCGCGCGGTGCACTCTGAATATCCGGGCGGCCAGACTGGCCATGGCCACGCCCCGGTCGATCGCTTCTGGATGGGGCTGCGCGCGTCATTTCCCAACGCGACATTTACCATCCACCACCAGATCGGCCGCGACGATCCCTCGATGCCGCCCCGCGCCGCCATCCGCTGGAGCCTCTGGGGCAAGCATGACGGTTGGGGCGTGTTTGGCGCGCCGACGGGGGCCGAGATCTACGTACTGGGCATTTCGCACGCGGAGTTTGGCGCGCTGGTTGCCGGAGAGCCCCGGTTGCGGCGCGAATGGACCCTGTATGACGAGACCGCGATCTGGAAACAGATCCTGCTTGCGACGGGCGCGTATTGAATGCCGGGCATGGGTCTCAGACTTGATGCCAGCCAGTGCGCGCGCCGGTATCACACCCATCGCGCCTCGTTGCGGGCGCGACGCCTGAACAACCGTCCGCCGGGCGGTCGGGATGTCACCACGATTTCCCGCATCTGAACAGGACAAGACACATGAGCACCATCCAGCAACGCATCGTCCGCTATGGCGAACTGAAACCCTGCAAGACCGCCTTTATCGACGCCCATACGCCGGGGTCGGATCAAAAGGAAAACTTTACCATCATCGGCGGCGGCGTATCGGAATCCCCCGATCAGCATGTCCATATCACCGACAGGATCGGTTTCAACATCGGTGCCGCCGGCCAGCCGCCGCGATGCCGCAATTCCCTGCACAGCCACACCACCGCCGAGGTGTTCTTTGTCGCCAGGGGGCGCTGGCGGTTCTTTTGGGGCCGTCATGGCACCGCCGGTGAATTCGTTGCCGAAGAGGGCGACATCTTCAACATCCCCACCGGCATTTTCCGGGGGTTTGAGAATATCGGCACCGACTATGGCATGATCATGTCGATGCTGGGCGGAGACGACGCGGGCGGGGGCGTCACCTGGGCACCGCAGGTGATCCAGGATGCCAGCGATCACGGGCTGGTTCTGGGTGACAACGGCGTGCTCTATGACAGCAAGAAGGGCGAGACCTTGCCCGAGGGGATCGGCCCCATGCCGTTGCTGACCGAAGAGCAGATGGCCGCCTATCCCGAAGTGCCCGTTGACGCGGTGATCGGCAAGTATGTTGCGCGCTATTGGGACCTGATGGCGCTTGGGGCCAGGGCACCGGTGACGGTGATCGGCGAAAACGGGGTGATCCGCGACAAGCCGGGGTTCGAGGTCGATTTCCTGACCCGTGGGTCGGCGGTGACGCAGCCTGTCAAAGGCGACAGGCCGGTGGTGCTGATGCCGGTACGCGGGCATTGGCGGATCAACATCGATGGGCATGAGGTGATCCTGTCGGGCGGGGATACGGCGCTGGTGATGCCCGGCGAAAGCTATGTGGCAGAACCGTCGATGACTGGCGAGGCCAGCCTCTATCGCGTCACCGCCACCGGGGATCCGGCGGGCGCAACATGGACGGCGGGCTGAGCCGGTCATGAGTGACCCCATGCAACAGCCCGCGCCCAGCACCCGTGACGTTTACGATGCCGAGGCGGCGGAATATGATCGCACCCGGTCGCGCAAGCTGTTCGAGGCGCGCTGGCTGGCGCGGTTTTCCGACGGTCTGCCCCGCGGTGGCAAGGTGCTTGACCTGGGCTGTGGCGCGGGCGAGCCGATTTCCGCATGGCTGATCGCCGAGGGTTTCGCGCTCACCGGGATGGATTTCGCACCGGCGATGCTCGACATCGCGCGGCGGCGCTGGCCCGAGGTCGATTGGCGTCTTGGCGACATGCGCGAACTGAACCTTGAAGGGCCGTATGACGGCATCGTGGCCTGGGACAGTTTCTTTCATCTCACCCGTGATGAACAACGCGCCAGCCTGCCCCGGCTGGCGCGACACCTCGCCCCCAATGGCAGTCTTCTGATCACCGTGGGCGATGGCGATGGCGAGGCAACCGGGCAGGTCGGGAATTCGACGGTATATCATGCCAGCCTGTCCCCGGCGGAATATGCCGGTATTCTCGAAGAGAACGGCATGCGGCTGACCGGATTCCTGGCGCGAGACCCGGACTGCACCGGCCATTCCGTCCTGATGGCCCGCAAGCTGCCCGAGGAGCAAGCATGACATATCCCCTGATCCTGTTGCCCGGCATGATGTGTGACGCGCGGTTGTTCCGGCCGCAGATCGATGCCTTGTCGGGTCGGGTGGCGCTGATGACGGCCCCGGTTGGCGGGCATGACACGATGCGGGCTCTCGCTGCCGAGGTGCTGGCCAATGCGCCGCCGCGCTTTGCCATTGCCGGTCTGTCGATGGGCGGCATCCTGGCAATGGAGGTGGTGCGCCAGGCGCCGGATCGTGTCGCGGGGCTGGCGCTGATGGATACCAACCCGCTCGCCGAGCTGGACGAGATCAAGGCCCGCCGCGCCCCCCAGATCGCCGCGGCCGAGGCGGGAGAGCTGGACCGGATCATGCGCGATCAGATGATCCCCAACTACCTGCCCGAAGGGGCCAGCAACACGGCGATTACCGATCTGTGCATGGACATGGCGATGGGGCTCGGGGCCGGGGTTTTCGTGAACCAGTCAAAAGCGCTGCGCGACCGGATCGACCAGCGCGACACGCTGCGCGCCTTTCGCGGACCGGCGCTTGTGCTCTGCGGACGTGGCGACCGGCTCTGCCCACCCGAGCGGCACGACCTGATGCATGATCTGATCCCGACAAGCACGCTGGCCGTTATCGAGGGGGCAGGGCACCTGCCGACGCTGGAACGGCCCGAGGAAACCACGGCGGCGCTGAGCCGCTGGCTGGAGGACGTATGAAACAATCCCTTTTGGACCTTTTGCGCAAGGTCGATACCCCCACTGTCTGCAACGCGATCGAAGTCGCCCAGGGCAAACGCGGCTTCGATGCTTTCACGCGCGGCACGATGCTCTGCTCTGATCCCCGGGCCGGGGCGATGGTGGGCTATGCGCGCACCGCCAGGATCGCGGCGGTTTCCGCACCAAGCGAACCCGCGGACGTGATCAAGGCGCGTCGGATGGCGTATTACCGGCACATGTCACAGGGCCCGCGCCCGGCGGTGACCGTGGTGGAAGACATCGATTTCCCGCATTGCATCGGGGCCTATTGGGGCGAGATCAACACCACGATCCACAAGGGGTTCGGCATTGCCGGCGCGCTGACCAACGGTGTCATGCGCGATCTTGGCGATTTGCCGGAGGGTTTCCCGGTGGTTGCCGGCTCGATCGGCCCGTCGCATGGATTCGTTCATGTCCGGGAAATCGGCACCCCGGTGACGGTCTTCGGGCTCGGCATCCGCGACGGCGATCTGGTCCATGCGGATCGTCACGGGGCGTTGGTCATTCCTGAAGACGTGGTGCCCCTGCTGGAGGCGGCGATCACGAAATTGCTGTCGACCGAACGGCTGGTGCTCGACCCGGCACGGGCCGAGGGGTTTGATTTCGACGCCTTCCAGGCAAGCTGGGCCGCGTTCGAGGCCGCGCGGACCTGAGCCACGCTCGGCCGATGGCGGCGCGTTCGGGTTGCTGATCGGCGCGCGGACCTCTGGTTGAGCGGATCCAGGCCGCATTTCCGCATGACTTGTTTGGTGCCGGACAGGGGTTTGCCTTGTCCGGCCCTTTGCGATGAAAATGCAAATTCCCCTTTACTGTTCACGTGAACAATGGCATGTTAACGTGAACATAGGGAGGGTAACCTAATGAAATCTGCACTATTCGCGCTTGGCGCGGCGATGTTGACGCTGGCACCCGTCGCCAGCGATGCCCGGGAAATCGAGATCCAGTCGCTCTATCCCGGTGGCCTCGTGCTGCTTGGCGAAGGGGGGGTAAAGCTGGCCGAACGCGTAACACAGCTCAGCGGAGGCGACCTTGAACTGACCTTCCGCAATCCCGGCGAACTGGTGCCCGGCACCGAGATCTGGGATGCGCTGTCCTCCGGGGCGATCGAGGCCAGCTGGTATGCGACCGGTTTCGCCGAAGGGATCGTGCCGTCCGCGTCGCTGTTCACGTCCTTTCCCTTCGGCCCTGATATTCGCGAATATTCGGCCTGGTGGTATCAGGGCGGCGGGCGTGAACTCTGGAACGAGATCACCGAACCCTACAACATCCATTCCGAACTCTGCACGGTGCTTGCGCCCGAAGCCTCTGGCTGGTTCCGCGAGGAAATCACCGGTCCCGAGGATCTCGACGGGCTGAAAATGCGGGTCTTCGGGCTGGGGGCGGCGGTGATGCAAAAGCTTGGCGTCGCCGCGCAATCGCTACCGCCGGCGGATATGGTCACGGCCCTCAACCTTGGAACGATCGACGCCGCAGAGCTGTCGATGCCGTCTTCCGACCTTGCCTATGGCATGTACGAGCACGCCAAGCACTATTATTTCCCCGGCTGGCATCAGCAGAATTCCTTCATCATGTTCATGATGAACAAGGACAGTTGGGACGGGCTGGAAGACAATGAACGGCTGTTGATCCGCACGGTCTGTGATGCGCTGGTTGCGGAAACCGTGGCGCAGGGCGAGGCGATCCAGATGGACGCGCTTGAGACCCTGGTCAATGAACACGGGGTGATCCTGCACCGCTGGTCCGATGACATGCTCGACATCTATCGCGCGGCCTGGGACGAGGTCGTGGCCGAACGCTCGGCCCAGAGCGAGGAATTCGCGCGGGTCTGGGCCCATGTCAGCGCATTTCGCGAGAACTTTACCCAGTGGAAAGAACTTGGTTTTGTCGAGTGATTTCAAACGCATCGCGGTTTGAACCGGCCCCAACTGGCAGGCGTTAGATCATGCAGAAACTCTTGGCTATCTCCGACGCAGCCGACGCGCTGTGCCGCATGGTCGCGCGGCTGAGCGGCTATCTCCTTCTGGTGCTGACCGCGGTCATTCTCTACGATGTGATCGGCCGCAAGTTCTTTGCCACGGGGTCGTTCAAGCTTCAGGAACTGGAATGGCACCTGCACGGTGCCATTGCGATGCTCGGTTTCGGGTATGCATATACCCGCAACGCCCATGTGAGGATCGACATCTTTGCCGGGCTGATGTCGGCGCGCTTCAAGCTCTGGCTCGAGATCGCCGGGGTGGTCCTGTTCCTGATCCCGTTCATGGGGCTGGTTGCGTGGTTCGGCTATGAATTCGCCGAACGGGCTTTTGCCAGGGGCGAGACATCGGTGGGCGGGCTTGGCCTGTCGCATCGCTGGATCATCAAGTCGGTCATCCCGGTCTCGGCCGTGCTGACGATTGTCGGCGGCGTCTCGGTGGCGCTGCGTTGTTTCGTAACCCTGCGCCGACCCGATCTCTGCGCCAATCCAATCGGGAGCTGACCATGGAAATGGTGACGGAACTGCTGCCTGCGGTCATGTTCGGCACGCTGGTGCTGGGGCTTTTTTCGAACCTGCCCGTGGGCATCGTGCTGATGGCGATTTCGCTGATCTTCGGCGGGCTGGCCCTGATGCTGGGCGAGATGCGTTTTGCCCAGATCACGCTGATTCCCAACCGCATATTCGGAAGCGTGATCGACAACCCGGTGCTGGTCGCCGCTCCGATGTTCGTATTCATGGGCGTCGTCATGGAAAAGACGCAAGTGGCCGAGGACTTGCTGCTGACCTTGCAAAAGGTGCTGTACCGGGTGCCCGGCGGTCTTGCGCTGGCGGTGGTTTTGATGGGAACCATCCTGGCGGCGGCAACCGGTATCGTCGGGGCCTCGGTGGTGATGCTGACGGTGCTGGCCTTGCCGACGATGGTGCAGCGGGGCTATGATCCGGCGCTGTCATCGGGCACCGTGGCAAGTGCCGGAACCCTGGGCATCCTGATCCCGCCATCGGTGATGCTGGTGTTCATGGGCGACCTGATGTCGCTGAACCTGGCGCGGCTGTTTGTGGCGGCGTTTCTGCCGGGGCTGATCCTGGCGGGTATCTATCTTGTCTATATCGTGCTGCGGGCCTGGCTCGATCCGGCATCGGCACCAAAGGCGGGCGCGGATGGCACGGCGCCTGACCGGGTGACGCTGGGCGAGCTGGCCTTTTCGCTGGTGACGCCGCTGTTCATCATCATCGCCGTGCTCGGTTCCATCCTGGGCGGGTGGGCAACACCGACCGAAGCCTCGGGCGTCGGTGTCGGGGCGGCGCTGCTGCTCGCCGCGCTGCGGGGCAAGCTCTCGATGCAGGCATTGAACGGTGCGATGGACGGCTCGATCCGCACCCTCGCGATGCTGTTTCTCATCTTTGTCGGGGCAACCGCGTTCAGCTATCTGTTCCGCGTGCTGGGCGGGGATGACTTTATCGTCGATACCGCGCGCAGCCTGAACCTTGGAGACTGGGGGCTGCTCCTCATGATGATGGGGATGGTCTTTGTGATGGGGTTCTTTTTTGACTGGGTCGAGATCACCCTGATCCTGCTGCCGATTTTTGCGCCGATCGTCGACCTGATGGATCTCGGCGACCATATCGCGAAAACCGACCTGATCTACTGGTTCGCGGTGCTGGTTGCGGTGAACCTGCAAACATCCTTTCTGACCCCGCCCTTTGGCTTTGCGCTGTTCTTTCTCAAGGGCGCGGCGGGGGACCTGGTCACGATGCGCCAGATTTACCGGGGCGTCGTTCCATTCGTGCTGTTGCAACTGCTGGCGCTCGGCGTATTGGTCTGGAAACCGGCCATCGTGATGGCGTTGCCCGGGCTTCTCTTGAACTGACACTGCAATCCTGGAGGTTATATCGTGTCCGTGAACCGTCTTGTATCTGGTCAGGCCTTTCCTGACGTATCCGTGCCGCTTGTCGGCGGCGGAGAAATGACCCTTGGCAAGCCCAAGGAGGGCAAGGACTGGCAGGTCGTGGTGGTGTTCCGCGGCAAACATTGCCCGATCTGCACGCGTTACCTCGGGGAATGGAACGCGGCGCTTGGCAAACTGGCCGAGATCGGTGTCGATTTCGTTGCCGTCACCGCCGATACCGGGGCCCGCACACAAGAGCAGATCGCCGCGCTCGATCTCGGATTCCCGGTCGGGTACGATCTGAGCGAGACCGACATGGCCCGCCTCGGGCTCTATGCCTCGCAGCCCCGGAACGAACGCGAAGGCGAGCGCCCCTTTTCCGAACCCGGGTTGTTCGTGGTGAATGGCGATGGCGTGTTGCTGATTGCCGATATCTCCAACGTGCCATTTGCGCGCCCTGCGGTTTCCGACATGGTCAACGGGCTTGGCTTTATCAAGGATCCGGCAAACGACTACCCGATCCGGGGAACGCACGTCTACGCGTCATAGGGCTATGCCGCGCCCGTGACCGCGATGGTCATGGCTGTTCCCCGGTTTCGGGGAACAGGCGCGACGGTTCGATGCCCCGCTTTTCGGCGCTGGCCTGAACCGCCTTTCGAACGGCCTTGCTCCGGTCGAGCAGCCGGCGGAACCGGTCTTGGTCCAGCACCAGAAGCGTGGTCGGAGCGATGGCGCGGACCTCGGCGCGGGGCAGTTTCTGCATCAGGATCGCCATCTGCCCGAACATCTCGCCACGGCCAAGCCGCCAGGTCTGAGCGGCGCTCTCCAGTTCCACCGCCCCGGACGAGATAAAGAACACCCGCGTCGCGGTCTCGTCCTTGCGCAACAGAATGTCGCCGGCATTGACATAGCGGGATTCCAGCACACGCCCGAGGCGTTTCAGCGTCTTGTCGTCGAGGCTGGCAAACAGCGGAAACTGCCGGACAAGCGCCGCCTTTTGCAGGGCGATGTCCAGGTGTGGACGCAGCTCGGCGGCGGCGCGGCGGGCGTTCAGATCCTGCATGAGCGAGGTGTATACCTCGGCCCCGATCAGCCCGTCCTCGCGCATCACCGTGTATTCCCGCTCTTCCAGCCGCAGCGCGGTGCGGCGGATAAAGCGGCGTTCCAGCTTTTCCGCGTAACCGGGATATTGCAGCCGCAGCCCTTCGAGCGCGGTTTCCACCGCTTCGATCCGGCGCGACAGCAATTCATGCAGCAACTCGGCGACGCGCCGCCCGTGAATGCGGCGGATACGGCCATCGATAAAGGCACCGAGATCGCGCAGGATCAGCCGCTGCGACAGCAACAGCTCGAAGCGGTCGGCGGTGATCCGGGCCAGCAGGCGCGAGATGCCCAGCCGGCGGTGCAGCAACACGGCGGCGCGAAACCACCGGCCATAGGCAGAGCTGCGGCGGCCGGCACGTTGATAGCCGCTGCGCCCCTGTGTCCGCGCGCCCTCCATCAGCCGGTCGGCATCGGACAGAACCTGTTCCGCCATCCGGGCCGAGATCGTCCGTTCACGCAGGCGGAACAGGATGGTGTCCCGCTCGTGACCGGCCAGCGCGATCAGGCCCAGGGTGATCCGGTCGCGATCAAGGATGTCGGCGCTGTCCTCGGCCATCTTGACCGCGGCGTCCAGACGTTCGGCAAAGCTCTTGGCCTCGGAGCGCACGGTGTCGCGGCTCAGCTCATAGTTTCCGGTGGTGCTGGCCACGTCTTCGCGCACGGTCTGCAAGGCGACCGCGACCACCTGGCGTGAAAGCGCCTCGTCGATCGGGGACAACCGGTCGAGCCCCAGCCGCCCGATGACCCACCGCAATGTCGTACCCTGTGCCAGCAGGGTAAACAGGGTAAAGCCCGTAGCGAGAATGCCCACCACGCGCTGGATCCCGTCGGGCACCCGAAAGCTCTCGGTCACCGCCAGCGCCAGCGCCAGCGTCACCGCCCCGCGCAGGCCGCCCCACAGGATCGCCACGCGATAGGGGCGGTCGACGGCGGGCGACAGTTTGAACAGCGTCAAGAGCGGCAACAGCCCGAACAGGATCACCGCCCGCGCCGCAACTGCGGCGATGACCACCACCAGAACGAGCAGGAAATCCCCGATCACCGCATCTTCGAGCAGGCGCGGAATCAGCAGCGCCGCCAGGATAAAGATCAGCGCACCGGCCCAATGCGCCAGCACGTCCCAAAGCTCGCGCAGCTTGGTCCAGGCTTGCGGCGGCAGGCGGCCCGGCGCCGTCAGGTTCATCGTCAGCCCGGCGGCGACCACCGCGATCACGCCCGACGCGCCGATGCTTTGTTCGGCCACGATATAGGCAAGGTAGGGCAACGCCACCGAGATCGAGGATTGCGCCAGTTCGTGGCGGCTGAACAGGGCCATGATCCAGACCGCGAACCGTGCCGCGATCCAGCCGGTGACCGCGCCGCCGATGATCAGCATCGGAAAGCGCGCAAGCGCTTCGCCGAGATCAGGGTCGGGAATGCCCAGCATCACGAACCCCATGAACAGGCCAAACAGCGCGATGGCGGCGGCATCGTTCAGCAGGCTTTCGCCCTCGATGATCCGCACCAGCCGGCGCGGGGCCGAAATGGAGCGGAAGATCGAGACCACCGCCGACGGATCGGTGGTGGACACGATCGCCCCGATCAGCAGGCAGGCGGCGAGCGGCAGCGTGCTGGCCCAGGACAGCGCATATCCGACGCTCAGGGTTGCCACGACCACGGCCACCACCGCGAGCACAAGGATCGGAACCCAATCGTCCAGCATCCGGCGCAGGTTCATCCCCAGCGTCGCCTGAAACAGCAGCGTCGGCAGAAAGACATAGAGGAAGGCGTTGGAGCGGATCGGCAGACCCAGAATTGCCTCGGCCACCGGGTTCAGCGCGTCTGTCAGCTCGGTTTGCAGAAAGAAGATCGCGCCGGCCCCGATCATCACCCCAAGCACCGCGAGGATCACGCTGAAGGGCAGGCGCAGCCGCGCGGCCAGCGGTTCGGCGGCCCCGATGACCAGGAACAGCGAGGCGATGATGGTGGTGACGAGAACGATATCCATGAGACTCAAATACCAGATGTGGCTGTCGGCGCAGGTGCGGTCTTTTGTATCGGTGCGCAAGCGCAATCGCAGCGAAGCGCGATGTTCTGCTCAGGCGGGGCTTTGGCCAAAGCCGACGGCGATCGCCAGAGCCGCCCGGCGCAGATCCGCCAGAGCGCCGGCAAGCCGTGTCATCAGGTCATCCTCGCCGACCGACCATAGGCTCAGCGCCGCCAGCGTCTGGCCCCGGTCGTCGAGGATCGGGACCGCGATACCGCAGATCTGCCTGAATTCCTCGCGGGCGCTGACCGCAAAGCCCTGTTCTCTTACCCGTGCGATTTCCGCCCGCAGGGCGGGGGCATCGGTGATGGTGAATTCGGTGCAACCTTCGAAATCATACTGCGCCAGCACCGCGTCACGCCGCTCATCGCTCATCCCCGCCAGGAACAGCTTGCCCGCCGCCGTGGCGTGCAGCGGCGAATGCTGCCCGACCCGGGGGGCCAGCCGAAACGGCGCGCCGCGTTCATTTGTATGCACGAACAGCACCGACCGGGCATCCAGGACCGACAACGCGACCCGCAGCCCGGTATCGCGACCCAGGGTGTTCATATGCGGGGCGGCCACGGTGGCCAGGTTGCGGGTGGTCTGGGTCTGAACCCCCCACCGCATCAACCGGGGCCCCGGGCTGTAGGTTTGGCGCTCGCTGTCATAGGCCAGCGCCTCGGCGTCCCGCAGCAGCACAAGCAGGCGATGCGCCGAACTGCGGGGCAGGCCGCTCATGTCGGTGATCTCGGCAAGGGTAAGCGCTGCGCGCGCCCCGGCCACAAGGTCGAGGATCGCCATCGCCTTGGTCAGGATCGAACTCTCGGGCATGTGGTTTCCTTTGCGGTCTTGACAAGATGGCGGGATATGATGCAACTATCCCATGATAGAGGTGTTTCATCCCATAATGCAAGACATCCTGATGCGAACCCGGCCGGGATCACGCACGAGACGCCGTTCTATCCCCCTCTCGACATTCAAGGAGTCTGGAACATGACACGATCCACCAGGGTTGCCGTGATCGGCGGCGGCATCGTCGGCTGTGCGGTGTTGTACGGTCTGGCCAAGCGCGGCTGGAGCGATGCCCTGCTGCTCGAACGACGCCAGCTGACCTCGGGCTCGACCTGGCATGCGGCTGGCAACACGACCTATTTCGGGCCCTATGCCGCGATGACGCGGCTGTTCACCGGGTCGATCAAGACCTATCTCGAAGCCGAGGCCCTGTCGGGGCAATCGGTCGGTTTTCACCAGACCGGCAGCTTGCGGCTCGCCACGAGCGAGGCCGAACTGGCGGCCTATCGGGCGCTGGAACCGCTATATGCCGGGCTGGACATACCCTATCACGTGATTTCGCCCGCCGAGGTGGCCGGGATCTATCCGCTGCTGAACGTGGACGATCTGTGTGGGGCGGCGCATACGCCGACCGATGGCCATGTGGACGCCTCGGGGGCGACCTATGCGTTGGCCCGGGCCGCGCGTCAGTCCGGTGCCGGGATCATGACCAACACACCGGTTGGAGCCATCGAACGGGCGGGGTCCAGGTGGCGCATCCGCACCGATGACGACATGATCGAAGCGGATCACGTGGTGCTGGCCGCCAGCTTCTGGACCCGTGAACTTGCCGAACCGCTTGGGTTGAACCTGCCGCTCTATGCGGTTCAACACCACGAATTCATTACCGAAAGAGTCGCGGCGCTGGCAGCAAATCCGGTCGAGCTGCCCACCGTGCGCGACCCGCGCGCACCCGCCAATATCCGGCAGGAACGCGATGGATTCCTCTGCGGTGTCTATGAGCAGAACCCGGAATTCTGGGCCATCGACGGCATCCCCAAGGATTTCACCGAAGAGCTGTTGCCGCCCGACCTCGACCGGCTGATGCCGGAGCTTGAGCGGGTGATCGAGCGGCTTCCCTGTTTCGGAGAGACCGGGATCAAGACGGTCAATAACGGCCCGATCTGTTACACGCCCGACGGGATGCCGCTGCTCGGGCCGGTTGCGGGGTTGCCCGGCATGTGGCTGGCCAGCGGCTTTACCGTGGGGATCGGCACCGGGGGCGGCGCGGGGGATTACCTGGCGCATTGGATGGTGAACGGCGCGCCGGAATATGATCTGGCCATCACCAACCCGGCGCGGTTTCCAAACGACATGGACCGGGCGACGATCCTCGCCCGTATCGCCGCGACCTATGCGGCCGGTTATGCGCTGAAATAGCCGGTCCGCCTGTCATACGGAATCGGCGCGGATGCCATCCAGAAAGGTTGCCGTAGCGGTTCTCGCGCGCAGGCGAAGTTCGGCGGGGTCCGGCGCCTCGCGTTGCCCGAGCAGCAGCTCGAACATCAGGTCGCCCCGGACCATGCCCAGGAAATGCGTCGCGGCCAGCTCTGGGTCATCGACCCGGACCTCGCCTCTCTGGTCCGCGACCGTCAGCGTCCGGGCCAGCCAGTCGCGGCCGCGCCGGGGCCCCAGTTCGAAATAGATGCGGCCCAGTTCGGGGAACCGGGTCGCCTCGCGCGTGATCAGCCGATAGATGCCGCGGGTGCGCGGGTTGGTGACAAGCTCCAGCAAGCGGAGCGCGAATCCCTCCAGCGCCTCGTCGATCCGCTCGGTGCTGCCCGGTTCCGGGACCGGCTCGCTGAACAATTGCTCGGCATTCTCGACCACGATGGCCTTGAACAGCCCCGCCTTGTTACCAAACAGCGCATAGATATTGCGCTTGGAGCCGCCAACGCGCTTGATGATTGCGTCAATGCTGGTTTCCGCGAAACCCTGTTCAAAGAACAGCTCTGCCGCCGCCGCGAGGATCGCGTCGCGCCGTTGGCCGCCGCCTTGCCATTCTTGCAAACCTGCCATGTCATCACTCCATGTTGACGCGGTAATGGGCGTTACCATATCCCTGCGATCAAACGGTAATTGCGATTACCGGCCGATTCAAGATGTCCCGGGCGGTCAATGGCCGCGCCGGACGCCGCCGCCGCTTTCGCCAACACAGGGCGTATTATGACCATTGCTGCCATGCCTCTTGCGGATCGGGCCGACCGGCCCCCCCTGATCCCCGCGCCCGTCGCGGCGGCCCTGACCGGGGTGCTGATCTCGGCGATGATGTCGGGGCTGAACAGCCGTGCGAGCAGCCTCGCGCTGGCGGATATTCGCGGCGTTCTGGGCATCGGCATCGACCAGGGTTCGTGGATCGCGACGCTTTACTCCGCCGGTGAGCTTCTGGTCATGCCCTTTGCGGGCTGGTTCGCGGTCACGTTCAGCGTACGCCGGTTTTATCTGTGGGTGTTGTGGATCGCGGCAGGGATCGCGATGGTCACGCCGCTGATCCAGAACACCCAGCTGCTCTTGGTGTTGCGCTTTGTGCAGGGCATCAGCGCCGGCGCGTTGATCCCGCTGCTGATGATGATGGCGCTGCGCTTCTTGCCGCCCCCGATCCGGTTGCACGGGCTTGCGCTGTATGCGCTGACGGCGACGTTCACGCCGAATATCGCCATCTGGGTGGTCGGCCAATGGAGCGACGGTGTTGGCGATTTGCGATGGGTCGCGTGGCAATTCCTGCCGGTTGCGGTGTTGTGCTCGGCGCTGGTGGGGTGGGGCTTGCCCCGTGAGCCGGTCAATTGGGCGCGGTTTCGCGACATGAACTGGCTGGCGCTGGTGACCGGTGCGCCGGGGCTGGCCCTGATCGCCATCGGCATCGCACAGGGCAACCGGCTGGACTGGCTGAATTCACCGCTTGTCTGCTTCTGCCTGCTTGCAGGTGCGTTGTGCATCCTGGTTTTCCTGGTCTCGGAATGGACCCATCCCGCCCCGTTCATCCGCTTTCAACTGCTTGAGCGGCGCAACCTCTATGTCGGGTTCACCGCCTTTGTCGTTATCCTGATCGCGCTGTATTCGGGGGCGTCGCTGCCGCTGGATCACCTTGCCGCAACCCAGGGCTACCGCGCCATGCAGGCCGCGCCGCTGGGGTTGCTGATCGGTTTGCCGCAATTGCTGCTGGGCTTTGTGGTGGCGGGGCTGCTGTACAACCGGCGGGTCGATGCCCGTTTGCTCTTTGCGGCGGGAATGGCGCTGATCGGCGCGTCCTGCATGGCGGCGGCGCATCTTGACGACACCTGGACATGGCGCGAATTCGTTCCCGTGCAGCTGATGCAGGCGGTGGGCCAGCCGCTTGCGATCATCCCGATGCTGTTCCTGACCACCAGTGTCGTTGCCCCGTCCGAAGGCCCGTTTATTGCCGGTCTGGTGAACACACTGCGGGCTTTCGGTACGCTTGCGGGGGTGGCGCTGGTCGGGCGGCTGGAGGTGGTGCGTGAACATCTGCACATGACGGTACTCAGCGATCGTCTGGGCCTGGTCATCAACCACCTGCCATCGCAGGCGGATGTGGCAGGGGCGGGCGCGGTCATTTCGGCACAGGCAACCGCGCTGACCAATGCCGATGTCTATCGCGTGCTCGGCGTGCTGGCACTGGCGGTCGTTCCCGCCGGGCTGCTGTTCCAACATATCCCGGCGCCGGGTTCCGAACCCGCCGCGCCCCACAACACGGACAAGCCATCATGAACAGGAAAATTCTATTGCTGGGGGCGCTTGGCGCGGCAATCGTCGCGGCGGGTGTGCTGATCAACCGACCGGAATCCGCCCGCGCGGTCCAGTCCACGACCGATGCCTATCTACAGGCCGATTTCACCAATGTCGCCCCCCGCGTCAGCGGCACCGTGACCGAGGTTCTGGTGCGCGAGAACCAACAGGTCCGGGCGGGCGACGTTCTGGCCGAGCTGGACAAGCGCGACCAGTTGATCGCCGTGCAGACGGCACAGGCGGCGCTTGATGCGGCGCGCGCGAATCTCAGGGTGCTGGAAAGCCAGCAGCGCATCCAGGCGTCGATCATCGAACAGTCGGATGCCGCGATCGAAGCCGGCGAGGCGACGCTGAACCTTGCGGTGACGGAAGAGCAGCGCACGCGGCAATTGTTCGAAAAGAACTCGGTGCCCCAACGCACGCTGGACGAGGCCGTGACCGATCTGGCGAATGCGCGGGCCGCACTGCACAGCGACCGCGCCTCGCACGAGGCGGCCCGGCAGCAGCTCGCGGTATTCGATGCCCAGATCGAGGCCGCCCGCGCCAGCGTCGCACAGGCCAGCGCACAGCTGGACCAGAGTCGGCTGGTGCTGTCCTACCTGACGATTACCGCGCCGATTCCGGGACGCATTTCGCAAATGAACCTGCGCGTCGGGGCCTATGCGGCGGCGGGGGCCACGCTGACCGCGATCGTGCCATTGCAGGACATTTATATCGAGGCGCGTTTCCGCGAGGGGCAGCTGGCCCGTGTCGCGCCGGGCCAACCGGTCGAGGTCACGGTCGACGGGCTTCCGGGTATGCGGTTCACCGGACGGGTCGACTCGGTCGGTGCGGCCAGCGGCGCAACCTTCAGCCCGGTGGCGGCGCAGAATGCCACCGGCAATTTCACCAAGGTCGCTCAGCGGCTGCCCGTGCGCATTGCGCTCGACCCGGGCCAGCCGGGCATGGACGCGATGCGCGTCGGCATGTCCGTGGTGCCCGAAATCACCGTGACGAACTGACAGGAGGCGCAGGATCACATGCTCAGGAAAGCTCTTATCACACTGGCGGGCCTTGCGGTGGTCGGCATAGGTGGCTTTGCCGCCTTTGCCGCCTTTGCCTATCGCCCCGAGATCGCGCCATCCAAAGCGGACAACATGCCGATGTTTTCCGCGGAGGTCGTCGAACAAGGGCGGTTGATGGCCGCTGCCGGTTTCTGTGCCGAGTGCCACACCGTTCCGGGCGGCGCGCCTTATGCTGGCGGCTATGGGATGGAAACCGGCTTTGGCACGCTTTATGCGACCAATATCACCCCGGACCGCGAAACCGGCATCGGTGCCTATTCCGAGGCGGCCTTTGCCCGCGCAATGCACCAGGGTGTTGACCGCGAGGGCCGGCACCTGTTCCCGGCCTTTCCCTACGATCATTTCACGCTGATGAGCGATGCGGATGTGCGGGCGATCTATGCCTACCTGATGACCGAGGTCAAACCGGTGCGCCACACCGTTCCCGAGAACGGTCTGCCCTTTCCGCTGAACCTGCGGATCTGGCAGGCGGGCTGGAAGCTGCTCTTTGTCGACCTGGGCCGGTTCGAACCGGACCCGGACAAATCGGATGCATGGAATCGCGGTGCCTATCTGGTCGAAGGCGCGAGCCATTGCGGCGCCTGCCACACGCCCCGCAACCTGCTGGGGGCCGAGAACCGGTCGCAGGATTTCGCAGGGGCGGAGATCGACCAATGGATTGCCCCGGCCCTGACGGCGGACAACCCGGCCTCGATCCGCTGGACGGCGGATGATTTCACCGCCTATCTGAAAACTGGTGTGACCCGCGATCACGGGGTTGCCGCCGGGCCGATGGCACCGGTGGTTCATGCCGGGCTGCGGGAATTGCCCGATAGCGACCTTGATGCCATCGGCGTCTATCTGGGTGACCGGGTGGGGACGCCGCAGAGCGAGGCCGAGGCCGAGGCTGCGATCACCGCGAGCCTGACCGCCGGCAAGCCCGATGGCGGCTATCGGCTGGAGCAGGGCGAGCGGCTCTATGCCTCGGCCTGCGCGGCCTGTCATTACAACGCGACGCGGATCGCTCCGGGGCGGCCCGATCTCGGGATCAACTCGGCCACGCGCCTTGAGGCACCGGACAACCTGGTGCAGGTGATCCTGAACGGGGTTGGCAATCACGAGGGCATGGACGGTGTCGTGATGCCCGGTTTCCGCCAGGCGCTTTCGGATCAGCAGATCGCCGCCATTGCCGCCTATCTGCGCGCGTCGCGCACCGATTACGCGGCATGGCCCGACCTCGTGGCCACGGTTTCCCGGATCCGCGGCGCAGACGACCATTGAACAGACAGGAGCCAGCGATGATTTCTCTCAAGGTAAACGGGCGCGACCTGCGCCTGGACACGGACCCCGATACGCCGCTGCTGTGGGCAATCCGGGATGAGCTGGGCCTGACGGGCACCAAGTTCGGATGCGGCATCGGCATGTGCGGTGCCTGTACGGTGCATGTGGGCGGTCAGGCCACCCGAGCCTGCATCACCCCGATCTCGGCGGTTGAAGGGGCCGAGGTGACAACCATCGAGGGGCTCGACCCCCAGGACAACCACCCGGTTCAGGAAGCCTGGCGCAACCTGCGGGTGCCGCAATGCGGCTATTGCCAGTCGGGTCAGATCATGCAGGCTGCGGCGCTGCTCAGGGACATGCCCGACCCAAGCGATGACGATATCGACGCGGTGATGACCGGCAACCTGTGCCGCTGCATGACCTATCCGCGTATCCGCAACGCGGTGCGCCAAGCCGCCGCCGCCATGAAGGGGAACTGAGCCATGACCGACACTATCCGGAACCCGCGCCAACGGGAAACGCCGGCGCTGACGCGGCGTGGCTTTCTGATCTCGATGACCGCGGCGGGCATCACCTTTGGCTTTCCACGTCACGGGCGCGCCGCGTTCGACCCGGCAACACCGGATACGGCACCATTGCCCCCGACGGGCCAGGTTTTCGATCCGAGCATCTGGTATCGCATCGACGCCGGCGGGCAGGTCAACGTGAACATCGCGCGCGCCGAGATGGGCCAGCATATCGGCACCGCCATGGCACGGATTCTTGCCGACGAACTTGGCGCGGCGTGGGAGGATGTGCACATCACCCATGTCGACCATGCGCCGCAATGGGGTGGCGGCCCCACCGCCGGCAGCCGGTCGGTCTGGTCGGGATGGTCGGTCTATCGGCAGGCGGGCGCCGCGGGGCGTATCGCACTGATCGAGGCCGCAGCCGCCGCCTGGGGAGTCGATCCGGCAACCTGTGCGGCCCGCGACGGAGAGGTCTCTGACGGGCAGAACAGCATCGGTTTCGGCGCGCTGGTCGCCGCCGGTCTGTCGCGTCATTTCACCGAGGACGAGCTGAGGGACCTGCCGCTGAGGCCGCATTCCGAATTGCAACTGGTGGGACAGGACGTGGCTGCGCTCGACATCGCGAACAAGACCAACGGCCGGGCGATCTATGGGCTGGATGCCAAGGTGGATGGCATGGTCTATGGCGTACCGCTGATCCCGCCGACGCGGACCGGGTCGCGGGTGGTGTCGATCGACGACAGCGAGGCGGCCAACCAGAAAGGCTATTTGCGAACCGTGGCGCTGGATGACCCGACCGGCGTTGTTCCCGGCATGGTGGTGGTGCTCGGGCAGACGCTTATGGCGGCGAAATGGGCCTCTGAACAGGTGCGGGTGGATTGGCAGGCGGGGGAAACCGCCGACGTGTCCGAGGCGGATATTCAGGCCCTGTCCCGCCAGTTGATCGCAGACGAAACCGCCGGTGCGGTTCTTGCGACGGCAAACCCCGATACCGCGCCGGTGTTTCAGGCCGCCGCGGATACGGCCGAGGCGGAATTCACCACTTCGACGGTGCTGCATTTCGCGCTGGAGCCGATGAACGCAACCGCGTTTCGCAATGATGCGGGCGTCTGGGAGGTCCATACCGGCAGCCAATGGCCGGCGCTGATGCAGGCCTGGGTCCAGAAGGCGCTTGGGGTCGAGGACGGGCAGGTGACGATTCGCGGCCACATGCTGGGCGGCGGTTTCGGGCGGCGGGTCTTCGGCGACTACGTGGTGGCGGCGGCACTGGCGTCAAAGGCGCTCGACGGAACCCCGGTCAAGCTGGTGTTTTTCCGCGAGGATGACAGCCTGATCGACTGTCCCCGCTCGCCCAGCGTGCAAAAGCTGCGGGCGGCCCTTGGCGAGGATGGCCGGGTGCAGGGCCTGGAACATAGCGCCGCCGCAGGATGGCCGTCGCGCACCGTGCGTCCGGAAACGTCGATGCCCAAGGGGATCAATGGCGCACCCTATGACTCGGCGGCGATTTCCGGCGCGGACCATTGGTACGATGTGGGCGCGCACCGGATCCGGGCGATCTCCAACGATCTGGCCAGCCAGACTGTCCGCACCGGGTTCCTGCGTTCGATCGCGCCCGGCTGGACCAACTTTGCGGTCGAGAGCTTCATGGACGAGATCGCCCACCGGGCCGGTCAGGACCCGGTGGCCTTTCGCCTGGCGCATCTTCGCGCCGAGGGTGACAATGCGGGCACGGCACCGCATTCGGTGGGGGGCGCGGACCGGCAGGCGCATGTGCTCAGACGGGTGGCCGAGCTCTCGGGCCACGGTCGCAGCGACCTGCCCGCCGATACCGCCATCGGCATCGCCTCGACCTTTGGGCAGGAACGCGAGATGCCCACATGGAACGGCACCGCCGTGCAGGTGCATGTGGATCGCGAAACCGGGCGGATCGAGGTTCAGAAACTGTGGCTGGTGATCGATGCCGGCACCATCATCGACCCGGACGGCGCGCGGGCGCAATGCGAGGGGGCGGCGCTGTGGGGCGTGTCGATGGCGCTGTTTGAGGGCACGGCGATCGAGGCCGGCCAGGTCAGGGATCGCAATCTCGACAGCTATACGCCGTTGCGCATGATCGACGCGCCCGAATTGCATATCGAACTGGTCGACAGTACCGAAGCACCGGTTGGCTTGGGCGAGCCGGGTGTTACCGGGATCGCCCCGGCCATCGCCAACGCGATTTACAACGCGGTTGGCGTGCGGTTGCGTCACCTGCCGATGACGCCGGACATGATGCGCGCGGCCCTGTAGGGCCGTCGATCCGCGGCCTGACCGGTGCAACGGTCGGGCCGACACCGGCGCGGCAACGCCGTTACCGGATGTCGCTTCGAAAGGACCGGTGGCAGGCAAGGCAGGCATGGACCATGCGCGGCACCGTCTGGCGCAGGCGCGGCAGCGTGGACACGTTCAGCCCGCGCGCCGCCCGCTGTGCCGATTTCGCCTGTTCCTTGAACCCGGACCAGTTTGACCAGATCTGCGGGCTGGCATTGGACAGGGGATCGGAATGCGCCTTGCGAAACAGCGCTGGTATGCGCCCGGTGGTGGCTATAAGCTTGCGGCGCGCCTCGCGGGCGCGGGCGCGATCGAAAACCGCGCGCCCGCCCATCATGTCGCTGAGCACCGCCAGCGCCGCGCTATTGGCATTCATCGCCATCATGCGATCGCGCACGCCGGGGTCGGTGACCCGGCTGATCTGTCCGGATTGGGCTAGCACCCCGCCCGTAAGGAGCAGCAGCACCAGAATCAGCCCCGCGCCCCGCACGCGATCCGGTCGTATCATTTTGCGCCCCGCGTCTGTTCACCCTGTCAACGGCAACAGTCTAGGACGCAAAGTATGAAGATTTGCCTGCCGCCGCTTTAAAGAGCGGCAAGCCCGCCGCGCACGAAATCGGTGGCCAGATCGGCATATTCCGCGCGGCTCAGCCCCTTGCCCGGGCGGTTCCACATGTAGAACCAGTTGAGGATACCAAAAACCGACATGGTCGCGGCGCGCAACCGGTCGCCGGTGAGCCCAGGATTCTCGGCGGCCAGCGCGTCGGACATGATCGTGACCAGCCCGCGTTGCAGGTCGATCAGCGGTTTCTGCATCTCGGGTGGCAACGTAGCCAGCGCGTCCAGTTGCAGCTTGTGCTCGGCATCCGCGTCCGCATAGGCGGCAAGGATCGCATGGATCAGCCCCGGCAGGGCGTCATGTCGCGCGGCCTCGACATTGTCGGACAGCTCGGACAGATGCGCCATGAGAATGTCGAACAGCAACTCTTCCTTGCTGTCATAATAGTGATAGATCAACGCCTTGGAGACACCACATTCCCGCGCGGCCCCGGTCATCGATGCGCGGTCATAGCCGTGTTGGGCAAAGTAGCGCGCCGCACCCTTGCGCAGGGCGGCGCGTTTCTCGTCATGATCCCTGGCAACGCCCCGGGGCATCAGGATTTCGGGCGGTTGTCGATGATCCGCACCGCCTTGCCCTGACTGCGGGCGACCCCGCCGGGGTCGGCGACATCGACCTTGATGCTCACCCCTACATTGCGCTTGACCTTGCCTTTCAGATCGGCGGCGGCATGGACACGTTCCTCGTTGCTGGAAAAGCCCGCGATGGCCTCGACCTGCACCAGCATCTCGTCCATGCGATCCGGGCGGGACAGCACGATCTGGAAATGCGGCGCCAGCCCATGCACGGTCATCAGCTGTTCCTCGATCTGGGTCGGGAACACGTTGACCCCGCGCAGGATGATCATGTCGTCGCTGCGGCCGGTGACCTTTTCCATCCGCCGCATCGATCGCGCGGTGCCGGGCAGCAGCCGGGTCAGGTCGCGGGTGCGATAGCGGATGATCGGGAACGCCTCTTTGGTCAACGAGGTAAAGACCAGCTCGCCCTGTTCGCCATCGGCAACCGGTTCGCCGGTTTCCGGGTTGATGATCTCGGGATAGAAATGGTCTTCCCAGATGTGCAGCCCGTCCTTGGTTTCGACGCATTCCATCGACACGCCCGGCCCCATGACCTCGGAGAGACCATAGATATCGACCGCGTGCATGTCGAACGCCGCCTCGATTTCCAGCCGCATGGCGTTGGTCCAGGGTTCCGCGCCGAACACGCCCACCTGTAATGAACTGTCGCGCGGGTCCAGGCCTGTGGCGTTGAACTCATCCAGGATCGACAGGGCGTAGGACGGCGTGACGGTGATGCCCTTGGGTTGGAAATCGCGGATCAGCCGCACCTGGCGTTCCGTCATGCCGCCCGAGACCGGCACCGTCGACAGGCCAAGCGCATCGGCCCCCAGATGCACGCCCAAACCGCCGGTGAACAGCCCGTAGCCATAGGCGTTGTGCAGCATGTCGCCCGCCCGCAGGCCCGCCGCCCGCAGGCTGCGCGCCACGACCTGACCCCAGACCTCCAGATCGCCCTGTGTATAGCCGACCACGGTGGGTTGTCCGGTGGTGCCGGACGAGGCGTGGACACGGCGCAGTTTCTCGCGCGGGACGGCGAACATGTTGAACGGGTAATTGTCGCGCAGGTCCTGTTTCACGGTGAACGGAAAGCGGGCCAGATCGGCCAGCGTTGTCAGGTCGTCGGGATGCACCCCGGCGGCGTCAAAGCTGGCCTTGTAGAACGGCACGTTGTCATAGGCGTGCCCGAGCGCCCATTTCAGACGCTTGACCTGAAGCGCGCTGATCTCGTCTCGGCTGGCGGTTTCGATTGCTTCGAGGTCGCCGGGGCGGGGGGATAGGTCTTTCATCACGCTTTCTCCAGCAACAGGGCGATGCCCTGACCGACCCCGATGCACATGGTGCAGAGGGCGCGGTTCATGTCGTTATCGGTCATCGTGATCGACGCCGTCAGCGCCAGCCGGGTTCCGGACATGCCCAGTGGGTGGCCAAGCGCGATTGCGCCGCCATGCGGGTTCACATGGTCTGCATCATCGGGCAGGCCCAGGCGGCGGGTCACGGCGAGACCCTGCGCGGCAAAAGCCTCGTTCAGTTCGATCGTGTCGATGTCGCCAATGCCCAGCCCATGCCGGGCCAGCAACATCTCGGTGGCGGGTGCCGGGCCAATCCCCATGATCCGGGGCGGTACGCCGACTGTGGCCATGCCGGCGATGCGCGCGCGCGGGGTCAGGCCGTATTTTGCGACCGCGGCTTCCGACGCGACGATCACCGCCGCCGCCCCATCATTGACGCCCGAGGCATTGCCGGCGGTGACGCTGCCGCCCTGGCGGAACGGGGTGGGCAGGCTGGCCAGTTTTTCCAGCGTGGTCTGGCGGGGGTGTTCATCGGTATCGACGATCTTCGGCTCGCCCCGGCGTTGCGGGATGCTGACCGGGGTGATCTCGCGCGCCAGCCGTCCGCTGGCGATTGCCGCCGCGGCGCGGTCTTGCGAGCGCAGGGCAAAGGCGTCCTGGGCCGCGCGCTCAATATTGAAATCCGCGGCGACGTTCTCGGCGGTTTCGGGCATCGAGTCGGTGCCGAAATGCCTGTGCAGCTCCTTGTTCACAAAGCGCCAGCCGATGGTGGTGTCATAGATTTCGGCCTTGCGCGAAAACGCGGCATCGGCCTTGGGCATCACCAGCGGTGCGCGGCTCATGCTTTCGACGCCACAGGCGATCACCACCTCGGCCTCGCCACAGCGCACCATCCGCGCGGCAGAACCGACCGCGTCCAGCCCCGATCCGCACAGCCGGTTGAGCGTGCCGCCGGGCACCGTGTCGGGCAGCCCCGCGAGCAATGCGGACATGCGGGCGACATTGCGATTGTCTTCCCCGGCCTGGTTGGCGCAACCGGCCAGCACTTCGTCGATCTCGATCCCGTCATGCGGCGCGGTGACTTCGCGCAGCACATGGGCCAGCATGTCGTCGGGCCGGACGCCGGAAAGAGCGCCGCCATAGCGGCCGATGGGGGTGCGCAACCCGTCGCACAGATAAGCGTGTGTCATAATGTCTCCTCGAAATTCTGGCCCTTGATGGTGCGTGACAACCCGCGGAACAGGGCCACCTTGCGGCCATCCGCGCCGGTCACGGTAACGTCGTAGACGCCCGAGCGCCCGGTGCGGGCCGATTCGACCGCGGTGGCGGTCAATCGTTCGCCCGGCTGGCCCGGTGTCAGGTAGGTAATGGAGTTCTCCTGCGCCACAGTCACCTGGTTGTAGCTGTTGCAGGCAAAGGCAAAGGCGCTGTCGGCGAGGGTAAAGATATAGCCGCCATGACAAATCCGGTGGCCGTTCAGGTGATGATCCTGAACCTTGAAGGACATGATCGCCGTGCCCGGTCCCACCGTTTCCAGCGTCATGCCCAGCCATTGCGACGCCGCATCGCTGGCCCACATCGCGGCGGCGCTGCGTTCGGCGCGTTCCTGTGGTGTCATGTCTGCCTCCTCCAAGGTGCCTCTACCCTGCATAAAACCGACCGCTCGGTCAATAGTGTTGATTTTGCCCGCAAGACAGGGCATGGTGGCCGCGCATCATGGGAGGGAACCGATATGTTGAGACCGGCAAGCTATGCGATTGGCAAATGGATCGAACCCGGCGCCGAATCGCGGGCGGTTCACGGGCCGGTCACCGGCGACCAGATCGCGATGGCCGGTGGGGCGGCGCTGGATGTTCAGGGCATGCTCGACTGGGGCCGGAATGTGGGTGGCCCGGCGCTGCGCGCGATGGGGTTTCATGACCGCGCCCGGATGATCAAGGCGCTGGCGCTTTATCTGGGCGAGCGCAAGGAAGAGCTCTATGCGATCAACCCCTTGACCGGGGCGACCCGGCGGGACGGGGCCATCGATATCGATGGCGGCATCGGCACGATGATGGTGATCGCCAGCAAGGGCCGGCGCGAGATGCCCGACGGGCAGGTTTATGTCGACGGGGCCGCCGAGGGCCTGTCGCGCGGTGGCACGTTCATCGGCCAGCATATCGCGGTGCCGTTGCAGGGGGTCGCGGTTCTGATCAATGCGTTCAACTTCCCGGTCTGGGGGATGCTGGAAAAGCTCGCCCCCGCGATTCTTGCCGGGATGCCGGTGATCGTGAAACCGGCAACCCAGACCTGTTATCTGACCGAGGCCTGTTTCCGGATGATCATCGAATCGGGCATTTTGCCCGAAGGATCGGTGCAGCTGGTGATCGGCGGCACTGGCGACATGCTTGATCGGCTGGGTGCGCAGGACGTGGTCAGCTTTACCGGCTCGGCGGATACCGCGCTGCACCTGCGGAGCAATCCGGCGCTGATGCGCAATTCGGTGCGGTTTCATGCAGAGCAGGACAGCCTGAATGCCACCATCCTTGGCCCCGATGTTGCGGCAGGGTCGCCCGCATTCGAGGCGTTCATCAAGGAAGCGGCCAACGAAATCACCACCAAGGCGGGGCAGAAATGTACCGCGATCCGGCGCATCATCGTGCCACAATCGGCGATGGGCGTGGTGACCGACGCCCTGACCGCCCGCCTCGCCGGGGTTGCGGTGGGCGATCCGGCATCCGATGGCGTGCGTATGGGCGCATTGGCCAGCGCGGCGCAGAAAGCCGATGTGCTTGCCAAGCTCGCGGCACTGGCCGGGGAAACCACGCGGGTGACCGGCGACCCGGAACAGGTCGACCTGATCGGCGCAGGGGGCAATGGCGCGTTTCTCGCGCCGACCCTGTTGCGCTGTGATGACCCGGATGCGGCGCACGCGGTGCATGCGCTCGAAGCCTTTGGCCCGGTATCGACCCTGATGCCCTATCGCGACACGGATCACGCGGCGGCGCTGGCCAATCGGGGTGGCGGTTCGCTGGTGGCCTCTCTGGTGACCGATGATCCGCAGGTGGCCCGCCAGGTGACGCTCGCCAGCGCGGCGTGGCATGGGCGGCTCTATATCAACAGCGCCAGCAGCGCCAAGGAAGCAACCGGTCATGGCGCGCCTCTGCCGCATATGGTTCACGGCGGACCGGGGCGCGCGGGTGGTGGCGAAGAGCTGGGCGGGGTGCGCGGCGTTCTGCACTATATGCAACGCACCGCCATCCAGGGCAGCCCGGACGTGATCGCCGCGATCACCGGCCAGTGGCAACCCGGCGCCGCCGAGCAGGACCCCGTACAGCACCCCTTCCAGCTCAGCTTCAACGACATCCGGATCGGCGACACGTTGCACACCGACCCGCGCGAGGTGTCTCTGGACGACATTGCGCATTTTGCCGAATTCACCGGCGACACGTTTTACGCCCATACCGACGAAGACGCGGCCAGGGCCAACCCGTTCTTTCCGGGCCGGGTGGCGCATGGGTACCTGCTTTTGTCCTTTGCCGCCGGGATGTTCGTGCAGCCCGATCCCGGCCCGGTGCTGGCCAATACCGGGTTGAACGGACTGAGTTTTCAGAAACCCGTCAGCCCGGGGGACCGTATCAGGGTGCGGCTGACCTGCAAGCGCAAGACGCGGCGCACCGATACCTATGGCGAAGTCGCCTGGAACGTCACGTTGACCAATCAGGACAGCGATCAGGTCGCCCAGTATGAGCTTTTGACGATGGTGTCCTATACGCGATAAGGCTGGCGGATGGATCCGCTTGCCCCGCTCATCACTGCCTTGCATTCGCAAGGACGGCTTCGCGTCTGGTCGCTGGTGATCACCGCCTTTGGTGATCTGGTCCAGCATCGCGGCGGGGAAATCTCCAGCACCCGATTGCGGATGGTGCTGGGCCGTGTCGGAGTCGAACAGGGCGCGTTGCGCACCGCCCTGTCGCGCCTGAGCAGCGACGGTTGGGTCCACAGTGAACGGGTGGGGCGCAGCAGCCAATACCGCCTGACGGCGCAGGGGCTTGATCGATTTGCATCGGCAACCGCGCGGATCTATGCGCCCGCCCGCAACGAACCAGTCCTGCAATGGGCCGTATGTGTCACGCTGGCCGGGGCGGGGGGCGAAACCACGCGGATCGTCCCGGCGGACCAGGTCGCGGACGGTGCCGATTGCGTGGTGCTCGGCCCGCTACAGCATGTTTCCGATGCCTATCGCGCCGCCCAGCTTGTGCCGGCACACCGGGCTGCGCTGACGGCGCTTGCCGCCGATCTTGGCGCGCTGCGGGTGGGGATCGACGATCCGCTGGACGCAACGGCGGCGCGGCTGCTGCTGATCCACCGATGGCGGCGGATCGTGCTGCGGTTTCCCGAATGCGTTCCCGATCTGTTGCCCCATGACGCGCCGCTGGCCAATCCGCGAGCGGCGGTTGCGCGGGCCTATGCGGCGCTGACGCCGGCGGTCGAGGGCTGGCTGACCAGCGATGCGGGCGGGCTGGCACCGCTGCCAAAAGCGTCACAGCCCGCGGCGAAGCGCTTTGGTGGCGCGTTATGGGCTTGATTTGCGCCGCGAACGCGGCAAGGCTGATATCATGACAATCCAGCCGCCCAGCCATTTTCCCAAGGGACCCGTACCGGTTCAGGTGGCGTTCGACCGGCGCGAACTTGGCATCATCCTGTCGGTCTATGGCCGCATGGTCGCCGCCGGTGAGTGGCGCGATTACGGGATATCCTGTCTGTCCGATCTCGCAGTGTTCTCAGTGTTCCGGCGCACCGCCGAAAACCCCCTCTATCGGATCGAGAAACGCCCAAAGCTGCGCAATCGGCAGGGGATGTATTCAGTGGTCGGCATGGATGGGCAGATCCTCAAACGCGGCTCGGATCTGAAAACCGTGCTGCGCCCGCTTGAACGCAAACTGATCCGCGTGGTCGAATAAGGCCCGGAGCCATTCTGGCCGCCATTATATGAGCCCTTACAACCGCTTATGCGCGGTAACGGGGCCTTCGCCCTGGCCCATTATCCGGCGGATCGCGCTGCCGATGGGTTCCAGAACCACCGACATATGGCTGCCATTGGCGTGGATCAGCGTTTCGGCATCCACCGCCATCGCCACGTGGCCTTTCCAGAACAGCAGATCACCGCGCCGGTAGTCGCCCGGCTGGTGGATCAGTTGCCCAAGTGCTGCGCATTGCTGGTCGGAATCGCCCGGACAGCCGATCCCGCAAGCCAGGAGCGCCGCCTGCACAAGCCCGGAACAATCGAGTCCCGACCGGCTGTTGCCGCCCCAGAGATAGGGGGTTCCCAGAAACAATTCGGCCACGTCGGCCGGATCGTCCATGGTTTCGCCAATGGGCCGCAGATGCGCACGAGGAATAAATCCGGCGGATGTTTCGGCAAGCGGACCGGCACCTCCGACCACGTTCACGCGACTGCCAAAGCTCAGCATGTGGCGCTCGGGCGATTTGATGTTCGCGTCCCGGTACAGGTGGCTGGCCGGCGCGCTGACCCAATGGCTGACCGGCCCCGCGGGGGTCAGGGCGGCACTGTCCACATAGCCGACATAACCATCCTTGCGCGCCTGTACAAAGCTGACACCCGCGCGGTCTTCGTAAACATCCACCGTATCGCCCCACAAGAGTTGGCGATCGCGCGCGCCATCGGGTGCGCGCAACAGGTCAAGGACAGGGCGCGCCACCTGGCAGGGCGTTCCGTCAACACGGCGCAGATCGCCCGGCACCTCGGCCAGATGCGCCGCCGCAACCCGTTCATTTGCCGGTGTCTGGCGCGGATCGCTCACAGTTTCAACATGGCGGGCAGGGCGTCGAACACGGCCCGCGCACCGGTTCCGACCCCTCCGCGCGGCCGCGCCGGGGCGTTGACGGATTGCCAGGCATAGATGTCGAAATGCATGTACCGGGCGTCGGACACGAACCGCCGCAGGAAGAGCGCGGCGGTGATCGACCCGGCGAACCCGCCTGACGGCGCATTGTCGAGATCGGCATTGGCCGGTTCGATCTTGCTCTCATAGGCGTCGTGAAACGGCATGCGCCAGACCGGATCGTCGACGCGCGCCGCCGAGGCCGAGAGCGCCAGCGCATCCGCGTCATCGTCGGTGTAGAACGGCGCGATATCAGAGCCGACCGCAACCCGCGCCGCGCCCGTCAGCGTTGCCATCGACAGGATCAGGTCGGGCTTGTCCTCGGAGGCCAGCGCCAGCGCATCGGCGAGCACCAGCCGCCCCTCGGCATCGGTGTTGTTGTTTTCGACCGTCAGCCCCTTGCGCGAAGCGAGGATGTCGCCGGGCCGGAACGATGCACCGGAGACCGAGTTTTCCACCGCCGGAATCAACACCCGCAATCGAAGCGGAAGCTTCATCGCCATGATCATCCGCGCGATGCCCAGGACATGCGCCGCGCCGCCCATGTCCTTTTTCATCAGGCCCATGCTGCTGCCCGGTTTCAGGTTCAGGCCGCCCGTGTCAAAACACACGCCCTTGCCAACCAGGGTCAGCTTCGGGCCGCGCTCGCCCCACCGCATATCGATCAGCCGGGGAGGCGTGGCCGCCGCGCGTCCGACCGTGTGGATCAGCGGAAAATTCCGTTCGATCAGTTCATCGCCCAGGATTGTTGTGATCTCTGCGCCATGGCTGTGGGCGAGCGCGGTAGCCGCATCCGCGAGATCCTGCGGGCTCATGTCCGATGCCGGCGTGTTGACCAGGTCGCGGATCATGGTCTCGGCCTCGGCCAGGATGGTGACTCTGCCGGCATTCACGCCATGCGGCGGCACGAGGGCGACGGTCTTGTCGGATTTGCTCTTGTAGCGGTCGAAACGATAGCCCGAGAGCAGCCAGCCAAGGCATTCGGTTTCGGCCACGTCCCCGGACAGGCCCGAAGCGATGCGATAGGTCCCGCCCGGCAATTTCGTGGCCGCCGCCGCCAGCGGGAAATGGGTGCGGGCGCGTTTGGCCGCCGTACCGTATCCGGCAAGGGCCATGACCGCGCGGTCCCCGTTGGCGGGCACCAGCAGCGTTTGGCCGAGATTGCCGGAAAAGCCGTTCAGGCGCACCCAGTCGCCGGTTGCGCCATCCTGTCCGGCAAGCCAGTCCTCCAGCGACGGGGACTCGATGATATGCAGGTCAATCGCGTCCTGGGCATCCTGGGCGAAACAATGGGGCATCGGGCACTCTCGCATCATGAAACTGAACGCCAGCCTAGCCACACAGCGCCGCGCCGCAAGCCCCGTCAGAGCGAAAGATCGCGCAGGTTCCACACGGCGGTCAGCGAACGATCCCCCAACCGGATCAACCGGAACAGGGTCGCGGCGCAGGCCACGTCATCGCCATGGTCGATGGCGGTTGTCACGTCGCCGGCAACCTGCGCGATCTCGCACATGCCGATCTGTTCGGAAATCGCGATCAGCGACCGGGCGTTCTTGCGCAGTTCCGATACCTGACCCTGCCGCCAACATCGTTCGCAATGCGCCAGCCGAACCGCCAGTTCCTCGATCGCGCGGCACACGACATCCTCTGCCCCAGCCTCGCCCAGTTGCGCATATAGCGCATTGAGACGATCGCGATCCAGCCGAACGGTTTCGGTCGGATTCAAGTTTGTAATCCTGTCCAATTTATTCACCCCAAATGGTTCTGTTGCCCCCACGGCCCGACCATCATCGGCGACACTGGTTTGCAAAAGGTTTCGACACGGGCACCGGAATCGCTCGAATTTGGCTAGATTTCAGGGTAATGACACGGCAGAACAGAACGCCAGACCGTTCAAGCAAAAGGAACGATAGATGAAGCTTGCCAAACCCCTGCCTGCCTATCTCGTGCAACGATACCATGGCTGGAAAGCCACCTCGTACGAAGAGAATCGTGGCTGGTATCGGCGATTGGCCAACGAAGGCCAGCGCCCGCGCGCCATGGTGATCTCGTGCTGTGACAGCCGGGTCCATGTCACGTCGATCTTTGGCGCGGACCAGGGCGAGTTCTTTATCCACCGCAATATCGCCAACCTGGTGCCGCCCTACGAGCCCGATGGCGACCATCACGGCACCAGCGCCACGGTCGAATACGCGGTGACGGTGCTCAAGGTTGCGCACCTGATCGTGCTCGGGCATTCGCAATGCGGCGGTGTCGCCGGCTGTATCGACATGTGCAAGGGCAAGGCGCCCGAACTTGAGGCCAAGGAGAGCTTTGTGGGCCGCTGGATGGACATCCTGCGCCCGAAATTCGACCTGGTTTCTGAAATCGGTGATGCCACCGAACAGGCGCGGCAATTCGAGAAACAGGCCGTGGTCGCCTCGCTGGAAAACCTGATGAGCTTTCCCTTTGTCGCCAGTGCAATCGACAACAATGAACTGAGCCTGCACGGCCTGTGGACCGACATCGGCGAGGGCGGGCTGGAATGCTATGATCCCGGCTCGCACAAGTTCTACCCGGTCTGATCGACCAACGGTGCCGGCCCCGCCAGGGGGCCGCCCGGTTTCATGTCGCGCCGGCGCGAACAAAAAAAGGGGCGACCCGTGTCGCCCCGTTCTCGTTTGAAGGTGCTGAAAATCAGCCCTTTTTCAACACCCGCGTGCCCAGCGTTTCGGCGATCTGCACCGCGTTGAGCGCCGCGCCCTTGCGCAGGTTGTCCGACACGCACCACAGGTTCAGGCCGTTGTCGATGGTGCTGTCCTGGCGGATGCGGCTGATAAAGGTGGCATAATCGCCGACGCATTCGACCGGCGACACATAACCACCGTCTTCGCGCTTGTCGATGACCATGATGCCGGGGGCCTCGCGCAGGATCTCGCGGGCTTCGTCCTCGTCGAGATGATCTTCGAACTCGATGTTCACCGCTTCGGAGTGGCCGACGAAAACCGGCACCCGAACACAGGTCGCGGTGACCTTGATCGCGGGATCGACGATTTTCTTGGTCTCGGCGACCATTTTCCACTCTTCCTTGGTGCTGCCGTCTTCCATGAACACATCGATATGCGGAATCACGTTGAACGCGATCTGCTTGGTGAACTTCTTGGCGGGCTTGTCATCGACCGGGTTATAGATGCTCTTGGTCTGATCCCACAGCTCGTCGATGCCTTCCTTGCCGGCACCGGACACCGATTGATAGGTGCTGACCACGACACGCTTGATCCGAGCGCGGTCATGCAGCGGCTTGAGCGCCACGACCATCTGCGCGGTGGAACAGTTGGGGTTGGCGATGATGTTCTTCTTGGAATAGCCCATGATCGCGTCCGGGTTCACCTCGGGCACGATCAGCGGCACATCGGGGTCATAGCGATAGAGCGAGCTGTTGTCGATCACCACGCAGCCCGCGGCGGCGGCCTTGGGCGCATAGACCTTGGTGGCTTCAGAGCCCACCGCAAAGAGCGCCATGTCCCAGCCGGTGAAATCGAAAGTGTCGAGATCCTTGGTGGTCAGGGTCTTGTCGCCAAAGCTCACCTCGGTTCCCATGGATTTGCGGCTTGCCAGCGCGGCAATCTCTGCAACCGGGAACTGGCGCTCGGCCAGGATGTTCAGCATTTCACGGCCCACATTGCCTGTGGCACCGACGACGACGATGCGATAACCCATCTTGTTTCTCCAGAATTTGCGCCGACACACATGCCGGCTGCGGCCTCATAACGACAAACGGGCGCGGGGGAAAGGGGGCTGCTCAGTCCAGGCTGTCGCGGCTGAACAGGTAAATCAGCGTCCCCGCCAGCAGCATCAGCCCGAAAAACCCGAAAATCGCCACATAGGCCGCGGTTGTCCCGCTCGGGGCCATGTGTTCGTGAATGCGGCCCGAGGCAAATTGCGCGATGCCCGCGCCGCCAATGCCGAACAGGTTCATCAGGGTGACGCCCCGCCCGACAAGATGCGGTGGAAAGAACGCGCGGCCATGGGCAATGATCACCGGAAAGGAGGCACAGAGAAACCCGATCAACGCAATCAGGGCGACCGACAGCACCGCGCTGGTGTCGATCAGCGCCACCAGCAGGCCAAGGGCAAGCGCGGCTGCAAAATTGCCGCCAAAGATCACCCATTTGCGGGTTCGCAACAGGCGGTCCAGCGGCCCATAGGCCAGGGTTCCGCCGATCATCGCGACGCCCATGACCAGCGTGGCCTGCCCGATCTCTACGGTTCCAAGCCCGAACACGTCTTCGAGATAGGGGCCGATCCACAATCCGCGCAGCGCCGCCGCCGGGGCATAATTGACCAGCATCATGGGAAAGATCACCCACAACACAGGCAGCTTGAGCAATTCCAGCACCGAGCCGCCTGCGCCGTTCGCGACCGGGGCCGGATCGCGCACAAGGGCAAGGATACCTGCCGCAACGGCGATCGAAATGGCCGCCAGCCCGGCCAGCGCCGCCCGCCAGCCGATCAGGTCGATCGCAAGGGCCATCGGATAGGACGCCACGAGATTGCCCACCGAACCGACCCCGAGCATCAGCGCCGCGAGGGCGGCAAAGCGCGCGGGCGGGTATTCGCGCGCAAAGATGTAGTAGGACGCCATCAGCACCGGCGAGCAACCCACCCCGATCAACAGCATCGCGAGCTTGATGTGCAGCGGCGCGGTTGCCATGGCAAACAACGCCGCACCACCGCCGCCGCCCAGGAACAACAGGCTTGCGGCGGTGCGCCGGGGGCCGAACCGGTCCAGCGCCCAACCGACCGGGATTTGCATCGCGGCAAAGGTCAGGAACCACAGTCCCGATGCCGCCGCGAGGTCATCCGGCGCGGCCCCGGTATCGCGCGCGAGAACCGAGGCGAGCACCGCCAGAAAGGCGCGAAAGAACTGGCTGAGCACATAGGCCAGACATAATACGATCAACCCGGCCTGCATCTGGTGTTCCTCCTGCGCCCCGCGCTTGGGTGACATGCGCGTGAGCCATGTGCAACCAAGATGGACAGGCGATCGCGCAAACCTACATAATGGGCACCAAGCAACGCGGGCGGCCAAGGGATGAAAGATACAACCGGGTTCTATGACAACCTGCCGCGCATCGCGCAGTTCAGCGAGCTGACGAGCCCGGCCAGCTATTGGTCTCTGCCGGATGACTGGGTGGTTGGAACGGCGGATATTGTCGGGTCGACCGGGCTGATTGCCGAGGGGCAGTACAAGCTGGTCAACATGATCGGGGCATCGGTGATCTCGGCACATATCAATGCCAGCGGCGGGCAGGCCTTTCCCTATATTTTCGGAGGCGATGGCGCGGCGCTGGCGGTGGACCCGGCCCGTGCCGCCGAGTCGGCGCGTATTCTGGGCGTTCTCAAACGCTGGGCGGATGAAGAATTCGGCGTCTCCCTGCGTGTCGCGCAGGTGCCGGTGTCCGAGATCCGCGCGGGCGGTTTCGATGTGTCGGTTGCGCGCTATCGGGCGTCCGGGGCGGTCGACTATGCGATGTTCAGCGGCGGCGGGCTGTCCTGGGCCGAGGCGCGGATGAAGGCGGGCGAAAATGCCCTGCCGGCGGCAGAACCCGGTGCGCAGCCCGATCTTGAGGGATTGTCCTGCCGCTGGAGCAACGCCACCGCGCGCAATGGATGTATCCTGTCGCTGGTCGTCAGGCCCGCGCCCGACCGGCCGCGCGCCGCCTTTGACCGGGTGATGCACGACATCGTGGAACTGGCCGAAGGGCTGCACCGCAGCGGGCACCCATTGCCGCCGGATGGTCCGGGCCTGGAATTTCCGCCACCGGGGCTTGACCTCGAGGCGCATGTCTCTCGGGGCAGGACGTCGATGTTTCGCAGGCGGCTGGAGCTTTTGGCGGAAAACCTCATCGCCTGGGTGTTCTTCAAGGCGGGCCTGAAGACCGGGGAATTCGAACCCGCCCATTACAAGGCCATGGTCAGCACCAACGCGGATTTCCGCAAGTTCGATGACGGGCTGAAAATGACGCTGGATTGCGACGCCGGAACCCAGTGGCGCATCCGGTCGGTTCTGGACACCGCCCGCAAGGGCGGCATCCTGCGCTATGGGATGGTTGAACAAGAGGCGGCGATGATCACCTGTTTCGTGCCCTCCATCCATCAGGACGATCACATCCACCTGGTCGATGGCGCCTCTGGTGGCTATGCCAAAGCGACAGAGATGATGCGGGCTAGGCCGGTTTGATCCAGCGTTTCACGGTCGCCTGCGCCGCCCTGCTCAGGGTGATGACGTCGATGGCGACGGCGACAAAGCGGGCACCGGCCGCGACATAGCTTTCGGTGACTTCGTCAGACAGAGACAGGATGCCCGGAACCTTGCCGGCGGCGGCAATCCGGCCCAGCGTTTCCACGATGACGCCATGCACCTCGGGATGGGCAGGGTTGCCGCGATGTCCCATATCCGCCGCGAGATCGGCGGGGCCAATAAAGACGCAATCCACGCCTTCGACCGCAAGTATGTCATCCAGCGCGGCAATCCCGGCGCGGTTTTCGACTTGCAGGATCAGGGCGATCTGTTCATCGGCGGTCTGTACGTAATCCTCGATCGTGGAAAAGCGCGACGACCGCGTGCTGGCGGCACCAACGCCACGTATGCCCTTGGGCGGGTAGGTACAGGCGCGCACCATCCGTGCGGCCTGTTCGCCGCTTTCGACCATCGGAACAAGGATCGATTGCGCCCCGACATCCAGCATCTGCTTGATGATCCACGGCTCGCCCACCGGAACGCGCACGACCGTGGGCGACGGGCTGGCCTGCAAGGCCATCAATTGATCGCGGATCGAACGCAGGTCATTTGGTGCGTGTTCGCTGTCGATCACCAGCCAGTCAAATCCGGCGGTGCCCATGATTTCGGCCGGCCCGGCTTCGGCAAAGCTGAGCCAGCAGCCAAATGTGGTGTCGCCGGCCTGAAACCGTTGTTTGAGCATGTTGGTTGGTGCGGGCATGTCTTGTCCTCTGGTCGCAAGTGATCGGTGGTGACCCGAACGGGCCGGCTGTGGGGGCGGTGCCTGTCGATTGGTGCCTGTCAATTGGTGGCTGCCGCGCTGTCACGCCAGTTCTGCCGCGATTTCGGTGATCACGTCATAGGCCATCATGACATCGGTTTCGGTTGTCTCGAACTGACCGGCCTGGAAACGTATCACCAGCTTGCCGTCAACCCGGGTTTGCGTCAGGTAGATGCGCCCGTCATCATTGATCGCGTTCACAAGGCGCAGGTTCAGGTCGTCAGGATCGGCAACCCCCTGCGGCGCATAGCGAAAGGTGAAAAGCGACCACATCCGGGTGGTGGTGATCTCGAACCCCGCCGTGGCCGCGAGCCGGTCATGCAGCGCCGCGGACCAGCGCACATGGTTGCGCAGCCGCGCGCGCAGCCCCTCCAAGCCATAGCTTCGCAACAGAAACCAGATCTTGAGCGCGCGAAAACGGCGGCCCAGCGGCACCGACCATTCGGAATAGTTGATGATCCCGTCATGGCCGTGGGTTTTGAGGTATTCGGGCTGAATCGCCAGCGTCCGGACCAGGTCTTCGGGGGCGCGCAGAAAATGCGCGGAACAGTCGAATTGCACCCCGAGCCATTTATGCGGGTTGAACACGATGCTGTCCGCGCGCTCGATACCGGGCCAATAGTGCCGGAATTCGGGACAGATCATGGCCGACCCGGCCCATGCGGCATCCACATGCGTATAGAGCCCGTGCGATGCCGCGACGTCCAGACAGGCCGCCACCGGGTCGGTTGCGCCGGTTCCGGTGCCGCCGACACAGAGGATCACGCCGGCCGGTGTCAGCCCCGCCGCCCTGTCCGCGCGGATGGCGGCATCCAGGGCCTCGGGGTCCATGCCGCGCCAATCGCCCTTGATCGGAATCCGCACCAGGTTGTCCTGCCCGATCCCCGTCACCCAGATGGCGCGATCGACCGAGGTATGCACCTCGGCCGAGCAATAGACCCTGAGCGGCGTTTGCCCCGCCAGCCCCGCGCTGTTGCCGGTCCAGTTCAGCGCGCGTTCGCGCATCGTCAGCACCGCGGCCAGTGTGGCCGAGCTCGCGCTGTCCTGAATGACCCCGGCGAATCCTTCGGGCAGGTCGAGCGACTGGCGCAACCAGTCCATCATCCGGGTTTCCATTTCGGTCGCCGCCGGAGAGGTCTGCCACAACATGCATTGCGGAGCGATGGCGCTGACCAGGAATTCCGCCAGCACCGAAGGGGCGGCGGCATTGGAGTTGAAATAGGCAAAAAAGCGCGGATGCTGCCAATGGGTGATGCCGGGCATCACCACCTCTTCAAAGTCACGAAACACCGTTTCCATGTCTTCCGGCGCATCGGGCGGGGCGGTCGGCAGGGCGTTCAGAATATCGCCCGGCCTGGTCTGCGCCCGAACCGGGCGGTCGCCCACCGTGAGGTGATAGTCTTGCGCCCAGTCCGATACCCGACGGCCCCAGGCTCCGAAATCATCCCAGTTCATGAGGCACCCACCCGTGGTTTGAATTGTCCGAAAGGCACCCGCAGGGCATCGGCGTGTGGCGATGGTCCGGGCGCGCAAATCCCTTATTTGCTTAACATATCAAGTCAGTGGCGGGGTGTGTCAAGTTGCCTGACCCGGTATTCTTGGATTGCGCTTGCCGTCGTTGAAAGGCAAAACATTCAGATGACATCACAGCACCCAAAGACTTCGCGTTCCCTTCCCATTGCCCTGCTGCGCGCCCGTGAACGGGTGATGGGCCCGATACGTGACATGCTGTCCGGGGTCGGGTTGACCGAGCAGCAATGGCGCGTTCTGCGGGTTCTGGAAGAAGACGGGCCGATGGAGCCGACCCGGATCGCCGAACTGGCCTGCCTGCTGCTGCCCAGCCTGACGCGGATTTTGCAGAAACTCGACGACAAGGGGCTGATCACGCGCCGGCCGGATCGCGATGACAAGCGCAAGCAGATCATCCAGATATCCAAGTCGGGCGAAACGCTGATCGCGACGCATCTGCCTGCGAGCCTTGCGGTTCTCGAACAGACCAAGGCGCAGATCGGTGCCGAGCGGTATGAAGCGCTGCTTGACCTGCTGAACGCGGTGGAAGCCGCCGGGTCGACCGGCGATCCCGACTGATCGCCCGCTCAGCCAAAGCCGGCGTCAGAAATCGAAGTTGCGTCCGATCCCGAAAAACACCGCCGTGGCGTCGGCCTCTCCGATCGTTTCATCCTGAAGTGTCCGAAAGGCCACCCCGGTGTTGAAGCTCCAGTCTTCGTTCAGCTCGCGGTTATAGGCGACCACCAGCGCGCCACGCTCGGTCGCTTCCTCGCCCGCGGCGGCCTCGGTATGGGACAGAGAGAGGTCGAGCGACAGGTTTGAAACCTGGTTGATCTCGTGGCTGTAGCCAGCCACCAGGAGGTTTGTCAGGCGGTCTTCATCGCTGCTGTCCGTGAACACGTCACGGTTCAGAAACAGCCTGAAACTGCTGGACGGCATGTTGTAGACCCAGGTGAGCCCGCCGACGATCTGCGGATCGGCACTGTCGATCTGTGTCACGCCGATATTGCCCGACAGGCTGCCCCGCGGCAGGTCCACCGAGCGCGTCATCAGCAGCGTCCCGCGCTGACCGTCCTGGTTCTGGTAGACATCAAAGCCGAGATTGAATGTCCCGTTGGGCATCTCGGTGTCATAATCGATACCGCCGCTCGGACCTTCGACCCGCTCGGTCGAGCGCACACCGGTGAGCGGATCGGTCAGGGTGCTGTCAACGGTCGAATAGCCGGCGCTGAAGGTCAGTGTGGCGATGTCTGACAGCTCGCGGATGAACCCGGCCTGAACCGTGCGGGTCTCGCGATCGGTATCCGCTATGTCGGCGCTGGAATATCGCAGATAGGACATGTCCAGGGTTGCGGTGGTCACGGGATTGAGCCGGAACAGCGTCGTCAGCCCCAGGCTGGTATTGTCGAAATCGGCGAGGTCGGTATCGGTCGCATCGATATAGTTGGTGCCGCTGGTTCGGGCCCGCAGACGCAAGCCAAAGGGATCGTTCAGCCCGGTTTCAAGGGTCGCACCGACATTGTGGCTGCGCCGCTCGCCCGAGCCGCGAATTTCCGAAAAGTCGGCGGGCGGGGTTACCGTGCCATCGGAATCAAGAAAGGTCCAAAGCGGTTGCACCAGCGAAATATCGGTCTGCTGATAGTCGGCATCAAAGGCCAGACGCGCATTCGCCCCCTCGCGCCGATAGCGCAGCGCAATCAGGGGATCGACAAAGCCGGTCTTCATCGAATTGCCGTCAGCGACGTTGCCAAATCGCAGCCCGGCACCGATAGCGAGCGAAAACTGCTGGGTTTCGGTCTCGCTTTGAAGGCCGTAGGTCAATCGCGTGGTGGCCAGCGATGTGCTCCCCTCGCTGGGGTTTTCAAGACCAAGGTTGTCGCCCGCGACGAAATTCTGCTCGATCCTCAGCCGTTGACGAAGGCTATCGTATTCTTCCTCGTCCTGCGACACGGCCGGGGTCACGGCCATGGCTGTCAGGCCACCAATTGCGGCGCTTTGGATCAGACGCTTGCTCAACACGGCCCCCTCGCACGGGTCTCTTATTCGAACAGCCGGCGTTGCGGAACGATAATGACGTCACCTTCTCTCAGCACCGGGGTGTTCACGCTGGATTTGCCATCCATGATCGCTTTTACGTTGAATGTATAGACCTGCATCCGGCCATTTGCCCCCGGGCGCCGCAATTGCAGGCGTTTGGTGGCGCCAAAGCGGGTCACGCCGCCGCCCTGGGCCAGCGCCTGAAGGAATGTGGTGCCGCGCTCGACTTCGATTGTACCCGGAGTGGTGACTTCGCCCAGCATGTAGATGGTCAGCGTGTCGTCATCCGGTTCATCGGTCGCGACGCTCGCCAGAGACACGTATACGGTCGGGTCCGACGCGAAATTCGGCCGCAGCCGTGTCACCAGATCGTTGCGTACCTCGTCGACGCTGCGCCCACGAACCGGGACAGTCCCGACCAGCGGGACCGAAACGCGACCGTCGGGCAGAACGATGCTCTCGCCGTTGAGGCTTGAATCTTCCAGCACCTCGATGCGCAGCACGTCGCCGGCTTTGATCTTGTACGAGCTTTGCGCCAGCGCCTGAGACGCAAAAAGTGGCAGAACCACCAAAGATACGATAAGTGCGATGAACCGTTGCATGTCAGGCTTTCTCTGAAAGGTGCGTCTGCTTTGCCCCGTGTGGGATTTTTGCACGCATTGTCCGTAGATCGAGAGCCGTTTTCAAGTCCGGGCGACGTTCTGCGCAACTCAAGTACCGGTCGTGCCGATCCTGCAACAGGTCATATGCGCATCTTGCGACGGCTGCATCGTTGCAAGACGGGCCGTATCCAGGCCCGTCTCGCGGTGGCGCGGGCGGTCAGCGTACGACAAACTCCGCATGCAGCGCCCCGGCCGCCTTCAGGCTCTTGAGAATGTCGATCATGTCACGCGGCGACACTCCAAGCGCGTTCAAACCCGCCACGACCTCGGAAAGCGATGTCCCCTCGGGCACTTCGGCCAGGGCAACACCGTCGTCATCCTCGATGGCCGCGTTCGTGCGCGGAACCACCACGGTTGCGCCATCGGCAAAGGGATTGGGCTGTACAACCGCCGGGGCCTCTTCGATGCGCAGGGTCAGGTTGCCTTGCGAGACGGCTACGCGCGAAAGGCGCACGTCGCTTCCCATGACGATGGTGCCGGAGCGCTGGTCGACCACGACACGGGCCTTGAGCTGCGGCTCGACAAGTATATTCTCGATCCGCCCGATGGCATGCGCGGTCGAGGCCATGCGGGTCGCCGCGATGTCCAGTTCAACGGTGCCGGAATCCCGCATCACGGCAACGGTACGGCGAAATTCGCGGTTGATCGCGTTTTCGATGCGGCCCGCGGTGGTAAAGTCGGGCTCACGCAGGGCCAATCGCATATTGGCGAGCGAGGACAGGTCAAAATCGATCTCGCGCTCGACCCGGGCGCCGGCCGGGATGACACCGGCGGTTGGCACGCCCTGCGTGACCGAGGCCGCTTCGCCCTCGGCCACCGCGCCACCGGCGAGGATGGTGCCCTGGGCAACCGCATATATCTGCCCGTCCGCCGCGTTGAGCGGCGTCATGATCAACGTGCCCCCCAAAAGACTGTCCGAGTCGCCGATGGCGGACACCATCACGTCGATCTGCCCCCCGACCCTGGCAAATGGCGGCAGGCTGGCCGTAACGATGACCGCAGCGACGTTCTTGGGGCGAAGCTGTTCGCCGGTGACGTTGACACCAAGCCGCTCGAGGATGTTCGACATGATCTCCTCGGTAAAGGGCGAATTGCGCAGCCCGTCGCCGGTTCCATTCAACCCGACCACAAGGCCATAGCCAACAAGATCATTGCCGCGTACGCCATCGAATTCCACCAGATCCTTGAGCCGAATGGCGTTGGCGTGGGCCATCACCGGCAGCAGCAGGCACAGAAGCAGGGCACGAAACATCATCATGGCAGGAAATTCAGCAGCGAGAGATTGGCCGAGCGAACCGTCACGGTATAGAGGCTTTCGAGCTGGAACTGTGCCTCTTCCAGGCGGGTTGCGGTTTCGAACGGATCCGCTTCGAGCAGGGCGGCGCGGCTGAATTCGAGACTGGTGCGGGCCGCCAGGTTGCGTGCGGAGATTTCCTCGATACGGCCCTCGGCAAAGCCCAGATCGGCGCGGATGCCGGTCAGGGCGTCCTGATCGGCCAACATGCCATTGCCCGCCGCGCGAAACAGATCGTCCTGCACCTCGCGGTCAAACCCAAGTGTCGGATCGGCGGCCAAAGCCGTGAGCGCCATGTCACGGAGCGTGTCGCGGATGGCCGGGTCGCGCGCGGTCAGGGTCAGGGACACCTCTTCGCCGGCGCCGATCTGGATCGGGGCGAGCACGTCCTGCGAACCCTCGTACATGATGGCGTCGAAACCAGCCGGGTCCGAGAACCAGGTCTCGACCGCCGCTTCGATATCCGCAGAGGTTGTCAGCCCGCCGACCAGGGCTTGCAGCTCGGAGATCAGGGTGTCCGCCGAACCAAGCGGGGGCCGGTCGGTCGCGGTTCCGCCAAACAGGCTGCGGCCTCCCACCGAGGCGTTGAGGGCGGAGATCGCGGAGGCCAGGCTGCTCTCGGCGACTTCGGACATGTGCGTGCGCTGTTCGGTGCTGCTGATTTCATCGACGGTGATCAGGGCATCGCTGAGCGTGGCGGACAGGTCGTGAACCCGCTCGAGGCTGGTTTGCGCGGCTCCCGAGAACATCGCCGCCTCGCGCGCGGACACGTTGTAGCCGTCGAGCCGCGCGAGGTTGCGGTCGATATCCGTGAGATAGGAATAATCGCTGCCCAAGCGTCCGGAGACATCCGAAACCTGTCCCGAGGTCAGTTCCTGGGTCAGGGTCGATATTTCCTGGGTGAGCTGGGCGCTGCGTTGTCGCAGCAGGATCGAGTTTGCGAGATCACCGATAGATGTCATGTTCATATGTCAAAGCCTCAGAAGCGTTTCCATCATTTCGTCGATCGTCTGGATCATCCGCGCATTGGCGGCATAGGCCTGTTCGACGAGCATCAACTGCTGCAACTCGGCATCGGTATCGACACCCTGTGCGGCTTCGACGCGGGCCATTTCCGTCTGGTTCGCCGAGGCAAAGGTCAGAATGCTGTCGGCGCGATCGCTGTTCAGGGCGACGCGCGAGGTCAGCTCCGAGGCGATCTCCGCAGCGCTGGCGAGCCCGGTGCCGAAAACCGGGGATCCGGTTGCGCGTGCCGTTTGCAGGATGTCGGAAAAGGCCTGCAACTGGCGGGCCTCGCCGACCTCGCCGGGATCGGTTGCCCCAAGCCCGGCACGCAGCCGCCAGCTTTCGCCGCCCTCCGCCGGATCCACGAGGTCGTTCAGGGCGATCCTGTTGGCCAGCCCGGTCTCGGTGGTGGCGTCAAACGTCGCGCCCGCGTCGGTAAAGAGACCCGGAACGCCCGCGGCGACCGTGGGATCCAGCCCGGCGGTTTCGAACCGCTCGATCTGGTCACGGGCGAGAGCGTCAAGCTCACCCTGCGCGGTGACGGCGGCCTCGTCCCGGATTTCGAAATGCGCCGCCAACGTTCCGCCGGCGATGGCGCGTTGGGTGACATCGATACCGTTGACCGTGAGCCCCGACAGGCCACCGCCGGCCAGGGTCATTTCCGGAACCGTGTCGCTGGCGGCGACAAAACCGAGTTCCGCCGCCGGCCCATCGATCAGGATCGCGCCGCCATCGGTGTAGAGCGCGATCTGTCCATAATCCCGCTCAACGACGTTGATCGGGACAATCGTGTTGATTTCATCGACGAGGTTCTGGCGCTGGTCCTGCAGGGCAGAAACATCGCCGCCCGAGGACAGGGTCGAGGTGATCCGCGTGTTGAGCGTTTGTACATTCTCAAGAGTCTGGTTGAGCTTGGATACCTGCGCTCCGATGGCGGCATCCGCCTGCGTGCGCATGTTGCGCAAGCCCTCTGCCGCGTCGTTGATCGCCGTCGCGAGATCCTTGGCGGCATAGGCCACCGCATCCAGCCGCTGGGTCGAATCCGGACCGCTGGCGGCGGTGATCAGGCTGGCCTCGAACTCGGCAAGCCGCGTGTTCAGCGAACTGGTGTCGGACCCGGTGCCGATCAGGGTTTCGAACCTGCTGTAGAAATCGGACAGGACCTGGGCGTTGCCATGCTCGGCATCGGCGCTGCGGCGGTCCGAAAGAATGACCGGGTCGCTGTGGCGGTGCACACCGACGATCTTGACCCCGGGACCGGTCGCCGAGGCGGAGGCAACCTCCAGAGATCGCCTTGCGTAACCGGGCGTCATCACGTTCGCCAGGTTGTCGGAGACGATGCCCGATGCGCGGCTGGCGGCGGTGAGGCCGGACAGCGCGCTGTTCAGCGCCGTTGATAAGCTCATGACTGCGGCTCCTGTTCTTGCGCTTCAGCTGGGCGCCAACCTGGCGGTCAGCGCTTGATGTTGGTGGTTTCCTGAAGCATTTCATCGACGGTCTGGATGACCTTGGCATTCGATGAATAGGCCCGTTGGGTGCGGATCATCGATGTAAGTTCGCTGGCAACGTCGGTGGTGGATTCCTCGCGTGCAAAGGCCACGATTTCACCGGTCGGGCCGTCGCCCGCGTCCCACATGAAATACAGCCCGCTATCAGGGGAGGGCATGTAAGTCTGTTGATCGAGCGAGACCATGCCGTTCGGATTGGGCAGGTCCACCAGTGGAATCTGGAAGATGGTCCGGGATGCGCCATTGTCGAATTGGGCGCGGACGATCCCATTCGAATCCACTTCAACGCCGGTCATATTGCCAACCGGAAAGCCGTCTTTTTCAATCGAGATGGGCGCGAATGTGTCAGACAGTTGCGATAGCCCACCTTCCAGCCCGGGCCCGCCGATGGTAATTTCGATCGGGCCGCCATCGACGTTCACGATCAGGCTTCCGGTGGTTGGGTCATATGCGCCGCCGGAAACCGTTGCGACCGCCGCAAGGGTGCCGCCATTGGCGCGGGAATCGTCAAAGGTCAGGACATATTCGCCGACCACCGCGCCCCCGGAGGCGGTATCCCGCAGCTCCATTGTCCATTCGTTGGAATCCCCGGTTGCGGGGACTGTCGGAGTCATCGTGATCGATAGGCTTTCGGAGGTTCCGGTATTGTCAAAATATTCAATCGAAATGGATTGGACCGTGCCGTCCGATCCGGCGCTGGTATCGGTGGCGGGCAGGTTCAGGCTGACGTCGATGCTGGTTGTCGGTTCGCCCGTTACTTCGTTCACCAAGAGCTGCACGGGTTCCAGGCCATCGGGCGTGTCGCGCGGATAGCTGGGGATGGTGCCGTCGGGCAAGGCCGGCCAGCCGAGCAGGACCAGACCGGATTCCGTGGTCAGATAGCCTTGCTTGTCGGCGCGAAATGACCCGGTTGTGGTCAGCATCATCGTCTGATCGCCGTCGCCGGTGTTCACGTCGGCGTAGGACGCAACCGGCAGCATCCCACGACCGCGCACCGCGAGGTCGGTGGCGTTCGACGTGGAAACCAACGGACCCTGCTCGTCAATCATGCGCTGGGTCGTTGCGCGTACCCCGCCAGCGGAATAGGACCCGCCGGACGAGGAGATGACCATGGAATGGAAATCTGTTTCCACCCGCTTGTAGCCGTAGGTCGAAGAATTGGCGATGTTGTCGGAAATCGACGCCAGGCGGTTCGAATTCGCGGAGAGCCCGGCGATTCCCGCATTGAGCGAAGAGGAAATGGTCATTAGCGCGCCTTTCTGCTGCATCAATCTCTGATATGGCAACAGCTACCGCGCGGCGACTTAACATCGCGCTAACAGGTAAAATCCTTTCTACTTAAGGGGCATTGTTCCGCAGCAGGATCACTTCGATCCGATTGTTTCGATTCGCCATGCGGTTCTTGACCGCGGGTTTGCGGTCGGCGTGACCGGTGACCCGCTGAAGGCGATCGGCCTCGGTTCCCGCCGCTTGCAGCAAAGTGCGGGTGCGGTCGGCGCGCGCGGTCGACAATTCCCAGACCGGGCTGTTGGCAAGGACCACGGGATGCGCCTTGATATGGCCGTTGATCGCGATTCCGTTGGTCACGAGGCCCGAAATGCGCGAGATCATCCCGGCGATGTCGCGCAATACCTGCGTGGGCCGGTCGCTGCCCTCTTCAAAAAGCGGGGCACCATCCAGCGCGAAAATCTCGATGATCAAGCCTTCGTCGGTGACCCGGGTCACGATATGCTTGCGCGCCTCGTCGGTGAGCATGCTTTCGCCACCACGCCCCTTGAGCGCGTCGTCAATGGTCTTGAACTGGTCATGATCGAGCGCGTCGCTGCCGATTTCCGCGACACCGACCGTGCCTTGCGACTGTCTTGCGCTGTCCGGATAGTGATTGATCGCGCCGGTGCCGTCTTGCGGCAATTCCTGCTCGGAGAACATGTTGGTCCCGCCAAATGCACCATCCCCCCCCCCGGACACCCGGTTGATCGGAATCGTTGGTGCAAAGTAGTCGGCCAACCCCTTGCGTTGTTTTTCCGTCGTTGCGTTCAACAGCCACATCAACATGAAAAAGGCCATCATCGCCGTCACGAAGTCCGCATATGCGACCTTCCAGGCGCCACCATGGTGGCCGCCCCCGGCGATAACCTTTTTCCGTTTGATGATGACTGGCGCGGCATTTGTCTGCGCAGCCATATCCACCACCTTTTCTCACCCGATACCGGGATAGCAGGTGGCGGGTTAAGGGTGTGCTAACAGTTAAACTTGTCCGGGAATTGCGGTGCGGCGGCCCCGATTCTCAGGGTTTTGCCGCCGATTCTCCCAGGCCCTTGGCGAATTCCCGCAGGCTCTGCATGATGACATAGAGCACCGGGACAAGGATGACGCCGATCACCGTTGCCGCGAGCATGCCGCCAAACACCGCGTACCCGATCGCTTTCTGGCTGGCGGCCCCGGCCCCCGACGCGGTCATCAGCGGCACCACCCCGAGCAGGAAAGACAGCGCCGTCATCATCACCGCGCGGAACCTCTGGCTGGCGGCTTCGAGGGCGGCTTCGGTCGTGCTCAGGCCGGCGGCCCGCCGCTCCATTGCGAACTCGACGATCAGGATGGCGTTTTTCGAGGCCAGCCCGATCAGCATGATCATCCCGATCTGGGTATAGAGGTTCACGTCGCTGCCCACCGTGGCCACCGCCGCAAGCGCCCCGAACAGCGCCACCGTCACCGACAGCAGGATGCCGACCGGCATGGTCCAGCTTTCGTATTGCGCCACCAGGAACAGATAGCCGAACACGACGGCCATCGCGAGGATGACCACCACCATGCCGGCCGACGATAGCTGCTGTTGCGCGGTCCCGGTCCATTCATAGGAGAACCCGGGTGGCAGGGCGGTCGCGGCCTCTTCCTGGAGCACGCGGATGGCGTCTCCGGTGGACAGACCCGGAGCCTCGACCGCCGTGACCGTCGCGGCGCGGAACATGTTATAGCGGTTGAGCAGGATCGGCCCCAGCACGTTTTCAACATCGATCAGGGTGCCCAGCGGGACCATCTCGCCGGTGGTCGAGCGGGCATAGAGCGCCTTGATGTCATCGACCTTGTCACGATAGCTGCCCTCGGCCTGGATCATCACCTGGTAGACCCGCCCGAAGAGATTGAAATCGTTCACATAATAGGACCCCATATAGGCCTGCAGGGTCTGAAATACCTCGCTGACGGGCACGTTGAGGGTCTTGGCCTTTTCCCGGTCCAGATCCACATAAACCTTGGGGACGTTGGCGCGGAAAGTGGTATAGGCCTGCGCGATTTCGGGCCGCTGGTTGGCCGCATAGACGAGCGATCCGAGGGCGGCGGACAGGTCCTGCGCGGTGCCACCGCCGGTCTGCTGGACCTTCATTTCGACGCCCGCGCTCATCCCGAGGCCGGAAATCGGCGGCGGGTTGAAGGCGATGACGCTGGCGCTGGCTTCCTGGTTGGCAAGCGCCAGGATCGCTTGCAGGATGCTGCTTGCGCTCAGTTGCGGTTCGGCGCGGACGTCCCAGGGATCGAGATTGACGATGATCATCGCCCCGTTCGACCCGGACCCACCCAACAGGCTGAACCCGTTGACCAGAACCGTGTTCGCGACACCGGGCACCTGGGCGATCTGCGCGTTCACCCGCGCGGTCACCGTTTCGGTGCGTTGCAGCGCCGCCGCGTCCGGCAATTGCACATCGACAAAGAGATAGCCGTTATCCTCGGATGGAATGAAACCGGCGGGCAGGGATTTCATCAGGCCGCTGGCCCCAATGACCAGGGCGGCGAGAATGGCCAGCCCGATCAGCGGCATGCGCACCAGCCGCCGAACGACCCCGACATATCCGCCGCGCGCCACGTCGATCCCCTGTTCAAAGTGCTTCAGCAGCCCGGTGGGCGGCCCGGAGCGAGGCTTGAGGACAAGCGCGCATAGCGCCGGGGACAGGGTCAGGGCATTGACCGACGAAATGACAACCGCCGTCGCGATCGTGATTGCGAATTGCGAATACAGCCGGCCCGTGATGCCGGGCATAAAGGTGACGGGCACAAACACGGCCAGCAGGACCAGTGTCGTGGCGATGACCGGACCGGTGATCTGCCCCATCGCCTTGCGCGTGGCCTCCGGCGGGCTGAGTCCTTCTTCCGCGATCAGGCGCTCGACATTCTCGACAACGACGATGGCGTCATCAACCACGATGCCAATCGCCAGCACCAGCGCAAACAGCGAGATCGTATTGAGCGACATGCCAAAGAGCAGCAGAAACGCAAAGGTCCCGATCAGCGACACCGGGATCGCCACCGCCGGAATGATCGTGGCGCGGATATTGCCCAGAAACACGAAGACAACCGACATCACGAGCACAAAGGTCAGGATCAGGGTCGATACCACATCATTCAGCGACTGTTCGACGAAATCGGTGCTGTTGAAGGGAACCTGGTACTCCACATCGTCTGGGAACCCCGCGGACAGGCGCTCAAGCTCGGCCAGCACCCGTTCGGACACGGCGAGCGCGTTGGCCCCCGGTGCCTGGTAGACGGCGAGCACCGTCGCGGCGTCGTTGTTGAATCGCCCCGAGGCATTGTAATAGCTCGCCCCCAGCTCGACCCGAGCCACGTCGCGCAGTCGCACGATGCTGCCGGCCTCTCCGGTGCGGATCACGATGTTTTCGAACTCCTGAACCGAGGTCAGGCGGCCCTTGGATTTGATCGTATACTGGAATTGCTGCCCCTCGGGCACCGGTGGCGCGCCGATCTGACCGGCGGAGACCTCGAGATTCTGTTCCCGGATCGCCTGGATCAGGTCGCCCGGCGTAATCCCGAGGCTGGCCATGTGGTCCGGGTCCATCCACATTCGCATGGCGTATTTGAAATCGGTCAGCACCTCGGCCTTGCCAACCCCCTGAACCCGCGCCAGCGCGTCCTTGAGATTGATTGACGCATAGTTCGACAGAAATACCTCGTCATAGGTGCCCCGTGGCGAAGTGAGCACGGCGACCAGCAACATGTTCGTCGATGATTTCTGGGTCACCACACCGGTTGCGGTGACTTCGGTGGGCAGGCTTGCGGTGGCTTGTGCCACGCGGTTCTGGACATTGACCGAGGCGATATCCGCATCGGTGCCCACCTCGAATGTCACCGACAGCGAATATGACCCGGAATCGGTGCTGTCCGAAGACATGTACATCATGTCATCGACCCCGTTCACCTGCTCTTCGATCGGGGCGGCAACGGTGCTCTCGACGGTTTCCGCGTCGGCCCCGGTGTAATTGGCGCTGACGCTGACAACGGGTGGCGTGATGTCGGGAAACTGTTCGACGGGCAGGGCGAAATATCCGATACTGCCCATGATGGTCAGCACCAGAGAAATGACCATGGCCATCTTAGGCCGGGTGATGAAGATCGAGGAAAACACGGTGTCTTATCCTTCCTGCTGACCGGCAAGAATGGCGTCGACCCGCACGCCGGGGCGCACCCGCTGCAGGCCTTCGACAATCACGCTTTCCCCCTCTTGCAGACCGTCGTTGACGACGATCTCGGTGCCAACCTGATCACCGGTTTCGATATAGCGCTGTTCGACCATCTGCTGTGCGTTCACCACCAGCACGAAGTCGCCGCGCTGGTCCCGTTGCAGGGCCGCTTGTGGCACCAGCAGCCGCAGCGTCGGGGCAGGCGCTTCGATCCGCACCTGCAGGAACGCCCCGTCGATGATCTGTTTGCTTGCGTTCTCGAACCGGGCAAGCATCGCGATCGTGCCCGTGGTTGGCGAGATCCGGTTGTCGACAAAGACCACCTTGCCCGGCTCCTGAAGTGTCGTGCCATTGGGCAGGGTGGCATGAACCGCGGGGCTGCCCTCGGCCGAAGTCAACTCGCCGGCGCCGATTTCAAGCTCTTGCAGCACATTCGCGAGTTGTTTCTCGCTCAGCGAAAAGCGCACATAGATCGGCGCTTCGCGTACCAGCGTGACCAGCGACGGTGTCGATGGGCTGATCAGCTCGCCTTCGCTGACCGACATGCGGCCCAACCGGCCGGAAAACGGTGCCCTGATCTCGGTATAGCCCAGTTCGAGTTCGGCCTGCCGGATGGCCGCCTGCGCCGCCTGCACTGCCGCCTCGGCCCCCAGTTCGTTGGCGCGGGCGATGTCACGCTCTGATTCCGGAGCCGAGCCGCGCGTCAGAAGTTCGGATTTGCGCCTGTATTCGATCCCGGCCAGTTCCAGGTCGGCCTCGGCCTTGGCCAGGTCGGCCTTGCGCGCGGCGAGCGTTGCGGAATAGCTGTCGGATTCGATCCGGAACAGGATGTCGTTCCTTTCGACGCGGGCCCCGTCTTCGACAAGCACCGCCTCGACGAACCCGCTGACCCGGGCGACAATGTCGACCTGGTCGATCGCCTCGCCTTCGCCGATAAACGTGGCCTCATCGATGATTTCCCTGGTGTAAGCGGCGGCAATCGACACTTTGGGGGCCGCGTTCTGCTCTTGCGCCGTTGCGGGGCGGCCCACGAGGCAGAGCGCCAAAAGACAAGTCAGAAAGCATGACCGAAAAACGGGGGCGAGGGGCATTGGCGTCGTCCTTCTGTTGCGGGCATCACCGTCGTGCGCGAATCGGTTCCCCTTCAAGACTAGTCACTTGGCGCGCTTGCGGGAACCGGCAAGGACAGCGGCGCTCGCACGTCGCCTCTATCGGGCAGCACGGCCAAGACGCAATCCGCGCAAGCCGATAGCCCTGGTCGAGGCGAAATTGACCTGTTTTCAGGTGGGGTGATCCAGGGGAAATCTCCATATGCTACATTGATGCAATTCGCTGATCGAATATCGCGAGTCGGTCAATCGGTTGGACTTCGACGGCATCGCGGTCTATCGGGATCAGGCAGGCTGCGCTGGCTCCGGGCGAATTGATGTCCCATGCGAATAGCAACGAGAACGTCGTCCTGATCCCGGCCAAGCAGACCGCAGATTCCGCAAGGGAATTGTTGAAGGGCGTTTCCAGCGTTGCGAACCAACCGGCATCCGCCCTGCGAAACGAAGGGGGCCGCCGCTGGGAACCGGGCCTCCGGTATTACGGTGCCAGCCATCCGGCGGTTGATCGCCCCGGGGCGAAGGTGACGTGCCCGGACGCGTTCAACACGATGAGCATCTGCCGTGGCTCGGGAAGAGGCCGGCCCTGTCCGAAACCGGCACGACAGAATTTCATGACCAAACCCCATCGCGCGGCGCCGCACCATTCGCTGGAGTACAGGAGGAATCAAACTGTCGGGTATCGAGAGATCGAGCACGTCGAACCCGGCGCGACCCGATCACCTGTCGAACACGATCCCGGACCGGCTAGACGGCCTGTCGCGGAAACATCGAGCAAGACCGCGGCGAGCAAGGTTGATGAAGCGGTATCACGCGCAATCGGGCGGCTGTGCCGCACGGGTTATCGGTCTGGGTTGGGCCATTAACCGTGCAGAAGCCGGAACCCCGTCTGCCATGATCGATCCCGGCGGCAAGATGGATCGTTTCTTCTGATCATCTTTTTGAGTGCAACGATTCCGCATGTTGACGCGCAAAAGGCCGAATGATTGACCCGGACCGACAGGAGCGTGATTGACATGGCGGGTGCTCCGCGGGCGCGAATGGCACGCGATTCTGCCTCCAACATTCCAGGATTGACAGCGTCGAAGCAGCCGAGGGGATTTCGTTGAATGGCGCCACGGTCGCTTGGCCATGCTGGCGCCGATGAGGCGGTCAGATGGCGACCCGCTCATGCACGCGTCCTCCGTGATCAGGACCGTAGAAGCGTCAGCGCATTGGCGGTGGCAGAGGCACCGCTGCCGATCTCGGCGATCTGGGATCTGGCAAGGAACAGTTGCGTCATGCGTTCGGCATTCTCGGTTTCAAGAAATTGCGCCACGGTGTCATCTCCGGTAATCGCGCGGGTCTTGTCGCGGAGAATTTCCTGTTGCTGATCTATGTCGATTTGCCCGAAGGCCGCAGGCAACCCCAATGCGGTTTCGAACATCGACCGCAACGGTGGCAGCCCCATCAGGGTAAACCACTTGGCGTCTTCGCTCATGTCCTCGTTTGCGAGGTTCTCGAGCTCTCGTTGCGCATAGAGCGCGATCCGCATCGTGTCGTTCTGTTCGCCGACCGAGACTTCGAAGGACTGGATTTTGTAATCGTCAACGATCTCGGCCATTTTTCGCGTGTTCGACGTGGCATTCAATTCGGCGGGGCCAAAGCCAAAGGCGGCGCTGAGGCGTTTGTAGCGATCGTCGGTCAGCTTGTTGGCCAGGGCGTCATCGCTGACCGTGCCGTCTTCGAGGATCTTCTGGATAAAGTACCGGTTGTCCACATCGTCCTGAAGCCCGAAGGCTCCGAGTGCGACGGTCAGGAGGCGACGGTCCTTCACGAGGTCTTCCGCGTTTTTGATTTCTCCGATGTTTTCGGAAAAATACGCGACGTCGCGCGAAAGTTGCGATGATTTCGAGAATGTCTCGAACTGTGGCTCGTAGGTGCGTTGCAGAAACTGCCAGCCCGCGACACCTGAGCCGACGATGACGGGCTGGAAGGTCATGACGGGCGCGCCGCCATGAGCCGGTCTTCGCGGGGCATGAGGCTGCGCAACGCTTTCAGGCACCGGTAGTAATGTTCGGCAATCAGCGCATCGGTCGCCTCACTCAGCGATGCCCGGCTATCGGCATCGGTAAAGACCTGGCTCAACTCCTCGATGCGGCGCAACAGGCCGTGGCGCGCGGTTTCGGGGTCGCTGTCACCGGTCAGAATGAGCTGCGCCGCATAGCAAACCCGCCGCACTGGCGTCGTCGCTTCTTCCGGGTGGATCGCGTCGCGCAGCCGGAGGATGTTGGCATCCGGCGTCACGATCGAGAGCCGGCTGCGCCGGTCGCCATTCTCGATGACCGCGCCGTTCACCAGCACGCGCTCCTTGGGGGCAAGTTTCAGGATTAATCCGCTCATGGTCTCATGTTCCGCCTCTCAGGCCACGCAGGATGGCCGTGTTGATCTCGAGCAGCGGTTCACTCGTTGCCTGACGGGCGAGAACCTTGCTCGTGTAATGATTGGTGAATTCGGCGAGATACAGGATCCGGGCCTTGAGCTCCGGCGGCAGTGCGTTCCCCTTGTCGGCGACATCAATGGCAAAGATCGTCCAGAGCTTGCGATTGTCGCTGAGCGCGTCGGCGAGGGCCGCGAAACCGGGGGCTCCCTTGGCTTCGGCGGTGCGAATGCGCGTCGTGATGCGGGCAATCGCTTCGTATTCGGTGCCTCTTGTTGTGCGTGTCGGGGCCGATGCGGCGGAATAGGCGCGATGCGCCTGGGACAGGGCGTTCAAATCAGGACCTCACATATCTGAGTGCTTCAGAAGGGAAGCCGGGGCGCGTGACGCCCCGGCCGGTACCATGGCCGCGTTAACGGAAGAGCGACAGGATCGACTGCGGTGCCTGGTTGGCAATCGACAGGGCCTGCACGCCCAGCTGTTGTTGCGTCTGGAGAGCTTGCAAACGGGCCGAGGCCGCTTCCATGTCGGCATCCACGAGGCTGCCGATGCCGGATTTCATCGCGTCCATAACCTTGCCCACGAACACGTTCTGGTCGGAGATGCGTTTGGCAGACGCACCAAGCGCAGCTGCGCCATCAACGGCGGTCTGGATGTGGGCTTCGAGCGCGGTGATCGATGCAACCGCGTTGGTGGAGTCGCTGACGTCGATGTCGGACAGGTCGAGGTTTGAGGTGAAGTCCACCGCCGAAACGGTGATCTCGGAAACCGTGACTGCGCCGGCGTTGTCGCGGTCGATCGAAGAGGTCACCGTCAGGTCCACACCATCGTCATTCAAGAGGTTCATCCCGTTGAATTGCGAGGCGTTGATGATCGACGTCACCTGGGCGATCGATTCGTTGATATCGGCGGTGAGCTTGGTGTAGTCGACGTTCTCACCGGTCGCCGCGACAACCTTTTCCTTCATGTCCTCAAGGACATTGGTGATCTGCTCGGCACCGGCAGATGCAACCGCCACGGTCGATTCACCCAGCGACAGCGAATCGGCCACCGCCTGGAAACCGCTTACGTCGGATTCCATCACCTTCGAGATTGCCCAGATGGCAGAGTTGTCCTTGGCCGAGGCGATATCCTTGCCGGTGGAAATCTGGTTCTGGGTCTTGGCGAGGTCGGTGTTGATGGATTTGAGGGTTTGCAGTGCAACCATAGCACTGTTGTTTGTCAGAATGCTCGACATAGCATTGTTCCTTTGGTCATTGGGCAAGTTTTACCCGGTTTCATGCCACCCGTACGGGCGGCCCAAACGTCTTTCTGACTATTGCGAGCGCCGTGTTTCCGGCTTCGCGCCATCCTTGTTTCAGATGCCCCATCAACATCGGCGTTATGTCCTAATGGAATCCTAAACCGGCACCTCAAGTTCGGTTGGATTTGTTTCAAATCCGGGGTCAGGCACGTTTCTCGACATTGGAGCTGGTACGGGTGCCAAAGGTCTGCCGGTTGCCGCGCCGGTCGTAGGTTTCAAACCCGGACCGCACCCGGCGAAGCTCGGCCATGCGGTTTGCAACCGCGCGGATGCCTTCGAGCGCGCTGTTCAGCAGAGCCTGGTTGCGCGTCACCTTCTTGTGCACCTTTTCAAGCGCCGGTTGCGTGTCGGGGTTTATGGCATTGATGCGATCAATCAGGTCTTCTTTGATCGACATCAGCTGGCCCAGCTGCTCAAGCTGACCCGAAAGCAGGGCTTCGCGCTCACGATCCAGCAGTTCGTCCAGGGATTCGATCAGGTCCTGATGGGGGTTATCCGTCATGATGTGCGTCCTTCAGTGCATTAAAGAGTGATTCGGCCAATCCGATGCCGCCGGATTGCGCAATATGATCCGCCTGTGCGCGGACAAGCAGCGAGGAATATTGGTCTTCTCCGGCACCGCCGCCCATTGACTCGCGTGATTTTCCGAACCCGGCGGATTTCAACATCTCGGTCAGGAAAGCGGCTTCAAGCTCGGTCGCCGCCTGACGCAACGGCGACATGTCGATGTCACGTGGCGGCTGTGCAGAGGCGGGCAGGGTTGGGGTTACTGGGGTCATGGAATACCTCGAATTGCTTGGATTTTTTAAAGAATGATGCCAATCCAGTTAAAATATCCGTAACCGGTTTTGCCGATGGTCGGGTCATCAAGAAAGAATTCTGGTGACACATGCAGATCATTTCCATTCCGGTTCCGAACGCGGGGGGCGCGGCGACTCCCAAGCCTGACCCGATGGGCGACACCGCTGGCGGCTCCAAGGGAAATTCCTTTGCCTCGGCGCTGGCGGCGTTGTTCGCGGATACGACCGATGAGCCCGAAACCGCAGCTCCGCGGAAGGTTGAGGGGGGCGAAGCCGGGGACGAGAGCGGACCCGGAGAGCAGTTGCGTTCCGAGGAACCGGTTGATGAGCCGCGCGACGGTGCGCAGCCATGGGTTGCGGAAGGCGATGGCGCACAGCGGCAAGATGTTCGGATACCTGACGCGGATCGTGCCGTGGCCGATCAGGGCGTCGGTTTTGAGCCGCCGGTGGAGGAAGCTGACCGCCCGCAGACCCAAGAGCGGCAGCAAGTGAATGCAGCATCGCAGCCTGCAATCGCGGCACCCGGCGGCGTTGGGCAGGAGTCGTCTGCGCCCGGCGCGGATCAGAATGGGGCGGTACACCGTGATTCGCGCGAAGCGAAGCGGGACGTTGGCAACAGCCCCCGCAGGAGCATGACGCAGGCCGAGATGTCGCTGGCGCAATCCGAGCAGCCGGCGGTGACGTCGGACCGGCCGGTGGACCGGGTTGCAGAGATCACATCAAACGCCGCCCCGGCTGTGCGCCCCGATGATCGCCCGTTCGGTTCGGGCGGGCCAACGGCTTCACCTGTGGAGCCTGCGAGGTCTGGGCGGCAGAGCGATCCGGCGCTTGAGCCGCGCGCAACAATTGCCGGAGGTGAACAGGGGGCCGCCGCATCGCTACAGGCCGTCGGACCACGCGCACCGGGGGCGGGATCGCATCCAGAACTGGCCGAACGCACACCCTCCGAGGCACGAATCGAGCCGGCTTCGATCGCCGAAGCGCAGGTGCGGGCCAGCGCCCCGAGATCGGTGTCTTTCGCGCCCGAAGTGGCCGTCACCACACCGATTGCAACGGGCGGCACCGCACCGGTGCCTGCAACCGAAGTGCTCGCAGCCGAGGCCATTTCCCCGTTTGGCGAATCGGCCGAAGCGGGGGTGTTGCGGTCGAGTCCGGCCACCGCCACGGCGAATCCGGTGGTTGCGGATCTGACCACGGCCCGCCCCGAGACGGTGCGCAATGCCGCGGCCCATGCGGTTGAGGTCCTCACACGCGAGCCCGGCAAGACTGTGGAAATTGCCCTGAACCCAGAAGAGTTGGGGCGGGTGCGCATGGCCCTGTCTCCGAGCGACGCCGGGGTCACCGTGCTGATCACCTCGGAACGGCCAGAGACGCTGGAACTGATGCGCCGCCATATCGAGCAACTTTCCCGGGAATTCCAGAAGCTTGGTTATGAGCAGGCGCATTTCGAATTCAGTGGCGAAACCTCGGATGGTGAAGACCGGCCCGCGCATGAGCGGCCCGCCGGCTATGGCACGGCCGGGACACCCGATGAAACGCAGAACGCGATTCCAACCCGCCTGGTTCAAACCGGGCTAGACCTGAGGCTCTGAACATGACCGAGATCACGACTTCCCCTGCCGCCGCGACAGCGGCCACGGCAGCGGGTGCAACCTCCGCGACATCAAGCGCCAGCGCCAGCACCGGGTTGACATCCGATTTCGAGACGTTTCTCAAGATGCTGACGGCGCAGGCCCGCTATCAGGACCCGCTCGAGCCGATCGATTCGACCGAATATGCCGCGCAATTGGCACAGTTTTCGATGGTCGAGCAGCAGGTTCAGACAAACGATACCCTGAGCGCGCTTTTTGCCCGGATGGATTCGTCCAACATGGCGTCTCTTGCGGGGTGGGTCGGGATGGAGGTTCGCGCCGATACGCCGGTTCATTTCGACGGACAGCCGGTGACGGTATCCCCGGGCGTTGCGGCCACGGCGGACGCGGCCTATCTGGTGGTGACGGACACGGACGGGCGCGAGGTTCAACGCTCTGAAATCCCCTTGTCGGCGGAACCGGTCGAATGGGCCGGGGTCGATTCGAGTGGCGCGCCATTTGCCAGTGGGGTCTACACGTTCACGGTGGACAGTTTCCGCAACGGGGCGGAAATCGAATCGGGCGTTACCGAGGTTTACGGGCGCATTGCCGAAGCACAGTTCAAGGGCAACGAGGTGATGCTGGTCCTCGACGGTGGGCCAACGGTTGCGGCCAATGATGTTTCGGCCCTGCGCCAGGGAAGCTGACGGGCACGACCTCGCGGCGAGAGGGCTCGGACCGCCAGGCCTTTCTGACCGATCGCGGCTCTTTGCCCGTTGCCTCGCGGCGGTGCCACGGGCATTAAGGCGCGGATGGCAAAGCAGCTCGATTATCACACGATCCACGAGATCTTTACGCGCTTTCGCGCGGCGGAACCCGAACCCAAGGGCGAACTTGATCATGTGAACGCCTTTACGCTGGTGGTTGCGGTGGCGCTATCGGCCCAGGCGACCGATGCCGGGGTCAACAAGGCGACGCGCAAGCTGTTTGAAATCGTCACCACCCCTCAGCAGATGCTCGATCTGGGAGAAGACCGCCTGATCGAGCATATCAAGACCATCGGCCTGTATCGCAACAAGGCCCGGAACGTGATGAAGCTGTCCCGCATCCTGGTCGAGCAATACGGCGGCGAGGTGCCGAATTCCCGCGCTGCGCTGCAGTCGCTGCCCGGCGTCGGACGCAAGACCGCGAATGTCGTGCTGAACATGTGGTGGCAGTATCCGGCGCAGGCGGTGGACACCCATATCTTCCGTTTTGGAAATCGCAGCGGCGTTGCCCCGGGCAAGGATGTCGATGCGGTCGAACGTGCCATCGAAGACCATATCCCGGTTGAATTTCAGCAGCACGCACACCACTGGATGATCCTGCACGGGCGCTATCACTGCAAGGCGCGCAAACCCCAGTGCCCGACCTGCCTGATCCGCGACCTTTGCCAGTACGAGGACAAGACATTATGAGCAATTACGACCTGGTGGGCATCGGCAACGCCGTTGTCGATGTCATCACGCAGGCAGATGACAGCTTTCTCGATCACATGGGCATCGAAAAAGGCATCATGCAACTGATCGAACAGGACCGTGCCGAACTTTTGTACGGCGCGATGGACGGCCGGGTGCAAACCCCCGGCGGCTCGGTCGCCAACACGATCGCCGGGGCCGGTGCCCTGGGGCTGGAAACCGCGTTTATCGGCCGGGTGCGCGACGATGCGTTGGGGCGGTTCTATGCCGATGCGATGAACGAGAACGGGATCGATTTCGTCAATCCGCCGGTGCCTGACGGGGAAATGCCCACGTCGCGGTCGATGATCTTTGTCTCTCCGGACGGCGAGCGGTCGATGAACACCTATCTGGGGATTTCCACCGGCCTGTCGTCGGTCGACGTGCCGCAAGAGGTGACCAGCAAGGCGCAGATCATGTTCCTCGAAGGGTACCTCTTTGATCATGATGCCGGCAAGTCGGCCTTTCGCGAGGCGGCCCGGGCGACGCGTGCGGGTGGCGGCAAGACCGGGATCGCGATTTCCGACCCGTTCTGCGTGGATCGGCACCGGGCGGATTTCCTGTCGCTGATCCAGCACGACCTGGATTTTGTCATCGGCAACGAGGCCGAGATCCAATCGCTCTTCGAAACCGACCATCTGGACGATGCGCTGATGATGACCGCGGCCTTGTGCCCCCTGGTGGTTTGCACCCGTTCCGGTGACGGCGTGACGGTCATGCAGGGCACGGAGCGCGTGGATGTTCCGGTCGAACGTGTCACCCCGGTCGATGCAACGGGCGCCGGGGATCAGTTTGCCGCCGGGTTCCTGTTTGGCATGGCCAGGGGGCTGGATCTTGAGACATGCGCGCGGATCGGCTGTGTCTGCGCCCGCGAGGTGATTTCGCATATCGGCCCGCGCCCCGAAGCCGACATGCCGAAATTGCTGCGCGATAGCGGATTGCTGTGACGCCATGCTGACCGACGGGTATCACGACATCCCTGCGGGCAAGGTGGCGGCCATTGTCACGCATCTGGAGATGCGCAGGCCGGCCGCCACGCCTCCCGGACGCATACCTGATGGGCTGACGCTCGATCCCGTGACCAAGGCAGCACCGGATTGGTACCGCGATCTGTTCATGCGGGTCGGCGGGATGGATTGGCTCTGGTTCTCGCGGATGGAGCTCGATGACGCGGCGCTTGCCGCGATCCTGCATGATCCACAGGTCGCGCTATATGCGCTGATGCGTGAGGGTGTCGCCCACGGCATGGTCGAGCTTGATTTCCGCCAGCCGGGTGAGTGCGAACTGGCCTTCTTTGGGCTGACCTCCGATCTGATCGGGCAGGGCGCCGGGCGCTTCATGATGAACCACGCAATCCGCACCGCGTGGTCCCGCCCGATTTCGCGCCTGCATGTCCATACCTGTACGCTTGATTCACCGCAGGCGCTTGGATTCTATCAGGCCTGCGGTTTCGTGGCCTGTCGCCAGCAGGTCGAGATCGCGGATGATCCCCGTCTGCAAGGCAGCCTGCCGCCAGATGCCGGGGCGCATGTGCCGGTATTCCCGGTTCGGTAATCCCGGCACGGTGAGGTGGCTGGACTTTGCCGGGGCGGGCTGATTGTTTACGCCTGAAATTCGCAACCCGAGAGGTGTCTCATGCAGTCGCGTAAACTGGGCAGGGATGGGCCCGAGATTTCTGCCATCGGCATCGGGGCCATGTCGTTCGCCGATTTCTACGGGCCAACGAACGAAGCGGAATCGCACGCCATTCTGGACGCGGCGCTCGATTTCGGGATCACCCACCTGGACACTGCAAATGTCTATGGGATGGGCAAATCCGAGAGCGCAATAGGCAGCTATCTTGCCGGGCGGGGCCGCGGGACCCGCGAGCGGTTTACCATCGCAACCAAGGCAAGCATCACCAGCGACAGAGAGACCGGGCGTCGGGTCTTTGACAATTCCAAACACCATCTGACACAGGAGCTTGACGCCAGCCTCAAGCGGCTTGGCACCGATGCCGTAGACCTGTTCTATGTGCACCGGCGCGATCCGAGCCTTGAGATCGAAGAGGTGACCGAGACCCTTGCCGGGCTGGTCAGGGCGGGCAAGACCCGGGCGATCGGCTTTTCCGAGATTGCCCCGTCCTCGCTCAGGCGGGCGATGGCGGTACACCCGGTTGCGGCGGTCCAGTCGGAATACTCCCTGGCCACGCGGTTCCCCGATCTCGGGCTGGTCCAGACCTGCGCCGACCTTGGCGTTGCGCTGGTGGCGTTCAGCCCGGTTGGCCGTGGGCTGCTGACCGATCGGCCGCACGGGGCCGAGGCGATTGCCGGGATGCCGTTTCTGAGAGGCAACCCACGCTTTGTGGAACCGAACCTGTCAACGAATCTTGCCACCACGCAAGCGTTTCGCGCGCTGGCCGCCGATATGGGATGTTCGGCGGCGGCGCTGGCGATTGCCTGGGTTCTGACGCGGGGCGATCACGTGGTGCCGATTCCGGGAACCCGGTCGGTTGCCCATCTCGCAGAGCTGGCCGCCGGGGCCGAGTTGCGGTTGAGCGACAGCGATCTGGCGCGCATAGACACGGTGTTGCCTGTCGGCTGGGCGCATGGCGACCGCTATTCGGCAGAGCAGTGGGTTGGGCCGGAACGCTATTGCTGAGCGGGATCAGAGGTGCGGGCCAAAAGCGGCCAGCACCTGTTCATAGACCGCGCGTTTGAATGGTACGATGGCCTCGACCAGCTGATCTGCCGGTTGCCAACGCCAAACGGTGAACTCGGGATGTTCGGTTGCGATGTCGACCTGGTCGTCTTGGCCGAGGAACCGCATCAGGAACCATTTCTGCTCCTGCCCGCGATAGCGACCCTTCCAGATCTTGGGCACGATGTCATGCGGCAGATCATAAGGCAGCCAGTTCTCGGTCTCGGCCAGGATCTCTACAAGCTCCGGCGGGACGCCGGTTTCCTCCCACAATTCACGCAGGGCCGCGTCACGCGGCGCCTCGCCCTTGTCTATCCCGCCCTGCGGCATTTGCCAGGCTTCCGCATGGCGATCGTTGCGCTGGCCGACAAAGACATTGCCCTCGCCGTTGATCAGCATGATGCCGACACATTTGCGATAGGGCAGTTTGGCAATTTCGTCCGGGGTCATTTCGGGCTCCTGCGATGGTGGGTCCTGTCTAACGGCAACACCTGCGGGCGCAAGTGTTTGACGCGGCGTTTTGCGTGACACACCCTGTGTCTGTGCCCATGTTGCCCGCGAAAAGGGAGACTCTGATGGCTGACTATCCGAACCTGCTGGCCCCGCTGGACCTGGGCTTTACCACCTTGAAGAACCGCGTGCTGATGGGCTCCATGCATACCGGCCTTGAGGAAACCCGCGACTGGAACCGGGTGGCTGAATTCTATGCCGAGCGCGCCCGTGGCGGTGTTGCGTTGATGGTGACCGGCGGGATCGGTCCCAACACGGAAGGTTCGGTCGCGCCGGGGGCGTCGATGATGACGACGCTGGAAGACATCGACAATCATGCGGTGGTCACCGAGCGCGTTCACGCGGCGGGCGGCAAGATTTGCATGCAGATCCTGCATGCGGGCCGCTATGCCTATGGGCCGAATTGCGTGGCCCCCAGCCCGGTCAAGTCGCCGATTTCTCCGTTCCCGCCCACCGAGCTGGACGAAGAGGGGATCGAAAAGCAGATTGCCGATATCGTCGAAGCGGCGCGCAAGGCGCGCGAGGCCGGCTATGACGGGGTCGAGATCATGGGCTCGGAAGGGTATTTTATCAACCAGTTCATTGTGACGCATACCAACAAGCGCACGGATCGCTGGGGCGGATCCTATGAAAACCGGATGCGGCTGGCGATCGAGATCGTGCGGCGAACACGCGAGGTATGCGGCCCCGATTTCATCATCATCTATCGCCTGTCGATGATTGACCTGGTGCCGAACGGCTCGACCCATGACGAGGTGGTGCAGCTGGCGCAGGAGATCGAAAAGGCCGGGGCCACGATCATCAATACCGGCATCGGCTGGCACGAGGCGCGGATTCCGACGATTGCGACCTCGGTGCCGCGCGCCGCCTTTGCCTGGGTCACGAAAAAGCTGATGGGCAAGGTGGGCATCCCGGTCATCACCAGCAACCGCATCAACACGCCCGAAGTGGCGGAAGAGGTGCTTGCAACCGGCTGTGCAGACATGGTGTCGATGGCGCGCCCGATGCTGGCGGATTCGCATTTCGTGGCCAAGGCGGCGGCGGGCAGGGGGGATCGAATCGCGCCCTGTATCGCCTGCAACCAGGCCTGTCTGGATCACACGTTCGGCGGCAAGCTGACCAGCTGCCTGGTCAACCCACGCGCCTGCAACGAAACCGAACTGGTGATCGCCAGGACCGATACCGCCAAGACCATTGCCATTGTCGGGGCCGGGCCGGCGGGCCTGTCCACCGCGATCACGGCGGCGGAACGCGGCCATGACGTGACGCTGTTCGATCGGGCATCGGAAATCGGTGGACAGCTGAACATGGCCAAGCAGATCCCCGGCAAGGAAGAATTCTGGGGGCTGGTCGACTGGTATCGCACCATGGTGTCCGATCTGGGGATCCGGACCCGGCTGGGTCACGCGGTTTCGGCGGCGGATCTGGACGGGTTCGACGAAATCATCATCGCCACCGGCGTGACCCCGCGCGATCCGCAAATCCCCGGACAGGATGCGCCCAACGTGGTCAGCTATATCGATGTCTTGCGTGACGGGGCCGAGGTCGGTGACCGGGTGGCGGTAATCGGAGCAGGCGGCATCGGGTTCGACGTGTCCGAGTTTCTTGCCCATCAAGGCACCAGCCCTACCGAAGACCTGCCCCTGTGGATGCAGGAATGGGGCGTGTCCGACCCGGCTGAGAACCGCAGCGGGCTTGCCCCCGAGGGACCGCAGCCGCACCCATCGGCGCGGCAGATCACGCTGTTGCAGCGCAAGGCCAGCAAGCATGGCAAGGGTCTGGGCAAGACGACCGGCTGGATTCACCGCGCGACGCTCAAGATGAAGGGGGTGCAGTTTGTCGGCGGGGTCAACTATGACGCCATTGATGCCGCCGGGCTGCATGTGTCCTTTGGTGAGGCGCGCGAAAACCCGACGCTGATCGAGGCGGATACCGTCGTGCTCTGTGCGGGGCAATTGCCCGAACGCAGCCTGGCGGATTCCCTGATCGAGCGCGGCGTCCACCCGCATGTGATCGGTGGCGCCGACGTTGCCGCCGAACTGGACGCCAAGCGCGCAATCGATCAGGGCACCCGGCTGGCCGCCATGCTCTAGCCGCGATGCGCCGCGATACTGTCCTGCGGGGCCTGCGCGCGGTCGGTCATGCCATAGTCGCGGATGACATGGGCCACGCGCAGGCGGTAATCGGCAAAGACACCGCCGCGCCCCTTGGCCTGCGCGCGCCTATGGGCATCGAGCCTGCGCCATTCCTCGACCGCGGCCTCGTCGCGAAACAGCGACAGCGACAGCAACTTGCCGGGGTTGGTCAGGCTCTGAAACCGCTCAACCGAGATGAATCCGTCGATTTGTTCGGCCAGCGGGCGCATATCGGCGGCGATAGCGAGATAGCGGTCCTGCATGCCGTCTGCGGGTTCCACTTCAAAGATGATTGCGATCATGATCTTTCTCCATGCGGGGCTGAGGCAAGGGTCAGCCATGTCCGGTCTTCGCGCAACAGAAACCGCTCCCGCTGGGCGAATTCATAGTTTTCCCGCCCCAGCGGATCGGTCGCTAACCGGGCACGATAGGTTTCGTATTCGGCGAGGCTTGGGATGTTGTAGATGCCATAAGCAAGGGTCGAGGAGCCTTCGTGCGGCGCGAAATATCCCACGAGATCGGCGCCACAGCGGGGGATCGCCTGGCCCCAATTGCGGGCGTATTGGCGAAATTGGCCGGTCTTGGTGGGGTCGATCTGGTATCTGATGATGCAGGTGAGCATTGCAACCTCCGTGTTGTGCCGCATCATCACTAGCCGATTGCACGGCATGGATGCTTCGACTAGCATCGAAGCATGAAGGATGGTCCCGACTTTGCCGCGATCGCATCGCTGATTGGCGATCCGGCCCGTGCCAACATGCTGACGGCCCTGATGTCGGGCAAGGCGCTCACCGCGAGCGAGCTTGCCAGCGAGGCCGGGGTCAGCGCCCAAACCGCGAGCTCGCATCTGCGCAAATTGCAGGATGCCGGGCTGTTGAAACTCCACAAACAGGGGCGGCATCGCTATTTCGCGCTGTCCGGTGACAACGTGGCTCAGGCGCTCGAAGGTCTGATGGGGCTGGCCGCCGGATTGGGGCATCTGCGAACCCGTACCGGACCGCGGGATCAGGCGCTGCGCACCGCGCGGGTCTGCTATAATCACCTGGCCGGAGAGATGGGCGTGCGCATGTTTGCCTCGATGCGCGCCCGCGGGCATTTCGCGTTTGGCGACAGCGGCCTGGACCTGACCGGGGCCGGGCGGGCATTTGTGGCCACGTTGGGTATCGACACCCGGGACATGCCGCGCAGCAAGGCCCCGATGTGCCGTGAATGCCTGGATTGGAGCGTCCGGCAGTCGCATCTGGCGGGCCGTCTCGGGCGCGCCATGCTGGCCCGTTTCGAAACCCTTGATTGGGCCCGGCGCGTTCCCGACACGCGGATCGTGAAATTCACCGAGCGCGGCCTTAGGGAATTCGACGCGCTGTTCTGAGCTATGGCCGTCAACGCGGGCCGGTCACTCCACCGTGATGCGGATCACCTCGGACATGACCGGATCGGCATGGGGCACATGCGCCGCGTCGCCAAGCACCAGTTGCAGCGTATGTATGCCTGCCGGCAGGTCCAGCGTGATTTCGGTCTGACCGCCGCCAAAGTGCCGGTGATGTTCGTCCGCCGGCAGCCCGTTGGCCAATTCCTCGGCACCATCCTCGCCCTCGCCGAGCGGTGGCCGATCGATCAGCAGGTGATGATGCCCGGTCATTTCGGCCTGGGTTCCGGCGGGCGCAACGCCCATGCCCGAAAGCCCAAATACCACCGTGACGGGAGATGAGACCACATCACCATCGGCCAGATTGACAAAATAAACCCGCGCGTCGGGGTTGGAGGGGGTTTGCGCCCAGACCGGAACGGTCAGGGTCAGCATCGCGGCCAAGGCCGTCGTAAGAGCGAATTTCATGGCACCACCGAATGATCAGAGAATTATAGAGATTTATTAGCACGGAATTGCCACAATTCCATCTCGCTTTGAAATGTTGAATGAAAACAATTCTTTATATTGGGATATGACGCATGTGCCGGGCATTCAAGGCGTTTCCACAGCGAGAACGGTTAATGGCGAAACCCCGATATTATCCCACACTCGCCGCGATCTTGCCCAGATTTCAATCGATACAATTTGCATCGTCCAAAGAGTTCTTGAGGTGCTGCGTATGGATCGTTTGACGGAAATGGAAGCCTTTGCCAACGTGGTGGATCAGGGTGGCTTTACCGATGCCGCCAAGAAAATGGGGATCTCGAAATCCGCGGTGTCCAAGCACGTGTCCAGCCTTGAGGCGCGATTGGGCGCGCGGTTGCTGAACCGCACCACCCGCCGGGTCAGCCCGACGGAAATCGGTCTGGCCTATTACGACCGCGCGCGCCGTGTGCTGAACGACGCGGGCGAAGCCGATGCGCTGGTGACGTCGATGCAATCCGCGCCATCGGGCCTCTTGCGGATCAGTGTCGCGACCGATTTCGGGGTCAATCACCTGTCGCCGGTTCTATCCGGTTTCCTGTCGGATTTCCCGGACATCACGGTGAATATGGTTCTGAACAACCGCTATGTGGAATTGATCTCCGAGGGGTTCGACATGGCCGTCCGGATTGGCGAGCTCGAAGACAGCACCCTTCGTGCCCGCAAGCTGACCGAAACCACCAAGCGGATGATCGCCTCGCCCTCGTATTTCGAGAAATACGGACGACCGCAAAAGATCGATGACCTGAATGAACACAAGCTGCTGCATTATTCCAACCAGTCCAGCGGCAATGTCTGGCGTCTGACCGCGCCGTCGGGTGAAAAGCGCCAGGTGCGGACCGCCGGATGGCTGAGCGTCAATGACGGGCAATCGTTGTTGAATGCCGCGATTTCGGGTCTCGGGATCGCCTATCTGCCCAGTTTCCTCTATTCAGAGGCGCTGCAATCCGGGTTGGTCGAGGATGCGATGCCCTCCTTGCCGGCCGAAACCCAGGGTATCTATGCGGTCTATCCGCCGGGGCGTTTTACCCAGCCCAAGGTGCGCGCGTTTATCGATTTCCTGGTCCATGCCTTTGCCGAGAAAGGGCCGGCGGATTGGTAGGTTGATTGCCCTGCGAGCCCGGTTGATCTAACGCGTCGACAGCAAAACCGCTTCGACGCGCCGGTTGGCGTCTCGCCCTTCGGGCGTCAGGTTGGACGCAATCGGGGCAAGATATCCCACACCCTCGGCTTCCACGCGGGACGGGTCGATGTCGAACTGTTCGACAAGCCGGTCCCTGACCGCATTTGCGCGCTGTCTGGACAGGGTGATGTTGGTGGCCAGCGCGCCGGTGCTGTCACTATGACCGACCAGGGCGATGCGGTGCTCCGGATGGTCCCGCAGATAACCCGCAAGCCTGTCGAGCGAGAGATGGGGGCCGGGCAGCAAGGTTCCGGCTCCGCTGTCAAATTCCAGATCGCGCAGCACCACATGTCCGTCATGCCGCAGGGTCTGGCCCAACTCGCGCCCGGCCTCCGGGTTCTTGGCGGTGTGTGCCGTGACGCTGCCGGGGTCCGCCCCGTCGGGTGCCACGCGGATCGTCTGGATATAGGCGGCGTTGCCGCTGCGGCTGACCAATATGCTGACGGCGTCATCAGATGCGCGGGTCGCCGAAAGAAACCGATAGTTGCGGATGTCCACATGCATGTCCGGCGCCGGGACGATCTCGGTTTCAAAGCGGAAGTCAAATCCGCCACAATCCCGGTCTTTGCATTCAAAAACAATGTCATACCCCAATCCGGCGAGCTGGTCGCGCAACGGGGCCATCAGTTGCAGCGTCGTGGATGAAGCGCCGTCGATGCGAAAGGTCCGCCGCTCGATGCGCCCTTCGAAGCGGCGCGCCGGGATGGTGCCATCGGCAAAGCTCCCGGTCGGCAGGTCATAGCTGTCAAGCGGGCTGGTCCGGTCGGACAATTGCCGGGCGCTCGCCGGCAACGCCAGGTCCTGTGCCTGTGCGATGGCGGGCAGCAAGCCGAAGATCAAACTGGCGGCGAGGCGGCGCATCATCGGAACTGGGCGTGATACTCGTCATTCGGCCGCATCGCGGTGGCGCTTGCGACGCGGTTTGACATGTTGAAGAAGCCGGCGACATTGGCAATGTCCCAGATGTCGCGGTCGCTGAAGCCGACATCGCGCAGGGCCTGGCGGTCGGCCTCCTCAATGGTGGCGCTCGCGGTTGTAACCTTGGCGGCGAAATCGAGCATTTCGCGTTGGCGGGAATCAAGCGGCGCAACACGGTAATTCATCACCAGCATCTCGCCCAATTGCGGGTTGCCCGATAGTTGCCGAACCGCCGCGCCATGCGCTACAAGGCAGTAATAACAACGGTTTATAGACGATACCACCACCGCGATCATTTCGCGCTCAAGCTTGCTCAGCCCGCTCTCTGCCAGCATCAGGTCGTTATACATGCCGGTAAAGGCGTTGAGCTTGGCAATGTCAAAGGCGTTGGCCCTGAGCACGTTGGGGACCATGCCGAGCTTCTCGACACAGATGTCAAAATACGTCTGCGTCTCCTGGGGCAGCGGATCGACCATTGGCAGGTCAAGGGCGGTTGGCGGTGTCCCGGTTTTCATGTGGGCTCAGGCTCCCTCTGGCAGATGTCGATAGTGATACTGTGCAACGGGCTGCATTCCGAGGGACCGGTACAGCGCGTTGGCGGCGGTATTCTCGACCGTGCACATCACCGACAGGGTTTGCGCGCCCTGCTCGGCGGCCCAGAACGCGGCGGCACGCATGATCCATCGACCCATGCCGCTGCGCCGTTGATGCGCCAGGATTTCGACCGCATGCACCATCGCGACGCCATCATGGATCGCCGCATAGGCGGTTCCGGCGGGCTTGTCCCGGTGACGGCCCAGAAAGCCGGTCTTTGGGCCATTGGCGCGTTGCATGATCGCAAGGCGTGCCGGGCCGATCCCGCCGGTGGCCCAGATTTCACGCATGATCGCCAGCGGTTCCCACAGCGAGAACACGGTGACGCGCGGTATCGGTTCATCCATCAACTGTGCCGGGGGGCAGGCATAGATCGTGACCGGATCCCTGAGCAGATAGCCGCGTTGCTCCAGCGCCTGGTCAAGGGCAGTTTCCCCCTGGCGGATCATGAAGATCCGGGGCTGCCCCATGTCACGCATCGCCGCTTGCGCGCTGTCAAGGTCAGCGGTGCCAAAATCCGCACCGGGTTGGCCCAGGGTCGTCGCCGATACGCGGCTGCCGCCGCCTTGCCCCTCGCGGAGCGTCCAGACGCCATGCCGCCGGACCCGCGCGGCGGGCCAGGTGCCGTCAATCACATCGTACCATGATGGTTGCGCTGTGTTCATGCGAGCAACACCTTCGATAGCTGGGTCATCGCGCTGTCCACCCGCGTGCCATCCTGACCGCGAATGACGATATTCGCGCCAAATACCCCGTCTTTCTGAAACGGATAGCAGCCGATCGACAGGTCGGCAAAGCGCGCGGCAAATTGCGACAGGGTCTCGGCAATGTCTCCTTCTCCGCGAAACACCTGCAGGCTCTGGCTCAGCAGCGGCGCGCCGCCGGTCAGGGTGGGCAGGACGCTGGCAACCATCGCCTGGAACACCTGCGGGACACCGGCCATGACGTGAACGTTGCCCAAGGTAAAGCCCGGCGCGCGGGACACCGGGTTGTCGATCAGCTGCGCCCCCTCTGGAATGCGGGCCATGCGCAGCCGCGCGGCGTTCAGCTCCAGCCCGCTCTTTTCGTAGTGATCCTCAAGTATCTTGCGGGCGTCATCACGAACATCGATCGTCGCGCCAAACGCGGCGGCGATGCAATCCGCCGTGATGTCGTCATGGGTCGGCCCGATGCCACCGCTGGTGAACACTACATCGTGGGTTTCGGACAGGGCGCGGGTGGCATCGATGATCGCGTCCCGGTCATCGCTGACAACGCGCACCTGTTTCAGGTCGATGCCGTTCTTGGTCAGCTCGCCGGCCAGGAAATGCATGTTCGAATCGCGCGTGCGCCCTGACAGGATTTCATCGCCGATCACCAGCATCGCGGCGGTAGGATTTGCCATGGCATGCCTCGCTTGAATGGTTGCGCCTGCAGGTATAGGCCCTTGGCCATGCGCTTTGAAACCCCTCTTGTTCCCGCCCGTCTGATCCGCCGCTACAAACGCTTTCTGGCCGATTGCCGGTTGGAGGACGGTCGCGAAATCACCGCCCATTGCGCCAATCCCGGCTCGATGTTGGGGCTGGCGCAGCCGGGCCAGAAGGTCTGGCTCGAACCCAATGACGATCCGCGCAAAAAGCTGAAATTCGGCTGGCGGCTGGTGGATCACGAGAACGGCCATTTTACCGGCGTGGATACCTCGGTGCCCAATCGCGCCCTGCGCGCGGCGTTGATCGCCGGACAGGTCGAGGGGCTCGCCGCCTACCAGACGGTGCGCCCCGAGGTCAGATACGGTGAGTCGAGCCGGATTGACTTCCTGCTGAGCCAACCGGGCCTGCGTGATGCCTATGTCGAGGTCAAGAGCGTGACATTGTGTCGCCAGCCGGGGCTTGCCGAGTTCCCGGATTCGGTGACCAAACGCGGCGCGAAACACCTTGTGGAACTGTCCCGCGTGGCGGCGCAGGGCCATCGGGCGGTGATGCTGTACCTGGTTCAACGCACCGATTGCACGGGGTTTGACCTCGCCCGCGATATTGACCCGGACTATGCTACGGCCTATGACGCCGCCCGCGACCGGGGCGTTGAAACCCTGTGTTTCGGCACAAGGATCACGCCGCAGGACATTGACCTGGGACAGCCTGTCGCAGTTCTGATTTGACCCCCACTGGCACTTTTGCGCGTGGGGTATTAAGTGTATGGTAAGTCAACAAATATGGAGTCAACGGTGAATAACGAGCTGCGCGGCCGTCTGACCAAGGATGGCATCCGAATTTACGATCGCTCCGATTTCGACGGAATGCATGCTGCGGGCGCATTGGCGGCGCGGATCCTGGATGACATCCGTGACCATGTTTTTGTCGGACAAACCACCGGCGCCATCGATGCGGCGATCACCCGAATGGTCGAAGAGGCGGGGGCGAAATCGGCCACGATCGGCTACAAGGGATACGAGCATGCTAGCTGTATCTCGGTCAACCACGTGGTGTGCCACGGCATTCCCGGCGACAAGAAGCTCAAGGATGGCGATATTCTGAACATCGATGTGACGGTGATCGTCGATGGCTGGTTCGGGGATACCAGCCGGATGTATGTCGCGGGCAAGCTGCCGCGCAAGGCCGAGCGCCTGATTCAGGTCACCCATGACGCGCTGATGAAGGGGATCGAGATCGTCAGACCGGGCAATACGTTCGGTGACATCGGCCACGCCATCCAGACCTATGTCGAGGCGCATCGCATGAGCGTTGTGCGCGATTTTTGCGGGCACGGGCTGGGCCGGGTGTTTCACGCGCCGCCCAACGTGCTGCATTATGGCCGTCCGGGAACCGGCGCGACGCTGGAAGAGGGCATGTTCTTTACCATCGAACCGATGGTCAATCTGGGCCGACCGGAAACCAAGACCCTCGCCGATGACTGGACGGCTGTGACGCGGGACAAGTCCCTGTCGGCGCAGTTCGAGCATTCCATCGGCGTGACGGCGGACGGGTTCGAGATCTTTACACCGTCGCCTTCGGGGCGTTTCCACCCGACCTACGACAGCTGACCCGCGCGGTCATTCCGTGCCGTCAGAGGCCCGTAGCAGGGTCACATGCGTATCGCCGTATTTCCGGGTGTCGATCTGCGCATAGCCGTGGGGGGGCGTCATCGATGCGCTTTCTTCCCAGACGATCAACGCTCCGGGCGCGATCCAGCCACCGTCCTGCGCGGTGGCGAGGGCCTTTTGCCCAAGGGCTTTGCCATAGGGGGGATCAAGGAACACGAGGTCGCAAGCCGTGCCGGGGCAGGGGCCGAGCCGCGTCGCATCCCGGCGCAGCAGATCGGTTTGTTCGCCGCTTTCGGTCAGGTCGATATTCTTGCGGATCAGGTGCCCGGCGACGCGCCCGTCATCGACAAACGTGACATGCGCCGCGCCACGTGACAATGCTTCTAGGCCGAGCGCGCCGGTGCCGGCAAACAGGTCGAGCACCCGTGCGCCCTCAAGGTCGTGACGATGGGCCAGCACGTTGAACAGGCTTTCGCGCACCCGGTCCGTGGTGGGGCGCAGATGCGCCGCGCTGTCGCCCTTGCCGACCGAGGCCAGCGCCCGCCCACGAAAGCGTCCCGCGATGATCCTCACGGGCGCAGCAGCGATTTCAGGTCGGTTTCGGGGTTGGCAATGTCGTCGGGTGCGGGGGATTTCCCGGCCTCGATCAGCCGCTTTCCGATCATGTAACCGCGCGGATCGTTCATCGCGTCCACCGCCAGCAATCTGTCGGCCGCATAATACCAGAACGACACAGCGCCCTTGTCTCCTTGGTGCGTGACAACGCGGTCATAGCCGGTGTTCAGCCCGGCAATCTGGAGCTTCACATCATACTGATCCGACCAGAACCACGGTTTCGGGACATAGGGTTTTGCCGCGCCGAGCATGTTTTCCGCGACGCATTCCGCCTGGTCGATGGCATTTGGCACGCTCTCAAGGCGGATGCGCCCACCGGCATGGGGAAAGGATGCGCAATCGCCCGCCGCCCAGATCGACGGGTCCGAGGTCTGGCCCAACGCGTTGACCGCGATGCCGTTGTCGATGGTCAGCCCGGCCAATTCGGCCAATGTGGTCGAGGGGGTGATGCCGACCCCGACGATCACGAAATCAAGCGCAATCTCGCTGCCATCGCTCAGGACCGCGCCAGTGACCCGGCCGTCTGCCCCGGTCAGGCGATCAAGCCCGATCCCCTCGCGGATTTCGACCCCGTGGCCGCTGTGCAGGTTGCGGAAATAGTCGCTGGTTTCCGGTGCCGCCACCCGTTGCAGGATGCGGTCCGCCATCTCGACCAGCGTCACCTTTACGCCGCGCTTGGCGGCAACCGCCGCCGCTTCCAGTCCGATATAGCCGCCGCCCACGATCAACGCGCGCGCGCCCTTGGTGACTGCGGGGGCCATCGCGTCGACATCCGCAAGCGTGCGCACCACATGGACCCCTTCAAGATCGCCCCCGATCGCGGCAGGCAACCGGCGCGGATCGGACCCGGTGGTGAGCGCGAGTTGATCATAGGCAATCACCTCGTCACCGACGGCCACCGTCTTGGCCGCCGGATCGATCCCCGTGACTGTCGCCGCGGTGCGCAAGGCAATATCCTGGTCCGCGTAAAAGCTCTCGGGGCGCAGATACAGGCGTTCCAGCTCCATGTCGCCAAGCAGATAGGCCTTGCTGAGCGGTGGGCGCTGATAGGGCGGGGCGGGTTCGGCTCCGATCAGGGTCAGCGCACCGTCAAACCCGCTATTGCGCAGCTTTGCCACCAGCGATGCCCCGGCCTGGCCCGCTCCGATCACAACGATATGGCTCATCTGTCTACATCGCCCCTTGCAAGTGCTTGTCCCGTTGCTCACAAATCCTAAATGTGTCACTGGCGCAAATGAAATTTCAGAAAGGGACGCAGCATGACGATTTCCACCGGAGAAAAACTGCCCGAGGCAACATTGGTCGCGATGGGCGCAGAGGGGCCCGAAGCGGTGTCGCTCGCGGACAAGACCAAGGGGCGCAAAGTCGTGATCTTCGCGGTTCCCGGCGCCTTTACGCCGACCTGCCATTCCGCGCATGTGCCCAGCTTTATCCGCACCAAGGCCGAGTTCGACGGCAAGGGAGTCGACGAGATCATCTGTGTCTCGGTGAATGACCCCTTCGTGATGAAGGCCTGGGGCGAAGCCACCGGTGCCGAAGCGGCCGGCCTGACCATGCTGTCCGATCCCGAAAGCGCGTTCACCAAGGCAATCGGCATGGATTTTGACGCCCCGCCCGCCGGGCTGATCGCGCGCTCGCGCCGCTATGCGATGCTGGTCGAAGATGGCAGCGTCACGCTGCTGCAGGCCGAGGAAAACCCGGGCGTCTGCGAGGTTTCCGGCGGCGAGGGGCTGCTGGCCTCCATGTAACGACCTGGCGATCACCGGGGGATGGTCCCGGTGATCGCCCGCGCGGCCGGCTCGCGCTCTTGATTCTGACCAAGCGGGAACGTCATGACCAACCTGTTTCGACTTGCCCCGGTTCTGTGTGTCGTTGCGGCCTGCGAGATGCCGGACAATGCAACGTCTGGCGCGCATGGGGTCGCCGATATCGCGCTGGTGGATGGGCGCAACTGCTGGGCCAATCGGTGTTTCGACTATGATGGCACACGTCAGACGGTCGTGCTGCCGGGCAAGAATCCCGCGCGGGTGCCGGGTGGGATCGACACGCAAAAGGGTTACGTGACTGCGCCCGAGTTCACCGCGATGTTCAACGCCGCCGCAATGTCCTATGCCAACGGTGTGGGCCGACGCTGATCCTTTGCGCGCTCAGACCAGGCTGTCCATCTTGCGGGCAAGCTTGGCGTCCTGCGCGCTCAGCCCGTCGACATCATGTGTGGTCAGCACCACGTTCACGGTCTTGTAGACATTGCTCCATTCCGGGTGGTGGTCCCATTTCTCCGCCCAGATCGCCACGCGGGTCATCCAGCCGAAGGCATCGATGAAGTTCTTGAAGACAAATTTCTTGGCGATGGCGTCGCGGCCCTCGACCATGGTCCAGCCGGTCTTGAAGAGCGGATCAAGCAGCGGTCCGCGTGCCTCGTCTGACAGTTTCTCGGTCATTGCTGTTCCTCCACCTGTGGTTTCCTGAACGGGCCATATTCGGTCAGCACTTCGATCTCTTCCTCGACCGCGTTTCGCTCGGCCTCGAGGTAATTGGCGATCGCCTCGGCAAAGCCCGGATCCGCGACCCAGTGCAGGCTGTGGGTCTGGGTCGGCAAATAGCCGCGCGCCAGCTTGTGTTCTCCCTGCGCCCCGGCCTCGACCCGCGTCATGCCCCGCGCGATGGCAAGATCGATGGCCCGATAATAGCACAGTTCGAAATGCAGGCAGGGGTGATGTTCAATACAGCCCCAATAGCGCCCAAAGAGCGTATCCCGGCCAATCACGTTCAGCGCGCCCGCAACCCAGCGGCCCTCGCGTTCGGCCAGCACCAGCGCGAGATCGTCGCGCAGATGGTCCTGCGCCAGATCGAAGAACCGCCGGGTCAGATACGGAGACCCCCACTTGCGCGCACCTGTGTCCTGGTAGAACGTCCAGAACGCGTCCCAGTGTTCGGCCCTGATCTGATCGCCGCTCAGAACGTGGATGGTGCCGCCAAAGCCATTGGCCTGCGCGCGCTCCTTGCGGATGTTCTTGCGCTTGCGTGACGACAGGCTGGCGAGAAAGCCGTCGAAATCGCCATAGCCGTCGTTCAGCCAGTGGAACTGTTGGCTGGCGCGGGCCATCAATCCCATCTTTTCACCGGCGGCGGCTTCCTCCTTGGTGCAAAAGGTCACGTGCAGCGAGGACAGCTGGTTGTCCGCCGTCAGCTGTACTGCGCCCTGTACCAGGGCCGACTGGCCGATTTCTTCGTATCCCGGTCGCACCAGGAACCGGCGACCGGTCGCCGGGGTGTGCGGCACGGCGATCTGGAGTTTGGGATAATAGTTCCCGCCCGCCCGTTCATAGGCATGAGCCCAGTTGTGGTCGAAAATATATTCGCCCTGCGAATGCGATTTGGCATAGAGCGGCGCGCAGGCGATCAGCATCCCGTCAAGATAGGCGGTCAGGTATTGCGGCTGCCAGCCGGTGCCGCGCCCGACCGAGCCCGAGTCTTCCAGAGCGGACAGAAAGCGATGGGTGGTGAACGGATCGATCGGGCGGCCGCCATCCGCCGTTTCGGGACAGGCGCAGCCGTCCCAATCCTCGGGCGCGATCTGCGACAGGGCGCCAATCACCTGGATTTCGATCTGTGCCTGGTCCATCTGTTCCTCGTGCGTGACCTTTATCTGGGCCCGTCAATCGCCGGATTAACCCGCAAGCGGTGCCAGATACCGTTCAAAGGTCACATTGTCGGCATGGCACCGCGCCTCTGCCTCTTCGCTGGGCGAGCGAACCGTCCAGCACAGGACCGGCACCCCGTCCGCGCGCAGCTCTGCAACGCGGGGGTTTTCGAGATCCGCCTTTTCGTGGCTGATGAAGCTGGCCCCGCAGCTGTCGAAATCCGGGATCTGCCGCAGCCGTTCACAGGTCGCGACGGGCAAGGGCCATTCCGCCGGGTCATAGCCGCTGGTGACCAGCCCGCGTGGCAGATCGGGGGCCAGTTCGGCCATCCTGGCAACGCTGTGCGGATTGAAAGACATCACCGCAACCGGGCCGAAATATCCGCGCAGCGCCGCCACCGTGGCCTGTTCCAGCGGGCCGATCGCCGTGCCCATGGCTCCATCCTGATCCTTGATTTCGATCAGCAGCGGCACCTGCCCATCGACCAGGGCGACGATCTCGGACAGGGTCGGTATGGTTTCGCCGTCGCCATGCCGGAGCGCCACGCTGCGCGCCTGCTCCCGGCTCAGCCCGCGCACCGGGCCGGATTGTCCGGTCAGGCGGCCCAGGTCATAGTCGTGAAACACCAGCGCCTGCGCATCGTTGGTCAGTTGCAGGTCGACCTCGATGCCGTATCCCGCGGCGATGGCCGCGCGGATCGCCGCGCGGCTGTTTTCCGGGCGCCCATCCGAGATGTCGTGCAACGCACGGTGTGCGATGGGTGTTCTTGTGAACACGCCGGGCAGGGCAGGGGTCATTTGATCTGGAAAGTGCCTTCGATTTCCACCGCAACCCCCAAGGGCAGCGCCGCCGCGGACACGGCCGAGCGCGAATGCCGCCCCGCGTCGCCCAGTGCCTCGACCAGGAAATCGGATGCACCGTTCACCACCTTGGGCTGGTCGGTGAAATCATCGGTCGAGTTGACAAAGGCGGTCAGCTTGACCACCCGCACCAGCCGGTCAAGATCACCGTCACAGGCGGCCCTGACCTGTGCCAGCAGGTTGATCGCGCAGGCCCGCGCCGCCGCGGCACCGGCCTCGACATCCATCGTATCGCCCAGCTTGCCCAGGATCAGGCCGTTTGCATCATTGGAGATCTGGCCCGAAACATAGACGATGTCGCCCATTGTCACGAACGGGACATAGTTCGCCGCCGGTGCGGGCGCGTCTGGCAATGTCACGCCAAGTTCGGCGAGTTTGTCTTGGATGCTCATGTCTGATCCCCTCTGGAGTCGCGTTTCGCGCGGACGCTAGCCGGGTTCGGCGGCGGCGAAAAGCCCCAACTCAGGATTCGCGGAATGCCTTGGTGAAATAGTCCGCCAGGGGTTTGACCAGATAGGCGAGCGGCGTGCGCGCATCGGTGCGGATAAAGGTTTCGACCGGCATGCCGGGTATCAGGATCGTACCCTCGGGCAACCTGTCCTGCTGGCCCTCCTCCAGCATGATCTCGGCACGATAGAACGACGCGCGGCTGTTGGTATCCTCGAACGCGTCCGCCGAAACATGGGTGACCGTTCCGAACAGTTCCGGCGTTTCCCGCTGATCCAGCGCGGAAAACCGCAGAGTCACCGGCTGGCCGAGGAAAATCTTGTCGATATGGATCGGCTCGACACGCGCGGCAATCACCAGCGGACGATCCTGCGGCACCAGATACAGCACCGGATCGGCGGGGCGGATGACCGAACGCGGCGTCTGGACCTGAAGATCATAGACGATCCCGGATACCGGGGCGGTGATGTCCAGCCGGTTCAGCCGCTCGATCAGCGAGCGGCGCTGCTCGGCCAGTTCCAGCTCGCGGTATTGCAGGTCGCGCAGGCGGGTGATCGCCTCTTCGCGCTGCGTGGTGTCCAGCTTCAGAACCTCGATGTCGATCTCGGTGATGCGGCCCTCGGCCTGCGCCTCGGACGCAATGAGCTCGCCCAGGGTGCCGTCAAGATCGGCGGCGGACCGTTCCAGGTTCAACACCGTGCCCGCCTGTGCAAGCCCGCGATCCAGCAGCGATTTCTGGTTGTCGAGCTCCTTGCCGATCAGGCTGAGCTGGCGTTTGAGCGATTCCTGCTGCGCGCGGATGCCCTTGATCTGGTCCTGGATTTGCCCGCGGCGTTTTTCCAGCTGTTCGGATTCCTTGGCGGTCGATTCCCGGCGCGCGGTAAAGAGCCGTTCCTGCCCTTCGATCAGTCCGCTGACCTCGGGGCGGATCGCGGCGGCCTCGGTCAAGACCGGGTCAAAGGTGATCGTATCGGCACCATCGCGTTCGGCTTCGAGCCGCCCGCGACGGGCCATGAGCTCAAACAGCTGGCCCTCGGCAATCAGCAGGTCCGATGTGAGCAGCTTGGAATCCAGGCGGATCAGCACCGCGCCCTCGATCACGCTGTCGCCCTCATCCACCAGGATTTCCGCAACCACGCCGCCATCGGGATGCTGGACCACCTGGCGATTACGGTCGACCTCCAGCCGCCCCGGAGCGATGATCGCCCCGGCGATGTTGGACACAACCGACCATGTCCCAAAGCCGCCCACCAGCAGCAGCAACCCGAACAGGCCAAACAGAACCGGCCTGCGCGCCGACCATGTGTTCGCGCTCATTGGACCCCTCCCATGGACGGCGATTTCTTGAGTTGTTCGTGGTTGGCGACCATCTCCTGCAACACCTTGTCCTTGGGGCCAAAGGCGGCGCGGGTGCCGTTATCCATCACCAGCAGGGTGTCACATTCCTGGATCGCCGCCGGCCGGTGCGCCATGATCAGAACCGATCCACCCGCCGCCTTGTGGTCGCGAATTGCCTTGTTCAGCGCCATCGAGCCTTCGTTGTCGAGGTTCGAGTTGGGTTCGTCCAGAATCACGATGACCGGATCTCCGTATAGCGCACGGGCCAGCCCGATACGCTGCATCTGTCCGCCGGACAGCCGCCCGCCCCCCGCCGCCACGCGGGTGTCATAGCCATCGGGCAGCTTGACGATCATGTCATGGGCATCGGCCTTCTTGGCGGCGGCGACGACCGCCTTGCTGTCGGGGTTGTCGCTAAGCCGGGCGATATTGGCCGCGATGGTTCCGTCAAACAGCTGCACCCGCTGGGGCAGGTAGCCGATATACCGTCCCAGATCGTCGGGCGCGTATTGGTCAAGCGATGCACCGTCCAGGCGAATGGTGCCGCCAGCGGGCCGCCAGACACCGGTCAGGGCCCGCGCAAGCGTGGATTTGCCCGATCCGGACGGCCCGATCACGCCCACGGCCTGGCCCGGTTCGACACGAAAATTCACCGTCTTGAGCGAGGCGCGGGTATCGCCGGGCGGCACGATGGTAAGCGCCTGCACGTCCAGCCGCGCCTTGGGCGCGGGCAACTCGGTGCGCTGCGCTTCCGGCGGGACCTTTTCCAACAGGTCGGCAAGCGTGTTCCAGCCCTTTGAGGCGCGCTGAACCAGCGCCCATTGGCCGATGGCCAGTTCGATCGGGGCCAGCGCGCGGCCCAGCAAGATCGACGCGGCGATCATCGCGCCCGCCGTGACCTCGTTCTGCAATACCAGATAGGCACCCAGGCCCAGCATGGCGGATTGCAGGAACAGCCGCAGCGTCTTGGTCATCGAGGTGAACGTGCCGCCCACGTCATTTGCTCCGATGCTCTCCTTGAGCGAGGCATCGCGCGCCGATTTCCACCGCTCGAACGCCGCGCCCCGCATCCCCATGCTCTGGATCATCTCGGCCTCGTTGCGAATCTCGTCCGACAGCATCGAGGCCCGGTGGGTGGCGGAATTGGCCTGCATCTGCGGGCGGCGCGAGAACAATTGGTTCAATAGCGTGATCAGGATCAGGATCGCGCCGCCACCCAGGGCCAGCATCCCGAGCCAGGGGTGAAACAGGATGATCCCCGCGAGGAAGATCGGTGTCCAGGGCAGGTCGAACGCCGCCATGAGCACCGGCGACGAAATCAGCCGCTGCACCGCCTCCAGATCGGACAGACCGGTTTGCGCGGCCGGGTCGGGGGCAACGGCGGAGCGGCGTACCATGGCGTCAAAGACACGGTGATCCAGCGCCGACTGGAACCGCGCCCCGACCCGCGCCATGATGCGGCCCCGGCTGTAATCCAGCACCCCCATCACGCCATAGAGAAACGCCACCAGCAGCGACAGCGCGACCAGCGTTTCCTCGGACCGGCTGCCCAGGACGCGGTCATAGACCTGCAACATGTAAAGCGGCCCGGTCAGCATCAGCAGGTTGGCGAAAAAGCTGAAGATGCCGACAACCCAATACAGCGTACGCCCTTGCCGGCGTGCCTTGCGGAGTTCGTCGCGGCCCGGCTTTGTCATCATCGGAAATCTGCCCCGTCCTGTTGGTACATCGATCGGCCCATGGGCAGCGTGATCATGCGCAGCGCCGACATGGCCTGTTCCCAAACTGCCACAATTTCATTAAGTGAAGTTGGACCGAGTGTGAACCTACCCTGTTTGCATTAGTCAGTTGCCCACTTGAATACTTCACACTGAAGACGGACGCGAATTTCATGACCTTGCCCCTGCGCGCTCAGACCCTGATTGTTGCCGGTCTCTGCCTGTCCCTGATGTCGGCCTGCACGGTTCGCAACCCCGGCGAGCGTGACAGCGCCGTGCCGTTTGACCCATACGAAAACAACAACCGCAAGGTCCACCAGTTCAACCTTGGCGTAGATAAGCTGTTTTTCCGTCCTGCTGCAAAAGGTTACACGAATATCATCCCGGATCCGATCGAAGACAGTTTCAACAGTTTCGCCGCCAATCTGTCCGAACCGGGGGATGCCGCGAACTATCTTCTGCAAGGGGATTTCAAGCAGGCGGGCATTTCGATCGGCCGGTTCCTAATGAACACGACCATCGGATTCGCCGGTCTCGCCGACCCCGCTTCCGAGTTCGGCATCCCGGTGACAGAAACCGATTTCGGCGCGACCCTGGCCGCCTGGGGGGTCGGAGAGGGGGCCTATATCGAACTGCCGTTCTTTGGCCCGTCGACACAGCGCGATTCGGTTGGCGTTTTTGTCGATTTCTTTACCAACCCGCTGACCTTCGCGCCCACGCGCCCCATCGAGAATGTCGGCTTTTACGCCAATGCCGTGGAACGGCTCAGCGCGCGGGGCAGGTATTCGGATACCATCGATTCTATCCTGTATGAGAGCGAAGACAGCTATGCGGTCGCGCGCGTGATCTATTTGCAGAATCGCCGGTTTGAACTGGAAGGCAACAGTGGCGATACCTATGTAGACCCCTATGCAACATCCGACACCGACCCATACGAGGATCCCTATGCAGACCCCTATGCCGAATAAACCCCTGATGCGCCGCAGCTTTCTCGGATCGGCTGTGGCCTTTGCCGGTCTTGCGGCGCTGCCGATGCCGGCGCTGGCACTGACCGAGGCAGGGGCCCGCAAGCTGGTTGACCAACTGGTTGGCGAGATCAACAACGTGATTGCCTCGGGCAAGTCCGAGGCCGCGATGATCCGTGATTTCGAACGCATTTTCGTCAAGTTCGCCGATGTGCCGATCATGGCACGCTACGCGCTTGGCGCCGATGCCCGTTCGGCCAGCCGGGCACAGCTGAACGCCTTCACCAAGGCGTTCCAGGGCTATATCGCCCGCAAATACGGCCGGCGGTTCCGCGAGTTCATCGGCGGCACGGTCGAAGTGACCGCGACTCGCAAGATCAAGAGCGGTTATGAGATCCGCAGCATTGCCAAGCTGCGCGGCGAGGCTCCTTTTGAGGTAACTTTCCTCGTGTCCGACAAATCCGGTCGTGACAAGTTCTTCAACATGTTCATCGAGGGCGTGAACCTGCTGCTGACCGAGCGCACCGAAATCGGTGCGATGCTCGATCGGCGCAAGGGCAATATCGACCAGCTGACGGCGGATATCTCCAAGCTGGGATAGGCGGCGGCCCGCCTATCTGTCGTTGAAATCCTGTGGCCGCTGGTTGCGGCCGCCGCCACCGCCGAAAATGTCGCGCAATACCTTGTCGACGACACCGCCAAGGCCGGTCCCGCCCGAGCCGCCCTGGCGGGGTGCCCCGCCGTCGCGGTTCTCAACCGGGCCCGCCGGGGCACGCATCGGCAGCGGGGTCGGCTCGAGCCCCTGATGCACCCGGACCATTGTCTCGTGCCAGATCTCGGCTGGCAGCCCGCCGCCGGTGACGCCGCTCAGGGGCGTATTGTCGTCATAACCCATCCAGACGCCGGCGACATATTGCGAGGTAAAGCCGATGAACCAGGCATCGCGCGCCGCCTGGGTTGTGCCGGTCTTGCCGGCGGCTTGCCAATTCGGCAGTTTCGCGCGCCGTCCCGAGCCTTCGGAAACCACTTTTTCCATCATCCAGATCAACTCCTCGGCGGCCTTGGTCTGGATCACGCGTTCGCCGATCCCGCCCTCGGTGCCCATGAGCGCGTCGCGCTCGCCCAGAAGTTTCAATTCGGTCAACCCATAGGGGGTCACCGCCGAGCCGCCATTCAGGATGCCCGCATAGGCCCCGGTCATCTCGATCAGCGTGCTTTCCGAGGCACCAAGCGCCAGCGCCGGTCCCGCCGCCAGGTCGCTTTCAAGCCCGAACTGGCTGGCAACCTGCCGCACGAGCTCGCGTCCGACCCGCTCGGAAACCTTGACCGCCGGAATGTTGAGCGAGTCCTTTAGCGCATCCGCAAGCGTCACCCGCCCCTTGTAATTCTTGGTATAGTTCTTGGGGCACCATTGCCCGGAACCGGGAATGTTCATGCAGAACGGTTCGTCTATCACCGTGTCCAGCGGCGAGTAGCCAAGATCCAGCGCCGCCCCGTAGACAAAGGGCTTGAACGCCGAGCCGGTCTGGCGCTTGGCCTGAACCGCGCGGTTGAACGCGCCGGCAACCTTGGTTTCGCGCCCGCCGACAATGGCGCGCACCGCACCATCCGCCGACATCACGACAATCGCCGCCTCGGCTTTGGACCCCGCCCGGACCTTGTTCTCGAACACGTATTGCATCGCCTCTTCCGCCGCCGCCTGAAGCCGCCGGTCCAGCGTGGTGCGGATGATGACGTCTTCGGTGGTGTTGCGGGTGAAATACTCGGGCCCGGCGGCCATGACCCAATCGGCGAAGTAACCGCCGGCGCGCTCTGCCGCCGCTTTCGAGAGCTGTGCAGGATGGTCGCGCGCCTCTTTGGCTTGCGCGGCACTCAGGTATCCCTGATCTTCCATCAGCCCCACGATCACCGTCGCGCGGTTTTGCGACCGGGTCAGGCTGTTGGTGGGGGCATAGCGCGTCGGAGCCACCAGCAACCCGGCGAGCATTGCCGCCTCGGCGGGGGAAACCTTGGATGCGGATTTGCCGAAATAGCGTTGGCTTGCCGCCTCGAAACCGCGCGCGCCGGCACCCAGGAAGGCCCGGTTCATGTAAATCGTCAGGATTTCGTCCTTGGAATACTTGGCCTCCATGGCCAGGGCAAACACCGCTTCCTTGATCTTGCGCTGGATGGTGCCGCGTCGGCAATCGGCCTCGTATTCCGCTTCGGACAGGCCCGATGCCGGGTCATAGGGATCGCCCAGGCACAGCAGCTTGGCGGTTTGCTGGGTAATGGTCGATCCGCCGTGGCCGGACAAGGGGCCGCGCCCTTCGCTCAGGTTGATGCGCACAGCGCTGGCAATGCCGCGCGGGCTGACACCGAAATGGCGGTAAAACCGCTTGTCCTCGGTTGCGACAATGGCGTTGTGCAGGTTGGATGAAACCGTCTCGGTGGTGATCACGCCGCCGAACTGATCGCCGCGCCAGGCAAACACATCGCCGTTGCGGTCGAGCATGGTGACCGACCCGCGCGCGCGCCCATCGAGCAGCTGGGTCACATCCGGCAGCGTCGTATAGATATAGCCGACCCACAGCGCGATGATCAGGCAGACCACCGAGCCGACCCGCCAGGTGATGCCCCAGATCAGCCGCAGAACCCACCGGATCAGCCGCCGAAACAGCCCGACGATACCGCCGCCACCGCTGGCCTTGCGGCGGGTTGTCTTGCGCTTGCGGGGTGCCGGTTTGGCCTTTGCCGGGGCTTTCCGCGTCTTGGTCGCGGTGGTCTTGCGGGTTTTCCGCTGTCCCGAGGGATAGCGTTTGTCGGCCACCAATGGCGGCTTGCGAGGTGTTTTGTTGGTCATGCTCAGCCCTGCCCGGCCTTTGTGTTTGGGGCGACATTACATGCACCGGGACGGTTTGTTGAGCCTCCGATTGACCGGGATATGCCCTTTCTTAACTGATGAAAAATTGGTCACTTGCCAAATTTAGTGCAAAAATTGTGCATCTTTCCACGTTTGCCACCCGGTTTGCACGTCCAAACCATTTGCAACGCTGCATCGCGGCGTTTTGCTCCGGGTGTCTGTACGCAGGGAGCCTGCAAAGGAAAGGGATCGAGGTGAAACTCATCATAGCGACAATCAAGCCGTTCAAGCTGGAAGAGGTGCGCGAGGCGCTGACCGAATCCGGGGTGCGCGGCATGATGGTGACCGAAATCAAGGGCTTTGGATCGCAATCCGGCCATACCGAAATCTATCGCGGCGCGGAATACGCGGTGAATTTCGTGCCCAAGATCAAACTTGAACTCGTTGTCAGCGCGGCCATGGCGGACCAGGTCGTCGAGACCATCACCAAGACCGCCAAGACCGGCAAGATCGGGGACGGCAAGATTTTCGTTCTCGACGTGGAGCAGGCCATTCGCGTGCGCACCGGCGAAATCAACGAAGAAGCGCTGTGATACCGCGGCGGAAAAGGGGAATTGACACAATGACACCGACCAAAACGATTGCCACAGCAGCCGCGCTCGTCGCGTTGCCGTCGCTGGGGCTGGCGCAGGAGGCGGATGTGACGCCGACCAATGCCGATATCGGCTTTATCCTGACCACATTCATGTTCATCGTCATGGGCGTGCTGGTGTTCTGGATGGCGGCGGGGTTCGCGATGCTCGAAGCCGGGCTGGTGCGCTCCAAGAACGTCACCATGCAGCTGACCAAGAACATGGCGCTGTTCTCGCTGGCGGCGATCTTTTATTTCGTGATCGGCTATAACCTGATGTATCCGGGCGATGGCTGGTCGATTCCGGGTATGCTCGGGGCGTTTTCCCTGACAAGCCTCGAACCGGTCGGGCTGGCCGGGGCCGAGCCGGATCTCACCTATGCGTCGGTTGGCTCTGACTTCTTCTTTCAGCTGATGTTCTGTGCGGCGACCGCGTCGATCGTGTCCGGTGCGCTGGCCGAGCGCATCAAGCTGTGGCCGTTCCTGATCTTCGTGGTGATCCTGACCGCGCTGATCTACCCGATCCAGGCCAGCTGGAAATGGGGCGGTGGTTTCCTTGACGAAGCCGGCTTCCTTGATTTCGCCGGCTCCACCGTGGTTCACTCGGTCGGTGGCTGGGCGGCGTTGACCGGCGCGCTGATCCTTGGTCCGCGCATCGGGAAATACAGCAAGGAGGGTCGCGTGATTCCGATCCCCGGTTCCAACCTGGCGCTGGCCACTCTGGGGACGTTCATCCTGTGGATGGGCTGGTTCGGGTTCAATGGCGGCTCGCAGCTTTACATGGATACAGCCGGAAATGTCGCTGACATCAGCCGCATTCTTGCCAACACCAACGCGGCCGCGGCGGCAGGAGCGGTGGCGGCGCTGATCCTGACCCAGCTGCTCTACAAGAAGCCCGACCTCACCATGATCCTGAACGGTGCGCTTGCCGGCCTGGTGTCGATCACCGCCGAACCGCTGACCCCGTCGCTGTTTTCCGCGACGCTGATCGGTGCAGTCGGCGGTGTGATCGTGGTCTTTGCGGTGCCGTTCCTCGACAAGCTCAAGATCGACGATGTGGTCGGCGCGATCCCGGTCCACCTGTTCGCGGGCATCTGGGGTACGATTGCGGTGGTCTTTACCAATTCCGATGCGTCGCTGATCACCCAGCTTTATGCGATCCTCGTGGTTGGTGTGTTCGTGGTCGTGACCTCGGCGGTTGCATGGCTCATCCTCAAGGCAGTCATGGGTATCCGCGTCGGCGAAGAGGAAGAAATCAACGGTCTCGACATGGCGGAACTGGGCATGGAAGCCTATCCGGAGTTCTCCAAGGGCTGATCGGGCCACCTGATTTTCGAAAGGGCTCCGGCGTGATGCGTCGGGGCCTTTTGCTATTCTCAGGATGGCCTGGCACTCCGCCGTTCTGGCTTCAAACGCAAAAACGCCCGCCAAATCCTGGCGGGCGTTTGATTCCGTCTCGATTGATTCCAACCCTCGCGACGGGGGCTTGGATCGGGACGCGGATTAGCGGCGCAGGCCCAGACGTTTGATCAGGTCCTGGTAGCGCGCCTCATCCTTGCGCTTGACATAGTCCAGCAGCTTGCGGCGCTGAGCAACCATCTTGAGCAGGCCGCGGCGGCCATGGTTGTCTTTCTTGTGGGTCTTGAAGTGTTCGGTCAGGGTCGCGATGCGCGAACTCAGAACAGCAACCTGAACTTCCGGCGATCCGGTGTCGCCTTCCTTGGTTGCGAATTCCTTCATGATCCGCGATTTTTCTTCCAGCGTAATCGACATCGGGGTCTCCTTTGCAGGTTAGAGTGGATGGCGCAGGCCGGGATGTCGTCCAGCACAGGCCCATGGAGAATGTTCCCCACCGACCGCAAAGCACGCGAGTCGTCGGGGATGGGCGCGTATAGGCGCATTTTCCGCCAAAGGCAAAGGGTTTCGCGATGCCGTGCCGGATCAGGCGTTGCCCAGGCCCAGGGCGGCACCGGTGCCGTGATCCATGATGACGATATCTTGGGCGGTCAGGGTGCTGCCGCCCATCACGCTGGCAACTTCGGTGCCATCGACCCAGATATGGCTGAGCCCAGGAGTGTCTTCGTCCGCGATCACCTCGATATGTGGCTCGGGATTCTGTTCCAGGTCTGACATCACCAGTATCTGGTCCTCGTCAGCATCGTAATCCGTGACCCGGATCGCTCCGGGATCGTCTTCATCGCCGTCCTCTTGAGCGGGTTGGCTGGCATCCAGAACGAACCGGTCCGCCCCGTTTCCACCGGACAGTACATCGTCGCGACCGCCGATCAGAGTGTCATCGCCATCGCCGCCATTGAGATAATCCTTGGTCTCGTCATCCCGCAGCTCGCCATCTTCGGCATCGATCCCCAACAGAATATCGTTGCCAGCACCGCCTTGCAGGGTATCCTTGCCGTCACCGCCGGTCAGAACATCGTCGCCCATGCCGCCATGCAAGGCGTCGTCGCCCGAATTGCCGTGCAGCGTATCGTCGCCATCGCCACCCTGCAGCCCGTCCGCGCCGCCGCCGCCCAGCAGCATGTCATCGCCGCCATGGCCAAACAGCAGGTCATCGCCCATTTCACCGTTCAGCAGATCCTGCCCGTCGCCGCCATGCAGCGTATCCTTGCCGTCGCCGCCGGAAAGGGCATCGTCACCAGCCGCACCGTGCAGCGTATCGTTGCCCGCGCCACCATGGATCACATCCGCACCGCCATACCCGTTTATCTGGTCGTGGCCGGCATCGCCATCGATCTGTTCCGGGGCCGCGCCGCCGGACAAGATTTGGTTGAGCGGCACGATTTCAACCTCGGCTTCGCCCGTGGCCATATCCTCGGTTTCCGGTTCCGCGGCATCATCGATGTCGGTATCGGTTTCGGCAGACATATCAACCGCAACGGCCGCGCCGCCGACGGCGAGCAAGCCCAGCAATCCAGCCAACATCAACATTGGGACTCTCCACAGACTACATCCGCCGGAGTAGGCCATGATCATGAGGTCGGGGTCAAAGCAAAGCTGACTTCACGGTTAAGGGCCGGTTAACGGGTCCGCCATCCTGCCTCCGGGCCATACGCGGGGTGCCGGGGGGGGCGTGCGCCTGTCAAGGTCACGGGGCATCCGAGCGCAACCCATCGCGTTTGGAGCCGAACGGGTGGTTTCAAGCGCAAACTGGGCACGATCCACATGAGGTGTCAGTGATGGAACCCGGACGCGTCCTCGCGACCCAGCGGAACCTGCGCCGGATGCCTGTCCAGATGGCCGAGCGCTGCCTTCATGTCGCCGACCAGCAAGGCGCAGAGATCCCGGCTGACGCCGTTGCGAACAAGGATCCGCTGGATCGCCTGATCCTCGCAATTTGCAGGCAGGGTATAGGCCGGCACCTGCCATCCCCGCACGCGCAGGCGGTCGGCGAGGTCAAACAGGCTGAAGCCGTGATCGATGCCCTCTTTCATCTTCCATGATACGGCCGGGATGCCCCTGCGACGGTCGCCGTCAAACACGATCTCGAACGGCCCCATGGAACGGATCTCATCTGCCAGGAACCTGGCGGAATCGTAGCAGGCGCCGTGCACCTTTTCATACCCTTCCCGACCCAGACGCAGGAAGTTGTAGTACTGGCAGGCAATCTGACCGCCCGGGCGCGAGAAATTCAGAGCGATGTCTTTCATGTTGCCGCCCAGGTAGTTGACCCAGAAAATCATGTTCTCGGGCAGGTCGAGTTCCTCGCGCCACATCACCCAGCCGACACCCAGCGGGGCCAGGCCGAACTTGTGCCCCGACGCGTTGATCGAGCGCACGCGGGGCAGGCGGAAATCCCATTCCAGGTCCGGCGCGCAGAACGGCGCGAGAAAGCCGCCGCTGGCCCCGTCCACATGGATCGGGATGTCGAGCCCGGTGTCGTTCTGCAGCTGATCGAGCGCATCGCTGACCGCCTTGACCGGTTCGTACTCGCCGGTAAAGGTCACGCCGAGCGTGGGCACCACGCCGATGGTGTTCTCGTCGCAATAGTTCAGCGCCTCTTGCGGTGTCATCAGCAGGCGGCCGTTTTCCATCGGGATCTCGCGGTGTTCGACATCCCAATAGCGGGTGAACTTGTGCCAGCAAACCTGCACCGGCCCGGTTACGAGGTTGGGCTTGTCGGTCGGTTTCCCTTCGGCTTTGCGCCTGGCTTCCCAGCGGCGTTTCATCGCCAACCCGCCCAGCATGGCCGCCTCGCTGGATCCCGTCGTCGAGCACCCGGTCGCGCTTCCGGCTGGCGCGTGCCAAAGATCGGCCAGCATGCGCACACACCGCGCTTCGATCTCGGCGGTCTGGGGGTATTCGTCCTTGTCGATCATGTTCTTGTCGATGCAGGCATCCATCAGCTTGTGGATTTCCGGCTCTTCCCATGTCTGGCAAAAGGTCGCGAGGTTCTGGCGCGAGTTGCCATCCAGCATCAATTCGTCGCGAACGGCGGCATAGACCCGGCCTGGATCGTTTTCGGTGGACGGGAACTCGGACTTTGGCAGCGTCTGCGACAGCAGGTTCGAGCCATAGACTTCGTCATTCTGGTTCTCGGGGCGATCGGTCATCATGGACTCCGGGCGATCTGGATTGCGCTGACGGGCCGGCGTCGGCCGCGCCGGCCCGTCTGATGGTGTTCTGGCGCATTGCGCGGTTGCCGGTCGTGGCGACGGATCCCGGACCGGCGATCACGGGCGGGCAATGCGTTTGCATCAAAGCTGGCATGGTTGTGGCCCGAAATCCACGTGAAATCACATCCTTGCCTGCGCTCATGCGGCGGTATTCCCGCAAATGAATGTGGCCGCGACATGCGCGGCCACATCATATTCAGATCGGGCAAGGTGTCAGACCCTGACGCGGTCCCTGGCGATGGCGTCGTAGATCACACCGCCCAGTATCGCGCCGATCACCCAGTTGAAGCCGGACAGGATGGCGAACCACGGAACCCAGACGGTTGCCACCGAGAATACCGCCGCGATGCCAAAGGCCTTGACCGCCGCACCGTTCCAGCCGTTGTCATAGTGATAGAGGCCACCCTCCATGTCATAGAGATCCGCCGGGTTCAGCTGTTCCTTGCGGTGCAGGTAATAGTCGACGATCATGATGCCGAAGATCGGGGCGAGCACGGCCCCCAGCGTGTTCACAAAGCCGCTGATCCCGAACTGGCTGATGAAGCTGGTCCAGAAGCCCCCGATCACCAGCGCAAAGAGCGAGGTGATCAGGCCCGCCTTGCGAAAGCTGATCCTGTCGGGCGCAAGGTTGGCGATGCCGTTGACCGCCGGGATGAAATTGGCCACGAGGTTGATGCCCACCGTTGCCGCGAAAAAGGTGATCGCGGCGATGACGCCCAGCAGGACGCTGTCGGTGCGTTCGACGATCTGGGTGGGGTTGATGATTTCCTCGCCAAAGACCACGGCGGCACCGCCGGTGGTCAGCAGGGCCAGCGCCGAGAACAGGATCATGTTGAACGGCAGCCCCGCGAGATTGCCCAGCTTCATGGTGCGCTTGTCCCTGGCATAGCGTGAAAAATCGCTGAAGTTGATCATGACGGCGGCGAAATAGGCAACCATGGTGCCGACGATGGCGACAAAACCCTTGAACTCGGTCCAGGGTGTGCCCTCGGGATTGGCGAAGATAGTCGCCGTGGCAGACAGGAGCTGGCCGTCCGAACGCTGCCAGAGCACCACGACAAGGCCGATCATCACGAGGTAGACAAACGGGCCGGCGATGTTCAGAAAACTTTCGACCCAGCTCATGCCGCGCCAGAAGATCACGATGTGGAATCCCCAGACGATCACGAAGGACAGCCAGTCGATGCCGGTCAGGCCGAGGATCTCGGGGCCGCCGCCCGCGCCGGTAAGCGAGCGGATCAACAGGGCCACCGCGGTCGAGGCGAAATAGACCTGTACCCCGTACCAGAACACCGCAACCGTGGCGCGCAGGATCGCGGGCAGCTTGGCCCCCTGTGTGCCAAGGCTGGCGCGGGCCAGAACCGGGTAGGGTATGCCGTATTTCTCGCCCGCGGCACCCGAGAGATTGACCATCCACATTACGAAGAGCCCGGCGGTGATCAGCGCCGCAAAGGCGGTCCAGCCGCCGACGCCGAACGAGATGAACAGCGAGGCCACCAGCGAATAGCCAAAGAGCGATTGCACGTCATTGGCCCAGATGTTGAAGATGGCGAACCATCCCCAGGTCTTTTCATCCGCGCCGACCGGATTGAGCGTGTTGCCCTCCGGGTCCAGCGTGCCGCCATGGGCAATGCCCGGTTCATCCATGAAAGCCATGCTTTCCTCCTTGTTGTGGTCCGGCAGGTGACGGTTTGCCGCTGCCTTGCATGTTATGCTTGATCTTGTAGCTAACATTTTAGATGCTGTATTAGTTGATAGACTATCAGGTAATTCACATAACAGCTTACGGTTTTGATTGAGAATGGCGTGTGGGGGTCAATGGTGAACCAATCTGGGGAGGTCAATCTTCTGGCGGACAAGGCGCAACAGGCGCTTTGGGCCGCCCTGCGCGGTGGCCAGTTGCAGGCCGGTCAATTCCTGTCGATGGCGCAGCTTGTCCAGGTGCTCGACTGTCCGATTGCCGCCATTCGCGACGCGGTCAAGCAGGCCAGCGCCCATGGCCTGTTATCCACCCTGCCCAAGCGCGGCATCCAGGTGATGGAGGCGCGGCCGGGTGTCATTCGCGATTGTCTGGATTTCCGCATGGCGCTGGACCAGGAAGGCGCGCGACGGCGCATTGCAAGCGGCGGGATCGAGGGGCTCGACGACCTGCGGGCGCAGCATGTCAGGCTGCAAGACGCCGCAAGAAGCGGAAAAGACCCGCAGCTTTCGTCGCGGGCCATCGAGGTCGATCTGTCCTTGCATGATTTTCTGGCCCGGGGGCTTGGCAATGGCCAGCTCATAAAAAGCTACGATGCCAACCGCATGCGGATTGCCATCATCCAGAATGCCCGTCCGTTCCTGCATGTGCGGATCGTTTCGGCGATGCAGGAACATCTCGCGGTGATCGACGCGCTGCAACAGGGCGATACCGGCGCGACCATCGAGGCGATCCGGTATCATTGCGAGCAAACCCTCAGCTGGTGGGGCGTTGCCTGACCTTTGTCCATCGGTTGGATGCGGGTTTTTATTGAATTTTTTTGCGTATGCATTAATGATGCGGTGATCGTTGTCGCTTGCCATAAATCCACATCAGTGCAGAGGGTCACAAGTCAAATGAAGCAGCGTTTTGACATGGCGATATTCGCAGGTGACGGGATCGGCCCCGGGATCATGCGGCTTGTCCTGAACATTCGCACGAGGTTCCGCTGGCTTGGCCAAAGGAATGATGTCCTGCAAGTGGTTGCCAACGGAAAGCGATCACGCGTGGCGGTCGATGCGGCTCCCATGCGTATTGAAGGGGCATGAAGATGGCGGTTCCGTTGCGCGTGGCCTGTCTGGGTGCCGGCTATTTCAGCCAGTTTCACTATGACGCTTGGTCCCGAATCCCGCAGGTGAAATTGGTGGGGGCGGCGGATCTGAACCTGGCGGCGGCGGCGGCGACAGGGCTTGCCGCCTTTGACGATCTGGACGAGATGATCGCGCGGACGCGTCCGGATATTCTCGACATCATCCTGCCGCCCGCCGGGCACGCCGCCGCGATCCGCACCGCCATGGCCGCCGGCATCCGCACGATCATCTGTCAAAAGCCGTTTTGCCGGGATCACGCCGAGGCCAGCCAGATCGCAGCCGAGGCGCAACAGGCCGGGGTGACCGTGGTGATACACGAGAACTTTCGCTTCATGCCCTGGTATCGCGCCATCAAGACGTTGATCGATGCCGGAGAAATCGGCACGGTTCTGCAGGCGACGTTCCGGCTGCGCCCCGGTGACGGGCAGGGCGCGCGGGCCTATCTTGACCGGCAGCCCTATTTCCAGTCCATGCCGCAATTCCTGATCCACGAAACGGGTGTGCATTGGGTCGACACGTTCCGCTATCTGTTCGGCGATCCGGTTGCGGTCTATGCCGACCTGCGGCGCGTCAACCCGGTGCTGGCGGGCGAGGATGCGGGGTTTGTGCTGTTTGACCATCCGGGCGGTGTACGGGCGTTGTTCGATGGCAACCGGTTGCTCGATCATGCCGCCGACAATCAGCGGCGCACCATGGGCGAGGCGTTGATCGAGGGCACCGCTGGTACGCTGGCGCTGTTTGGCGATGGCAGCGTTTCCCTGCGGGCCTTCGGGGCGCAGGCCAGCCGCCCGGTGTCGCCGCCCGATACCTGGAACGGCTTTGGCGGCGATTGCGTACACGCCTTGCAGGCGCATGTGGTTTCGGGCCTGATTCACGGCACCCCGATCGAGAATAACTGCCAGGATTACTTGACTGTGATCCGGGTTCGGGATGCCATATACCGGTCGGCCGAAACCGGGACCAAGATGAGGATTTGACCACCGATGGATGGGGCCGCGAAACAGAAGTCCAACACCCAGCGGGCCGTGGAGGAATTGCGGCGGCTGATCTTTTCGGGCGAACTTGGTGCCGGATCGGACCACCTCGAGAGCGAGCTGGCCGAACGCCTGGGCATGTCGCGTACCCCGGTGCGCGAAGCCACGCTGATGCTCGCGGCGCAGGGGCTGGTCGAGATGCGGCCACGCAAGGGGGTGCGCATTCGCGCGCTGTCACCCGATGACATGCGGGAAATCTATGACGTCCTGACCGAGCTGGAGAGCCTGTCCGCCGGCGACGCGGCGCGGCAAGGATATCGCGAGCCAGAGCTGGCCGCGTTGTCGCGGGCGATCGATGACATGGACGCGGCGCTGGCGGCTGCGGATCTTGAGGCCTGGGCGCTGGCGGATGACCGGTTTCACGCCGAGCTGGTGCGTCTAGGCGGCAACAGCCGGGTGCAGGTCATCGCCACGATGATGGTCGACCAGGTTCGCCGTGCCCGCGCGATGACGCTGCGGTTTCGCCCGGTGCCGGTGAAGTCGAACGAGGACCATCGCGCTGTGCTCGAGGCGATCCGGGCGGGGGATGCCGATAATGCGCAGCGCAGTCACCATGCGCATCGTACCCATGCCAAGGAAATGCTGCTTGCGATCCTCGAGAAATACCGGTTCCTGCATCTGTAATGCGCCACGGGGTAGACCTGGCGGTGGAGGGGGCTCTGCCCCCACCGCCCTGCGGGCGGCTCCCCCGGAGTATTTGAACAAAGATGAAGGCGCGGATCAGGGGGTGCGTTTGCCGTAATAGAGGCCCACGACATGTTCGGCCTCGGCGAAAAACAGCCAGCGGGAGATCGCCGTGCCGGCAAGATGTGACAGCACCGCCAGCGCGGCGAACAGGTGGCTGAAGGGCAGCAGGAGCAGCACGACGGGCAGGGCGATCATCAGCAGGAGCGAGATCACGCGCAGTTGCAGGCTGTGTTTGCGTCCGACGACATAGGCGAATTCGTTCAGCAGGTAGTTGCTGCCGGTATGGGGTGGTTCGAAGGCGCGGACCGTTCCCGCCGTGCCAAGGCCGGTGGCGGATGCGAGGGTGCTGCCGGATGTTGCGAGGGCGGAGTCGCCCCTGATCCAGGCCGCGACCTGGATCAGCCCGGCCAACAGGAGCAGGGTGATCGCGGCTTGCGGCTGGCCCGCCAGCAAGGCACCGCCGGCAATGGACAGGGACAGCAGCAGTGCGGGGGTCAGGGGGGTGTGCCAGCGTGGGACGGTGCGGAGCTGGGTGTAGATCATCGAGGTCGTGAACACGGTGAGAACGCTGGCGACCGAGCCGATCAGGCCGAGGGCGGCCCATCGCGTGTCGAGAAACACCAGGCCGGCCCCGTAGGCCGCCATCACCAGGAGGGCCAGGACGGCACAGCATCCTTCGCGGCTCAGCCAGCTTGTGCGCCATTGGCTGAACGCCTTGATCGCGCGTTCCGGGTGGCCGAGGTGAAAGGTCGAGGCCATCAGCCCGCCCACGGCGAGCAGGTAGGCAATGGCAAAGAAGGTGAAAGCGACCCAGCCGGTGACATCCGGCAGGCCGATCCCGAGGAAGGCGAGCAGGCCGAAACCGGCTCCGGACATCACGGTGAACAGGATGACAGAGGGGGCGGGATGCATCAGCGGGCCTCGTCTTTGGAGGGGGCGCCGGGCAGGCGGTCAAGCGCCTTGTCCAGCCAGCCGAGAAAGCCGCTGGCTTCTTCGGCGACCGGTGCCAGCAGGGGCGCGAGCGTGTCGACCTGCCCGTCCAGCCGATCCTTGGGGCGCGGTGGCAGGTATTTGTTGACCGGGCGGGTCTGTTGTTCGGGCATCAGGTCGATGCCGCCGCGTTCGGCGCTCAGGCGCGACACGTTGCTGTCGGGGTCGGCGAAATCGCCGAAATGCCGCGCTCCGGCGGGACAGGTGCGCACGCAGGCCGGGACCCGGTCGTCCTCGGGCAGGTTCTCGTTATAGATCCGGTCGACGCAGAGGGTGCATTTCTTCATCACCCCTTCGGCGGCATCGAGTTCGCGCGCGCCATAGGGGCAGGCCCAGGCGCAGAGACCGCAGCCGATGCAATCGCTTTCATTGACCAGAACGATGCCATCTTCGGCCCGTTTGTAGCTTGCCCCGGTGGGGCAGACCGTGACACAGGGCGCGTCGGTGCAATGCAGGCAGGATTTCGGGAAATGGGTCAGCTGCGCCGCGCCGGTTTCCGGTTGGACCTCGTAGCTGTGGACACGGTTGAGAAAGGTGCCCGCCGGGTCGGCCCCGTAGGGGTTGTTGTCCGAAAGCGGCGCGCCGTAATTCTCGGTGTTCCATCCCTTGCAACTGATCACGCAGGCATGGCAGCCGACACAGGTATCGAGATCGATGACAAGGCCCAGTTTCTTTTCGGTGCTGGTGGGGAGAGCGGTCATTTGCCTACCTTCCATGAGAGTGCCGCGGGGCCCTGTCCCACGGGCGAGGGCAGGGGCGGGAAGGCCGGGTCGCATTCGGCGGGGGCGGGCACTTTTTCGATCCTGACGCGCAGGTCGAACCATGCCGCCTGTCCGGTGACGGGGTCCGAATTGGACCATCGCAGACCGTCGCCCCTTGGTGGGTGCAGCTCGTGGATCAGGTGGTTGAGCAGGAACCCCCGTGTCGCTTCGGGCGCGTCCTCGGCCAGCGCCCATGCACCCTTGCGTTTGCCGATGGCGTTCCAGGTCCAGATCGTGTTCTCGTTCAGCCCGCCGTGATGGGCCACCGGGACCACGATGGATCCGTGCGCCGAGGTGACGCGCGCCCAGTCGCCTTCGCCAAAGCCGTGCTGTTGCCACAGTTTCGTCGGAACGTAGAGCGGGTTGTGCCCGTGCAATTGGCGCAGCCACGCGTTCTGGCTGCCCCAGCTGTGATACATCGCCATCGGCCTTTGGGTCAGGGCGCGGATCGGGAAACCCTCATGGCCGGCCTGATCGGTATCGTACCAGATCGGCAGCGGATCCATCACCTGCCTGAGCCTGTCGCGCAGGTGTTCGGGCGGTTGGCGTTCGCCATGGCCCTCTGCGGCGCGCTGGAAGCGGCGCAGCGGTTCGGACCAGAGCGAGAACAGGTAGGGTTGCGGGCTGTCATAGAGGCCGAGCTTGACCGCCCAGTCCTGATAGCCGGCGTTCCAGGGTTTGAAAAACTGCGCCTCTTCCGGGATGTGGTGGATGCAGAACCCGCCATTCTCGATATAGCGGTCGATCTGCCCGGGATTGGGGGCTCCGCGCCCGGTTTGCGAGCCATCCCCGCGCCAGCCCATCAGCGGGCCGATGCCAGGGCGGCGTTCGTGATGCACCATGTAGTCGGCATAGTCTTTCCATTTCGGGCTGCCATCGCTTTCGACGAAGCCGGGCAGGCCGATACGGTTGGCCAGCGTCACCAGCGCCGATTGGAAGCCGCGCACCTCGCGGTCGGGTTCGACCACCGGCCAGCGGATCGCATCGGCGGCGGCCTCGGCCTCGCAGATCGGCCGGTCGAGAAGCGAGATGCAATCATGCCGTTCCAGATAGGTGGTGTCGGGCAGGATCAGATCGGCATAGGCGACCATCTCGCTGGAATAGGCGTCGGAATAGATGATGCGCGGGATAAAGTAACCGCCATCGTCGTTGCGCGCGGTCAGCATGTCGATGACACCCTTGGTGTTCATCGAGGAGTTCCACGCCATGTTGGCCATGTAGAGAAACAGCGTATCGATATGATAGGGATCGCCGGCGCGGGCATTGGAGATCACCATATGCATCAGCCCATGCGCCGAGAGCGGGTTTTCCCAGGTAAAGGCCTTGTCGATGCGTTTGGCATTGCCCTGATCGTCAAGCAGCAGGTCCTCAGGGCCACGCGGAAATCCCAGATGCGGCCCGTCAAGCGGACGGCCGGGGCGGCCCTGGCCATGCGGGGTCGGGTGGGCCTCGACCGGTTTCGGATAGGGCGGTTTGAACCGGAAGCCGCCCGGGGCCTCGACCGTGCCCAACAGGATTTGCAACAGGTGGATGGCGCGGCAGGTCTGGAACCCGTTGGCATGGGCGGACACACCACGCATGGCGTGCATCGCGACCGGGCGGCCGGTCATGGTGCGATGGGTTTCGCCGCGAAAATCGGTCCATTCCCGTTCGATTTCAAATGCTTCGTCAAAGGCGACGCGGGCCAGTTCGGCGGCAATCGCGCGGATGCGCGGGGCCGGGATGCCACAGCGTTCGGCCACCGCCTCGGGCGCGTGTTCGGCAGAGAGATAGCGTTCGGCCAGGTGCTGAAACACGGTGCGGTGGCCCTCATGCGTGGCGCTGAGGTCGGGATAGATGCCTGCTGTGTCAAAGGCGGTGATCTTGCCGCTCTTGCGGTCGCGCACCAGTGGCTTGTCATCGTCGTCGCGCAGGAACAGCCCGGTCTTCTTGTCGAGCAGAACCGGCGCGTTGGTCCAGCGGGCGAGGTAGTCCAGGTCGATCTTGCCCGCCTTGATCAGGCAATGCACCAGCGCCAGCACCAGCAGCCCGTCGGTGCCCGGCGTGATACCGACCCAGTCATCGGCAACCGCGTTATAGCCGGTGCGGATCGGGTTGACGCCGATCACCCGCGCGCCGCGCGCCTTGAGCTTGCCGATCCCGATCTTGATCGGGTTGCTGTCATGGTCTTCGGCGACGCCGAACAGCAGGAACAGCTTGGTGCGGTCCCAGTCGGGCTGGCCGAATTCCCAGAACGCGCCCCCCATCGTGTAAATGCCCGCCGTGGCCATGTTGACCGAACAGAACCCGCCATGGGCCGCATAGTTCGGGGTGCCGAAATTCTGTGCCCAAAAGCTCGTGAACGACTGGCTTTGGTCACGCCCGGTAAAGAAGGCCAGCTTGTGCGGCGCGGTTTCGTGCAGCGGCGTCAGCCAGCCCACCGCGGTCGAAATCGCCTCTTCCCAGCTGATTTCCTGGAATTCGCCTGACCCCCGTGGCCCCACCCGGCGCAGCGGCTTGCGCAGGCGCGAGGGGGCATTGTGTTGCATGATCCCCGCCGAGCCCTTGGCGCAGAGCACCCCCTGGTTCACCGGGTGATCGCGGTTCCCTTCGATATAGGCGACCTTGCCATCCTTGATATGCGCATTGATGCCACATCGGCAGGCACACATGTAACAGGTTGTCTTGCGGATCTCGTCAGAGACGGGGGGCGACAGATCGAGCGGCGGCTGGGTATGAGGCATTTGGTCTCTTCCTGATTTCCCACACCCTAGGGAGCGGGGCCGGTTCGGTAAAGATGTTCCGTATCGCGTGGGAGTTCGGAAATATCGTTCCACATCCGGGGTGCTCTGCGGAACGGTGGCGGGATCAGCCGCGCGCCTCCAGCGGCACGAAGGGGCGCGGCTCGGGTCCGTTATAGAGTGTCAGGGGACGGATCAGGATATTGCCCCGCTGTTGTTCGATACACTGGATCACCCAGCCGGGCATGCGGCCGATGGCAAAGATCGGCACATAGAGGTCCATCGGGATGCCATGCAGCTGATAGATGACGCCGGAATAGAAATCGACATTCACATTCAACCCGTGCCGCGCATAGGGCTTCATCGCATCGACCACAGCTTGCAGGATTTCATACCATTCAGGTGCGCCCATTTCCTCGCCCAGCTTGCGCACGCCTTCGCGCATGTGACGGGCGCGCGGATCTTCCTTGCGATAGACCCGGTGGCCGAACCCGGTGACCGCCTCGCGCGCGCCGCGCTTGGTCTTGACATAGGCGGCGGCGTTCTCGGGCTTGCCGATCTCGTGCACCATCTTCATGACGTCCTCGGCGGCTCCGCCATGCGCCGGCCCGGCCAGCGTCGACAACGCGGTGACGATGCCGCCATGCAGGTTGGTCTCGGTTCCGACCGTAACGCGGGCGGCAAAGCTGCTGGCGTTGCTGCCATGCTCGGCATGCAGGATGAAATCCACATCCGCCAGCCGCGCGGCATCCTCGCTGGGTTTCTCGCCCTTGAGCATCCACAGCCAGTTGGCCGCATGGCCCAGCGTGGCATCCGGTGCCACAGGGTCGCGGCCGTTGCGGATGGCCTCATGGGCGGCAATGATCATCGGCACCTGGCTGGTCAGGCGCAGCCCGTTGGCGACAAAGGCCTCTTCGCCGACCTGCTGGCTGTCGGGTTCCAGCGCGGCCAGCGCCGAAACCGCCGTGCGCAGCACATCCATGGGGTGCCCGTGTTTGCAGGCGCTGATGATGTCGAAAACCTCGGGCGGCAGGTGGCGCGCGGCCTTCATCCTGGCGTCAAATGCCGCGAGTTCGCCGGCATTGGGCAGCTCGCCATGGATCAGCAGGTAACAGACCTCTTCAAAGCTCGACCGGGTGGCAAGGTCGTGGATCGAATAGCCGCGATAGCTTAGTTCGCCCGCCGCCCCGTCGATGTCGCTGACGGCGGATCGCTCGAAATAGACGCCTTTGAGGCCACGGTTGATCTTGACGTTCTCGGTCATCGCTGTCTCCTTCGGAGCAAAACGGGGATTTGGATGTCGGCACTGGAACGCGCCATGATACGGGCAAGGACAGACCGCGCGCGGGTGGTCTTTCCCGAAATGCATGACCCGCGCATAGCGGAGGCGGTGGCGCGGATGCAAGCCGAGGGGATTTGCACGCCGGTTCCGCTTGCTGACACCAATGATGCGCTTGTTGCGGTTCTGGTCAAGGCACGCGGGATGAAACAGGCCGTGGCGCGCCGGATGTTGTCGCGTCCCTTGTACCGGGCGGCGGCGATGGTGGCCGCCGGGGCGGCGGATGCGATGCTGGCGGGGGCGGTCAATCCGTCGAAAAAGGTGATCGAGGCGGCGCAGATCTCCATTGGCCTGGCGGACGGGGTGGCGCTGCCCTCGTCGTTTTTCCTGATGCGGTTCCCGGACGGGCGCGAGTTGATCTTTGCCGACTGTGCGCTGAACGTGGCACCGGATGCGGCGGCCCTGACAGAGATCGCGCGGGCCTCGGAAACCACCGGCAAGGCGCTGCTCGGGCAGGCGCGGGTGGCGTTGCTGTCCTTTTCCACCGGGGCGTCGGGTGTCGGCGACAGTGTGGACAAGGTGCGCGCGGCGGCAGCGGCGACAGGGTTCGTCGGCCCGGTGCAGGGGGACGCGGCGCTGAACCCGGCGGTGGCCGCGCTCAAGGGGCTGGGACAGGGCGACGGGCTGGGGCGGGGCGACGGGTTGGGGCGGGGCGACGCCAACGTGCTGGTCTTTCCCGATCTTGACGCGGGCAATATCGCGTACAAGCTGGCGCAGGAACTGGCCGGGGCACAGGCCATCGGGCCGGTCCTGCAGGGGTTTCGCAAACCGGTTTGTGATCTCAGCCGGGGCGCGACGGTGGCGGACATCATCGCCGCCACCGCGGTGACGCTCGCATTGGCATAACGCGCGCCGTTTCCTGCGGCCATCCGCATCACGCCGCTACCCGGAGTTCCCTGGGGAAATCCGGGGCCGTGCCGATGGCGCGGGATGCGATCATACGGTCTGGGGCCGCATGTCCTGCGCATTGATCCCGGCGACTTCCACCGGTTTTTTCATCGCGTCGCGGCGGAACGGCTCGCCCAGTTCCTGGTTGATCATTGCTTCGATCAGGGTGGTGATGCCCGCCTTCTGATCGATCATCGCCTGGTTCAGCGCCTCGGTCAGCTCCTCCATGGTGCGCGCCACCACGCCCTTGAGACCACAGGACTTGGCAATACCGGCATAGGACACCTGGGTGTCGAGCTCGGTGCCGACGAAATTGTCATCGAACCACAGCGTCGAATTGCGCTTTTCCGCGCCCCACTGATAGTTGCGGAACACCACCTGGGTCACGGCGGGCCATTCCTTGCGGCCAATGGCGGTCAGTTCGTTGACCGCGATGCCAAAGGCGCCATCGCCCGAGAAGCCGACCACCGGCACGTCCGGGCATCCGATCTTGGCGCCGACCACCGCCGGCAGGCCATAGCCGCAGGGTCCGAACAGGCCGGGCGCGAGGTACTTGCGGCCCTTTTCAAACGACGGATAGGCATTGCCGATGGCACAGTTGTTGCCGATATCCGAGCTGATGATCGCGTCGGCGGGCAGGGCGGACTGGATCGCGCGCCACGCCATGCGCGGGCTCATCCAGTCGGGCTTGTCGGCGCGGGCGCGTTCGTTCCAGCTGGTGCCGGGATCGTCATCTTCGTGATCCATCGACGACAATTGCTGGGCCCAGCGGGATTTGATTTCCGCGATCCGCGCCTTGCGCCCGGCCCGCCCCGCGTCGCCCGCATCGTCGGACAGCTGTGCAAGGATGCCCGAGGCAACCTTGGCGGCGTCGCCGACGATCCCGACGCTGACCTTCTTGGTCAGGCCGATCCGGTCCGGGTTGATATCGACCTGGATGATCCGGGCGTCGGCGGGCCAGTATTCCATGCCATAGCCCGGCAGGGTCGAGAACGGGTTCAACCGGGTGCCAAGGCACAACACCACATCCGCCTCGCGGATCAGGTCCATGCCCGCCTTGGAGCCGTTGTAACCCAGCGGCCCGGCAAACAGCGGGTGATTGCCCGGAAAGGCGTCGTTATGCTGGTAGCCGACGCAGACCGGTGCATCCAGCCGTTCGGCAAGCAGGCGCGACGCCTCGATCCCGCCCTTGGCCAGCACCACGCCGGCGCCGTTCAGGATCACCGGGTTCTTCGCCGCGCTCAGCAGGCGGGCAGCCTCGGCAACCGAGTTTTCACCGCCCGGCGAGCGTTCGAATTCGATCGGTTCCGGAATCTCGATATCGACAACCTGGGTCCACATGTCGCGCGGGATGTTCAATTGGGCCGGGGCGGACAGGCGCTTGGCCTGTGCGATCACACGGGTCAGCACCTCGGCCACGCGCGAGGGGTCGCGCACCTCTTCCTGATAGGCAACCATGTCCTCGAACAGTTTCATCTGTTCGACTTCCTGAAACCCGCCCTGGCCGATGGTCTTGTTGGCGGCCTGCGGCGTCACCAGCAACAGCGGCGTGTGATTCCAATAGGCGGTTTTCACGGCGGTGACGAAATTGGTGATGCCGGGGCCGTTCTGGGCGATCATCATGCTCATCTTGCCGGTGGCGCGGGTATAGCCATCTGCCATCATTCCGGCGCTGCCTTCGTGGGCGCAATCCCAGAAGGTGATCCCGGCCTTGGGGAACAGGTCGGAAATCGGCATCATGGCCGAGCCGATAATGCCAAACGCATGCTCGATGCCGTGCATTTGCAGCGTTTTGACAAAACATTCTTCGGTGGTCATCTTCATTTGGAACATTCTCCGGGGTGGCAGGATCACGGCATCGGGTGCCAGCTTGGTTGCGGATGTTAAGGACCGCGCGGAGGGCCGGTTAGGTCCAGATTGGTGCCCGGTTTATGTCCAGTGGGATTCACCCCGCCAACGCCCGCGCGATCAGCTCGATTCCGGTTGGAATCCGGCTCGCGGGGATCGAGGAATAGCCCAGCCGGTAATGGTTGCGCGGTTGCTCGAAGCCGGCAAAAAACGGGGCACCGGGCTCGATCACCACGCCGTCGCGGGCAAGCTGCTGTGCCACCGCAGTCATGTCTGTGCCGGGCCGGGCACGCATCCACAGGGACGAGCCGCCATAGACCCCGCGCCCGGCGATGGTCAGGCCGTGATCGTTCACCGCGTGTTCAATCACCTGTCTGCGCTCGTGCAGCGCCTTGGACATGCGGCGGATCTGGGCGTCGAAATGTCCGAGGCTGAGAAAATAGGCGGCGGTGCGTTGCAGGTGGCCCGGCGGGTGACGCAATACGCTGGCGCGCAGGGCGCGGGCCTGTCGGATGAACGGTTCCGAGCCGACGATATAGCCAAGCCGCAGCCCGGGGCAGAGCGATTTGGAAAAGCTGCCCACATAGATCACCCGCCCGTCGCGATCCAGCGATTTGAGCGAGGGGGAAGGCGCGGCGAGAAAGGACAGTTCGAATTCGTAATCATCCTCGACAATCAGCGCATCCAGATCACGTGCCCGGTCAAGCAGGGCGCGCCGCCGGGCCAGCGGCATGGTTGCGGTGGTCGGTGACTGGTGGCTGGGCGTGGTAAAGATCACGTCGGTATCGTCGGGCAACTCGTCCGGGGGCAGCCCGTCCGCATCCACCCGCAAGGGGTCCATCCGGCACCCCGATTGCCGCAGGATGTCGCGCAGCGCGTGGTAACAGGGGTTTTCCACCGCCGCCTTGCGGGTCGGGTCGAGCAAGATCTGTGCCGTCAGCCAGAGCGCGTTCTGTGCCCCCATCGTGATCAGGATCTGCTCGGGCCGCGCCGCGATGCCGCGCCGGGGCAGGGTGTGGCGCGCGATGAATTCCACCAGCAACGGATCGTCCCGGTCGTAATAGTCGCCGGTCAACGATGTGAAGTCCTTTTGCCCCAGGGCGCGCAGCGCGCAGAGCCGCCAATTGGCATGGTCAAACAGGGTTGGGTCCGCCTGCCCGTAGATAAAGGGATAGCGATAGCTGTGCCAGTCGGCCGGTTTCTGCGGGGTGTCCCCGCCGGTGAAGGTCCGGCAAAAGGCGCGGGACCAGTCGACCCGGTCCTGCGTGCGGTGCGACGGCGCATAGACCGGCGGCACCGGGGCATTGTCGGACACGAAATAGCCCGACCGCCCGCGCGAGGTCAGGTAATCATTGGCCAGCAGCTCGGTATAGGCAAGCGTCACGGTGATGCGGCTGACACCCAGATGCCTGGCCAGCTTGCGCGAGGAGGGGAGCTTTTCACCCCGGTGAAACCGGCCCGACAGGATGCCCTCGGCGACAACCTGCTGGATCTGCGCCTGCAAGGTGCCCTGCGCCTCCGGATTCAGAAAGAATGTATCGACCGAGATTGCCATGCCACAGGATAGGCTGGACCTAGGGCGCTTGCAATCTGGACTTAGTCGGGGATGTTTCGCCCACCGGTCTTTTTCCAGATGCCATGGATGCCCGACACGCATTCCAGTTCGGGGAAACGCGACAGGTCGTCGGGCTGCACCGCGATCAGGTAGGCGGATTGCCGCATCGAGGCGACCAGCCGGGTTTCAAGCTGCCGCATCTGCTCCGGGTTCTGAAAGGGACGGAAACAGAAGATCACGTCATGACCAGAATAGTCATGCGCCATCGGATCGGCAACGGCGAGTTGGCCTTCAAGCCCGAAGGCCGTCTTTGCGCTTGCGATCAGGGGGGCGTCGGTGTCGATCCCGGTGATGCGGTCGGTTGCAAGCACGTCGCAGATGTTCAGCAGCGCGAGGTTTTGCCCGTTGCCACAGCCGATCTCGAGAAAATCAACCGGGCGGTGGCGCAGGGCGGGATCGTCGTAATCCGGGTCAAGCGACAGGGTGCGCTCCAGCACGATCAGCAGGTCGAGAAACCGCGCCGGATCAAGCGCCGGGCCGCCATGCCCCGGCCCCTTGTCCCGCGCCCCTTGGCTCAGGGTATCGAACAGCGCCAGCAGGCTGCGCGACATCGCCCCCTTGCAGCGCTCGGCATCGGCAATGTCCATCCGCGCCGCGCCAAGCGCGTCGGCGTGTTGCCCGTGTTTGCTGGAATAGGCCTGCGACGCCTGATGATACCCCTTGCGGGCGCTGGCAAAGTTGCGGCGCGCGCGGTCGAGCGCCTTGCGCAGAACCTCGCTGCGGGCATTGAGCGAACGCAGGTTGGCCCCGAGATTCGCCGATGGCGATTTCGCGGTGTTGACCAGCAGGGTGTCGATGCGGCTGCTGACCGAGTCGAATTTCTTTTGCACCTCGTCCAGTTCGATCATCGCCTGATCGAGCGCGGCAAGCGCCGTTTGCAGCCGGGAAAACGCGCGGTCGGGCGAGGTGTCGGGGGCTTGCATGGCGGCATCCTTTGCGGGCAGGGGTATGCGGCCATTCTGCACAGCTTGGGATGCGGGCAAAGACATTTCCGGGAACGCACGCCGCCGCGCATTGGCTCCCAAGTGCAGCACCGGCGCAGGACAACCCCGCGCCGGTGCGGTTTCAATCAGCCAAAGACCCGGCCCAATGCGCCGTCGACCGCATCGGTGATCTGGTCGATGTCGTCCGCGCCGGCGATCAGCGCGGGCGAGAAACACAGCGTGTTGTTATAGCCCGGAACCGAACGGTTGGTCATGCCGATGATGACGCCCTGCGCCATACAGTCGGCGACCACCGCCTGGACCTGCTTTTCGGCCATGGGCGCACGGCTTTCACGGTCCTGCACCAGTTCGGCACCAAGGAACAGGCCCTTGCCGCGCACGTCGCCGATGACCGCGTGCTTGTCCATCAGCGCGTTCAGGTTGCCCATCATCCGTTCGCCCATGCGGGTGGTATTGTCGAGCAGGTCCTCGTCCTGGATGATGCGCAGGTTCTCCATCGCCGCCGCCGGCCCGGCGGTACAGCCGCCAAAGGTCGAGATATCGCGGAAATAGTCCAGCGGGTCGTCGGCATTGGTCTTGAACTTGTCGAACACGCCTTCGTTGGTCACGAGGCAGGCAATCGCCGCATAGCCCGAGGCCACGCCCTTGGCCATCGTCACCATGTCGGGTTTGACGCCGAAATGCTGATAGCCGAACCATGTCCCGGTGCGTCCGACGCCACAGACGACCTCGTCGATATGCAGCAGGATGTCGTATTTCTCGCAGATGTCCTGCACCCGTTCCCAGTAGCCGCTGGGCGGGGTGATGACGCCGCCACCGGCGGTGATGGGTTCAAGACACAGGGACGCAACCGTATCGGGGCCCTCGCGCAGGATCGCGGCTTCGATCTGGTCGGCGGCCCAGAGACCGTAGTTCTCGGCCGGCGCGCCCTCCTGCTCGTAGGCGCGGTATTCCAGGCAATGGGGCACCCGCACGAAACCGGGCGTGAACGGCCCGTATTGCGCGTTGCGCTCGTCCTGGCCGCCAGCGGACAGGCAGCTGATGGTGGTGCCGTGATAGTCGCGCTCGCGATACAGGATCTTGTGCTTTTTGCCGCCGTATTTCTTGTGCGCGATCTGGCGCACCATCTTGAACGCCTTCTCGTTGGCTTCGGAGCCTGAGTTGCAGTAATAGACCCGGCTCATGCCCGGCATCTTGTCGATCAGCTTTTCGGCGAACATGGCACCGGGGATCGACCCCGCGGACCCGGCGAAATAGTTCAGCTTGATCAGCTGGTCGCGCACGGCATTGGCGATGGATTCGCGGCCATAGCCGACATTGACGGTCCAGACGCCGCCGGACACCGCGTCAAGATGCTCCTTGCCGTTCTGGTCCCAGACGCGCATGCCCTTGCCCTCGACGATGATCTTGGGGTCGGTCGTTTCATAGGGCTTGTGCTGGCTCAGGTGATGCCAGATATGCGCCTTGTCGGCCTCGACAACGCGAGAAATGTCATTTTCGTTGAACGTACCGTCCATGGCATGTCCTTTCAGGATACAAAGAGGTGCGCACGACAAGGCTGGCCATTATTGCCAGAGTCGCCATTCACCCAGCATGAGCGCAAATCGAAAGCAGTTCGTAGGGCCAGTTATGGTCACAGCCTAAGTCCAAAACAAGCTCAGAAAATCGCCCGTCACCCGGTAAAAATCGGATAGCCGTTTGAAACCATTGGGCAAAATCGATCGGCTCGGGGGTGGGCGTGACTCTGACCATTGCCACAATGTTTGTCAGTTGCACATAAAACCATTGATCGGCGGCGGGAATTGCGTTCCGAATGAGGTCAGGGGCCAGTTCCGCGTGATCGCGGATGGCGCTACACGAGAGGCGGTCGACCGCCCGAAATCGAAAATCTGCCGATCTGGCAGACAACCGGGAGACATTGCATGAAATTGAAGTCCAGACTGATGGGTGCCGTGGCCGGGGTGATGGCGATCAGCGCGGCACAGGCCGCGAGCGCCGATGAAATCACCGTCGGATATTTCCTCGAATGGCCGATGCCGTTCGAATACGCCAAGGTCATGGGCACCTATGACGAAGAGATGGGTGTGACCGTCAACTGGGTCAGCTTTGATACCGGCACCGCGATGAGCGCGGCCATGGCATCCGGCGACGTGCAGCTGAGTGTCAGCCAGGGGGTTCCGCCCTTTGTCGTCGCGGTCAGCGCCGGGCAGGATCTTCAGGCGCTCGACGTGGCGATCACCTATTCCGAGAATGACAATTGCGTGGTGCATTCCGATCACGAGATCGACAAGGAATCGGCCAGCGAACTGGCGGGCAAGAAAGTGGCGGTGCCGCTTGGAACGGCGGCGCATTACGGCTTTCTGAAACAGATGGACCACTTCGGGATCTCGCTCGACAGCCTCGAAGTCGTCGACATGGCGCCGCCCGATGGGGCCGCCGCGCTGGCGCAGGGTGCCGTTGACATGGCCTGTGGCTGGGGTGGCTCGCTGCGCCGGATGCTCGAACATGGCAACGTGCTGCTGAGCGGTGCGGAAAAGGAAGAACTGGGTATCCTGGTGTTCGATGTCACCTCGGGCCCGGCCAGCTGGGTTGCCGAAAACTCGGACCTGGTTGCCAAGTTCCTCAAGGTCACGGCCGATGCAAACGCCATGTGGGCGGATGAAGCCAATCGCGACAAGATGTTGCCGGTGATTGCCAAGGACGCGGGCATGGATGTCGAAGCCACGGCCGAAACCATGGCAACCTTCGTGTTCCCCACGGTCGACGAACAGCTGACGGCCAAATGGCTCGGCGGCGGTGCGCAGGGCTTCATGAAGGGGGTCGCCGATGTTTTCGTGGCCTCGGGCAGCATCGACGCCGCCAAGGACACCTATGAGAACGCGGTCAATACCGGCCCGCTCGGGACCGCGTCCGGATCGTAAGACCGCCATCGGGGCCGGGTGCAATCCCGCGCCGGGCCCCATTCCGAATTCCGATCCGTCCGGCCATTGGCGCCGTCGCCGGAGGGATCCCGATCACCGGGTGACGGCTCCGCAGGGCGCAGGCCCGACCAAGCGCCGGTGCCGGGTCGGGGTGCAACGGGCCCGCGGCCTGTCCGGCCACGGATCACGCAATTCTTGCCGGCAGCACCGGCCCCCAGAGCCAGAAGGAAGACTCCTATCCCATGACTGGACTTGCCATCGAAAACCTGTCCATGCGCTTTGAGCTGCCGAACGGCGGTTCGGTTCAGGCGCTCAAGGATGTATCTCTGAACCTGAACCAGGGCGAATTGATGTCGGTGCTCGGCCCGTCAGGCTGTGGCAAGACCACCTTGCTGAATATCGTCGCCGGTTTTCTGGCTCCGACCGAGGGGCAGATCGTGATGAACGGCCACACCGTCACCGGCCCCGATGCCGAACGCGGCATGGTATTCCAGCAGGGGGCGCTGTTTGAATGGATGAGCGTGCGCGAGAATGTCGGGTTCGGCCCGCGTATGAAGGGCATGCCCAAGAACGACATGGACGAAACCGTCGATCATCTATTGGACGTGGTCGGTTTGCAGGATTTCAAGGAAAAGGCGGTTTACGAATTGTCCGGCGGCATGCAACAGCGCGTTGCCCTGGCGCGCTGTCTTGCCAATGATCCCGACGTGATCCTGATGGACGAACCGCTGGGTGCGCTCGACGCGCTGACACGGGAAAAGATGCAGTCGCTTGTTCTGAAACTGTGGAAAGAGACCGGCAAGACCATCATCCTGATCACCCACTCGGTCGAGGAAGCGTTGCTGTTGGGCGAGCGGTTGCTGGTCATGGCGCCGCGTCCGGGCCGTATTCACAAGGAATATCGCCTGCCATTTGCAGACCTCGGGGTCGGGCAGGACCTGCGCGAGGTTAAGAAACACCCCGACTTTGCGATCAAGCGCGAGGAAATTCTCGGCATGATCTGGGATATGGAAGAAGAAATCATGGGACGCACGGAGGCCAGCGCATGATCCCCCTGCTGATATATGTTGCCATCTTTGTGGTGTCCTATTTCGTGGTCACCAAGCTGATCCACCACGCGGCCCGCAACGACTATACGTCGCTCAAGACCGTGACTTTCGGTGACGAGAGCGCCGTTACCCCGAACCGGGCGGCTTCCGTCATCTCGGTCCTGTCGCTGTTCCTGCTGTGGGGCATGTTCACCGGATCGGTGTTGTTGCCGAAATTCCTGCACATGCCCGGCCCGTTCGAGGGAACGGCGAGTTTTGAGTATACCGCGCAACTGCCCGACGGAGATCGCGACACCGCGACGGTGACCGTGCTGGTGCATCCGGTGGACGAAGAGGCCACCGCGCCCGAGGTCGATCCCGGCGATGGCTGGGCCAAGAACGATTCCGCCACCATCGGCATCTGGCGAAGCGGTTTGATCCGCGTCGACCGGAATGACGAGTTCGGTCGTGACGAGGGCGCCGAGATCGTCGCCGTCAATGGCACTCCGATTGCGCCGGGCGGCGAGGTCGAGATCGAATATGGCCGCGTCGGGATGAGCCCCAAGGGCACGCTGAATTTCGAGCCCGCCAAGGGCTGGCAGATGGAACCGATCTGGCTCCCCGCGCCAGAGGATGTCGTGACGCGCGTCGTCGAAATCGCCAAGGAAGGGTTCCGCGGCTCGACCCTGTGGGAGCACCTGGGTTATTCGCTGTTCCGGGTTGTGGTTGGCTTTTTCTTTGGTGCCCTGGTCGGCATTCCGCTTGGCTATGCCATGGGCCTGTCGGATTGGTTCCGCGGCTGGTTCGACCCGATCGTCGAATTCATGCGGCCGGTGCCGCCGCTTGCGCTGATTCCGCTGGTGATCATTTGGGCGGGGATCGGCGAGACCGGCAAGATCATTCTGTTGTTCCTCGCCGCTCTCTGGATCATGGCCATCGCGGCGCGGTCGGGTGTTTCCGGCGTCAAGATCTCCAAGGTTCACGCCGCCTATTCGCTTGGTGCCAGCAAGAGCCAGATCATGCGTTACGTGATCGTGCCCAATTCCTTGCCGGAAATCTTTACCGGCGCTCGGGTTGCGATGGGCGTGTGTTGGGGCACCGTGGTTGCCGCCGAACTGGTTGCCGCTGAGAAGGGGGCGGGCATGATGATCATGGTGGCGTCCAAGTTCCAGAATACCGATATCGTCATCATGGGCATCATCCTGATCGGCATCATCGGCTTTGGCATCGACATCCTGATGCGCTGGGCGGAACGGTTGCTTGTGCCGTGGAAGGGCAAGGGCTGATCCGGGCGGCACGGATAACCGAAATGGAAACCCGGGGCCGTGTCATGGCCTCGGGTTTTTCTTTTGGCCACAACTTTGTCGGGAAAGGGTGCCAACCGAAATTCGTGCGCCCATTTGCCCTTTCAATTCACCGCAGATGCGTCATGTTGCAAATGTGACGCAACTGGCGAGTATGGTGAATCAGGTTCACGCATAAGATGAATAAGCGCCTGCTCAGACATGCCAGCCGAATTCAATCCCGCGTCATGGACCGAATGAAATCTCATGGAGTTTCCAATGACTTTTTCTCGAATGGTTATCGTGGCCAGTTCCGCCTTCTGCCTGAGCGCCGGGGCTGCGCTGGCCTCTGACGGGGTTCTGCCTTCCAGCGACAGCGTTTTCACCAAATGGGGTGAGACCGAGGGCTGGACGATCTATCAGGACGAAACGCGCAATTCCTGTCTGGCGGAACGGGTGGACGATGCGGGCAATGTCCTGCAAATGGGGCTGACTGCGGATCACGCGCTTGGCTATATCGGGGTGTTTACCAAGGCCGATATCGGCCTGACGGGTGGCAAGGAAAAGCTGTTGATTGCAATTGATGGCGATCTTTACGAGGGCGAGGCCCAGCAGAAGAGCAAACATCTCGCCGATGGATATACCGGCGGGTACGTGGTTTCCAATGACGCCGATTTTGTCACCGATGTCATGAAGAAATACGAAATGGTGGTGATGCCCGAGCACGAGGGCGCGTTCATCATCAATCTCGACGGGACGTTCAAGGCCATCGAGGAAAGCCGCAAATGCAACGCGGAAATCGGCGCGTGATCAGCCGGTCGTGACAGGCTTCGCCACCCGTGCGCGGGTGGCGGGCGTGTTTGGCTCCGGTCGCGATCATGCGGCGGCTGGTGGCGTCAGAGACACTCCAGAAGCAGCGCGCGGGTATTCTCGGCGGTCATTGTCACCGGGTTGCCGCCGGTGCTGGGATCCGCGAGGGCCGAGGCGACAAGCGCATCGATGTCAGGGTCGGTCACGCCCAGCTCGGTCAGCGTAGCCGGAATGCCCAGCCGCTTGGTCAGATCGCCGACAAAGTCATAAAAGCCGTCAAAGCCGCCCTTGATGCCAAGATAGGCGGCGGCCATTGCAAGCCGGTCCTCGATCTCGGGCCGGTTGAAACGCAGAACCGGTTGCATCACCACCGCGTTGGTGGTGCCGTGATGGGTGTTGAACACGGCCCCGATCGGATGCGACAGCGCGTGAATGGCACCAAGGCCCTTCTGGAACGCGGTGGCCCCCATCATCGCGGCGCTCATCATTTCCGCGCGGGCTGACAGGTCGGTGCCGTCGGCATAAGCGGCGGGCAGGTTTTCCTTGACCAGCCGCATTCCTTCCAGCGCGATGCCCTGGCTCATCGGATGGTAATGCGGCGAACAGAAGGCCTCGAGACAATGGGCAAAGGCATCCATCCCGGTGCCGGCGGTGATCGCGCGCGGCATGTCGACGGTCAGCCGGGGATCGGCGATGACCACGGTTGGCAGGATTTTCGGATGGAAGATGATCTTTTTCTCGTGAGTGTCCGAGTTGGTCAGAACCGAGGCGCGCCCGACTTCGGAACCGGTTCCGGCGGTGGTCGGAACCGCGATGATCGGCGCGATGGCGTCTGTGTCGGCGCGGTTCCACCAGTCGCCGACATCCTCGAAATCCCAGACCGGGCGGGATTGCCCCGCCATGAAGGCCACCAGCTTGCCCAGGTCGAGCCCGGAGCCGCCGCCAAAGGCAACCACCCCGTCATGGCCGCCTTCGCGATAGGCGGCAACACCGGCGGCGAGGTTGACCTCGTTCGGGTTGGGATCGACGTCATGGAACATCGCCCGGCCCAGACCGGAGGAATCCAGCACATCCAGCGCCTGCTGGGTGATCGGCAGGTTCGACAGGCCCCGGTCGGTGACCAGCAGCGGGCGCTTGATCCCGCTCTCCTTGCAGGCTTCGGCCAGTTCAGAGATACGGCCCGCGCCAAATCGGATCGCGGTGGGGTATGACCAGTTCACGGTCGCAGTCATGGCAGTTTCCTCAGATGATAGGATTTGGGTCGCGTCAGGTTATGATAGCCGATTACCGACAATCCGCCACCGCGCCCGGTATCCTTGCAGCCGGTCCAGCAGAGCGCGGGATCGAGATAGTCGGCGCGGTTCATAAAGACCGTGCCGGTTTCAAGCTGCGCCCCGATGGCCTCGGCGCGCGCGGTATCGGCGGTCCAGATCGAGGCGGTCAGCCCATAGTCGCTGTCATTCATCAGGGCAATGGCCTCGGCATCGTCGGCAACCGGCATGATCCCGACCACCGGGCCGAAACTCTCTTCGCGCATCACCCGCATCGAGTGGTCCACGTTGATGAGGATCTGCGGCATGAGATAGGCCCCGCCGTCATTGGAAAACATGGCCGGATCGATCAGCGCGGTTGCCCCGGCGGCGATCGCTTCGCTGGTCTGTTCGCGGACGAGATCGGCGAACCGGGTCTGTGCCATCGGGCCAAGCGTGGTATCAGGATCGAGCGGGTCGCCCAGGCGATAGCCGCTGACGATCTGCACCGCCTTGTCGACGAAAGCATCAAACCGCGAGTGGTGCACATAGAGCCGCTCGATTCCGCAGCAGCATTGCCCGGAATTGAACATCGCCCCATCGATCAGCGTATCGACCGCCGCATCAAGGTCGGCATCCTCGGCCACATATCCGGGATCCTTGCCGCCCAGTTCAAGTCCAAGTCCGGTGAAAGTGCCCGCCGCCGCCCGTTCAATGGCGCGCCCGCCGGAAACAGAACCGGTGAAATTCACGAAATCAAAGGCGCGCGCGCCGATCAGGGCCGAGGTTGTATCGTGGCTCAGGAACAGGTTCTGAAACACGTCCCCGGGTATGCCCGCCGCGTGAAAGGCCCTGGCCATGCGCTCGCCCACCAACAGGGTCTGGCTTGCATGTTTCAGAACCACGCTGTTGCCCGCAATCAGCGCCGGGGCCACCGTGTTGATCGCGGTCATGTAGGGATAATTCCAAGGCGCGATGACCAGAACGACACCCTGCGGCTCGCGGGTGATGTGGCGTTTGAAATCGCCGCTGTCCTCGACTGCAATCGGGACAAGCGCCTGTTCGGCGATCCGGGCCATATGGGTGGCGCGTTCCTCGAACCCGCCGAACTCGCCACCATAGCGGATCGGGCGACCCATCTGGTGGGCCAGTTCGGGTACGATGTCGTCATTCATCGCGCCGATATTGGCGACCCCCTTGAGGACCAGGTCGATCCGTTCCGACAGGGGGCGGGCAGCCCATGGTTTTTGCGCCGCGCGGGCCGCCGCCGCCGCGTCGGATGCCTGGGCCTGGGTCAAACAATCGCGCGTCGCGTAAACGCGCCCGTCAATGGGAGAGATACACTGCACCTGAGCGTTCATTTCGGATCTCCGGAAGTCGTAGGCAGGGGCGGGGGGCGGGATCAGGCCCGCTCGAACCCCCGGGCAATTTCATAATCGGTGATGGCCTTGTCGAACTCTTCGATCTCCCATTCCGCCGCGCGGCAATAATGGTCGATCACCTCGTCCCCCATCGCCGCGCGCAGCATCGCGGAGCCGCGCAGGGTATCCAGCGCCGCGGGAAGGCTGCGCGGGATCTCGTTGGCCTGTTCGGCTTCATAGACATCGCCGGTGGTGGGGGCTTGCAGGGCAAGCGCTTCCTCGATCCCGGCAAGCCCGGCGGCAAGCATGGCGGCCTGTGCCAGATAGGGGTTCATATCCGATCCCGGTATCCGGCATTCCACCCGCACGCCCTTGGTACCGGCGCCGCACAGGCGGAAACCGGCAGTGCGGTTGTCGACCGACCAGACCGTCTTGGTGGGGGCAAAGGTGCCCTTGGAAAAGCGTTTGTAGCTGTTGATATAAGGGGCCATGAACACGGTCATGTCGGGCGCGTATTTGATCAGCCCGGCCATATACTGCCGCATCAGCTCGGACATGCCGTGATCGCCTTTGGGATCGCAAAAGGCGTTTTCACCATCGCGCCACAGCGATTGATGCACATGCGCCGAGCTGCCGACACGGTCGGGGTGCCACTTGGGCAGGAAACTGGCGGCGTGGCCCTGTTGGTCGGCGATTTCCTTGGTCGCGTGCTTGGCGATGGTGTGATGATCCGCCGTGTCCAGCGCCCCGGCATATCGGATGTTCAGCTCTTCCTGTCCAACCTCGGCCTCGCCCTTGGAGTTTTCAACCGGGATGCCGGCGGCATAGAGATGGTTGCGTATGGGGCGCAACACATGTTCCTCGCGGCTGGTCTGCAGGATGTTGTAATCTTCGTTATAGGCGCTGATCGGGGTCAGGTCGCGATAGCCGCCCCTGGCGATCTCGGCATAGGATTTCTCGAACAGGAAGAATTCGAGTTCTGTCGCCATGACCGGCGCAAGGCCCAGTGCCTCGCAGCGAGCGATCTGGGCCTTGAGGATCGCGCGGGGCGAATGGCTGATCGGGGCATGGCCGTGATGATCCAGCACATCGCACAGCAGCATGACCGTACCGTCCAGCCAAGGCATCGGGCGAATGGTGCCCAGGTCCGGTTTCATGACGTAATCGCCATAGCCGGTCTGCCAGCTGGTGCTGGCGTAGCCATCCGGCGTGGCCATCTCGAGATCGGTGGCCAGCAGGTAATTGCAGCAATGGGTCTCTTCCCAGGCGCTGTCGATGAAATGCCGGGCATGAAACCGTTTGCCCATGAGGCGCCCCTGCATGTCGACGATACAGGCCAGAACCGTATCGACGCGGCCGTCTTGCACAGCCGTTTTCAGCGCCTCGAATGTCATCAATCCCGGCATGATCTGCCCCTTGTTCTTGTCGTTCACTTGGGTGCGGCGGACCCGATCCATAACCGGGGCCGCCGCGGTTCGCGCTATCGGCAGCGCCTAGCCATAGCGATAGGGGCGGCCGGCCTTTTGCATGTCGGCGTTATATTGTTTGAAGATCTCGACCACCTTGGCCTTGGTTTCGGACTCGGCGGCGATTTCATCCCAGAACTTCAGGGCGGCGTCTTCCACCGTGGCCCATTCCGCGTCGGGGATCGAGGTCAGCTCCATCTTGTCGCCATTCACCCGCAGCGAGGCTTCGCCGCCCCAATACCACCACTGTCGGTAGTAATGCGATTGATCACAGCAGACCCGGAACAGGGTTTGCAGGTCTTCGGGCAATTCGTTCCAGCGCTCCATATTGGCAAAGAATGACCCGGCCCAGGCACCGGATATGTTGTTGGTCAGGAAATAATTGGTCACGTCGGCCCAGCCGACGGTGTAGTCTTCGGTGATGCCTGACCACGCGATGCCGTCAAGTTCGCCGGTCTGGACCGCGACCTCGATGTCTTCCCAGGGCAGGGTCACCGGCACCACGCCAAACTGAGCCAGGAAACGCCCGGCGGTGGGGAAGGTGAAGACGCGTTTTCCCTTGAGATCCGCAAGGCTTCGGATCGGATCCTTGGTCGCGAAATGGCACGGATCCCATGACCCGGCGCTGATATGTTTGACGCCGACCTTGGAATATTCCGCGTCCCAGATTTCGTTCAGGCCGTACTGGTTGAACAGGACCGGCACATCAAGGCTGTAGCGCGAAGCAAACGGGAAATAGCCGCCAAACACCGTGACTTCGGTGGGCGAAGCCATCGAGTCGTCATCCGATTGCACCGCGTCGATCGTGCCGCGCTGCATCGCCTGAAACAGCTCGCCCGTGGGCACCAGCTGATCGGCATAGAACAGTTCGATCTGCATCCGGTCGCCGGCGATCTTGTTGAACATCTCGATCGCCGGGTCGATCACATGCGCGGCCAGTGCCGGGCCGGCATAGGTTTGCATCCGCCACGTGATCGTGGATTGTGCCAGCGCCGGAGTGGCCAGCGGGGCGGCCGCTGCACCAAGGGCCGAGGTTGTCAGGAACTTACGTCTGGTTGTCATGTCTTCTCTCCTTGTTGGTTGTCGTCGTTGTTTTCCCTCTCTTCGGCGGAGGGCTATTTGCCGTAAACGTAATCTGGCAGCCACAGAGCGATCTGCGGGAAACACAGGATCAACGTCAACGCCAGGATCATCACCAGCACGAAAGGCAGGATCGATCCATAGATATCGCGAAGTGAGATTTCGGGTGGTGCCATCGCGCGCATCAGGAACAGGTTATAGCCAAAGGGCGGCGTCATGTAGGCAATCTGTGTGGTGATCGTGTAAAGCACGCCGTACCAGATCAGATCAAAGCCCAACTCGCCGACCAGCGGCACATAGAGCGGCGCCACGATGACCAGCATCGCGGTGTCGTCCAGAAACGTGCCCATCAGGATAAAGCTGAGCTGCATCAGGATCAGGATCACCCACGGGTTCAGGCCCAGCTTTTCGGTGAACAGGCTTTCGATGGCCTTGACCGCGCCCAGCCCGTCAAACACCGCGCCAAAGGCAAGCGCGGCAAGGATGATCCACATGAACATGCAGGAAATGCCAAGCGTGTTGCGCACCGAATTCTCGAACACTTCGCGAGTCATGCGCCCCTTGAGCACCGCCGCGCCAAACGCGGTCATCGCACCAATGGCCGAACTTTCTACAAGCGAGGTCCAGCCATTGACGAAAGGGATCATCATCGCAAAGAAGATACCAAACGGCAGCAGGCCCGCGCGCAGCAGGCGCAGTTTCTCGCCCATCGGGATATCGCGCTCTTCGGCTGGCAGGACCGGACCAAGCGACGGGTTTATCCGGCAGCGGACCACGATATAGAGAATGAACATCGCCGCCATCATCAGCCCCGGAACCACGCCCGCGAGCCAGAGCTGGCCAACCGGCTGGCGCGCGATCATCGCGTAAAGCACCAGCACAACCGAGGGCGGCACGAGAATGCCCAGAGACGATCCCGCCTGGATCACCCCGGTCACCATGCGTTTGTCATAATTGCGGCGCAGCAGTTCCGGCAGCGCGATGGTGGCCCCGATGGCCATGCCCGCAACCGACAGCCCGTTCATCGCCGAGATCAGCACCATCAACCCGATGGTGCCCACCGCGAGGCCGCCGGATAACCCGCCCATCCAGACATGGAACATCCTGTAAAGATCATCGGCAATGCGCGATTCACTGAGCACGTAGCCCATGAAGATGAACATCGGCAGGGTCAGCAGCGGGTACCATTTCATCAGCTTCATCGCCGCCGAGAACCCGAGGTCATACCCGCCCCGGTCGCCCCAGAGCAGCAGCGCCGCCACCACCGCGACAAAGCCGATGGCCCCGAACACCCGCTGACCGGTGAGCAGCATCAGCATCATCGTCGAGAACATCAGCGCCGCGATCAGTTCATAAGACATCAGGTCTTGTCTCCCATGTCCTCGCCGCACAGGCGCAGGATGTCCTTGAACAGTTCGCTGATGGCCTGAAGCAGCATCAGGGCGATACCGGTGATCATGATCACCTTGATCGGCCAGAGATATGGTCGCCAAGCCGTCGGGCTGCGCTCGCCGCCGTATTTGAACGAATAGATCGTGCTGTCGATCCCTCCCCACAGCAGGATTGCGAGGTAGAAGATCAGGAACAGCACGGTGATCGCATCGGTCCATGCCTTGCGCCGGTCGCTCCACTCGCCATAGAGCAGGTCCATGCGCACGTTGGAGCCAAGTTGCAACGAATAGGGGCCGCCAAGGATGTAATAGGCGACCATTGCGAACTGCGCCATTTCCAGCGTCCACAGCGACGGAACGCTGAACGTCTTGGAGAGCGACGACCACAGCAGGATCGCCACCATCACGAAAATGCCATACATCACGACCCGGCCAATCCGGTAATTGATCGCGTCGATGACGCGGACATAAGCCCTTAGCGCGGCAATCATGTGGGGGCCGCCACGGGCAGGGTCACGCCCAGATCGGTACAGGCGTCGGCGATCCAGCGGGCCAGCATGGATGCCATCGCCACCTGTGACCGGAGGTCACGGATCAGGTCGTTGCGTATTTCCAGCATCACGTTGGGGGCGTTGATCGGCAGGGCATGGGCGCGCAGGCTGTGGGTCACGCCGTCTTGCGGCCCATAGGGGTCGTTCACGCGCAGCCTGCGGTCTGTGTGATCGCCGGCACAGCCCATCATCGCGGCGGTCAGGCGATCATCGCTGTCATGGATCAGTCCGATCTCCACATCTCTCGGCACGCCGCGATAGACGGGGGTAAAGCTGTGGACCGTGACGATCACCGGCGGGGCCGCGAACCCGGCCAGCACCGTTTGCAACGCATCGCGGAACGGGTTGTGTATGCCGGCGATGCGGGCCTCACGTTCGCGAGGTGTCAGGGTGCAATTGCCGGGGATGTCGTGAATTTCGCTGCGAGCGGGGATGGCATCCGGGGCCTCTGGCGGGCGGTTGCAATCAAAAAGCAGGCGCGAGAGCCCCCCCGCGACCAACGGCGCATCAAGTGCTGCGCTGATCCCTTGCGCCACCGGCAGCGCACCGGGATCCCAGGCGATATGACTGTCCAGCAGACCCGCGGGCAACCCAAGCCCGTCATACCGCGCGGGTATCCGGTTCGAGGCATGTTCGCACACCACCAGCGCCGGCCCGTGCCCGTCGCGATTATGCACGGCCACCGCCGTTTCCATTGCGCCCGTTGGTGACATGTTCGAAACCGGTTCACTTCCCTCTGACTTGAAAAGTTTTCTTCACCGAGGGCCGCCCTGTCAATCGAAGTCTGAAAAAATTCCTTCACGATGCGACGGGCTGTTGATATTGTAAGCAAAACGGAGGGCGCAACGGGTGTCGGAGGCATCGGAAACCATCGCGGAGCGGTTGCAATCGGCATTCGATACGCTCACGCGGGCGGAGAAACAGCTCGCCGATTCCCTGTTGCAGGGTTATCCGGTCTCGGGCCTGAGTTCGATCACGCAGGTTGCCCAGAATGCCGAGGTGTCGACGCCGACGGTCGTGCGCATGGTGCAGAAACTGGGCTTTCCCGGCTTTCCGGCGTTTCAGGCGGCGCTGCGGGACGAGTTGGAGGCCCGGATTTCCGACCCCATCAGCAAGCGCAACATCTGGTCCGAGCGCGCGCCCGAGGCGCATATCCTGAACCGGTTTACCGATGCGGTGATGGGCAATATCCGCCAGACCCTGACCCAGATCGACCTTGAGATGTTCGAGCGGTGCTGTGCCATGCTCGCCGATGCCGAGCGGTCGGTCTATGTGGTTGGCGGGCGCATCACCCGGTCGCTGGCCGAGCATTTTTTCCTGCATATGCAGGTTCTGCGCGCGGAAGTGACCCATATCCAGTCGATCTCGAACGCCTGGCCGCACTACCTGCTGGATGTGAAGGCGGGCGACGTGGTGGTGATCTTTGATGTCCGCCGCTACGAGAACTCGACCCTCAAGCTCGCCGAAATGGCGCGCGAACGGGGGGCGGTCATCGTGCTGTTCACCGATCAATGGCGCTCGCCGGTGCATGACCTCGCGGATTGCTCGTTTTGCGGGCGGATCGTGGTGCCTTCGGCCTGGGATTCATCGGTGACGCTGCTGTTGATGCTGGAAACGGTGATCGCCGACGTGCAAGAGCGCACATGGGACAGTACCCGCGACCGGATGGAGGCGCTGGAAGAGATGTTTGACCGCACCCGCTTCTTTCGCAAGTTCACGTGACGGGAGGGGGCAGGTGAGTGTTGACAGCATCCGCAAGTTGCGCGTTTGCTGTGAAAAGGAACAAAAACGAAAACAGGGGCGGCATGTCTGTCGCAATACTGTTTCGCGGCACTGGCAGGTGTCGGGCCGTGATTCACATAATCAAGACAGGGGAATGACATGAAACACAAGATGATGATCGGCGCGGCGGTCGCGCTTTCGTTCGGCGGACTGGCGGGCGGGGTGTCGGCGGACACCCTGCGTCTGCTGACCTGGGGCGGGTACGCGCCCGATGACGTGATCGAGATGTTCGAGGCCGAGACCGGCCATACGGTCGAAGTGACCCTGTCGAACAACGAGGAAATGATCGCCAAGCTGCGCGCCACCGGTGGCGGCGGGTTCGACCTTGCCCAGCCCAGCCAGGACCGCATTGCCGGCCCCCAGGCCGAGTTCGGCATTTACAAACCCATCGACCTGAGCCGGATCGACGCCGCGCAGTTCATCGGTTCGATGCTGGCCGCGACCAAGGCCAACACCACCGTGGGCGATGATGTCTATGGCGTGCCGCATGTCTGGGGCACCAGCGGGCTGGTGCTCGATACGGCCAAGGCCGGGATGGTCAAGGATTACACCGACCTGTGCGGCGATGATGTTGCCGGCAAGGTGTCGTACCGGCTCAAGCGCCCGACGCTGATCGGCTTTGCCTATGCGATGGGGATGGACCCGTTTGCCGCCTATGGCGATCCGGCGGAATATGAAAACATCATGACCCAGGTCGAAACCGCGCTGATCGAATGCAAGCCCAACGTCAAGACATATTGGGGCGGCGGTGACGAGTTGATGGGTCTTGTGCGGTCCGGCGAGGTGGTGGCGGCGATGGCCTGGGATACCGGCGGCTGGAAGCTGAACGCCGACAATCCCGACATTACCTTTGTCGCGCCGGCCTCGGGTGCCCTGGGGTGGATCGATACCTTTGTGCTGCCCGCCAAGGGCAAGGCGGATGATGCGGCCTATGACTGGATCAACTTTGTGATGCGCCCCGAGGTGTCGGCCAAGATCACCGAGGCGGCGGGCAACTTTACCGCGTCGCAAGGTGCGGATGAATTTGCATCGGATGCGCTCAAGGCGCGGTTCCAGAGCAGCTTCCCGCCCGAAGCGATCGACAACATCAAGTGGTATCCGCCGGTTCCCGCGGGTCTCGAAGCCATCGAAGGCGGCGTTCTGGACCGGGTCAAGGCAGCCAACTAAGCAACCGAACCATCGGGCGGCATCCGCGGCAAGGCGGGTGCCGCCGTCATTTGAGGCGAGCAATAACGAACATGACACCCGATCTGGAATGCCAGGGCCTGACCAAGCGCTTTGACGAAACAACCGCCGTCAAGGGGGTCTCTTTCTCGGTCGCGCCGGGATCGTTCTTTTCGATCCTGGGCCCGTCGGGCTGTGGCAAGACGACGATCATGCGGATGATCGCGGGGTTTCTTGAACCCTCTGGCGGCGATATCCGGATCAAGGGCAAATCGGTGCTGAAGGTCGCCCCCAACAAGCGGCCGGTGAACATGGTGTTCCAGCATCTCGCGCTGTTCCCGATGATGAATGTCGCCGAAAATATCGGCTACGGACTGCGCCGCAAGGGACTGCCCGGGCCCGAGATCGCGCGCAAGGTTGGCGAGGTTCTGGAGCGCATCGGATTGCCGGGGATCGAGACCCGCAAGCCCGACGAATTGTCGGGGGGCCAGAAACAGCGCGTGGCCATCGCCCGCTGCATGGTGCTGGAACCGGATGTGCTGCTGCTGGATGAACCGCTGGGGGCGCTGGATCTCAAGCTGCGCGAACGCATGAAGATCGAGTTGAAATCGCTTCAGGCCGAGTTTGACACAACCTTTGTCTATATCACCCATGACCAGTCCGAGGCGCTGGTGATGTCGGATCAGATCGCGGTGATGAATGCCGGACAGTTCGAGCAGGTCGGCAGCGCGCGCGATCTCTATTACCGGCCGGAAACCGCCTTTGTGGCGGGGTTTGTCGGTGACAGCAACCGGTGGAGCGGCACCGTTGAACGTGCCGAGGGCAACCGTATCGCGCTGCGCACCGCCGACGGCATGTTGATCGCCGGGGCGACACAGGGCAGGCCGCTTGCCACCGGAACCGCCGCCGAGATTTTCCTGCGTCCCGAGGCGGTTCGGGTGGCCCATGATGCCGCCGATCTCGCGCATTTCGACAACCGTCTGAGCGGCGAGGTCAGCAGCCTGCTGTTCAACGGCGCGGCCAGCCGCATTCTGGTGCGCGGCGCAACCGGGCAGGAAATCGAGGTGACGCTGCCGCAATCCGGCGAGTTTGCCAACCTGTCCAAAGGCGCCCCGGTACATATCGGCTGGGCCGGGGATCAGACCGCCTGTTTCGGAGCCTGACCGATGGCGCACGGGACAAAACTGGGTTTCTACCTGTTGTTGACGCCGCTGGTATTGTGGCTGAGCCTGCTCATCATCATCCCGCATGTCGACATGGCGCTGCTGTCGCTGCGCGAACGGGTCGGGGTTGGTGAATACGCGACCAGCCTTGCCAATTACGGCAGCTTTTTTGGCGAACCCATCTACATGTGGGCCTTTCTGCGCACCGCGATGATGTCGATCCTGACGACCATCGTGACCCTGATCATCGCCTTTCCGGTGTCCTATTACATCGCCAAGATCGCCAAGGGCCGGGTACAGTCGGTGCTGTTCCTGCTGTGCCTGGTGCCGTTCTGGGTGTCGGAATTGGTGCGCACCTTCGGCTGGATGATCCTGCTGCGGGAAACCGGGCTGTTCTCATCGCTGCTGCAATGGACCGGGCTGGCCGATGGGCCGGTTGAGATGCTGTATAACGACGTCGCGATGATGGTCGGCCTGGTCTATACCTCGATGCTGTTCATGGTGGTGCCGCTGGTCACCACGCTGGAATCCCTTGACGATGCGGTGATCGAGGCCGGCTATGACCTTGGCGGGTCCGGGGTTAGCGTGCTGCGTGAGATCGTCATCCCCCATGCCACGCCGGGCATCGTGTCGGGCAGCATCGTGGTGTTCATGCTGTCTCTGGGCAACTATCTGACGCCAACCATGCTGGGTGGCAAGGACAGCCTGTGGTTCACCGAACTGATCTATTCGCAATTCATCGTGCGCTTTAACTGGGAGCTTGGCGCGGCCTTTGGCTTCATGCTGCTGATCCTGTCCTCGCTGATTGTCTGGGGCACGCTGCGCGTGACCGGTCAGACCCTTGAAAAGACGATGGGGTCCTGATGATACCGTCTATCCCCCAACCTCGCGCGGTGCGGATGATTTACAACGCTTATGTCGCGCTGTTCTTTTTCTATCTGGCGCTGCCGCTGGCGGTGGTCGCGGTTTTTGCCTTCAACGACAGCCAGTTCCCCTCGCTGCCATGGGAGGGGTTCACGTGGAGCTGGTTCTTTGGCGATGAACGCCCGATGATCGGCGTGTTCCATGACCGCAGCATCCTGCGGTCCATCGGCACATCGGCGCTTGTCGGGGTCTGCGTGGCGGGCCTGTCGGTGGCGGTGGGCACGGCCAACGCCTTTCTGTTCAACCGCTATCAGTTTCGCGGGCGCGGCGTACTTTATGTGCTGATGCTGTTACCGCTGGTCATTCCGGGGATCGTGCTGGGCATCTCGATCCTCGTGTTTTCCTCGAACGTGGCAAACAGCCTGTGGGATCACGTGGGATATGACGCGGAACTGCTGCGGCCGGGTCTGGTGCTGGTGGTACTCGGGCAGTTTTCATTTGTCACGACAATCGCGACGCTGGTGATTTCGGCACGGTTGCAGAAGTTCGACCAGACCTTGGAGGAGGCGGCGCTGAACCTTGGGGCGGACCGGTTGACGGCGGTGCGCACGATCACCTTGCCCTACCTCATGCCAGCGCTGATCGGGGCCGGGGTGGTCGCCTTTCTGATGAGTTTCGAGAACTTCAACACCACGCTGATGCTGGTCGGGTCGGATGCGCCGCTGACGATCACCATGTTCGACCGGCTCAAGGAAGGGTCGACACCGCTGCTCAATGCGGTGTCGCTGTTGTTGATGGTCGGATCATCCCTGCTGGCGCTGGTGATGATCGCGTTTCAGCGGCGTTAGCCGAGCACCTCGTTGATGGCCTCGACGGTGGCGGCCACGATGGTATCCGCCTCGTCGCGTGTCAGGCAGAAGGGCGGGGCATAGCCGATGATGTCGCCCTGCGGCATGGCGCGGGCAATCACGCTGCGTTTGGCCATTGCCGCCGCCACCGATGGGCCGACCTTGCGCGCCGGATCAAAGAACCTGCGCCCGTCGCGGTCCTCGACCAGTTCGACGGCGCAGAGCATGCCTTCGCCGCGAATCTCCCCCACATGCGGATGATCGGCGAGCGCGGCCTGCATCTGTTGGTTCAGATAGGCACCGGTTTCGCCCGCGTTGGCGACCAGGTTCAGATCGTCCAGAAGTTTCAGGTTCGCCACCCCGGCGGCGGCCCCGATGGGATGCGCCGAATAGGTCCAGCCATGGCCGATGGGGCCATTTTCATCCGTGCCCTGTTCCAGCACCTTCCACATCCTGTCTCCGACGATGGAGCCGGACAGCGGCGCATAGGCCGAGGTCAGCCCCTTGGCGATGGTGATCAGGTCGGGCTGGATGTCATAGTGATCCGACCCGAACATGCTGCCCAGCCGTCCGAACCCGGTCACCACCTCGTCCGCGACCAGCAGGATATCATGCCGGCGCAACACCTCGCGTATGGCGGGCCAGTATCCGGCGGGCGGCGGCACGATGCCACCGGTGCCCAGAACCGGTTCGCCGATAAAGGCGGCGATGGTATCGGCCCCCTCGCGTTCGATCAGCGCCTCAAGTTCCGCAACCAGATGGGCGGTAAACGCCTCTTCGCTCATGACGGCATCGGGCCGGCGATAGTAAAAGGGCGCGTCGGTGTGGATGACCTGCGCCAGCGGCAGGTCGAATTTCCGGTGAAACAGTTCAAGCCCGGTCAGCGATCCGGTCATCAGCCCGGAGCCGTGATAGCCCCGCCAGCGGCTGATGATCTTCTTCTTTTCCGGACGGCCAAGGATGTTGTTGTAATACCAGATCAGCTTGACGTTGGTTTCATTTGCATCCGAACCCGACAGGCCGAAATAGACCTTGCTCATGCCCCTGGGCGCGCGGTCGAGGATCATCGTGGCCAGGGTGATCGACGCTTCGGTGCCATGCCCGACATAGGCGTGGTAATAGGCTAGTTCCCGCGCCTGTTCCGCGATGGCTTCGGCGATTTCGGTCCGCCCATAGCCGACATTGACACAATAGAGCCCGGCAAAGGCATCCAGCAGCCGATTGCCATCGCGGTCGGTGATATGGCAGCCCGCGCCACCGGTCACGATCCGCGTGGGGCTTTCACCGCGCGCGTGCTGCGCGAGGTGGGTCGAGGGGTGAAAGAATGCCTCGCGGTCCCATTGTTCCAGTTGGTCGTTCCTGAGCATGATGCCTCCCTGTCGCAAGTCGCGCCGGTCCGGATGTCCTGATGGCCAGTGTTAGGCACTGTGGCGCGCGGGTGCAAACAGGATGATCAAAGGGCGGGCTTGACCGGCTGAGCAATCGGGCGGAGGGTTCACCCGGGCGCCGACCATCAGCCAGAGGAGCCGCGCATGACCACGTTCGAGGCGAATTTCACCACCGGCGAATACCTGCGCCGGATCGACAATACCCGCGCCCGGATGGCCAAGCAGGGGCTGGATGCCCTCGTGGTCAGCGATCCGTCGAACATGTCGTGGCTGTCGGGCTATGACGGCTGGTCGTTCTACGTCCACCAATGCGTGATCCTCGGGCAGGCGGGCGAACCGGTCTGGTGGGGGCGGGGCATGGATGCCCTGGGTGCGCGGCGCACGGTGTTCATGCAGGACGATTGCATCCGGGGTTATGACGACACCTATGTGCAGAACCCGGACAAGCACCCGATGCAGGACCTGTCGCGCCTCTTGGCCGAGCTTGGGCTTGGCAAGGCGCGTATCGGTGTCGAGATGGACAATTACTATTACTCGGCGGCGGCGCATCGCACGCTTGAACGCTGCCTGCCCGAGGTGTCGTTTTTGGATGCCACCGGGCTGGTCAACTGGCAGCGGGCGGTGAAATCCGAACGCGAGATCGAGTACATGCAGCGCGCCGCCCGGATCGTCGAAGCGATGCACGATCATATCCTTGAGGTTGCAGAACCGGGGATGCGCAAGAATGATCTGGTGGCCGAGATCTATTCGGCGGGCATTCGCGGCGCGGATGGTTATTGGGGGGACTACCCGGCCATCGTGCCGATGGCTCCATCGGGCATGGATGCCACGGCGCCGCACCTGACATGGGACGACCGGCCGATGGTCGCGGGCGAAGCGACATTTTTCGAGATCGCCGGCGCGCATCGGCGCTATCAATGCCCACAATCGCGCACCCTGTTCTTTGGTCGGGTGCCGCAAAAATACCTTGATGCCGAGGCTGCCGTTCTCGAGGCGATCGACGCGGGGCTCGAAATGGCGCGGCCGGGCAACCAGGCCCAGGACATCGCCAACGCCTTTAACGCAACGCTCAACAAGGCCGGGTTCAGCAAGGACAGCCGCTGTGGTTATGCCATCGGCATCAGCTATCCACCGGATTGGGGCGAGCGGACAATTTCATTCCGGCGCGGAGACATGACGGTGCTCGAACCGGGCATGACGTTCCATTTCATGCCGGCGCTGTGGCTCGATGACGGTGGCCTTGAAATCACCGAACCGATCCGCATCACCCGGGACGGGTACGCGTGTTTTTGCAACACCCGGCGCGCGCTGTTCGTGAAATAGCCCGTTACCGGCCCGGACCACGCGTCGCCGCGAGGCCAAGAGCGTCCTCAAGGGCGCTGAGCGCCTGTCCCAGTGCGTCGCGATCCTCCGGGCTCAGCCGTTCGAGAATGCGGGTCTCCCTGTCGCGCATCGGGCCGACCAGATCGCAATAGGCGCGGTGCCCCGCCGCTGTGAGGGTCAGCATCTCCGAGCGGCGATCATTCGGGTCCGGGTCGCGGGTCAGCCACCGGCGCTGTTCCAGGGCGCGGACCGCGCGGCTGATCCGTGTCTTGTGCTGGGCACTATGCGCTCCGACCTCCTTGGCGGTGGCGGTTCCCAGATCGGCCAACGCCACCAGAACGCGCCATTCCGGACGGTTCAGACCGAAATGGTCACGATAGATCGGTTTGATCTCCTGGCTTACCGCTTCGGACAGGCAGTTCAGCCGGTAGGGCAGGAATTCGCTCAGGGTCAGCCCCATCTGTTTGGCCTCTTGTTGCATATGAAACTGTTGCAATCATAAATCACCCGCCTCCGTCCACAAGGGGCGCAGGTATCGGGCGATGGGCGGCCCCGTGAGGCATCGGGCCGGGATTTGGGCGTTTTGCCGCCCCGCGGGCCGGAATACCGGTTCACCCTGCCGGGTGCAGGCGCTATTAGGCGGCCATATTCAGATCACCGGAGCCCTGCCATGCCTGCCCCCAAACCCGTTGTGTTGTGTATCCTCGATGGTTGGGGGCTGTCCGAGCAGACCGACGGCAACGCGCCGCGGCTGGCCCGGACACCGGCCTTTGACGCAATCATGCAGGACGGGCCGCAATCGACCCTGACCACCCATGGCCCCGATGTCGGGCTGCCCAGCGGGCAAATGGGCAATTCCGAGGTGGGACATACCAATATCGGGGCCGGGCGCGTGGTAGCGATGGACCTTGGCCAGATCGACCTGGCGATCGAGGATGGCAGCTTTTTTGCGAATGCGGCCTTGCTGGCCTTTGTCGAGGACCTGCGGCGCAGCGGCGGCACCGCGCACCTGATGGGGCTGGTGTCGGATGGCGGGGTGCATGGGCATCTCAACCACATCGCCGCCGCCGCCAGGGCGATTTCCGATGCCGGGGTTCCGGTTGTGTTGCACGCGATCACCGACGGGCGCGATGTCGCTCCGAAATCCGCCGAGACCTACCTGCGTGGATTGTCGGCCATTCTACCCGAAGCGGTGCGGATCGTCACAGTGTCGGGGCGCTATTTCGCGATGGATCGCGACAATCGGTGGGAGCGGGTGCAACAGGCCTATGACGCGATGATCCGGGCACGGGGGAACGCCGCGCAAACCGCCGAAAGCGCCGTGGCCGATGCCTATGCGCGGGGCGAGACCGATGAATTCATCCGGCCTGCGGTAATCGGGGATTATGCGGGCGTGCAGGACGGTGACGGGTTTTTTTGCCTGAACTTCCGCGCAGACCGTGCCCGCGAGATCCTGGCGGCAATCGGTCAGCCGGAGTTCGACGGGTTTGACACCGGCCCGCGCCCGGCGCTTGCGGGTTTTTTGGGCATGGTCGACTATTCGGATGCGCATTGCGGCTACATGACCACCGCCTATCCCAAGGCCGAGATCGTCAACACGCTGGGCGCCTGGGTCGCGGCACAGGGCAAGCGCCAGTTCCGGCTGGCCGAGACCGAGAAATACCCGCATGTCACGTTCTTTCTGAACGGAGGCAAGGAACAGCCCGAAGAGGGCGAAGACCGGTTCATGCCGAAATCGCCCAAGGTTGCGACCTATGATCTGCAACCCGAGATGTCGGCGGGCGAAGTGACCGACAAATTTGTCGAGGCGATCCATGCGGGCTATGACCTGATCGTCACCAACTATGCCAATCCGGACATGGTCGGGCATACCGGCGATCTGAACGCGGCGATCAAGGCTTGCGAAGCGGTAGACCAGGGTTTGTCGCGGGTGGTCGCCGCCCTGCGCGAGGTGGGGGGGGCCATGATCGTGACGGCGGATCACGGCAATTGCGAGATGATGATCGACCCGGAAACCGGCGGGCCGCACACGGCGCATACGCTCAACCCGGTGCCGGTGGCGTTGGTCAACGGGCCCGAGGGCGCGGCGCTGCGCGATGGCGGACGGCTGTGCGATCTCGCGCCGACGCTGCTTGCGCTGATGGAGTTGCCGCAACCGCCCGAGATGACCGGCGAGAGCCTGCTCAGATGATCCTGCGCCTCGCCCTGTGCGCCGGGCTTTTCTGGGGCACGGCCATCGCGGCCCAGACCGATCCCGCGACTGCCGCGATTGAACGGTTGCGGGCGGCGGAGCGTTCCCTGGCCGAGGCCGTGGACGCGCCCGACCCGGTTCGCGCGCTGACCCGGACGATACATGCCTACGAGGCCGGAATGGATGCGATGGGCGACGGGTTGCGCGCGGCGGCGACCCGCGAGGCTCAACTCAGCCAGGCGCTTGTGCTGCAAGAGGCCGAGATCGCGCGATTTCTCATGGCGTTGCAGGCCGCCGAAACCGCGCCGCCGGTCTTTGCCGTGACCCATCCGGCGGGGCCGGTCGGCGCGGCGCGGGTGCAGATGATGATGGCCGAGATGAAACCGGTGCTGGCGGAACGCGCGGCAAGGCTTCGGATCGCGCTGGATGAGTTGCAGACCCTGCAAACGGCGCAGGGGCAGGCCGCCGATGTGCTGCGCGATGCGCTGGCCGGTGCCGAGCAGGCGCGCGCCGCCCTGGGGCCAGAGATGGCCGGACGGACCGACGTGCCGCAACATTTCGCCGAAGACCCGGTCAGAACCGCGATCCTTGTGTCATCCGTCGATACGCTTGACGATTTCATCGGCGGGCTGTCGCAGATTTCGGCACGGCCGATCGCGCCCTATCCCGGCGATGCGAGCGGACGCAAGGGCGCGCTGGACCTGCCGGTCGCCGGCGAGGTGCAGCCCGCTGACGAAGATGGCATGACCGTCCTGACGCGCGCACGGGCGCTGGTTACTGCGCCGGTATCGGCAACCATCCGGTATCGCGGCCCGTTGCTGGACATGGGAAACGCGGTGATCCTTGAGCCGCAGCCGGATATGCTGATCGTCATCGCCGGGCTACGCGATGTGCTGGGGCGCACCGGTGATGCCATATCCGCCGGAACACCGGTGGGATTCATGGGCGGAAACGCCCCTGAAATCGGCACAATTCTGTCACTAAGCGGTGATGCCACTGGTACTCTCTACTCAGAAGCGCTCTATATGGAAGTCAGAGAGGGCGGGCGGCCGGTCGATCCGGCAACGTGGTTCCGAACCGATAAGGATGGATAAACGAACATGAAGAAATTCGTGATGGCTGCCCTGGGCGGCACGCTTGCGGGGGTTGTGGCGACGACACAGATCGCTGGCCCGCTGGTGGCAGAGGAAAACGAGCGCAGCGCAAACGTCTATGAACAGCTCGACCTGTTTGGCGATATCTTTGAACGCATTCGCGCGCAATATGTCGAACAGGTGGACGAGGCCGAGCTGATCGAGGCGGCGATCGACGGCATGCTGACATCGCTGGACCCGCATTCCAGCTACTTGTCGCCCGATGATGCCACCCAGATGCGGGTGCAGACCCGCGGCGAATTTGGCGGCCTGGGGATCGAGGTGACGCAGGAGGAAGGCTTTGTCAAAGTCGTCTCGCCCATCGATGGCACCCCGGCGGACGAGGCTGGCATGGAGGCGGGCGACTTTATCACCCATGTGGATGGAGAGAGCCTGCTGGGCCTGACGCTGGACAAAGCGGTTGACATGATGCGCGGGCCGGTCGGCTCGGAAATCGTGATCACCGTGGTCCGCGAGGGCGAGAACGAACCCTTTGACGTTTCGATCATTCGCGACACCATCAAGCTCACCGCCGTGCGGACCCGTAGCGAGGGCGAAAGCGTGGTGCTGAGGGTGACGACCTTTAACGACCAGACGACCCCGAACCTCGAAGCGGGGCTCAAGGAACAGATCGAAGCGGCCGGTGGTCTTGACAATATCAACGGCGTGGTGCTGGACCTGCGCAACAATCCGGGCGGCCTGCTGACACAGGCGATCTCGGTCTCGGATGCCTTTCTGGACGAGGGCGAGATCGTCAGCACACGCGGGCGCAACGTTGCCGATGGCGAGCGGTTCAACGCGACCGAGGGCGACCTGATCGAGGGCAAGCCGATGGTGGTGCTGATCAATGGCGGCTCTGCCTCGGCGTCGGAAATCGTGGCCGGTGCCCTGCAGGATCATCGCCGCGCCATCGTCGTCGGCACCAAGAGCTTTGGCAAGGGGTCGGTCCAGACCGTGATGCCGCTGCGTGGGGACGGGGCGATGCGCCTGACCACCGCGCGCTATTACACGCCGTCGGGCCGCTCGATCCAGGCGCTTGGCGTGTCGCCCGACATCGTGGTGGCCCAGCCCCGGCGCGAACCCGAGAGCGAGGATGAAGAAGAGGCCAGCACCGCGGCCCGCATCCGCTCGGAAGCGGACCTGCGCGGGCGCTTGAACAACGACAGCCTGTCCGAAGACGAGATCCGCCAGATCGAGGAAGATCGCGAAAAGGCCGAGAAATCCGCCGAATTGCGGGAAGAGGATTATCAGCTGGCCTATGCCATCGACATTCTCAAGGGGCTGTCGGCCCTGGGCCCGAAAAACTAGACGCCCTCCGAAACTCTGAAAAAGGCCGCGCATCGTTTGCGCGGCCTTTGTTGTTTCGGTCGCAGCGGGCGTCAGGCCCTGTCCAGAACCAGATGCGGCTGACCATCCGAGGTCTTTTCCACCGTGACCCCCTTGCGGTCGACAACCGCGTTGATCTGCGAGCGCAGGTTGCTCATGCTTTCAAAGCGGATCACGTCGACTGGCGCATCAAAGCGCAGGGTCAGGTGATAACGCGCGCCATCCGCCATTTCCCGCAGACCAATGATTTCACCGCTAAAGCGTTGTCCCAGATAGGCCCCCTTGACCTTCTGACCAAGCTGGTAGGGGCTGGGCGGGGCGTTGCCGGTCAGCGCGTGCAACGTGTTCCAGTCGCGGTGCCCCAGTTGACGGGCCAGCAATTCGAGCGACTGGCTGTGGGAAACCGCGTGGCCGGTTGCCGATAGCGCCTGGCGCAATGCGCGGGCCTGGGATTTCAGGTCATCCAATGACATGTTGAGCGTGGACATATCACACCTCGTTCCTTTCCTGATGCGGAAAATCCGGTTGGGGCTCGCGTTGCCAACGTACCGCATGAAGAAGAGCGGAGTGTCGATATCAGGATGAGCTTCACCATGGCATGGCCAGCGAGCGGCAGGGGCTCATCACCCTGAGCGGCAGATAGGGGCCCGATGCGCCAAGGTCAACCCCCGTCGGTTTCCGGGGTTTCGCGGCAATGCCGGCGAAACGCACGTTTGAGCATGTCCAGTTCGGCACGTAGCAGATCGACCTCGGCCCGCAGGTTGTCGGCAGCCGCATCCCCGGCGATCAGGGCAAATTCGCCCAGCTTGGCGTCGCGGCTTGCATCCAGGATCACGAATGTCTGGATACCGTCGCTCAGTGCCCATCCGGGCACCGGGACCACGAGGTTCCATTGCCCCGGCGCGCTGCCCTCGGTCAGTTCCACGCCCTCTACGACCTGATCGAGGTGACGCACTTCGATCCGTGGTCGCGCCCCGCGCGCGGGGCCGGACACGCGCCCTTCCCAGTGGCCCTGGGCAAAGCGGGTCTTGGTCAGTGTCAGGTCACTCATCACGGAACTTTCTGGTTACAACGCGGCACGGCGGTGCCGGGCAAAGGTCAGGTCACGCAGGATCACCTGGTTCATTTCGGGGGTTTCAAAGATCAGATCAAGCCAGATTTTCTCGATCCGCCGTTCGTTGAGCCGTGTGCCGGCCAGATCGAAATCCACCCGCGCGGCGCTGTCCTGCGCTGCCAGCTTGCGGGAGATTTGCTCGGTGTTGGGGCCGTTCTGGATGTTGAGCCGGGCATAGATGCCCAGTGGGGATTCGACCTCCAGGATGGTCTCGACGCGCAGGATGTGATCGCGGTGCAGCCTCTCGGCCGCCGCGCCGGGCAGGTCGATGGCCAGCGACAGGAAGGACCCGTCAAACCGGAACACATCCATCCGCAGTCCGAAGGGGGCCAGATCCTGCACCCGCGTGTTGCGCAGCTGGCGCAGGGTCAGTTCGGAGGCAGAGCAATCGTGAAACACCCGGACCTCGGTCCCGAGCGCGGCCTCGCTTGGAGCGGAACTCAGCCCGGGACGGTGCAGCGGGCCGCACCACAGGGCCGGGCGCCAGGCCCAGTCGGTGCCATGCGGACGCGGGAACGAGGACGACCCGAGTTTCGGCAAGGCCAGCCGCCCGTCCGCGACATGTATCAGGCGATCCAGTTCGACCGACAGGCGGCGGGCTTCGTTGCGCTGCTGGCGCAGATCCGCCAGGTCGGCATGCTCGGCGTCATCGGCAGCCCGTCGCCAGCGGCGTCGGGTCCGTGTATGCCGCAGCCGGTTGATCAGTTTGCTCATTCGTCGCTCTGCCGCCAAGTCAGTTTCCTTGGGGAGTATTTAACGAATTCGTTGCGATGGGATAAACCGGCAAACGTGCCGTCATGTGCATTCGACGCGATCCTGCACGTTCAAAAGGGAACGCCCGGGCGGATTGGAGCCCGCCCGGGCGTCGCTTTACAGGTCCATGTAGACGTGTTTTTCCGCGTCGCCACCGGGATGCGTCACCGCCCCTTTATAGGTCGCGCCGACGAGCTGGGCGTATTTCCAGAGCGCGCCAGAGGCATAGATCGTTTCGCGCGGGCCTTTCCAGTCGGCCTTGCGGGCTTCCAGTTCCTCGTCGCTCAGGTCAACGCTGATTTCGCCGTTGGGCGCATCGATGGTGATGATGTCGCCGGTCTTGATCAGTGCGATCGGGCCGCCCTGTGCCGCTTCGGGGCCGACATGGCCGACACAGAAGCCACGGGTCGCGCCCGAGAACCGGCCATCGGTGATCAGCGCAACCTTTTTGCCCATGCCCTGACCCGAAAGCGCCGCCGTGGTCGACAGCATTTCGCGCATGCCGGGGCCGCCTGCGGGGCCTTCGTTGCGGATGACGATGACTTCGCCTTCTTCATAGCCGCGAGCCTTGACTGCTTCAAACGCGTCTTCCTCGCATTCGAACACGCGGGCCGGGCCGACGAAACGCTGGTGGTTGGCCGGGATGCCCGCAACCTTGACGATGGCACCTTCGGGCGCAAGATTGCCCTTGAGCCCGACCACGCCGCCGGTCTTGGTCAGCGGGTTCTCGATGGGATAGATCACGCGGCCATCGGCCACGCGGTCGATCTTGTCGAGCTCTTCGCCGATGGTGTTGCCGGTCGCGGTCATGCAGTCTTCGTGGATCAGACCGGCCTTGCGCAGTTCCTTCATCACTACAGGAATGCCGCCCGCGTCATACAAATCCTTGGCGACATACTGGCCGCCGGGCTTCAGATCGACGAAATAGGGCGTGTCGCGGAAGATGTCGCAGACGTCTTGCAGGAAGAAATCGATGCCAGCCTCGTGCGCGATGGCGGGCAGGTGCAGACCTGCGTTTGTCGAACCGCCGGTACAGGCCACCACGCGGGCGGCGTTCTCCAGCGACTTGCGGGTCACGACATCGCGGGCGCGGATGTTTTTCTCAAGCAGGTTCATCACCGCCTGACCCGAAGCTTCGGCATATTGGTCGCGGGATTCATACGGCGCGGGCATGCCCGAACTGTTCATCAGGGCAAGGCCGATGGCTTCGGAGACACAGGCCATGGTGTTGGCGGTGAACTGGCCACCGCAGGCACCGGCAGACGGGCAGGCGACGCGTTCGAGCATATCAAGTGCCGCGTCCGACATGGTGCCGTTCTGGTGACGGCCGACGGCCTCGAACATGTCTTGAACGGTCAGGTCGCGGGTGCGGAAGTCTTCGGGAATTTCATCGACCTGTGGCGCTTTGCCCGGAAGGATCGAGCCGCCATAGATAAAGACCGAGGGGGTGTTCAGCCGGACCATGGCCATCATCATGCCCGGCAGGGACTTGTCACAGCCCGCCAACCCGACAAGCGCGTCATAGCAGTGGCCACGCATGGTGAGTTCGACAGTGTCGGCAATCGCCTCGCGGCTGGCAAGCGAACTGCGCATGCCCTCGTGACCCATGGCGATGCCGTCGGTCACGGTGATGGTGGTGAATTCGCGCGGGGTGCCCGACGCGGCCTTGACGCCGAGCTTGACCGCCTGTGCCTGACGGTTGAGCGAGATGTTACACGGCGCCGCTTCGTTCCAGCAGGTCGCGACACCGATCAGGGGTTGGTGGATTTCCTCGTCGCTGACCCCCATCGCATACATATACGACCGGTGCGGCGCGCGCTCGGGCCCCTCGGTCACGTGGCGGCTGGGCAGGTTGGTCTTGTCGAACTTACGCTTGAGCATGGCGGGCCTCCGGAAAACTAGCTGAGATCGGGAATAGCCGCGCGCCCGATGAGGTACAAGGGTGAAGCTAGGCCGTGGCCAGCCTTATCGGGCGTTCGCGGATCGGCAAATGGACCAGGGCGCTCAAGGCACCAACGGCAATGCCGATCCACCAGACCATCGTGTAATCCCCATAGGCGTCATACATCCGCCCCCCGAGCCAGACGCCGAGAAAGCTGCCCAGCTGGTGGCTGAAAAAGATGATGCCATACAGCGTGCCCATGTAGCGCAGCCCGTATATCTGTCCGACCAGCCCCGAGGTCAGCGGAATCGTTGCCAGCCAGAGCGTGCCCATGCCCAGGGAAAACAGCACCACCGACAGCGGCGTGATCGGCAACAGGATAAAAATGGCCGCAAGCACCGTGCGACCTGTGTAGATCGCCGCAAGCAGATATTTCTTGGAGAACCGGTTGCCGGCCCAGCCCGCGATCAGCGTGCCCGCCACGTTGGCCAGCCCGATCAGGGAAATCGCAATGGCCCCAAGCGCCGAGGTGGTGGTGATGCCGATACCGTGCAGAATGCCACCAGGCAGGATCGGGCCGCACAGTTCGGTCACGAAGGCCGGAAAATGCGCGGTGATAAAGCCAAGTTGATACCCACAGCTGAAAAAGCCCATGAAGATCATCAGGAATGTCGGATCGCGCAGCGCCTGGCCGACGACCTGACCCATGCCCTGACCCGCTTCGATGGGGGCTGGCCGCGCCGGGGCGCGCATGAGGGGCAAGGTAAGGATCATGGCGAGAATCGCGGCGGCAAAGATCACGAATACCTGCTGCCATGCCAGGAAACCAAGCAGCCATTCGACCAGCGGCGGACCGACGATCTGGCCCCCGCTGCCCGCCGCGGTGACAATGGCCAGCGACATCGATCGGTTCTCGTCGCTTGCGGCGCGAGCGACCACCGCCAGGATGACGCCGAACCCGGTGCCGGCGATGCCAAACCCCACAAGCCACGAATAGGCCTGGTGTTCCAGCGGCGTGACCGATTGCGCCGAGAGCAGCAGGCCAAGCGCATAGATCAAGGCACCGGCAATGATCGATTTGCGATCCCCGACCTTCTCCGCAAGGGCGCCAAAGATCGGCTGCCCCACCCCCCAGGCCAGATTCTGGATCGCGATCGCCATGGAAAACTCTGCCCTGAGCCAACCGAATTCTTCGGCAATCGGGATCTGGAACACGCCATATGATCCGCGAATGGCAAAGCTGACCAGGATTATGGCACAGCCCACCAGCAGAACGGGCGTGAACAAAGGCGTTTTCTGATACATCTCGGGGCTCCTGCGGTGCGATCCGGGAGAGTAGTGGAAAGGTCTGTAATCGCAATTCAGGATTTTTTGCCCGTCGCATCACAATCGTTGATGTGTTGGCTTGATCCACCCGCTTTTCAACGGACCGTGGGCGCGCTATGCGTGGGCCATGAGCCGTGTCTCCGATATCTATGCCGCGCGTATCGCGGATGGCAGCCTGCGGCCCGACCCGGTGCAACAGGCCGTGCTCCCCGAGTTTGAACGTATCGCCACGGCGCTTGCCCGGCCGGTCAAGCGTGGCCTGTTTCGCAAGGCCCCGGACCCTGTCATGGGGCTCTATCTCTGGGGCGGCGTCGGGCGAGGCAAGTCGATGCTCATGGACCTGTTTGTCGAGTCTCTCGAGACTGTGCCCGTGCGCCGCGTGCATTTTCATGCTTTCATGCAGGAGATCCACGCCGCGATGCACAAGGCCCGCAAGGCCGGAGCACGCGACGCGCTCGAACCTGCCGCCGCCGAGGTGATCCAGTCGCTCCGGGTGCTGGCCTTTGACGAGATGCAGATCACCGACATCACCGATGCCATGATCGTCGGGCGCTTGTTTGAAAAGCTGCTCGATGCCGGGATCGTGATCGTCACCACCTCCAACCGCATTCCCGGCGATTTGTACAAGGACGGTCTGAACCGGCAATTGTTCCTGCCGTTCATCGATCTGATCAGCTCCAGGCTCGTCGTGCATGAACTGGCCAGCCCGACGGATTACCGGCAACACCGGCTGGAAGGCACACAGGTCTATTTCACGCCGATCGGGCCAGAGGCGCGGGCCGATATCCAATCGGTTTGGGAAGATCTCGCCGGCGGCCCGGCAGACCCGCTGACGCTGGTCGTCAACAAGCGGGATGTCGTGATCCCGGCCTTCCGCAACGGTATCGCCCGCGCCAGTTTCTACGATCTCTGCGGCGCCGCGCTCGGACCAGCCGACTATCTCGCACTCGCGGGCGCGACACGGGTCCTGATCCTCGAAGACATTCCACGCCTGTCACGGCAGAACTTCAATGAAGCGAAACGGTTCGTGACACTGATAGACGCGCTGTACGAGGCGCGCGTCCGCCTGATCGCCTCTGCCGCAGATCAGCCGGAAATGCTCTATGTCGAAGGTGAAGGCACCTTCGAGTTCGAACGCACCGCCAGCCGCCTGCGAGAGATGCAGGCAGCGGATTGGGTGGCATAAAGCAAGCGATTGGATTGGCGTCTGGCCTCAATCGGCTGCTTCTTCGATGAGGTCGAATCCCGGGTTTGGGTATCCTCTTCGGGCAGGCAGCAGACCCACCGAATGCGGCTCCCGGTTCAGCAACGCCGTGATCCGGCCGGTGTCCATGGGTGGGGCGCCGTTCCACTGACCGTTCGAGCGATGGCGCAGGCAGGGCCGGCTTTTCCCTGAGGGTTTCGTTTTCCCGCATCCTGCAACCGAGCGGGCGCTCGGGTTCAAGGATGCTGACCCTTCGCCTCCCGGATCTGGCAATGACTGGCGACGCTATCATCCCCCGGCCCGGCGATATTGCCCACTTCAGGTATCCGTTTGCGCCATTGGCACAGCAAATAGGGCACGTTGGCGACCGCCATCGGTGATGGTTTCAATCTCAGACATGAGCACGCGCCAAAGGCTATGCTTATGCCTCCGTGGTCAAGCCAAGCGGTGGGGGCGGAGGTTGCAGTGACCATTCCCCCAGGTCGCCGGGCGATGCCCGCGTGGCGGTTTTCCTCCTGCGCACGGTCATTCCTGCGGTGGATCTGGGCTAGGTTAGGGCGAAACCCCGGTCTGCATTGCCGGCATCGCGCGACCCTGGGCGCATGTCGGGCAGGCGACATGACAGTTGCAAAAATATCCTTCCCCCTGCCGAAGTCGAAACCTGAGCCGATATTCACGGCATGGACCTGGCGAACGAGCCCCCTCCGTCGCGATGGCCGGTCCGCATGTCCGACCAGAACCAATTCAATCCCCAACTTGCGCGCTTTCATCCTTACGAAAATCGGCGGGAATCGTTTCACGGCACACGCCGAGAACATCGCCACCAATGTTCCACCCGAATGGACGGCCGGCAAAAGCGCGCTGCGAGGCTCTTCGAGTGGCAAAACCCGGACCTGCGGGTCTGGGGGCGCTGCCCCCGCCGCCCTGCGGGCGTCTCCCCCGGAGTATTTCGGCAAAGATGAAGGGCACAGGTCTGAGCTTCATCTTTGTCAAAATACTCAAACTCCATACGTCTCGAAACGCGAGGCGCTCAGCTGTTTTCGCGCAGGATGGCTCCAGCAAGATAAAGAGAGCCGCAAATCAGGATGCGCGCACGTGGGGTGTGGGCGGTGAGGGCTTGCAAAGCCTCTTGAACGGTTGTTGCTGTTGTTGCGGACAGTGCCACAGCGGTGGCGGCCTCTGCCGTTTGCTCGGCAGTGAGGGTATTGGCTTCACCGGGAATCGAGACTGCCGTCAGGGTTCGCGCATGTTTTGCCAGGGGGCGCAGGTATCCGCTGACATCCTTGGTGTTCAGCATCCCGCAAATCAGGTGGGTTGGGCGCTGCGGCAAGGTGGAAAGTACATCCGCCAGCGCCTGTCCGGCAGCCGCGTTGTGGCCGCCATCCAGGTAAATCTCGGCATCTGGTGCGGCCTGGGGGAGTGGTCCGCTGTTCAGCCGCTGCATTCTTGCGGGCCATTCTGCGCGGGTGACGGCCGCTTCGCAGGCCCCTTCGCCGGGATCGAGATGCCGCAGTGCGGCGAGTGCCGTGCCGGCGTTGATGATCTGGTGTGGACCCATGAGGTTGGGCAGAGGAAGGTCGCGCAGTCCGGTTTCGTCCTGATAGACCAGACGCCCGCGTTCCTCGGCAATGTGCCAGTGCTGACCGTGAACCAGAAGCGGCGCGCCCAACCGGGCGGCGGTGCGTTCGATCACCTGCATTGCGGCGTCTTCCTGCGGGGCGACGACACAGGGAACACCTCGCTTGATGATCCCGGCCTTCTCACCGGCGATCTGTTCGAGCGTGTTGCCCAGAAACTGCGTGTGGTCGATCGAGATCGGGGTGATGACCGACAGCCGCGGCGCGGCGACGACATTGGTGGCATCCAGCCGTCCGCCCAGCCCGACTTCGAGCAGGGTGAAATCGGCATGCACGCGCGAGAAGGCCAGCAGGGCCGCGCAGGTGGTTATTTCGAAATAGGTGATTTCCGCATCGCCGTTTGCCGCGTAGCACTCGTCGAGAACGGAAGTCAGATCCGGTTCGCTGATCAACGCTCCGGCAAGGCGGATGCGTTCATGGAATCGCGCGAGATGGGGGCTGGTATAGGCATGTGCGGTGTGTCCGGCCCCTTGCAGACCGGCGCGGATCATCGCGAGGGTCGAGCCCTTGCCATTGGTTCCGGCGATATGGACCACCGGGGGCAGCTGGCGTTCGGGATGCCCCAATGCGGCGAGCAGTCGCCACATCCGGTCAAGGGTGAGATCGATGATCTTGGGGTGGAGCGCCATCATCCTTTCAAGGATGATGTCGGATGTGGCCGCGGTCATTTTTCCTCGGGCGTTTCGGTCGGGGCCGGGGCTTGGGCCGCGTCCTCCTGGGGTTGCGGTTCCACTGCCTCCGGCGGCGGCAGGTCGCCGCGCACCGCCGGGGGCAGGCCAAGCAGCATCCGGGTCAATACGATCAGCTCGTCGCGCATCTCGGTGCGGGTGACAACCCGGTCCAGCATGCCGTGATCCAGCAGGTATTCCGCCCTCTGGAAGCCATCAGGGAGCCGTTCGCCCAGGGTCTGTTCGATCACGCGTGGGCCGGCAAAGCAGATCAGCGCGTTGGGTTCGGCGATATGGACATCGCCCAGCATGGCATATGACGCGGTGACGCCCCCGGTGGTGGGGTGGGTCAGGACCACGATATAGGGCAGGCCGGCCTCTTTCAGCATCTGTACCGCCACCGTGGTGCGGGGCATCTGCATCAGGCTGAGGATACCTTCCTGCATGCGCGCGCCACCGGCTGCGGAAAACAGGATCAGCGGGCGTTTGAGCTTCACCGCCTCTTGGGCCGCGGCGATGATCGCATTGCCCACATACATGCCCATCGAGCCGCCCATGAAGCTGAAATCCTGCGCCACGGCGACAACGGGGGTCCGGCCGATTTCACCGGTAGCGGCCAGCATGGCTTCGGCCTCGCCGGTATCCTTTTGCGCGGCTTTCAGGCGGTCGGGATATTTTTTCTGGTCACGGAATTGCAGCGGGTCGGCGATCGGAGCAGGAACCGCGATCTCGGCGAAAACACCGCCGTCAAACAGCGCCTTGAACCGTTCGCGCGGGCTGATGGCCATGTGGTGGCCGCAATTGGTGCAGACATTCAGGTGATCGCGCAATTCGCGGTGGAACAACATCGTGCCGCACTCGTCGCATTTCTGCCAGAGATTCTCGGGGGTCTCGCGGCGCGAAAAGATCGAGTTGATCCTTGGACGGACGTAGTTGGTAATCCAGTTCATTGCGTTGCCCCTGTTGGCCGGTGTGGCGCCCAGATAAGCGCCCTTCCGGTGAAATGCAATTGGTGCGCGGCCATAACACGCTGTTGGTTGCTTAGCGGCTGGCTTGCCAGCGATCGAGGATATAGCGGCTGGTCATCAGGTCGAGATGCGCGCCGCCGCCATTCTTGAACAGGGTGATTTCCTCATCCGAGTTGCGGGAAAACGCGGCCAGGTCGTAATAATCCGCCACCAGGTCGTCGCGGGTGATCACCCCGTCGTCAAGCGGGATCTGGATTTCCCCGATATGGCCGATCGTGGTGTCAAAGCTGTCCACGAAGATTCGCGCGCGGCGCAGCGCGTCATCATCGGCTTCGCGCATGTCGGGGCGGTAGGCGCCGATCAGGTTCAGATGCTGGCCCGGTTGCAGCCACGCGCCCTTGATGACCGGCGATGAGGACATCGTGGCGGTGATGATGATATCCGCCGAACGCACCGCCGTTTCGAGGTCATCGGCAACGCTGACGCCGGGATAGTCGCTGGCCAATGCGTCGGCCTTGGCGCGGGTGCGGTTCCACAGGGTGATGCCTGCGTCGGGAAACCCGGCGGCAAACGCCTCGCACAGCCCGCCGCCCACGGTGCCGGTGCCGACGATCAGGATCGATTTGCAGTCCGCCCGCGCAAGCCGCCTGGCGGCCAGCAGGCTGTCGCCCACGGTTTTCCACTTGGTCACCAGGTGAAAATTGATCAGCGCCGAGATCGTGCCGTCCCGGTCGGAGAACAGGTTGACCGAGCCGTTCACCATCGGTGCGCCATTGGCCGGGTTGCCGGGAAAGATCGTTGCCGTCTTGACCGCAAGCCCCATGCCGTCGATCCATGCCGAACGCGACAGCAGCGTGTCGGGGTCGCGGTAGAGAAACGTATCGCCAATCTCGGCCTTGGGCAGGTCGTGGCCGCGTGCCAGCGCCTCGGTCAGGCCCAGCCAGTCAAGCTGTGCTTCGCCCTCGGCAAAGGGGATGAATGGGATGGTCATGCTGCCTCCGTTGGTGTCAGAAGTCCGGCCCCGACCAGCCGGTTGGCCCAGCCCTGCGGGCCGTTAAACAGGTGGGTTTGCCAGCCGCGATCATTTGCCATCGCGATATTGTCGGCGCGATCGTCGGTAAACAGCAACGCGCCGGGGGCGATGCCGCTGTCGGTCTCGACGATGGCATAGATTTCCGGATCGGGTTTGATCACCTTGAGGTGGCCCGAGATATAGTGCCGGTCAAATTCGCGCAGGAACGGATAATGGGTCGCGGCAAAGTCAAAGCTCTGGATGCCGAAATTGGTCAGGGCAAATACCGGGACACCCTTGCCGCGCAGGGCGCGCAACAGGCGGATGGAATGGGGAATTTCCGGCTGTGCCAATTCGATCCAGCGATCATGCCACATGCGGATTTCGCTGCGCCAGTCCGGGTATTCCTCGGCGGTGGCATAGATCGTGTCGGTGAAGTGCTCGCCCCTGTCGACACGATCATTCATGCCGTGCAGGTCCACGGCCTGAAACATCGCCCGGCGGCGTTGCGGGCCGATCACGCCATCGTAGAACCGTTCGGGCTGCCATTCGATCAGCACATTGCCGATGTCGAACACCACGGCTTGTGGTTGCATGTTCATGATCCCTGTTGTGATCGGGCGGCGGCCCTGATCTCTCGTTCCAGCGCGTTCAGGAAACGGGAGCGGTCGGACTTTGTAAAGTCCTTGCCGCCGCCGGCGGTTCCCAGTGGATTGGCGGCGCGCAGGTCGGCCATCAGGTCGCGCATCGCCAGTTGTTGCCCGATATTGGCCTCGGTAAAGGCCTCGCCATTGTGGCGGATCACCCGCGCGCCCGCCGCCACGCATTTCGCCGCGAGCGGGATGTCAGCGGTCACCACGACGTCCCCGGCCTTGCAGCGGTCGGCGATCCACATATCCGCCACGTCCGGACCTTCGGGCACGATCACCGTTTCCACCAGCGGATTGGCCGAGGGGCGCAACCCGCCGTTGGAGACCACGTACATCCGGATGCGGTGGCGGCTGGCGACGCGCTCGGCTTCGGCCTTGACCGGGCAGGCATCGGCATCGATGTAGAGCGCGCCCAACGGTCTCAGGCCCAGAGCGCCTGTGCGTGAAAGTCGACGTGGTCTTCCATGAAGGTCGACACGAAGAAATAGCTGTGATCGTAGCCCGGTTGCAGCCGGAAGGTCGCGGGCTGCCGCCGGGCAGCGATGGCATCGGCCAGGGTTTCGGGGCGCAACAGGTCGATGAACTGGTCATTGCCGCCGGTATCGATCAGGACGGGGCCGTCAAATCCGGTCTTGCGCATCAGCAGGCTGGCATCGTGACGCTCCCATCGGGCTTCATCCTCGCCCAGATAAGCGGTCAGCTGCTTGCGGCCCCAGTCCGCGCCGGTCGGGTTGCAGATCGGCGAAAAGGCCGAGACCGAGCGGAACCGGCCGGGCAGGTTCATTGCCAGCGTCAGCGCGCCATGACCGCCCATGGAATGGCCGGTGATTGACTGACGTGTGCCGTCAATGGCGAAATTTTCGGTCAGCAGCGCCGGCAACTCTTCGGCCACGTAATCCCACATGCGGAAATGCGGTGCCCACGGGGCCTGGGTGGCATTGACGTAGAATCCCGCGCCCTGGCCCAAGTCGTAGTCGTCGTGGTCCGCAACCCCGTCGCCGCGTGGCGATGTGTCGGGAAACACCAGCGCAATGCCCTGTTCCGCCGCCCAGCCCTGGGCGCCCGCCTTGGTCATGGCGTTTTCATGGGTGCAGGTCAGCCCCGAGAGATACCAGAGCAGGGGGACCGGGCCGTCCTGCGCCTCTTGCGGCAGGAACAGGCCGAATGTCATGTCACAGTCGCACGAGGCCGAGCGGTGGCTGTAAACCCCTTGTGTGCCGCCAAAGCAGGCGTTCTCCGATACGGTTTGCATGGTGACTCCCTTGATGCATGTTGCCTATCAGCTATCGGGCGCGGCGGGTGGCGTCCAGTGTCCGGTGCCGCCCGCCCGTTGATTTGCCGGTCCGCCCCCCGATCAGTTCCCCGATCAGCCGCCCGATACCCACGACATGACGACAGGCAGGGTCAGGATGCTGATCGCGGTGGAAAACAGGATGGCGGCCGACACCCGATGCGGCGCAAGGCCGTAATGCTGGGCAAGCATGTAGACATTTCCGGCAACCGGCATCGCCGCCGCCGAGACCACGATGATCGTGGAATAGCTGTCGAGCGGGAACAGGACCAAAACCGCGACCGCAACACAGACCGGATGCAGGACCAGCTTGCAAAAGCTCAGCCACAGCGCGACTTCGACCCGCTCCGCCGATTTGCTGGCCAGCGACGCGCCGATGGCAAACAGCGCGCCGGGGGTGGCCGCGCCGCCAAGGATCGACAGGAAATCGTTCATCGGTTCGGGGATCGGCAGGGCCAGCCCCGACCAGCTCAGCCCGAGCACGATGGACACGATCATCGGGTTGCGCAACAGGCCGATTGCAATGGTGCGCAGGATCGACAGCGACAGCCGCCCGTCGCGGCTGCCATGGGCAAGGGCCACCATCAGGCTGGCAAACACGATCAGGTCGGTCGCCAGGATCAGCATCATCGGCCCGATCGCGGCCTCGCCGAACAGCATCACGAACATCGGTAGCCCAAGGAACCCGACATTGCCGATCACCGCGCATTGCGCTTCGATGGCGGCGGTGGACAGGCCCTGTTTGCGCAGCAGCCCGACCGCCATGGCGATGCAATAGACAAACGCGGTGCCGCTCAGATAGCCAAGCACCAGGCGTCCGTTGAAGATCTCGGCCAGTTGCAGGTTGGCCGCAAACCGGAAGATCATGGCGGACAGGGCGAAATAGAACACGAATTTGGTGAGATAGGCGGTGGCCTCTTCGCTCATGAAGCGCACGCGACCCGCCCAGTAACCCAGGCCGATGATCGCGAAAAAGGGCAGGGTTCTCAGAAAGATCTCGACCATGCCACAGGCGTATCGCCAAGCGCCCAGAGCCGCAAGGGGCGCTAGCCCGAGCCGATCACAATCCCTGCGCCCAGCACCAGTGCGCCCCCCAGAACGACCTGGAAAGCGGCACGAAAGAACGGCGTCTGCATGTATCTGTTCTGAATCCAGGCAATCGCCCAGAGTTCGACAAAGACGATGGCAAAGGCAATGATCGTGGCGGTCCAGAAATCCGCGATGAGATAGGGCAGCGCGTGGCCCAGCCCGCCGATGGTGGTCATCACGCCCGATGCAAGGCCGCGCTTGATCGGCGAGCCGCGCCCCGAGATTTCGCCGTCATCCGATGCGGCCTCGGTAAAGCCCATCGAGATCCCCGCGCCCACCGACGCGGCGACGCCCACCAGGAAGGTTGTCCAGGTATCCTGTGTTGCGAAGGCGGTGGCAAAGATCGGCGCGAGGGTCGAGACCGAGCCATCCATCAGCCCGGCCAGCCCCGGCTGCACCCAGGTCAGCACGAATTGCCGATGCGCGGCCAGATCCTCTTGCTGGCGGGTGTCAGCGTCGAGATTTTCTGCCGCGAGTTCCGCCGCCGTGGCCTGGTGGCCGGCCTCTGCCGCCGCCAGATCGCCCAGCAATTCGCGGGTATCCGCATCGGTGGTCCGCGCGATGGCCGCGAGATAGAAACGCTCGGCATCGCGCTCCATCATTCCGGCCTCGTCGCGAATGCGATCCAGCCCGAGACTCTCCATCAGCCATACGAGGCGTCGCGCATAATAGCCCGCCACATGTTCGCGTCGGATCAACGGAATCGTATCTCCGAACCGGCGCCGGTGCAGGTCGATCAGCCGGGCGCGATGGGTGTCCTCTTCGGCGGCCATGCCGTCAAACATCCGCGCGCTGGCGGGGTAATCCGCGCGCAGGTGCTCTGCATAGCCGCGATAAATGCGTGCGTCATCTTCTTCCGATGAAATGGCGAGCGCGAGCACCTCTTGCTCGGAGAGATCGCCAAAGCGTTTGCGGTGGTTGAAGAATCGCATGTCGCACCCCCGTTTTAGAATGGTTCTAAATATAGGGGTGACGGTGGGAATGGCAACCGGTCCTGTCAATGTGGTTGTCGCAACTGAACCGTTCGGTTTAAGTTGTCGCCACCCAGAGCCTTCAGCGGAGCCTGCATGACCCAGCCAGATGCCATCCTGCGGACCGGTCGCAAGTTTGACCAGGTGGTCAAGGGCGCGCGCAGCGTATTCATGGCCGACGGGTTCGAAGGGGCAAGTGTTGATGACATCGCCCGCGCGGCCGGGGTCTCCAAGGCGACGCTCTACAGCTATTTCCCCGACAAGCGCCTGTTGTTCATGGAAGTCGCATCGACCGAATGCCAGCGCATGGCGGGGCAGGTGCTTGGCCTGATCGACGAAACCGCGCCGCCGCGCCAGGTGCTGACAATCGCGGCGCAGCATCTGGTGCCGTTCCTGTTGTCGCCCTTTGCACAGCAATGTTTCCGGATCTGTGTCGCCGAGCGCGAGCGGTTCCCGGAGCTTGGGCGGGCCTTCTATGCCAGCGGCCCCGAAATGGGACGTGCCCAGCTGAGCTCGTATTTTCACAAGGCGATCGACCGGGGAGAGTTGCGGATCGCGGATGTGGGTATGGCGGCAGAGCAGTTTTCCGAGCTGTGCCGGGTCAAGCTCTGGGTCCGCGCGGTGTTCGGCATCCAGTCCGAGTTCAGCCAGCAGGAAATCGATGACGTGATCGAGAACGCGGTCGAAACCTTTCTGGCGCGCTACGGGGTGTAAATGGCGCGGTCCGGTTGCCGCGCCGCGCGCAATCGGTAAATCATTAATTGACAAATTTACTAAGGTTAATGTAGGAGCGACCCGAGCCATGCGAGCGAGCGGTCCGCCAGTCAGCACTCCCATGTGATACAAGCGGACTGACAGGAGCGGACCTTTGCCCCCTATTCTCGAATTCGATGCCACCGCCCTGAGCGGCGGCTTTGACATGCAAACTTTCCTTGACGGCTTTTTTGCAAACCTGACCGGTGACGCGATGGAGTTTTATGGCGGAACGCCTGACCCGGTCTATGGCGCGACATATTATCTGAACGGCTCGCAGGTGCTGGGCCGGTACACCGATGACGCGGACGGCGCTCCGGCGTCTGCGGCGGTCATCCTCGAAGGGTCGGGGCTTGCCTATGACTACCTGCATCACGGCTCGTCCTTCGGGCACGGGATCACCGGCGAACTCGATGCGCTCGTCTTTGGCAGCTGGGTCGACGGTGTCACAACCGGCACACAGGGAACCGGCGATGCCGGGCGTATTGCGGATTTCGATGCGGGGCTGGAACTGCGCGGGTTCCTGCTTGATGTCGAACCGGGCGGCGGGACCGACGTGGCAACCAACCCGGTCTATGCGATCTACAAGGCGGTGCAGAACGCGGATGCCGCCGCGCTGAATGCGATCTGGTCCGCCTATGCGGTGGATGTGACGGGCGGTTCCGGCGCTGACAACCTGCTGGGGTTTGATCTCGACGATACGCTCACCGGCGGGCGCGGCGATGATACCCTGACCGGGGGTGAGGGCGTCGATCACCTGCTTGGCGGGCACGGGGCCGACACGCTCGCGGGCGGGGATGGCGTGGATTTCCTGAGCGGTGGCGCGGGAAACGATGTGCTGAACGGCGGCGCACAGCGTGACCTGTTGCGCGGCGGGGCCGGTGATGACGTGCTCCAGGGCGGGGCCGGCGCCGACCGGCTGTTTGGCGGAGCCGGGGCCGATACCTTCGAGATCGTCGCCAGCAACACGCGCGACGTGATACGGGATCTCGACGTCGCCGAAGACATGATTGACGTTACCGCGCTTGGTTTGTCGACCCTCGGCGACTTTGCGGTGATCGAGACCGGGAACTGGACCGAATTGTCGGCGGGGGATGCATCCATCCGTCTGTTCGGTGTGGAACTGGCCGATCTTTCTGACGACGTGTTCATGTTCTAGGCGCCAACGAGGCATGGCGGGGCGCAGATCGTTCGCGCTGCGCGCCCCGCCATGCGGTTGCAATGTGATTCCCCATGTCCGACAAACAATACCTGCTCTTGCTGTGTCTTATGCTGGCCCATCCGGCCACCGCGCAAGAGGGTGCGCCTTTTGTGCTGGACACGATCGAGGTGCGGGCGGAGCTGCCCGAGGCGTTGGACTGGGATGAAACCGGAATTTCCAACGAACGGCTGTCGACCGAGTTCCAGGGCAGCCCCCTTCAGACCATTCTGCGCGGCGCGCCCGGCGTCACGGTGGTCGGCGGTGCGGCGGGCGGGGCCGAGACGGCGGTCAACATTCGCGGGTTGCAGGATTTTGGCCGGGTCGCGGTCACCATCGACGGGATGCGCCAGAACTTTGCCCGGTCGGGTCATGATGCCAATGGCACATTCGCGGTGGATACCGAGATGTTGCGCGCGATCACCGTTTCGCGTGGACCGGGGGCCAAGGCGGGCGCGATTGGCGGGGCGCTGGAAATGCGGACGGTCGAGGCCGGCGACCTGCTGCCCGACGATGGCGGACCGGTGGGCGGAGAGGTTCGCTTGCGCTATGGCACGCTGAGCGAAACGCCGACGCTGCATGGCGCGGTCGCCGGGAGGCTGAGCGACGCGTTCGACCTGACGGTTGCGGGGACACGTGCGGAAACCGGTGACTATACCGCACCCGATGGCACCAAGGTCTATGCGTGGCAACAGACGCAGAGCAGCCTCGCAACGCTGGGCTTTACCAGCGAGAACGGCGCGCGCCTGACTTTCGGTGCCAGCCGGTTGCACATGGACTATTACACCGGACGCCTATCCAGCCTGCCGCGGGAAAACGATCTGCGGACCGATACCCTGTCTCTGGGCTATCAGGCGGACGATGTATGGGGCGGCTGGGCGGTCAATGGCAAGCTGTACGAAGTCGCGACCAAGGTGTCTCAGCGCTTGCTGACCGAGGATCTGGCCCCCATTGGAGAGGACAGATCCTATGACACGGGCACCACCGGCCTGTTGATCGAGATGGCGCGGGTTTTCGGAGCCGGGCTGACCGACCATGATATTGGGCTGACGCTCGAAGGGTTCCGCGATCGGGTCACCACCGACGATCCCGCCAATGACAGCCTGACGCCCTCGGGCAACCGCGACCTGTGGTCGCTTGCGGTGCAGGACCGGATCGACATTGGCCCCGCGACCATCATTCTCGGGCTGAGTGCGGACAGCTACCGGTTGCGCAGCCCGGACGCCACCGTGACCGGCGAGGCGCTGTCGCCACGGATCGCGCTGGAATACCCGGTTGGTTCCGCTGTCACGCTGTATGGTGGCATGGCGCTTGCGTCGCGCTTTCCGTCGCTGAATGAAACGCTGGTCAATGGCGTACATCCCGAGCCGGCGGATTTCCCGGTCCGGCCCAATCCCGAATTGCGGCCCGAGCGGATGCGGTCCTTCGAGATTGGCATCGGCTATGATCGGCAAGACCTGATCACGGCGGGCGATACGCTGCATTTGCGCGCGACCGGGTTCTACAACAAGATCGACGACTATATCGGTCTGGTGCGGGTCGGTGGCCTGTTCAGCGGCCATTATCAATACAACAATGTCGACAATGTGCGTATCCGCGGGATCGAGCTTGAGGCGTCGTATCAATCCGGTGGCTTTTTTGGAGAGCTGGCAGGGCAGGTTCTGGATGGTATCGACCTTGCGACCGGCCTTGAACTGACCAGTGTGCCGCCGGACCGGCTGGTTCTGACCGCGGGCTATCGCAGCCCCGACGGCCGCCGTGAACTGGGCGCGCGGCTGACATCCGTTGGCACCAAGGAGGGCGGGGCGATGCCCGGCCCGGCGTGGCAGACCGTCGACCTGTTTTATCAACAGGCGCTGTCAGATCGCACGAGCTTTGGCCTGACGCTGAACAACATCTTTGACGAAACCTACACCGCCCATCTCGAAACCCAACCGTCCCCCGGCTTTAACGCATTGGCGTCGCTCATCGTGCGCTTTTGACCCCGACAGCCGTAGAAAGGAGACCTCATGACCCTGTCCATCCAACTCAGCCTGAACCCCGTTACCGGTGCCGGTATCGACTTCAACGCGGACCTTGTGGCGCATTTCGTTGACTTCGAGCCTTTTCAGACTCCGGTTTTCCTGCCCGACAGCGGGGTGACGACACAGGTTCTGCATCTGGATACCCCGACCAGCGGTGCTGAGGCCGAAACGCGGGTTGTCCTGCTCGAGGGGGAGGATTTCACCTATACGTTCTCCAACCACTCGGTCAGCGGCACCATCGAGACCATCCGCATCGGCACGCTGGCCGAAGCGTGGGACGAGGCAACAGAGGACCTGGCGCTGGAGAACGGGCTGGTTGGAGACATGGGCGACATGATCACCATTACCGGGTTCAACATCACCAACCCCGTTGGCGTGATGGGCGATGTGCACGAGATTGTGGCCGGCATGATGGGGGGCGGTCTGAACGGCACGCTGGCGGACCCGACGCCGATCCATGACCATATCTGGGCCGAGGCGCATGACGTGACCGGCACCGGTGTCAGGGATCGCTATGCCGGGACCACGTTCGGCGATACGGTGCGCGGTGGCGGCGGCAAGGATGTCCTGAGCGGCAAGGGCGGCGGCGATACCATCCTTGGGCAGGGCGGCGCGGACCTGCTGCATGGTGGCGCAGGCGGCGATACGCTCAGCGGCGGCAATGGCGCGGACCGGATTGTCGGTGGCACCGGCAAGGACACGCAGACCGGCGGCAAGGGCGGCGATACCTTTGTCTTTTCCAAGCTGTCGCATATCAAGAACGACCGGATTACCGATTTCGGCACCGGGCAGGGGGACCGGATCGAACTCGCGGGGATAGATGCGCGCGCGGATGTCGGCGGCAACCAGGCGTTCATGCTGATCGGTGATGCGGCGTTCTCGGGGCAGGCGGGCGAATTGCGGGTCTGGAGCAACGGCCAGTCGACATTTGTCGGGGGCGATACCGATGGCGATGGCGCGCGCGATTTCCGGATCGAGCTATACGGCGTGCATGACCTGTCGGCGGATGATTTTATCCTCTGACACCACAGCCATCCGGGCACGCGGACGGCTCGCCGTCTGCGCGCCGCCGGCCTGTCACCGCGAGTCTGCTGCCCGAGGGCTGGTGCTCTAGCTGACGGTGAAATGCACCCAGGCCCAGGCCATGGCGATATAGGTCAGCTGGTGCAGCGCCTGATCGATCCCCGCCGCGCGCCAGAAACCGGGGTCGCTGGGGCCGCAGCCGCTGGCCTCGCCGTGGCGGGCCTTGCCCCAGTCGATGTGAAAATGCGCAACCCATTCCGCGGCGCAGATCGCCAAGGTAAAGCCGATGGGCGCGCCGATCAGGAGAAAGGCGACCGCCGAGCCGACCGCATGGATGGCCGCGTGCTGGGCGCGGCCCACATGGAAATAGATTGCACGATCCGCCAGCATCCGCGGAGTCTGCAAGAAGTAGTCGGCAAACATATGCTTTATCTGCAACAAGCATAAAAGCAGTAAAATCGTACTGGTCACGTCGGACAAATCAGCCTCCTGTCCGTGCTCTCCACCTGTAGCTTAGGACTTTCCCGGTGACGCTGCAATCATGCTGCGTCTCAAATGCGGGCGGCTAAAATATTTGCGCCGCGGGGGGTGTGGTTGCTAGGCTTGGGAACTACATCACTTTGCGCGGGCCTTCGGGGATGGTCGCGTGTACGGAAACACATTTGGAACAATCCAATAGAACCTACGATATTTGGTTTCATCTGGAAGTACTCGAAACGCGATCAGCTGATTCTGCTGATGGTGACAAGCCTGCTGTTCCCGCTGCTTTACCTGACGCTGGAACTGCCCAAGCGGATCATCAACGACGCCATCGGGGCGCAGTCGCCGATGATCGATGTCTATGGCGTGCAGGTGCCACAGGTGACGTTCCTGTGGCTGCTCTGCGGCGCTTTCCTGCTGTCGGTGCTGTGTCACGGTCTGCTCAAGATGCGCATCAACACGATGAAGGGCATTCTGTCGGAACGGATGCTGCGCCGGTTCCGATACCAGCTGATTTCGCGCATCCTGCGGTTCCCGCAGCCCTATTTCGAACGCGTCAGCCAGGGCGAGCTGGTGTCGATGGTCACTGCCGAGTCCGAACCCATGGGCGGTCTCATGGGCGACGCGATCAGCCAGCCGGTGTTGCAGGCGGGCCAGATGTTGACGATCCTGGGTTTCCTGTTCCTGCAAAGCTTCTGGTTCGGCCTCGCGGCGGTGGCGCTGATCCCGTTGCAGGCTTGGCTGATCCCCAAACTGCAACGCGAGATCAACCAATTGAACAAATCCCGGATCAAGGAGGTCCGGGTATTGGCGAGCATGATCGGAGAAAGCGCCGCCGGAGCCTCGACCCTGCGCAGCAATGGCGGTTGGCGTTACCGGATGGCCGAAACCACGGGGCAGCTGGGGCGGCTGTTCGATATCCGGTTCCTGATCTACCAGAAGAAATTCTTCATGAAGTTCCTCAACAACTTCATCACCCAGCTCACGCCGTTCTTCTTTTTCTCGGTGGGGGGTTACCTGGTGTTGCAGGGGTCGGTGTCGCTTGGGGCGCTGGTGGCGGCGCTGGCGGCCTACAAGGACCTGTCGAGCCCCTGGAAAGAGCTGCTGGCCTATTACAACCAGACCCAGGACATGGCGGTGCGGTGGGACGTGATCCTTGAGCGCTTTGCGCCCGACGGCATGGTGAGCGAGACCTTGTTCGTCGATCCACCCGAGCCGATCCCGCATTTGCAGGGGGATTTCGTGCTTGACCACGTGACGGCCCATGACGCCGACGGAAACACCGTGCTCGAAGATATTTCGGCAAGCTTCCCGGCGGGGTCGATCATCGGCATCACCGCGCCCAGTGCCGAAGATCGCCGGGTGATGGCCGAACTGATGATCCGCGAGTTCGCCCCGTCCTCGGGCAAGATCACCATTGGCGGGCAGGACCTGACCGAGATCCATCAGGCGGTGATCGCGACGCGGATCGGCTATGCCAATTCCCGGCCGGTGCTGTTTCAGGGCACGTTCGGGGACAATGTCATGATGCCGCTGAAGGCCGAACCACAGGGCGGCAAAAGCAACGACGCACAGCTTCGGGAAGCGGTCCGCGCCGGCAACAGCGCCGATCCCGACGGGGTGAACTGGACCACGCCCGCGATTGCGGAACTGGACGATGCCGATGCGCTGCGCGATTGGTGGCTCGAACTGATCGAGGGGATCGGCTCGGAATCCGACCTGTTCCGGCGCGGTGTCGAACAGCGCTTCGACGCAGATCGGCACCCCGAGCTGGCCAGCCGCCTGATCGAGCTGCGCCCAAAGGTTCAGGCCGCCGTACGCGAGGCCGGGCTGGACAAATATGTATTCCTGTTCGATTCGCGGAAATACAATCCCGGCCTGCCGGTGGGTGAAAACCTGTTGCATGCGACGCCGCGGGTGCGCATCACCCAGGAGTTGCTGGCCAACAAGACCGATTTCATGGCCCAGCTCAGGGCGCTGCGGCTTGATCAGGATCTGCTGACCCTGAGCCGCGATGTGCTTGACCTGCTGCGCCGCACCTTCGGGCTGGATGGCACCGATCACCCGCTGTTTCGCAAGCTGGGCCTGAACGTCAAGACCTATCAGATCGCCGTCGACCTGGTCGAGCGCACCCGCAAGGGCGGCACCGACAAGCTGACGCCACAGGAATTGTCGATCCTGCTGACCGTGCCCTTCCAGATCACGGCGGAACAGCTGGGCCCGGCCTTTCCGGACGAGATCAAGGCGCGCATTCTGGACCTGCGCCAGAGCCATTCCCATGACATGCAGCGCGCGCTTGATGACCTGTTCGCGCCGCTGGACAAGGACCGTTTCGCGCCGGGCCGCACGGTGATCGAAAACGCGCTGTTCGGGATGATCTCGGAAACCGCGGGGGGCAAGGCGGAAGATGTGCATGACCTGATTGCCCGCGTCCTGTCCGAGAACGACGCCGAAAAGCTGGTGGTCGAACTGATCTATGACATGGATATCACCCTGGGGGGGGCAAACCTGCCCGCGCTGTTTGCCGAGCCGCTTGCCTTTAGCCGTGCGGCGATCAAGCGCCCCGACATCCTGATCCTCGACAAGGCGCTGGCCAGCTATGACATCGCGATCAAGGTGGGGGCCCATAAAAAGCTGCGCGCCCTGCTGCCGGACACCACGCTGATTTACCTGAGTGACAGTTTCGAGCGCGAAGACGTGTTTGACCGGCATTTCGAATTGCGACAGGGCCGGATGGTCAGCGATGACGTGACGCGCGACAGCGAGGGGGACAGCCTTGGCGGTGCCGATCTCGCTCGCAAGCTGCGGGCACTGGAAGAAACCGACATGTTCTCGGGGCTGAACCGCAAGCAGTTGCGGCTGCTGGCTTTTGGCGCGAGATGGTATGCCGCCGCCAGTGACGAGGTCGTGTTCAACAAGGGCGATGCCCCCAAGGACGGGGCCTATGTGGTGATCGAGGGATCGGCGGATCTCTATCACCCGCACCGGGACGCGCCGGATGAACTGATCGCGACTGTCGGGCCGGGGGCGCTGGTGGGGGAACTCGGGCTGATCCGCAACGAGCCGCGCGCGCTCAGCATGCGGGCGACATCCGATCTGAAATGCCTGCGGGTGGGGGCCGAAGAATTCCTCGCCGTGGTGCAACACGACGCGGCCACCGCGTTCCGGCTGCTGCAGGTGGTTGCCGGCTATGTGAACAGTTGAACGACAAGCAATGGAAACCGGGTAAATCGGAAACGACCGGCCGCGGTCGAATTGGCGGATTCCGGCGAATCGGGAATTGCGCGTGTTTCAATTCAAAATCGAAACGCCTTAATCCTCGCCACAGAACAGGGCATAGATTAGCCCGATAACCCGTTCGGTGTTATTGTCGGAAAGCGAATAGAATATCGTTTTTCCCTGGCGGCGTGTGGTCACCAGCCCCTCGTCGCGCAAGCGCGCCAGCATCTGGCTGACCGCGGCCTGGCGAATGTTTAGCAGGGCTTCCAGCTCGCCGACCGATTTTTCGCCTGCGCCGAGATGGCACAGGATCATCAGCCGTCCTTCATGTGCGAGTGTCTTGAAATAGGCTGCCGCGTCACGGGCTCTGTTGGCCATGTTACCCGGCACACCCTGGGGAAAAGAGTCTGCGGTTTGAAGTGTCACTTTAATCATATCCATAAAATACAGCTTATATTTGCCATATTGCCTCAAACCGCGACCGCGTGTCACCCCTCTGTTGCCGGTGCGCCCCCTTGAAATGAATTTCCATCGACATAATTACAGGGATCTTCCTGCATTTGCAGGTGCAGGCCGTCGCCACGATACGGGTGCGCGCGGGCCAGGTCTTCGTCGACCTCGATCCCCAGGCCGGCATTTTCCGGCGGCGTCACGAACCCGTCCTCGACCTTGAGGCTTGCCTTGATCAGGGCGGAATGAAACGGGGTTTCAATGGTTTCCGCCATCAGGATATTGGGGATCGATGCCGCGAGCTGTATATTCGCGGCCCATTCCACCGGTCCGGCGTAAAGATGCGGGGCCATCTGGGCATTGCTGACCTCGGCCAGGGCCGCGACCTTTTTCATTTCCCAGATACCGCCAGCCCGGCCAAGCGCCGGTTGCAGGATGCTGGCCGCGCCCGTACGCAAGACCGCGCCAAACTCCGCCTTGGTACAGAGCCGCTCGCCGGTGGCCACGGGGATGCGCACGGCATCGGCGACGCGGGCCATTTCGGACAGGTTGTCCGGTGGAACCGGTTCCTCGAACCAGAGCGGTGAATAGGGTTCGAGCGCCTGACCCAGGCGGATGGCTCCGGCGGTGGTAAACTGGCCATGGGTGCCAAACAGCAGGTCCGCCCGGTCTCCGACCGCGTCGCGAATGGCCCGGCAAAAGGCGACGGATTGGGTAATGTCGCTCATCGCGGGCATGTGACCGCCGCGCATCGTATAGGGGCCGGCGGGGTCGAATTTTACTGCCGTATACCCTTGGCGCAACATCTCGGCGGCGCTTTCGGCGGCCTGATCCGCAGAGGTCCAGAAATCGGTCAGATTGTGCTGCGCCAGCGGGTAAAGGTAAGTATAGGCGCGTATCCGGTCATTCATCCGCCCGCCGATCAGCGCATGAACCGGCCGATCCCGATCCTTGCCCAGTATATCCCAGCAGGCGATCTCAAGCCCGGAAAACGCTCCCATCACGGTCAGGTCCGGCCGTTGCGTGAACCCCGAGGAATAGGCGCGGCGAAACATCAGTTCGATATTCTCGGGATTTTCATCGTGCATGTGCCGCTCAAACACATCCGCAATGACCGCGCGCATCGCCTCCGGGCCCACCGAGGCGGCATAACATTCGCCCCAGCCGGTGATGCCGGTATCGGTGGTCAGCTTGACCAGGATCCAGTACCGCCCGCCCCAACCGGGTGCCGGTGGGGCGGTCACGATGATGTCAAGGTCACGCAATTTCATGGGCTGCTTCCTCGGTTGGCAAAGGCGGCGGTGTCACGCTGGGGTCAGAACAGGATGACGTTGCGCTTGGCGCTGCCGGTATTGGTGTCGGCAATGGCGTCGTTGATCTGGTCAAGCGACCAGCGGCCCGAGACCAGTTCATCGAGTTTCAGCCGCCCCTGCCGGTATAGGTCCACCATCCATGGAATGTCACGCTGGATAACCGTGTCGCCCATCTTGGACCCGATCAGCCCCTGTCCCTGGTAGGACATGTTCATCGGGCTGTATTCCGAATGCGACTCTGCGTGGGGCATCCCGATCATGATCGCCTTGCCGCCCCAGCCCAGGTATTTCGGCGCGTCGTTATAGGCCCCCGCCGCGCCCACCGTCACCATCACCGCGTCCGCGCCGCGCCCGCCGAACGCCTTGTAGGCCAGCCGCCAAGGCGACGGCTCGGTCGCCAAGACACCATGGGTTGCACCGAATTCCCGGGCGATGTCGAGCTTGTCTTCGGTCATGTCCACCGCAACGATCCGCCGGGCCCCGGCAATGCGCGCGCCCTGGATCGCGTTGAGCCCGACCCCCCCGGCGCCGATGACCACAACATCCTGCCCCGCGCGCAGTTTCGCCGCGTTGACCGCCGCGCCGACGCCGGTGATCACCCCGCACGACAACAGGCAGGCCGCGTCGCGCGGCATGTCATTCGGGATTTTCACGATCTGGCTGCGATGCACGACGACCTTTTCGGCGAAGGCGCCACAGGCCATCGCCTGAAGCAGCGGTTCGCCCTCGGCGGTGGTGATCGGCCCCTGCACCCCGTCAGCCGGGTTCTCGCAAATCGTCGGTTGACCGCCGGCACAGTTGGGACAGGTGCCACAGGCGCGGATCAGCGTGACCACCACCGCATCGCCGGTCTGGAAATCGGTGACGCCATCGCCCAGGGCGCTGACCACACCGGCGGCCTCGTGCCCATAGACCGCGGGCAGGTGCCCGCCCCATGCGCCTTCGGCAAAGGATATGTCCGAATGGCAAATGGCCACCGCGTCCAGCGTGACCTCGACCTCACCCACCCGTGGATCGGCGAGTCGGATATCTTCTATGACCAGGGGCGCGCCAAATTCCCGGCACACCGCCGCCTTGATCGTCTGCATGTGTTTTCTCCCCGTTTTTTCAATCACCGTGGACCGGGTAAATTCACATCGCAAGAAGGAATCCCTCAGGATGCGCCGGTTCCGTTGCGGCTGTGCAGAAAGATCGCCAGCGCCGCCAGCATCAGCACGAGCGAAACCAGAAACGGTGCGCCGGCGAAGTGCAGGGCCGCGCCCTCGCGGGTGAAGGCGGCAAAGACCGAAGTCATCATCAAGGGCGACACGATCATCGACAGCGCCGCGACACTGGTCAGCACGCCCTGCAACTCGCCCTGTGCATCATCGGGCACCGCCCGCGACATGATCCCCTGCAAGGCCGGGGTGATGACGGCTCCGAGTGCGGCAACCGGAGTAAGCACGAGCGCGAGGGTGCCATGCGTCACGGCGGCAATCAGGCCAAAGGCAAACGTGTCAAAGGCCAGCCCATAGGTCACCGTATGCCAATCCCCCAGCCAGCGCAGCACGTAGCGGATCAGCCATCCCTGGACGATCGCCATGGTAATCCCGAACAGCGCCAGCGACAGGCCGATGGTCTGCGGTGTCCAGCCAAACCGAGCCTGGGTGAAAAAAGACCACACGGCCGGATAGACGTGGAAGGCAACGGAATAGATGAAGTACACTGCCAGCAAACGGCCGATACCGGGCAGGCGGGCAACGCTGGCAAAGGCGCCAAGCGGGTTGGCGCGACGCCATTGAAACGGTCGCCGGTTTGCCTTGGTCAGGGTTTCGCGCAGGATCAGCCAGCCGAACCCCGCATTCAGCGCCGCAAGCCCGGCGGCGGCATAGAACGGCGCGCGGGTGCCATATTCCCCAAGAACCCCGCCCGCCAGCGGGCCCAGTACGAAACCGACCCCGAACCCCGCTCCGATCAGGCCGAAATTGGCGGCCTTTTCACCGGGCTTGGAAATATCCGCCATATAGGCGCTGGCGGTGCCGTGGGTCGCGGCGGTGATACCGCCGATGATGCGTCCGACAATCAGTAGCCACATGGTGTGCGCGACGGCCATCAGGATGTAGTCGAGGACCATGACCACCAGCGACACCAGCAACACCGGCCTGCGCCCATAGCGGTCCGACAGGTTGCCCAAAAGCGGGCTGAACAGGAATTGCATCACGGCAAAGACCGTGGACATCACGCCGCCCCACAGCGCCGCAGATGCAAGCGATCCACCCTGCACCTCGAGGATCAGCGCCGGCATGACCGGCATGATCAGCCCGATGCCGATGGCATCCAGCATGACGGTGATGACGATGAACAACACAGGCAGTCGCAACGACACGATCCCTCAATGGCGCATGAATTGCCCTAAGTCCTGCACGCGAGAGAGTCACGTGCCCGGCGGGGGCGGTGCCGTCACGTCAGATCGTGTGCGATCCGGTCCAGCAACGCCGCAAGCCCCGCCGGGTCGGAAAAGAACGGCGAATGCGAACTGGGCATGTCATGAACCCGCTCGCGCGGCCAGTTGCGGGTCATCTCGGCCTGGTATTCCGGGGGGATCGTCTGGTCATCGGTGCAGCGGATATAGGCCTTGGGCACCCGCTCGAAACGCGCGCTCAGGGTCAGGGGCGTTTCCTGTGGCCGAATGGCCTGGGGGCCGAGTTGGCGCTTTGCATAGGCAATCACCTCGGCGCTGCAATCATTGTAGAACACCGCCGCGGCCTTGTCGGGGTCGACGGATAGCGTCTTGCCATCCGGGGCCCGTTGAACCACCGACAGGATCGGGTGGCGCGGTGCGCGTTTGCGCATGTCGACCATAGACAACCCGGAGACCGGCACATAGGCGCAGAGAAACACCAGCCCGCGCATGGCATCGGGATCGGCCTCGGCCGCCGCGCCAATCGGGTAGCCGCCCCATGAATGGCCAAGGATGATGGTGTCTGGCCGGCTGGCGGCCAGTACCGCGTCGCGGCAGGCCGCGAGCGTCTGCGCAACAACCGGGGTGGTGTCGTTCCCGTGACCGGGCAGGTCGATGGCCCGCGCCGCGTGGCCGCGCGCGTTCAGTTGCGGGATCAGGTCCCGCCAGCACCACGCGCCATGACAGGACCCGTGCACCAGCAGGAAATCCGCCGCCGCATCAGGCATGCCCGGTATCGGCCAGGAATTGGGTCAGAACCCGCGCGTATTCGATGGGGTTTTCGACACAGGGCAGGTGGCCCGCGCCTTTCATCAGGTGAAACTGCGATCCGGGGATCAGGTCCACGGTCTCGCGCACGAGATCGGGCGGCGTTGCGCCGTCCTGGTCCCCGGCAATGCCCAACGTCGGCAACCGCAGCCCGCTGGTCGGGGTGTAGAAATCGGTGCCCGCGATGGCGGCGGAACACCCGGCATAGCCCTCGACCGGTTGGCGGATCAGCATGTTGCGCCACAGCGCCAGTTCCGGAGTGTTGCGAAACGCCTTGCTGAACCAGCGTTCCATCACCGGATCGGCGAGCGAGGTGATGCCGCCGGACTGAACCGCGCGGATCCGGTCGTTCCACATGTCGGCGGTGCCGATCTTGGCGGCGGTATTGGACAGGACCATGGCGCGCACCATGTCGAGCCGCTTGACCGCCAGCCCCTGCGCGATCATGCCGCCGATCGACAGGCCGACAAAGGCACAATCGCGGATTTCGAGCAGATCGAGGAGCTGTTCCACATCGCGCACAAGCGCCCCCATGGAATAGGGCGCGGCGGGACAGGAAGACAGGCCATGCCCCCGTTTGTCATAGCGGATGAACTTGAGCCCCGCAGGCAGCAGCGGCAGGACCGGATCCCACAGCCGCAGATCGGTGCCCAGCGAATTCGCAAACACCACCGGTGCCCCGTCGGGGTCGCCGTCGATACGATAGTGAAGCTGGACATCGCCCAGGTCGGCAATCTGCATGTTACCCATTCTCCGATTTTTTCGGCGACCCTAGCCTAGTCGCCGAACCTTGCCAACGCGTCGCGGAACACGCCCGCGTCGACATTGCCGCCGGTGGCGACGACGATCACCGCGTCGCCCTCGATCTCGGGGGCATGAAACAGCGCCGCCGCCAGAGCCACCGCTCCGCCCGGTTCCACCACGATCTTGAGCCGCGAAAACGCCAGCGCCACAGCCCGCAGCGCCTCGTCATCGGATACCACAAGACCGGGACCGCAAAGCCGTTTCAGGATCGGAAAGGTGATCTGGCCCGGTTCCGGGGTCAGGATGGCGTCGCAGGGTGATCCCGACATGCGGTTGTTGCGCTCGATCCCGCCGCTGGCCAGCGAGCGAGCCACATCGTCAAAGCCCCGCGGCTCGACCGGGCGGGGGCGCAGGCCGGGCGCGCGATCCGCCAGCGCCAGCGCGATCCCCGAGGTCAGTCCGCCACCGCCGCAACAGATCAGAACATCGGCCTCGCTCACCCCGGCATCGGCGGCCTGGTCCGCGATTTCAAGGCCGGTGGTGCCCTGACCGGCAATCACCTGTGGCTCGTCAAAGGGTTTGATCAGTGTCAGCCCGCGTTCGCGCGCGAGCCGCTCGCCGATGGCGTCACGGTCCTCGCTGGCCCGGTCATAGAGCACGACCTCGGCCCCCAGGGCGCGGGTGTTGTCGATCTTGAGCCGGGGCGCATCGGACGGCATGATGATCACCGCCGGGGCATCGTGCCGTTTCGCCGCCAGCGCCACGCCCTGCGCGTGATTACCGCTGGAAAACGCGATGACGCCGCGCGCGCGGGTGTCCGGCGACAGGGCCGACACCGCAGACCAGCCGCCGCGAAACTTGAAGCTGCCGGTATGTTGCAGGCATTCGGCCTTGATCAGAACCCGCCGCCCGGCGATTTCGTCCAGGAAGGGCGAGGACAGCAGCGGCGTGCGCCGGGCGTGGCCTTGCAGCCGCGATTCCGCGGCGTGAATCATCTCTATCGTGCTCATTCTGCGTCTTTCAGGATGCGGTTGATCAGGGTCAGGCTTTGGGGTTCGTCAAGTAATGGCACATGCCCCCGGTTCGGGACGGTGGCGGCAACAAGGTCCGGATGCCGGGCCTGCATTTCCGCCAGCGTTTCGGGCGAGAGGATATCCGAATTCTCGCCGCGCAAGACGCCGACCGGAAACGGCCGCAGCGTATCGAAAAGTGGCCAGAGATCGGGGGGTGGGCCGGCCTGTGCCTGCGCGATCAGCGCCTCGCGCAGCCGTGCGTCATAGCGCAGCGCCAGCCCCCCGGCGGCTTCGGCGAATTGCGCCGCCGCCAGCCGGTGCCATGTTTCATCGGTGAGGTCGGGAAACTGCGAGGCCAGCGTTGCCGCCATCGCCCCGGCCGCCTCGGCCAGATTGGCATAGGGCGGGGCGACACCCACATATTGCATGATGCGCTCGATGCCGCCGGGCGCGATCACCGGGCCGACATCGTTCAGGATCACCGCCGCCAGCCGGTCAGGATGCCCGGCAGCCAGCGCCATCGCGATCAGCCCCCCGCGCGAGGTGCCAAGGACGGTCACCTTGTCCAACCCCAGATGATCGAGCAGGGCGATGACATCGCCGGCCTCTTGCGGGACGGAATAGGTGGCATAATCGTCCGCGTAGTCGGATTGCCCGCGCCCGCGATAATCCATCGCGATCATCCGGCAGGACGCCATGTGCGGCGCGAGAAAGTCGAAATCGCGGGTGTTGCGCGTCAGGCCGGGCAGACACAAGAGCGGTTGCCCGCTGCCGGTATCTTCGTAATGCAGCCCCAGCCCGTCGGCGGTGGTAAAGCGGCTCATTGCGCGCGGGCCAGATCGGGGATGGGGCGCAGGTCGGACAGGATATGCGCCGGGGTCCAGGGCAGGCGATCGACCGGTTCCGAGGCGCGGTTGACCCATGCGGTGTGAAACCCGTAGCCGGTTGCACAGCCCGCGTCCCAGCCATTGGACGAGACAAACAGCACCTCGGATTTGTCACAGGCGAACCGTTCTTCGACCAGCTGGTAAACCGACGCGGCGGGTTTGAAGATGCCGACGCTTTCAACAGAAAGCACATCGTCCAGCACCGCGCCGATCCCCGCAGATTGCACCGCCCCATCAAGCATCGCGGGCGAGCCGTTTGACAGGATCGCGGTCTGCATCCCCGCCTCTTTCAGCGCGCGCAGCATGTCGGGCACTTCGGGATAGGCCTGAAGCTCCGAGTAGAGATCGAGCAGGCGTTGGCGCAGGGCGGGATCGCCATCCAGCCCGGTGGCCTCGAGCGCCCAGTCCAGCCCGTTCTGAGTGACCTGCCAGAAATCGGTATGGGCATTCGCCACGGCGCGCAGCCAGGTATATTGCAACTGTTTGAGCCGCCAGTGATTTGCAACCTCGGCCCACCGGTCGGCCAGCCCGGGAAACCGGTCTTCTGAGGCGGCCTGCCGCGCGGCGGCGGACACGTCGAACAGGGTGCCATAGGCATCGAATACACAGGTGGTGATCGGCATGTGAGGCTCCGTTTTGCGCGCAGGGTGTCACAGTTGCGATCAGGTGGGAAGGGCGGCCAAGGATGATTCTCGGGCCATTTTCCTGTATGCTGTGCCCATCCCAAATCGTGAAAGGAAAGGATGATGTCCGAATTTCGCGGCGCTATCTGGTGGAACGAGTTGATGACGCATGATGTTGTCCATGCACAGGCCTGGTATCGCCGTGTCTGCGGATGGAGTTTTCGAACAACCCCGGCGGCGGATGGCGGGGAGTATCACGTCGCCTATCTCGGGGCGCAGCCGGTGGCGGGGATGCTCGATATCTCGCAGATGGCGCATCACGCGAAAACCCCGGCGCAATGGGTCACGTATATGGCGGTGGACGATATCGAAACCGCGCTGCACCAGGCCGAGACCGGCGGCGGGCGGATTGCCCGCGAACCGTTTGATGTGCCGCATGTGGGGCGGATTGCCATCGTGCATGATTGCGTTGGCGCACCGCTGGGGCTGATCGTTCCGGCATCGGCGGGCTGAGGTGCGGGTGGAGGACGATCCTTCGGCCTATCAGGGGTTCAAGCTGTGGCTGGCAATCCACGTTCCGCTGGAGCGCAACACGCTGCACTATCTTGTCGGGGCGGTGCTTGTGGCGGGGGCGGTGATCTGGTCGCGCAGGGGTTTGCGGCTCGGGCCATTCCTCATCGCGCTTGCGGTGGCACTGTTAATGGGCGTTGCGATGGAGCTGGCCGACCGGCGCGATGATCTGGCCAGCCTGGGCCATTGGCGCTGGCGGGCCAGTATCGCGGATATCTGTCGCACCATCGCCTTGCCCCTTGCGGGGGTCTTGCTGCTCTGGCGGGGGCGGCGCAACCGGGAGTGACCGGGGCACTTTACATCGGCGGCGTCTCTTGTAGGGTTCCGGTTCGCAAGCACCCGCGCAGATACGCGGCCTTTGACACTCACTCCCCCAACAGATTGGCATTTCATGACCCAGGTAAAAACCGGCGATACCGTTCGTATTCATTATACCGGAACCCTGCTTGACGGCAGCACCTTCGACAGCTCGGAAGGGCGCGATCCGCTGGAATTCGTCGTCGGGTCGGGCCAGATCATTCCCGGCCTGGACAGCGCCATTCCCGGCATGACCCTTGGCGAAAAGAAGATCGTGAACGTGCCCTGTGTCGAGGCATATGGCCCGATCCAGCCGGGCATGAAACAATCCGTGGCCCGTGATAACATCCCCGCCGAGATTCCGCTCGAGCTGGGCCTGCAACTCCAGATGCAGACACCAGAAGGACAGGTGTTGCCGGTGACGGTGGTCGAGATCGGCGAAGCCGAGGTTGAACTGGATGCCAATCACCCGCTGGCCGGGCAGGATCTGACCTTTGACATCGAACTGGTCTCGATCGCGGATTGAGCCGCCCCCGGTGTGGCGCGAGATTTCGCGCGCGGGTTGCGGGGTTTTGGGGTAGCATCCTGAAAACACTGGCCGCGCCGCGCGCCACAGGGGGGGATGAATCATGCTGACAGACCGCTATGGAAACGCCATTTCGACATCGTCGCAAGCGGCGCGGGATCACTACGATCATGGTGTAAGGCTGTTCCTTGGCGGTGAATTCGGCGCGTTGCAGGCCTTTGAAGCCGCGGTCGGGGCCGATCCGGGGTTTGCGCTTGGCCATGCGGCGCGGGCCCGTGCGGCGATGATGGTGGCGCAGATGCCGCTGGCCAAGACGGCGATTGCGCAGGCGCGGGCATTGGCCGCCAGGGCAACCCCGCGCGAGCAGCGGCATGTCGAATGTCTTGCCCTTCTCCTGTCCGGACAGGCGCAACGCGCCCGCATGGCGGTGATGGATCATGTTCGCGATGCCCCGCGCGACGCGCTTGCCGCGCAGCTCTGCGCCAGTGTCTTTGGCCTGATCGGTTTTTCCGGCGAGGTCGGGCGCGAGGCCGAGCTTCTGGCCTATACATCCGCGCTGTTGCCGCATTATGGCAACGATTGGTGGATGATGTCGATGCACGCGCTGTCGCTGTGCGAAACCGGTCAGATCGGCGCGTCGCTGGATTTGATGGAACGGTCTCTGGCGCTGAATCCCCGCAACGCCAATGGCGCGCATTTCAAGGCACATGCGCAATACGAGGCCGGTGAAACCGCGGCGGGGCGGGCCTATCTGAGCGCGTGGCTTGCCGATTATGACGACCGGGCGGTCCTGCACGGACACCTGCAATGGCACGTGGCGCTCTGGGCGCTACAGCAGGGTGACGAAGCGACCATGTGGGCGGCGGTCGATACCGGGATCGGACCGGGGGCGGCCAAGGGGCTGGCGATCAACGTTCTGACGGACACCGCCGCCATTCTCTATCGTGCGGAACTGGCGGGGCTGTCGGTCGGTCCTGAGCGCTGGAGGGCGCTGAGCGACTATGCGGCACAGATGTTCCCGCAAACCGGGCAGAGCTTTGCCGATCTGCATGCCGCGCTCAGCCACGCGATGGCGGGCGAGGGCGCGCGGCTGGCGCAGATCGCCGAAGAGGCCACCGGGTTTGCCGGCGACCTGATCAGGCCGCTGGCGCGGGCCTGGGGCGCAATTGCGCGCGAGAACTGGTCTCAAGCGCTGCAAGACCTTGTCCCGGTGATGCCCGTGACCGAGCGTGTCGGCGGCAGCCGGGCTCAGCGGGACCTGCTCGAACTGACCTATGCCAACGTGCTCATGCGGCTTGGCCAGGCAGACGAAGCCCGCCGCAGCCTTGCAACCCGGCGTCCGGTTCTCGCCGCCGCGCCGCCGCTTGCAGGCCTGTCCTGACGGCCCGTCGCACGCTCAGAGATAGTCGGGCTGCGGCATGCCCAGAACGTGATAGCCGCCATCGACGCGGATGATCTCGCCAGTGGTGCAGGCCCCGGCCTCGGAGGCGAGATAGACCGCGGTGCCGCCCACGGCCTCGAGCGTGGCGTTGCTGCGCAGGGGGGCGTTCTGGTCTGTATGCTTGTAGGTCTTGCGCGCCCCGCCAATGGCCGCACCGGCCAGTGTTTTCATCGGACCCGGCGATATCGCGTTCACCCGGATACCGTCGGGGCCCAGATCGTTGGCAAGATAGCGTGTGGCCGATTCCAGCGCCGCCTTGGCCACGCCCATCACGTTGTAATTCGGCGCGACCCGGTTGCTGCCCTGATAGGTGAGGGTCAGCAGGGTGCCGCCGTTCTCGATCATCATCGGATGCGCCCGGCGGGCCACGTCGATAAAGGAATAGGCGCTGATATCGAGGGAATTCTTGAAATTCGCGCGGCTGGTGTTCAGGAACCGCCCGGTCAGTTCGGACTTGTCCGAAAACGCAACCGCATGCACGACGAAATCAATCGTCGGCCAGCGGCTGGCCAGCTGTTCGAACGCCGCATCGAGCGAGGCATCATCGGTGACATCCGCGTCAACCATGAAGTCGGACCCGACCGAGGCGGCAAGGGGTTCGAGCCGTTTGCCAAAGGCCTCGCCCTGGTAGGTAAAGGCCAGTTCGGCCCCGGCTTCGTGCATGGCCCTGGCGATGCCCCATGCGATCGAACGGTCATTCGCGACCCCCATGATCAGGCCGCGTTTCCCTGCGAGTGCTTGTGTCATGTGTCGATCCTATCCCTTGAATTTCGACAGGATCATTGATCCGTTGGTGCCGCCAAAACCGAAACTGTTGGTCATCACGCTGTCCAGCCCGGCATTCCCGATTGTTTCGAGCGCGATTTCCGACGCATCGAGCGCCGGGTCAAGCGTTTCGACATTGATCGAGCGGGCGATGAAATCATTGTCGAGCATCAGCAGGCTGAAAATCGCCTCCAGCGCCCCCGCGGCCCCCTGGGCGTGGCCGGTCATCGACTTGGTCGAGCTGATCGGCGGGGTGCTGCCTTCGCCGAACACGCGGCGGACGGCTTCGACCTCGCCGACATCACCGACCGGGGTGCTGGTGCCGTGGGCGTTGATATAGCCGACCTTGCGCCCCTCGGGCAGCGATTGCAGCGCCAGCCGCATCGCGCGTTCGCCGCCTTCGCCGGACGGGGCAACCATGTCATGCCCGTCGCTGGTGGCGGCATAGCCGGTGACTTCGGCATAGATTTTCGCGCCGCGCGCCCTGGCATGTTCCAGTTCTTCGAGCACGACGATCCCGCCGCCGCCGGAAATCACGAAACCGTCGCGATTGGCGTCAAACGCCCGACTGGCCGTCTCGGGAGTGTCGTTATACTTGCTGCTCATGGCGCCCATGGCGTCAAACAGGCAGGACAGGGTCCAGTCCAGTTCCTCGCCGCCGCCGGCAAACATCACGTCCTGCTTGCCCAGCATGATCTGTTCGGCGGCGTTGCCAATGCAATGCAGGCTGGTCGAGCAGGCAGAGGTGATGGAATAGTTGATGCCCTTGATCTTGTAGGCCGTCGCGAGGTTGGCCGAAATCGTCGAGGACATGCATTTGGGCACGGCAAACGGGCCGATCCGCTTGGTCGCGCCGCTCTTCAGCACGGTCTGGTGCGCGGTCAACATGGCGCTGGTCGACGGGCCGCCGCTGCCTGCCACCAGGCCGGTGCGCGGGTTGACGATGTCGCTCTCGTCCAGCCCGGCATCGGCGATTGCCTCGTTCATCGCGATATAGGCATAGGCGGCACCGGGCCCCATGAAGCGCAGGGTGCGCTTGTCCACATGTTCGGCGGGATCGATCTTGAGCGTTCCGGCCACCTGGCTGCGGAACCCGTGTTCGGCCATGTCGGGGCTGGCGACAATGCCAGATGTCCCCGCCTTGAGCGAGGCGGTGACCTCGGCGGCGTTGGATCCGATCGAGGATACGATCCCCAACCCTGTGACAACTACTCGGCGCATCCAGGCACTCCTAAAACTCTGATCAGGCGTCCGACAGGACAACCCGCATTTCGCTGACTTCGTATATGAGCTCGCCATCGGCCTCGACAATGCCATCGGCCACGCCCATGGTCAGGCGCCGGGTCTGCATCGCCTTTCTGAAGTCGATCTTGTAGGTCAGCATCTTGCGGTCGGGGCGCACCATGCCCTTCAGTTTGACTTCGCCCACGCCCACGGCCATGCCGCGCCCCTGCCAGCCACGCCAGCCAAGGTTGAACCCGGTGAGCTGCCACAGCCCGTCAAGACCAAGACAGCCGGGCATGATCGGATTGCCGGGGAAATGGCATTCAAAGAACCACAGGTCGGGCGTGATGTCGAACTCGGCGAGCACATGGCCCTTGCCATGGCTGCCGCCATCGTCGCTGATCTCGGTGATGCGGTCCATCATCAGCATCGGCGGTTCCGGCAGCTGGGCATTTCCCGGGCCAAAAAGCTCGCCGCGCGCGCATTTCAGCAATGCTTCCTTGTCAAAGCTGCTGGGGTATTGAGCCATGCTGCTGCCTTTCCTCACAAATTCTGTACTCCGGTCTAGCACCGCGTTTGTACCGTCCGCAAGGGGACTGCTGGCGTGTAAAACATGGGTAGATGGCGTAGTTGCGACTGAATTTCAATTGAATTTCCGGTGGCGCGGCCCTTATATAGAGCAAAGGTGAAGAAGCGGGACGTAACGATGACCCCTAATGCGATGGGAAATGCCGCCAACTGGCTGGGCGAGGCAGGGCTGCGCCCCACCCGTCAGCGTCTGGCGCTGGCCGAATTGCTGGTGGGCGATGGCAAGCATCGCCATGTCACCGCCGAGAGCCTGTACGAAGCCGCGCAATCAACCGGTGCGGCGGTGTCGCTGGCCACGGTCTACAACACGTTGCGCGCGTTCTGTGATGTCGGGCTGTTGCAGGAGGTCACGGTGGATGGCTCCAAGAGCTATTTTGACACCAACACCCATGATCACCCGCATTTCTACTGGGAAGACGAGGGTCACCTGACCGACGCGCCGTCAGATCAGCTGGTGATCGCGCGGGTGCCGGATGCGCCCAGGGGGGCCGAGATTGCCTCGGTCGACGTGGTCATTCGCCTGCGCAAGACGACCTGAGCGAGTTCCGGATCATGTTTGTATGGCGGGCGCCGGATGCGGCCCGCCACATCATGCATGTGTCAGCCCGCGATCATTTCTGACTGGCGTACGATGACCTCGGCCTGTTTGATCGAGGCGATATCCACCAGGCGGCCTTTGTAGACGGTCGCGCCTTCGCCATTGGCCTTGGCCTGTTCCATCGCCGCGAGAATCTCGCGGGCTTCGGCCACGGCCTCGTCCGACGGGGTGAACACTTCGTTGGCGAGGGCGATCTGCTTGGGGTGGATGGCCCATTTACCAACCATGCCGAGGGTTGCCGAGCGTTTTGCCTGGGCGCGGAACCCGTCATCATCGGAAAAGTCGCCAAACGGACCGTCGACCGGCAAAACGCCATGGGTCCGGCAGGCCGCAACAATCGCCGTGTGGGCCCAGTGCCACGGATCGGACCAATGTTTCTGGCCGTCATGAATCATGTAGTAATTTTCCTGGGTGCCGCCGATTCCGGTGGTCTGCATCCCCATCGAGGCGGCAAAGTCCGCGGCGCCAAGGCTCATCGCCACCAGCCGGGGCGAGGCGGCGGCGATTTCCTCGACATGGGCGATGCCGGCGGCGCTTTCGATGATGACCTCGAAATCGATCTTCTTGCTGCGGCCTTTGGCGGCTTCGATGGCGGTCACCAGCGCGTCGACCGCATAAATGTCGCCGGCGCATCCGACCTTGGGAATCATGATCTGGTCCAGTCGCTCACCGGCCTGTTCCAACAGGTCAACCACGTCACGATACCACCAGGGCGTGTCGAGCCCGTTGATCCGCACCGAGAGGGTCTTGTTGCCCCAATCCACCTCGGAGATCGCCGCGATGACATTGGCGCGGGCCTGTTCCTTGTCGGTCGGGGCGACCGAATCCTCGAGATCGAGATTGATGACATCCGCGGCGCTGCTGGCCATCTTTTCGAACAAAGCGGTGCGCGAACCGGGGCCGAACAATTGGCAGCGGTTCGGCCGGGCCGGGGCGGCGGGTTGCAAACGAAAGCTCATGATTGGGCCTCTTGGGTAATGAAGTTGCGATTTTCTTGCCTCTGGAGGTATTAAATTGCGCTGCGCCACGCAAGGGTTATTGTGCGAGTGCAGAAAGTCCGGGAATGCGGCAGGCCTTTGATCCCGCCCGGGGTGGCTCGTGGCGAAGGAAAGTGATGCCGAGTTCGGATAGTGGCGAAGAATATTGCACATATCTTTCCATCCATCGAAGATTATCCCGAATATTTCCAAAAGCAGAGGCGAAACCGTATGCAATTCCGGAAGGATTGACGGAATCTGCCAAAAAATGTGAATCACCCGGAAGGATGCCTGCCATGATCGAGACTCCCTATCTGCTGTTCCTTGGGGACGCACCGGATCAACTCGCCGCGAAAGTCGCGCAGGGGATCAAGGATTGGCGGCCGGAGAACGCCGTCGGCCAGATCAGGCTTGCCGGGTGCCAGGCGGATGTCGGATTGACCGACATGACCCTGGAAGAAGCGCGCGCAGCCGGTGCCCGGACCCTGGTTATCGGCGTGGCAAACCGCGGCGGCGTGATCAGCCCGGCGTGGAAAGAAGTGCTGATCGCGGCGCTTGAGATGGGGTATGATCTGGCATCCGGCCTGCACAATCTGCTGCGGGACGAAGGCGATCTCGTGGCGGCCTCGCAGACCTTTGGCGGAACCCTGCATGACGTGCGCGTGCCGTCGGTGGGCTATCCGATTGCCAACGGCATCAAGCGCAGCGGCAAGCGGGTGCTGGCGGTGGGCACCGATTGTTCCGTGGGCAAGATGTACACGGCGTTGGCACTGGACGAATCGATGCGGCGCAAGGGCATGAAGAGCACCTTTCGGGCCACCGGCCAGACCGGCATCCTGATCACCGGGCACGGCGTGCCGCTGGATGCGGTAATCGCGGACTTCATGGCCGGGTCGATCGAGTATCTGACCCCCGACAATGACGAAGATCATTGGGACATCATCGAGGGGCAGGGCAGCCTGTTTCACGTGTCCTATTCCGGGGTCACCATGGCCCTGATCCATGGCGGGCAGCCCGATGCGCTGATCCTGAGCCACGAACCGAGCCGCGCCCATATGCGCGGGCTGCCGGGCTATGAGCTGCCATCACTGGAAGCGCTGCGCGATACGGTGTTGCCGCTGGCGCGGGTGGCGAACCCGGCGTGCGAGGTCGTGGGGATCTCGGTGAACACCCAGAAGATGGGCGAAGATGAGGCGCAGAGCTATCTTGCCGCGGTCGAGAAGCGGATGGGGCTTCCGGCGGTTGATCCGTTCCGTCAAAGTGCCGACAGGCTGGCCGACGCGCTCGCATCCCTGTAGGCCGGTTTGCGCGGCTGCCGTCGGAGCCTCCGGCGGGAGTATTTTGGCAAAGATGAAGGAGCGGGCCCGTGCAGATTGAAGTGACTCGCGATGTTTTCCGGCTGGCGCAGGTGTTTACCATCAGCCGGGGATCGCGCACCGAGGCGCAGGTGCTGACCTGTGCGGTTGGCGATGGCGGGGCGACGGGGCGCGGCGAATGCGTGCCCTATGCGCGCTATGACGAGACGCTGGACAGCGTACAGCAGCAGATCGAGCGCCTGCCGGAGCAGATCGACCGCGAGGCGCTGTATGACCTGTTGCCGGCTGGGGCGGCGCGAAACGCGGTGGATTGCGCGCTCTGGGATCTCGAGGCCAAGCGGGCGGGGCGGCGGGCCTGGGAATTGGCGGGGCTGGCCGCGCCGGGGCCGGAAATTACCGCCTATACCTTGTCGCTGGGCACGCCCGAGACCATGCGGGCGCAGGCGGCGCAGAATGCCCATCGTCCGTTGCTCAAGATCAAGCTGGGGACACCGGATGACATGCCCCGGCTTGAGGCCGTGCGCGAGGGGGCTCCGAAGGCGCGGATCATCGTTGATGCGAACGAAGGCTGGTCGGCGGATGTTTACGCGGATCTGGCGCCGCATCTCGTGCGGTTGGGGGTGGCGCTGGTTGAGCAGCCCTTGCCGGCGGGACAGGATGACGCGTTGCTGGGCATGGAGCGTCCGGTGCCGGTCTGTGCGGATGAGAGTTGCCATGACCGCCAGAGCCTGGCCAGCCTGAAGGGCAAGTATGACGTGGTTAACATCAAGCTGGACAAGACCGGCGGGCTGACCGAGGCGTTGCGCCTGCGCCAGGAGGCGCTGGCGGCGGGGTATCGGGTGATGGTTGGCTGTATGGTGGGGTCATCGCTGGCGATGGCCCCTGCCGTCCTGTTGGCGCAGGGTGCGATGATTACGGATCTTGACGGCCCGCTATTGTTGGCAGAAGACAGGCGGGAACCTTTGATCTATGATGGCGCCGGGGTGCATCCTCCACGTGCCGAACTGTGGGGATGAACATGCGGACCGTCTATGTGAATGGCGAATACCTGCCTGAAAACGAAGCGAAAATCTCGATCTTTGACCGGGGTTTCCTGATGGCGGATGGCGTCTATGAAGTGACCAGCGTGCTGGATGGCAAGCTGATCGATTTTGACGGGCATGCGGCGCGGCTCGAGCGTTCTCTTGGGGAACTGGACATGGCCAGCCCGGTGAGCCGGGACGAACTCCTGGCGATTCACCGGGAGCTGGTTTTGCAAAACGGCATTGATCAGGGCATGATCTATCTGCAAATCACCCGGGGCGCGCCGGCGGATCGCGATTTTGCCTTTCCGGACCCGGACGAGACACCATCGTCCATCGTGTTGTTCACCCAGAACAAGCCGAACCTCGCGGATAACCCTGTTGCAAGGAAAGGCATCAGGATCATTTCGATCGAGGATGTCCGTTGGGGGCGTCGCGACATCAAGACCGTGCAGCTGCTCTATCCCAGCATGGGCAAGATGATGGCCAAGAAGGCCGGTGTCGACGATGCGTGGCTGGTGCAGGACGGGTTCGTGACCGAGGGTACCAGCAACAACGCCTATATCGTCAAGGGTGGCAAGATCATCACCCGCGAACGGTCCAACGACATCTTGCATGGCATCACCCGGGCCGCGGTTCTGCGCTTTGCCGCCGAGGCGCAGATGCAGGTCGAGGAACGCAACTTTACCATCGCCGAAGCGCAGGAAGCGGACGAGGCGTTCATTACTTCGGCGAGCACCTTTGTCATGCCGGTGGTCGAAATCGACGGTGCCCAGCTTGGGGATGGCGCGCCCGGTCCGGTTGCGGCCCGGCTGCGCGAGATTTATCTTGAAGAAAGCCGCAAGGTGGCGATCTGAGACAATTGGGGGCCGGGTCTTGCCGGCCCATTTCCATGGCAGACAGGCCCGGTGATCGCCGCCAGGTCGCCAGAAAACGCAACGCGCCGGAGCCTGTCGCATGACTATGTCCATCCTGTCCCTATTGGTTTTGGCAGGTGTTGCCTTGCTGGCGTTGTCGGTGTTTCGCACGCGTCGTATGGCGGCCGAGGCGGAACGGCTGGTGCCGCAGGCGGGCGAGATCGTGCCCGTGGCGGGGGGCAGCGTGCATTATGTCGACCTTGGGCCCCGGGACGGGCAGCCGCTTGTGATGATCCACGGGCTGAGCGGACAGTTGCAGCATTTCACCTATGCGCTTGCCGGGCTGTTGGCCACGACCTATCGGGTCATCGTGTTGGACCGGCCCGGCTGTGGCTATTCCACGCGGGAGTCTGACGGGCTCGCGGACCCGCGCGCGCAGGGGCGGATGATTGCCGAGATGCTCGACAAGCTGAAGGTCGAACGCCCGGTCCTGGTGGGGCATTCGCTGGGCGGTGCGGTGTCGCTGGCGATGGCGCTGGACCGGCCCGAGCGGGTAGGGGCGCTGGCTCTGCTCTGCCCGGCGACGCAGCATCAGGAGGCGGTGCCCGAGGTCTTCCGGGGGCTGCTGGTCAACTCGCCAAAGGTGCGGCGCCTGATCGGGGCGACGATTGCGGTGCCCATGGCGGCGGCGACCAAGGATCGCGTGCTGGGCATGGTGTTCCACCCCGAGACACCGAGCCAGAACTTCATGATCGGTGCCGGGGCCGCGTTGGGCTTGCGGCCGGGGGCATTTGTGGCGGCCTCTGCCGATGCGGTGGCGCTGGCGGCGGTGGGCAAGGCGCAAACCGAACGCTATGCCGGGGAGTTGCGCGTGCCGGGCGGCATCCTGTTTGGCGCGGCCGATGCGATCCTGTCCCCGTCAGTGCATGGGTACAGTATGCAGGTTCACGGGTTGGACTTTGAAACCCTCCCGGAACGGGGGCACATGATCCCGATGACCGCACCTCGGGAATGCGCCGATTTCATTATCCGGATGGCGGCCAAGGCGACCTAGGACGATATTCCCTCGCCAATCGCGACGAGGTGATTGTCCCATGCGAGGTCCGATTTGCGATTGGCCCGCATGTTGTCTGCGGTTACGGACCATGTGCCGCCAAGCCCGTCGGTCATGAGAAACCCGGTCTCGTGGCCGGTGGCGATTCCACAGGCGTCGGCGCGGCGATGCGCCGTGATCAATGCGCCGCTGCGATCATATAGCTGAACCCGCCCGCCACGGGGTGAGGTGATGGCCACATGTGTTCCCGACCGGTCAAATGCGACGCTGCCGGCATAGCCCCGCATGGAAATTGCATTGGCCAGGTCGGTCTGAGCCAGCAGAGCCGGCGCTCCCCGCCGATGCAGGCCCAGGAGCGGCACCGGTTCAGTTGGATCGCCCTGCCATTGCATGGCAAAGGCCAGCGTTCCATCGGGCGCGCTGGCGAGGTGCCGGATCGAGGCATGGTGCAGCTCGGGGGCGGGTTCGACCTGTTCGATCAGGCCGCCATCCGCGGTCAGATAGCTCAGGTTGGGGCGCATCGTGTCGAGATTGAGCTTGTCGCGCCCCTGCGACGGATGGGTGCGGATGCCGCCATTGGCGACGGCCAGAACATCATCCTTGAGGCGCAGAATGTCATGCGGTCCAATTCCGCCCGAGGCAATTTCGCCGATGCGGCGATACCCTTCGCGGCGCAACCAGAGCCCGATGCGGCCGGTGCCGCTGTCGATATGGTTCTCGGTCGTGCACAGGATATCGCCGCCCGCGACATAGGTGCCGTGGCCATAGAAATGATGGCCTTCGGGCGCGGCCAGGCGGTGACTGATCCGGCCATTCCCGCAATCGATCACCAGCGCGAAGGACCCCGGTCTGCGGGCAAAGGCGACGGCCTCGGCGGCACGGGGGTGCGCGGCGGCGGCATGGCCACGCCCGGGCAGCGGGATGCGAAAGAGCGGTTCGGCGCGCGCCGACAGGCCATGCAGGGCATAGCTGCCGTCGGGCTCGCGGGCGGCGGCCAGATAGGCGGGCCCACCAAGCTCCGCCCAGCCAATTACCGGGGCCGTGGCGGCGGCAAGTGCCGTGGTCAGAAAGCGTCGGCGGTTCTGCATCGCCTAGTCACCATCGGCAGAATTGAACCCGGCGCGAACGCCAAGGGCGGGGCCGATTTCCTGTTCGATGGCATCCCCGATTGCATGCACCCGTTGTTGCAGCGCTTCAACGCGCAGCCGGCCCTGGACGGAGGTGACATCGGCAAAGACCGGGTCGGGCCGGTCCGCGGCCTTGAGGGCCAGCGCAAAGGCGGCGTTGGTGCGGGGTGTCGGTGCCGTCGCAAGCGTTTGTGCAAGGTCTTGCAGCGCGATCAGCGACAGCGTCACATTGCGCAGCGAGCGCCCCGAACGGCGCGTTTCCGCGCGGTTGGGGCGGGGGCGGTCAGCGCTGCCCATCGGGCGACCCAGCCTTTGATCGGCGGTAAATTCCAGCCCGGTCAACAGCGCGGTATACAGGGTCTGTGCCGCTTCATCCGCGCTCAGATAGGTGTCGTTGCCGGGCGCACCAGCGGTCAGCAGCCGCTGTGAATGGTCCTCGCGCCATTCGGTGTCGATGCCGGCCCCCATGCGTGCAAGATCGGTTGCCATGGCACGGGCGAGGCCGCAAGTGTAGTCTTGCGTGGTGTAACTGGCAAGCGCCGGATCGTATAGCAGCCGTTCCAGCGCAAACAGGCCGCGCCCCGCGACCGAGACCTGTGCAAATGCCTCCGGATCGTTTGCCGCAATGTCCTGATCGTCAATAAGGGCGTTGACGGTTTTCTGGACCAAGCCACGGGTGTCGGGCCAGAAGGCAATGGCAAGCGCGCGGCCATCCGCTTCGATAGGGCCAAAGGCGAGGTGGCTGATTCCCAGCCAGGCATCGAAAGTCGCGTTCCATGGCGCACGCAGCGCATTGGGGCGGCAATCGGCATCGGCGGTTTCCGCGAGCGTCCCGCTGGCCTGGGCAAAGGCCGCCGTGCCGGGCAGGATATGTGCGTTCACCACTTCCGAAGGCCCGGCGTGGGCCGGGGCCGAGGTCAGGGCGGGGGCAGCGACAAGAACGAGCACGAGGGCGAGGCGCATCACAGGCTTTCCAGATAGCGGATCAGCGCAGCGCGATCCTGTTTGGGCATTTCGATCACCGCATCGCGGGCGGATTGTGCTTCGCCACCATGCCAGAGGATCGCTTCGAGCAGGTTGCGCGCGCGGCCATCATGCAACAGGAACGTATGGCCGCTGACGGTTTCGGTCATGCCGATCCCCCAGAGCGGCGCGGTCCGCCATTCGCGGCCGTTGGCCCGCCCTTCGGGGCGGTTGTCGGCCAGCCCATCCCCCATGTCGTGCAGCAGCAGATCGGTATGGGGCCAGATCAGCTGAAAGCTCTGTTCGGGCTGATCGCGTAGCCTGTGGGTCACGAATTTTGGCCTGTGACAGGCGGCGCATCCGACGGCGAAAAACTGTTCCTTGCCGCGCAGGACCTTCGGGTCGCCTTCGTTCCTGCGCGCGGGAACGGCGAGGTTGCGGGAATAGAACGTAACGAGATCGAGCCCTTCGGCGTCGATTTCCGTTACCCGATTGTCGCCATCGCCATGCGGCCCCGCCAGGCAATCGACCTGCTTTGCGGTGCAATCGCCGGCGGGGGCGGGAAAGAGCGGGCTGGAAATGCCGATATCCCCGGCAAAGGCGGCGGCGGATTGCTCCGCGACCGTCGGTGCCCCGGCTTTCCAGCCAAATCGACCCAGCATGGGTTGATCATGCGCCACCGACCACACGATCTGGGCCTTGCCCGAAATGCCGTCCCCGTCCAGATCGTCGGGATCGGCGGCGGCGAGGATATCCGCGGCGGGGATGGTTTCGAGCAGGCCAAGGCCAAGCATGTGCGGGGCCACGCGGGGGCTGAGCATCGCGCCCGGGGCCAGCGGGCCATAGCCAAGGTCGGCGGCGCGATAGCGGGGCGCGCGCAGGGTCGCGGTTTCGCCATCCGACAGCGCCACCTCGATTTCGTCATAGGCAATGTCGAGCCGGTATTCCGCCGGGTGGCCGGCGACCCCGAAATCCTGCATCTGGCCGCCATAGACCGGGTCGGGGCGGGTGCGCGGCGTGTCATCGCCAAGCCTGTGCAGGTAGGTTTCGATGGCTGACATCGCGTCGGCCCGCGTCGCCGGAACCGAGATGCGCAGGAACATCGACACCGCGTCATCGCCGGGGCTGTTCGGCGGATGCCCGCGCCCGTCCTTGAGATGGCAGCGTTGACAGGAACGGGCATTGTAGAGCGGCCCAAGCCCGTCAGACCCCAGCGTCGACGACGGAGACGAAACCCAGAGCTTGCGAAACAGGCCATTGCCGACCTTGAACTGCAATTCGCGTTCAAAGCTGATATTGGCCGAAGGCTGCGAAAATGCGTTGCTGTCCTTGCGTGCCCGCACCGTGGCGGCTCCGGCAGGGCGGGCTTCGAACGGTTCCGCGGTGCTGAAATCCGACGGGTCGGCAGTGACCCTGGCAATCCGGGCTGCCTCGGCCTCGGTTCGGGGAACAATGGCGAGATGTGGTTCGGCAAGGTCCGGGCGCGGTTGGGCGCCAAGCATAGACGATGTCAGTACGGCGGCGAGAAGCAGCGCGATATCCCGGATCCTGGTCATTCTGTCCCTGTCCCGATCGGGCGCACCCGCCCTGCCAGCGGCAAAAAGGCACCGCGATACGATGCCTTTTCATCCCCAGGCCGTTGCGGGTTGCGCCGCGAAGGGCCGCAACCCGTAAGCGGCGCATTAATCCTCGGCTTCGTCCGCCGGTTTCGCGTTGAGCAGCGCATAGCCCTGTTCGCCCAGCGACTTGTGCAGGTCGAGCTGTGTCTCAAGATAGTCGATATGGCCTTCTTCATCGGCAATCAGCTCTTCGAACAGTGCCTTGCTGACGTAATCGGAAACGCTTTCGCAGTGATCGCGCGCCTCGATATACAGGGTCCGGGCCTCGTGCTCGGCCGCCAGGTCGGCTTCGAGCGTTTCCTTGAGGTTTTCGCCGATCCGCAACGAATCGAGCTTTTGCAGATTCGGGTGGCCCTCAAGAAAGATGATCCGCTCGATCAGCTTGTCCGCGTGGTGCATCTCTTCGATGCTCTCCGCGCGGGATTTGTCGGCAATGCGGCCAAAGCCCCAGTCTTCCTGAAGACGGTAGTGCAGCCAGTACTGACTGACCGCCGTCAGCTCGCTGCGCAGAGCCTTGTTAAGGTATTCAATTACCTTTTTGTCGCCTTTCATCGGGAATGTCCTTGTGCCGATGCGCGGCCAGCCCGCGCAATTCCATTGGGACTCCGATTGTGTCACAGGACTTCATGGTGTCAAGGAACACCGGCAGGCAGCCGCCGCATTCCGCGCGCTTGCCAAGCGCGCGGTAGATCTTGCCGGGGGTGATGATCGTCTCGGGATCCGATGCGCGCATCCAGTCGACGGCGCTGCGGATCTCGTGATCGGTGATCGAGTTGCAATGACAGACAATCATGTTCTTTATTCCTGAAACAGCAAGCTCACTGGAAAACGGCGTCGGGGTTGTCGAGGCTGTCCGAGCCTTCGAACCCGATCTCATCAAGGTTCAGCGTGGTCACGGCCCGCTCGATCGAACGGGTCTGGGCCACCAGCGCGTTCACCGCCGCCATGATGATCGCCTCGCCCTGGGCATTGCCGCGTTCCAGCATCATGTCATAGCTGAAGCCATTCTCTGCGGCGCTGCGCAGCAGGCCGAGTTCGGTCATCGTGTTGTCCAGGCTTTCGCGCAGCTCGGTGTCGACGGTGCTGTCGATTTCCGCGACCAGGTCCGACAGGGACGGGCCCGAAACGGTGCCGCCGTCGACGCGCGCATACTCGCCCAGATAGACATTGCGAATGCCCAGACCGTCGTAATAGTGGCTCATATGGGTGTTGTCGGAAAAGCAATCATGCTCTTCCTCGGGATCGTTCAGCATCAGCCCGAGCTTCATCCGTTCCCCGGCCTGTTCCCCATAGCTCAGGCTGCCCATGCCGGTCAGGATCGCCTTGATACCCGCATCGTGGTCCGACAAGAGCGTGCCCCGGCCCTCGCCGTCGCTGCCCCATTGGGCGGTCATCCACTCAAGATCGCTCACCAGCAGATCGGTGGCCGCCCCGAGATAGGCGGCGCGGCGATCGCAATTGCCGTTTGTGCAATCGTCACCCGACGCGTAGTCGGTCCAGGGGCGTTCGCCGGCGCCCTTGTCGGTGCCGTTCAGGTCCTGGCCCCACAGCAGGAATTCGATGGCGTGATAGCCGGTGGCGACATTGGCTTCGACCTCATCCGCCTCGTGCAGGGTCGTTTCGAGCAGGTCGGGCGTGATGTCGGTGGCGTCGATCTCTTCGCCCGAGAGCGTAAAGGTCGGATTGGCGACGACGTTCAGCCCGGCATAGGCGTTTTCATCGGTCGCGCCGCCATAGGACGGGTCGACATAGTCGATCAAACCTTCATCCAGCGGCCAGGCATTCACCTTGCCCTCCCAATCATCGACAATGGCATTGCCGAACCGGAAGGCTTCGGTCTGCTGGTAGGGAACCCGCGCGGCCAACCATGCGGCGCGGGCGGCGGCCAATGTCTCGGCGGAGGGGCTGGCAATCAGCGCGTTCACCGCGGTTTGCAGCGCGCGGGCCGTTGCCAGGCTGTCTCCATAGGCGGCCTCGGCGATGTTGGCATAGGTGTCGAGCACCTCGGCCTTGGTCGCGGCAAGGGCCGGCAGGCTGGTCAGGGCTGTGGCAGCCAGGACTGGCAGGGCGAGACGTTTCATGTGGATTGCTCCGTTAGTGCAGGTGTCGGGGTTGAGGTTGGGTCGTGTCGGGCAGGTCTGCCGCCATGTTGCGCGAAATCTGCAACAGGACCGGGCCGAGATTGCTGGCCAGCTGTACCGCGTGCCACGCGGCGCCACCCGACAGCAACGTGGTCGCAAACAGCAGCGCATCGTCGCGATCCTGGGTGGCGGCGGCGGTGATCATCTGGGCAAAGGCGCTTTCGTGGCCGCCAAAGCAACGACAGTTCAGCCCGTGCCGCATCAGGGGGCAGCGCCCGCACCGCAGCATCATGCGCAGCAGCGTGTTGAAATCCTCATAGCGCAGGTCGCCCTCTTCGGCGCCAAGCACCCGGCGGAAATCGGCGATCATCTGTGCCTTGCCCGAGCCGCCGTCACACCAGGCCCGCAGGTACAGGATCGCCATGCGTTCCATCGGCGGCAATTCCTGCATCTGGCCGACCGGCGCAGCGCCACGGGAGGGGACGAAATGCTGGCTCATTTGGTCAGGATCAACTTGCCGGCACGGGTGATGCGCAGGGAATAGACCTGACCATCCAGAACCAGCAACGCCTGGTCGCCGCCATTGGTCAGCGTACGCACGTCATAGCCCGGCGTTTCGGTCAGGGCGTTGATGTCGATCATCTTGGGGGTCGAGGCGGTGCTGTTCATTGTTTCGCCTCCCCGCTGCGGCGAACCTGCTCAAGCAGCGCTATATCCGCATCCACGCTTTCAGATGCCAGTTGCAGCAGGTCGGGCCAGGAGGCCGCGGCCATGTATCGGGTGCGTTGCGGTGCCGGTTGGTACCCGGACGCGGGACGCAAAGGTGCCGGATATGTCATCAACATTCCTTTCATTGCTCAGGGTCCGGGCTGCCCTGACCGAACAGGGTGGCTGGGTGTTGCACATATTTCTGACTAAAATGCTGGGATTTGTAAACCCGATTCTTTTGATCGGAAAATGGGCGGGGCGGTTTTCCTGCCTGTTTGCATGATGTTCGGGCATCCGGCGGGCGCGGCGTTTGCACCCCGGGGGCAATCGCGGCTTGCGGAGCGACACAAAACCAACTAAAAGAATCAACATTATGTGCCGCCGGTCCCGACGGCCATCCAGCCATGGGTGCCACCGCACCGCGCCCCAGCCAGGCCTCATCAGAAATCACGAGACCGACAGAGGTGAACATGGCACTTGATGGCAACCCGACCCCCGAGGAAATCCGTCAGGCACAAGCGGACAACCCCAGGACCCGAGAACGGGACCTTGCCGAAAACCTTGGCATATCCGAGGCCGAGCTGGTGGCGGCCCGGATCGGGCGTGGCGTGACCCGGCTCGCGCCGCATCCGGATGGGATCATGGCGGCGGCCTGCGGGCTGGGCGAGGTCATGGCGCTGACGCGCAATCGTTCGGTGGTGCATGAAAAGATCGGGGTCTATGCCAATTATCACTCGGGCATGCATGCGTCGATGGTGCTGAATGACGCCATCGACCTGCGGCTGTTCCCCAAGCACTGGCACCATGCCTATGCGGTCGAAAAGCCCACCGATGCCGGTATCCGCCGGAGCCTTCAGATGTTCGACGCGGCGGGGGATGCGGTGCACAAGATTTTTCTGCGCGAACGGTCCGACCTGGACGCCTGGTCGCGGGCGGTTGACGGGTTGCGCCATGAACAGCAGTCCGAAACCCTGTCGGTCAATGCCCGCCCGCCGGTCGAGGCCGCCCGGCCGAACCCCTCCAAGCTTGAGGTCTTGCGCCAGGAATGGGCACGCCTGACGGATACCCACCAGTTCCTGACCCTGACCGCGCGGTTGCGGATGAACCGGCTGGGAGCCTATCGCATCGCCGGCGCGCCCTTTGTGCGGCAACTCGAACCCGGCGCGGTGGTGGACATGTTGCGGGCGGTACAGGCCGAAGGCATCGGCGTCATGGTCTTTGTGGGCAATCGCGGCTGTATCCAGATCCATTCCGGCCCGATCCAGACGCTGCGGCCGATGGGGCCGTGGCAGAATGTGCTGGACGCGGGATTCAGCCTGCATTTGCGGCAGGATCACGTGGCCGAGGTCTGGGCGGTGGACAAGCCGACCAAGCGCGGCCCGGCGGTGTCGGTCGAGGCGTTCGACGCCGAGGGTGGGCTGATCTTTCAGGTTTTCGGCCTTGGCAAGGAGGGCCGTGACGATCGTCCGGCCTGGCGTGGCATCGTCGCGGGCTTGCCGGGCCTTGATGGCGGGGCACCCTGATGCGGCGGCCCGGGATCGCCGGCCTGTGCGGCGCGCTGTTGCTGGCGCTGGCGGCCGGAGACGTGCGGGCCGGAGAGGCGGATGTCGTCTCTGCCGGGGGCTCGATCACCGAGATCGTCTTTGCGCTTGGGGAGCAGGACCGGCTGGTGGCGCGCGACACCACATCCACCTATCCCGATGCGGCGCGGGCGCTGCCCAATGTGGGCTATCTGCGGGCGTTGTCTCCGGAAGGGGTTCTGGCGCTCAGGCCCGGGCTGATCCTCGCCGAAGAGGATGCCGGCCCGCCCGAGACGCTCGAGGTGCTGCGCGCGGCGGGGGTGCCGCTGGTGCTGATCCCGGATGACCCCAGCCCGGAAGGGATCACCGCCAAGATCCGCGCGGTTGGCGATGCGTTGGGGGCGCCGGAGCGCGCCGATCAACTGGCACGGCAGGTCACCGACCAGATGCGCGCCGTGGCCGGGCGTGCTGCCGGTCTTGCCGATCATGCGCGCAAACGCGTGTTGTTCGTGCTCAGCCTGCAAGGCGGGCGTGTCCTCGCGGCGGGCGAAGAGACCAAGGCGGCGTCGGTGATCGAACTGGCCGGGGCCGTCAATGCGATGGCCGGGTTCACCGGCTATAAACCCGTGACCGAAGAGGCGATCATCGCCGCCGCGCCCGATATCATCCTGATGATGGACAGGGGCGGCGCACAGCCGGTGGATGACGCTGCCGTTCTTGCGATGCCGGCCATCGCCGCGACACCGGCAGGGCGAAACAAGGCCGTGATCCGGATGGATGGCCAATACCTGCTGGGCTTTGGGCCGCGTACAGCGCGGGCGGTCACCGATCTGGCCACGCGCATTTACGGCCCCGCCGGGTCATGACCGCGACCCTGGCGGCGGATGCCGAGGCGATCGATAATCGTCACGTCCGGGCGCGCCGCCTGGGTGTTCTGCTGGGGATGCTGTTGCTGGGCGTGGCGACGGCCAGCCTTGCAATGGGGGCGGCGGGCACGTCGCTGTGGCATGCGCTGGCGGACCTGGGGCAGGGGCGCAGACTTGCCCCGGTGGACCAGGCGATCCTGTGGAACATCCGCTTGCCGCGCACGGTGATGGCGATCCTTGTCGGGGCGGCGCTTGCCGTGTCCGGGGCGGTTCTTCAGGGGCTGTTTCGCAATCCGCTGGCCGATCCGGCGCTGGTCGGCGTCAGTTCGGGGGCCGCACTTGGTTCCATTGGCGCGATTGTTCTCGGGGCGGGGCTGCCTGCCGGTGTGCTTCGGGTCGCGGGGCCGCATCTGGTGCCGCTGGCGGCATTTGCCGGGAGCTGGATCACGATCATCGTGCTCTACCGGCTCTCGACACGCGGCGGGCAGACCTCGGTTGCAACCATGCTGCTGGGCGGGATCGCCATTGGCGCGATGACGGCGGCAGGGTCCGGCCTGTTGATCTATCTTGCCGACGACCAGCAATTGCGCGATCTCAACTTCTGGCAGCTGGGCTCGCTCTCGGCCTCTACATGGCAACGGGTCATGGTCGCCGCACCGATCATCCTGGTGGCACTGTTGGCCTCGCCGGTGCTCGCGCGTGGCCTGAACGCGCTGGCACTGGGCGAAGCCCCGGCGGTGCATCTGGGCATTCCGGTGCAGCGTCTCAAGACATTGGCCGTGCTCGTGGTGGCCGCGGCGACGGGGGCGGCGGTTGCGGTTTCGGGCGGCATCGGCTTTGTCGGGATCGTGGTGCCGCATCTGCTGCGGTTGGCGTCCGGTCCCGATCATCGCACCCTGTTGCCCAACGCGGCGTTGCTGGGGGCCAGCCTGCTGCTGGCGGCGGACATTCTCGCACGGATCGTGATCGCACCTGCCGAACTGCCGATCGGCATCGTGACCGCGATCCTTGGCGCGCCCGTGTTCCTGTGGATCCTGATGCAGCGGCGCATGGACCTGATGCCATGATGATTCAGGCCAGCGGGATTTCGGTGACATTCGGGCGGCGCGGCGTTCTGTTCGGCGTGGATTTTACCGCCAGAGCGGGCGAGATCACCGCGATTGTCGGGCCGAACGGGTCGGGCAAGACGACGCTGCTGCGCGCCCTTTGCGACGAGATTCCCCATGACGGACAGGTGCGGATCAATGGCCGGTCCATCACGAGCTTTGACGGCGCGGAACTGGCGACGATCCGGGCGGTGCTGCCGCAATCTGTGACGCTTGCCTTTGCCTTTACCGTGGCCGAGGTCGTGAACCTGGGGCAGACCGCCCGCGCGGCGCGGCCATCTGCCGATGTGCCGAGGCGGGCACTCGCCGCGGTTGGCCTGGCCGGGTATGGCGCGCGCAGATACCAGGACCTGTCGGGCGGCGAACAGCAGCGCGTGCAATTGGCTCGGGTCCTCGTGCAGGTGTGGGAGCCGTTGGTCGATGGCACCCCCCGCTGGCTGTTGCTGGACGAACCGGTGGCGAGCCTGGATATCGGTCACCAGTTGATGGTGATGCGCCTGGCGCAGGATTTTGCCGCGCGCGGCGGTGGCGTGATCGCGGTGATGCATGATCTGAATCTCACGGCATTGTTTGCCGACAAGGTCGTGCTGATGCGGCTGGGGCGTGTCGCGGCCGCCGGGACGGTCGAGCAGGTGATGACCGATGCGACGCTGACGGCGGCCTATGGGCCGGCCCTGCGCGTCAATGCCGCGCCCGCCGATGGCAGCGTCTTCGTGCTGCCTCACAGTGCCGCCTGAACCGGCCAGGCCGGGCGCGGCATTGACGGCGTGAACTTTAATGCATACACAAACAAATGCAGACACCTCCGCATTTGCCCTGCCACCGGTGGTCTGTCATGACATTTCAGGAGGGGGAAGGCCGGATGTTTGCAGTTGTTGTCACCTTTCGGATCAGGCCCGAACATATCGACGCATTCCTGCCCGAGATGATGCAGAACGCGGCAACGTCGCTGGCGGTCGAGCCGGGCTGTCACCGGTTCGATGTCTGTACCGACGAAGAGCGCCGGGACGAGGTTTTCCTCTATGAGCTCTACGAGGACCGCGCCGCGTTCGATGTCCATCTGCACAGCCCGCATTTCCTGGCCTTTGATGACAAAGTCGCGCCGATGATCGCGACCAAGCAGGTGCGCACCTATGATCAGGTGCCCACATGAGCGATTGGCAGGTCTATTGTATCAAATACGCCGATCGCAATGCGCGGACCCGCGCGGACAGTTTCATATTCGATGACAACCATGACGCCCCGCATGCCATGGATTACTTTATGTGGCTGTTGCGGCGGGGGCAGGAAGTCATCCTCGTGGATACCGGCTATGACGATGCCGAAGCGCAGGTCCGGGGCCGGCCCATCCGGCTGGACCCTGTTGCCGCACTCGCGCCGTTCGGGATCGATCCGGCCGATGTGACACGGGTGATTGTCACCCACCTGCACTATGACCACGCGGGGGGGCTGCATCTGTTTCCGAATGCGACGCTGCACCTTCAGACGACCGAGATGGCCTATGCGACCGGGCCCTGCATGTGCCATGACACGTTGCGCATGCCCTATACCGCCGGTCATGTCTGCGAGGCGATCAAGCGGCTATACGCGGGCAAGGTCGTGTTTCACGATGGCGATGCCGAGATTGCCGAAGGCGTTACGGTACATTGCATCGGCGGGCATAGCCGGGGCCTGCAATGCGTGCGGGTGCGTACCAAGGTCGGCTGGATGGTGCTGGCCTCGGATGCCTCGCATTTCTACGAGAACATGTTCGCCCGCAAGCCCTTTCCGATCGTGGTGGATTTGCAGAACATGCTTGACGGGTTCGATACGCTGCGGCGGCTGGCCTCGGAGCCGCAGTTGATCGTCCCCGGCCACGATCCGCTGGTGCGCAGCTATTTTCCCGAGGCGATGGCGCCTTATGTGTTCCGGCTGGATGTTGGACCCTGCCGCCCGGTGGACCTGCATGGCGCGGGTGCCGAGGCACCCTAGGCCCGGGCCGCAACGACTGCCGTCGCACGGCCCGGCCGGTGCTCAGCAGCAGCTGAACGGATAGGTACGGCCGGTATCCTGATAGGACGTGATGGCCACGCCCTGCAATTCGACCGGCGGCGCGGGCGGAATGCAAAGGGTCAGTTTCATATGCGGCAGACCGGCCCAGGGGTCGCGCTCTTGATCGGGCGAATTGGTCGCCTGTGTCGGGTCGAATTTGGCGTCTGCCGGGGCGTCCTCGATGGTCAGGTCCAGATCGTCCATCAGGTGATAGCCGAATTTGTCGCGTATGGCGGCGCGGGGATCCGCCTTGAGCTGGGCATGAAATTCGGGGCTCTCCCAGGCCAGCGCGATGGCGCGCGGCCAGATGACCTGCCAGTGCATCGTCGATTCCAGCGCGCCGGGTTTCGAATCGTGCCCGAGCGCGTTGTCCGGGTCTTTCAGGAACCATGTCATGTCGTCTCACCTTCCCAGTTGTTGATCCTGCAAGTCACGTCGCGATGCCGGCCTGACCGCCCGGCCCCTGGCTTGTCCCAGCCGCGTGTGTTTCGAGTTTGGCCAGCGCATAGGCCGGCAATTCGATCCCGTTGCCCTCGACCAGCTCTTGCAGGCGGGCGCGCAGGGCGGCGTCGTCATCGCCATCGGCCAGGCAAAGCATGTCGATCATCGCCAGGGCGTCAAGCGTGTGGGCCCCGGATTGCCGGGCGTGCCGGCTCGCCTCTCTCAGGTGTTCGCGGGCGGTCTCGGGATTCGTGTCGATGCGGGCCTGAAGGCGCAGCAGCTGCGGCAGCCAATAGCCTTCGCCGGTGTTGCGCGCCTGGTCGAGCGCCACGTCCAGGATGTGCTGCGCCGTTTCCATGTCACCGGCCTCGATGGCATTTTCGACTCCAAGGCTGCGATAATAGGTCATGCCAAGCTGTGCGCCGATCATGTTGTGAATCTCGTAGATTTCCTGCGAGGCGGCGACATCGCCCCTGGCCCAGTTGGCGATCATCGCGATATACGAGGTCGGCGTGCTGACCCCCATCCGGGTGCAGTATTCCAGCGCCTCGGCGGCATCCTTGGCCACCTCTTCGCGCAACCCGTTCTGTTGTTTGAGCATGACCCGGTAGAGCAGCGACATCCCCAGCGTGTTGGTGTGGTTCAATTCGCGGGCATGGGACACGGCGTGATCCGCGGCGGCATCCGCCTCGGCCCTGCGTCCGCACATCCAGAGCACCTGCGACAGGGTCATGCGGCTGTAGCTGAGCGAATCCATGCCATACATCGCGCCATGCATCGCGTGGGCGGCGGCATCGTACAGCTCGATACAGCGCAGCAGGTCGGCTTCCGCCGCCGGCAGGTTGCCCTCGATCCAGCTGCACTGGCTGAGCGGCGGCAGACCGGCCACCAGCTGGCTGCCATCGCCGATCTTTTCGGCCAACGTGACAAAGCGTTCGGCCACATCACGGGCCTGTTCCCGCTCCGAGCGCACGTGGTGGAACAGGTTCAGCCCCCAGAGGTTCGGAAAGGCTTCGGGTTGGTCGCCATGCTGTTCCAGCAAGGCCAGCGCCCGGCTCGTGCTCTCTTCCACGTCCGGCGCGGAATAGCCTTGTGATTGCATCAATGCCGGGGTCAGAATGCCCTGCACCTTGAGCTCCAGCCGGCACCGGTCGGGATTGTCCGGCAGCCGCGCCACCCAGTCGAGGCATTTGCGGGCATGGGCGACCGCGTCGGAATTGGCCGACCGGACCAGCGCGCCCATCCCCGCGGCAAGGCCAAATTCGATGGCGCGCTCGTGCTCACCGGCCTGGCCCAGGTGATGCGCCATGATTTCCGGCTGGCTGGCGATCTCGTCCGGGCGGGCGGCTTCATAGGCCTGGGCGATCAGCCCGTGCAGTTCACGCCGCCGGCTGCGCAGCAGGCTGTCATAGGCGGCTTCCTGGATCAGCGCGTGTTTGAAAACCCAGGTCTTGTCGGATTTGCCGTCAACCGGGAAAACCAGTTCGGCCTGTTCCAGCACCGATATCCCCGCAACCACGATATTGGGCGGCTGGCCACAGACATGCGACAGCAAATCAAGGCTGAACTCGCGGCCGACAACGGCACCGATCTGGGCCAGTTCCTTGGCGGTGGCGACCCGGTCAAGACGGGCCATCAGGGAATCCTGCAACGTGGTGGGTATCTCGGACTCGGTCAAACTGCGTTTCACTTGTAAAACCCCATTTTCCTCGCTGATGGCTTCGGATTCCATCAGGCTCTTGGTCAACTCTTCAAGAAACAGTGGATTGCCTTCGGCCTGCGACAGGATATGGGCGGCCAGTTCCGTTGACAGCGACTTGCCGCCCGTCAGGCTCTGGGTGAGCTGGATGGCGGCTTCGCCGCTGATCCCGGTCAGGTGCATCAACTTGACGCCAGCATCCTGCGCCAGCGCCAGGCCCTCGACCGTCCGTGTCGTGGCCACATGAAAGACCGGCGCATCCCTGAGCCCGGCGAGCAGCGGTTCGAGAACTTCGAGCGTCGTGCTGTCGGCCCAGTGCAAATCTTCGAACAGGATGAGCAGCGGTGTCGCCGTCGCCCGCCCCGCCAGCAGCCGGGCCAGGCCGCGCGCCAGCCCGGCGCGCTGGATCTGCGGCGATTCCGTGGGCGGTTGGTACAGCCCTTCGGCGGGGAGGCCCAAAGTCGAGGCGAATATCTCGGTTTCAGAGGCCATGTTGTGGCGCTCGAGATAGTTCCTGAGCGTGGCAAACCGGGTTTGCGCGTCATCGCTGCGTGACCAGCCGAACAGGCGTTCCGCAAGACTCTTGAACGGGCGCAGGGCAGAGTTCGCGAATTGCGGGTGACAGGCCAGCTCGATCACCTCGTGCGGGCTCTCGGAAATCCGCTCGACCAGTTCCGCGATCAGCCGCGATTTGCCGATCCCCGCCTCGGCGACCAGCAGGCCGGATTCCAGGTGCCCCGTGCAGCAGGCATCCCATTGCGCGACCAGCGCATCGAGTTCCTTTTCACGCCCGAGCAGCGGGGACAGGCTGCGCCCTTCGCGGGTGGCGCGAAAGCGGCTGGCGACCTCGTGTTCACCATTGACGGCAAAACACTCGATCGGATCGTCAAACCCCTTGAGGTCATGATTGCCCAGAGACGAGCATTCAAACAGCCCCTTGAGCAGTTGGTAGGTGCTGTTGGAAATCACCATCTGGTCCGGATTGGCAAGCGATTGCAGGCGCCCGGCGAGGTTCGGCGTCTCGCCCACGACCTGTCGTTCCTGCGAGTCGCCGCTGCCGATCAGGTCGCCGACGATGACCATTCCGGTCGCCGCCGCCACGCGGCAGGACAGCTGCACATCCGGCAGCGGGGTCAGCCGGTTGACCTCGCGGATCAGTTCCAGCCCGCAGCGCGCCGCGTGCTCCGCCGAATGCTCCGCGGCACTGGGATAGCCGAAATAGGCGAGGATCCCGTCACCCATGTATTTGGCGATGGTGCCGTTATGCCGTTCGATGATGGCGGCACAGCAGGTCTGATAGGCCCCGACCACGGTGCGCAGGTCTTCCACGTCATGGCTCGCCGAGAGCGCGGTCGATCCCACAAGGTCCACGAACATCACGGTCAATTGCCGCCTCTCGGGGCCGGCGGCTGGCGCGGTGTCGGGTTTTGCCGCTCCGACGGCATGCGCCGCCTTGAGAAACCGCTTGCGCTCTCCGAGGTTCAGTTGAAATTCGCCGAGGTCTTCCGCCGTCAGGTCGGCGATGACATCCATGTCGATCCCGTTGGCAACAAAATCGTCAAATCGATGACCCAGCCCAAGACCGGTCAGAAATTCATTCAGTTCCGTAGACATCTTATCCCTAGTCGTCGCGTCCGCGTCCCGCCCCTTTTCGAGCGCAGATCTGTAGTTTACCTAGGAAGTTAGCGGATAACCTTTTGCGTGTATACATACAGTTCCTTGGATGGTTGAACGAAATACGATCACTCGCGCCGAGCTTGTCGCCGTCTCGACCGCCGTTCGGGTCATCGCCGCGCCGTCGGGCGGGGTGTTCCTGGTTTCGGAACAGGGCAGCCAGCACAGCGCGTCGCCACTTGTTTCGGCGGTGCTGGCCTGTGCCGATGGCACCCGCGAGGTGGAGCAGATCATCGCGGCGTTGCCGGATTTCCCGGCGGCGCAGGTGCTGTTCGCGATTGGCAGGCTTCGCAAGCAGGGCATTGTCGAGATCCGCACCAAAGCCGTGCCATCCTCCGGAAACGTGCAGGTGTCGCAGCAGGTGGGGCCGGTCCGCCTGGTCTCGGACAATGACGCCGCCCTGTCGATCATGTGCGATGCCTTGGGCGGGGTTTCCCTGGCCGATGTAGAGCCGGTCGAACTGGTGCTGTGCGCGGATTATCTTGGCCCGATGATGACCGCGGCGGCCCCGCGCGAAACCCCGTGGCTGCCGGTCAAGCTGGTGGGGCAGCGCAGTTATTTCGGACCTCATTTCGGGCATGGGCCCTGCCTTTCCTGCCTGCACCGCCGCCTGCGATTGAACCGGCCGGTGGAAACCTGGGCCCAGGAGCAGGGGGTGCCGGAACACGCGCGGGCCATGCCGCAGAGTTTGACCCCGTCCGGCATGGCGGTAGAAACCGCCAGCGCCCTGTGTGCCTATCTGACCAATGGGGACCCTGCCTTGCGGGGCATTGTTGAGGTGAGCACCGAGGGTCGGCGATATCACGACCTGTCCTGTACCTGTGGAACCGGGGCGCGGGGCTTGGTGGAGCTGCGCGACGATACCCCGGTGCGGCGGCGGTTGGGCGGATACCGGGGCCGCAGCGCGCAGGATGTGGTGCGGTCGCTGCGCCCGCTGATGAGCGATCTGACCGGGCTAGTCAGCAGCGCCGGTGCGCTGGAGACGGGCGGGGCGGACGGGGCGGGGGCGCGGCATGTCTGGGCCGCGTCCTATCCCATCGTTCCGCGCGCCGCATCGCCGGGCCCGGATGCGTTTCACGGCGTGGCGCTTGGCAAGGGGCTGACCGGAGCGCAGGCCGAGGCCAGCGTACTGTGCGAGGCGATAGAGCGGTTGTCGGCGCAATTTCCCGATGGCTATCGGACGCGGCGCGCCACTCCGGCCGGGCTTGGCACCGAGGCGGTCGATCCCAACTCGGTCTGGCGGTTCAGCGCGGCGCAGTTCCGCGACCGGCAGAGATGGAACGCGCTCAGCCGTGATGACCGGCGGCATGTGCCCGAACCGCTTGCGCCGGATTGTGAACTTGACTGGGGGCCGGTGTGGTCGGTGACCCAAGGCCGGGCGAAATGGATGCTGCGCGATCTGTGTTTCGCCAACGCGCCAGAGCCGCGCTATGGCCGGTTTGACCCCAATGGCTGTGCCGCAGGATCAACACCGGCCGAGGCGGCGCTTCAGGCAATCCTGGAACTGGTCGAGCGCGACAGCGTGGCGATCTGGTGGTATAACCGCATCCCCCGCCCGGCGCTTGATCCGCTGACGGTCGCGGATGCGCGGGTCAGGGCGCTGGCACAGGGGTTTGTCGATCAGGGATGGGAATGCTGGCTGCTTGATCTCACGGCTGACCTTGCGATTCCATGCCTGGCGGCGGTTGCCCGCGCCAAGAGCGATGGGCGCTGGTGCATCGGGTTTGGCTGCCACTTTGAAAGCGCGGTCGCGATCGAACGCGCGATGACCGAACTTGTGCAGTTGTTTCGCGCCAATGGTCGTGACGGGCCGCCCCCGTGGGAGACTGGCCCCGAGGCGGACGAGACGTTTTTGTTGCCAGCAGGAGAGGCCGCGCCGGCCGACGCCCCGTTCGGTCGGGTGGCGAGTTTGGGTGCGCTCCTTGACTGGTGCGTGAACCGGCTTGCACAGTACGGGATCGAAACCCTGATCCTTGACCAGACACGTTCCGGGACCGGCCTGCCGGTGGTCAAGGTCTTTGCGCCCGGCCTGCGCCATTTCTGGCCCCGCTTCGGGCCGGGACGCCTCTATGATGTGCCGGTCCGGATGGGCTGGCGCGGGGCACCGGCACGGGAATCCGATCTCAATCCGACACATCTTTTCCTGTGAGCAGGGGCATCAACCGGATTGCAGAGCGGGCGTTTTGCTGGTTCCTTGCCAACAGGGTGATGGCAAAGAGGGGCAGGCATCGTGCGCAACGGGTTCTGGATATTCGACGCGGATCGTCATGTGCACGAACCGCTGGATCTGTGGCGGGACTACCTGCCTTCCAACCTGTCCGACTATGTGCCGACACTGGCCTATCTGGATCGCGGCGAGCCGCTGTCCGAGCGGATGACCGTTGCGGGGCCGGCTGGCCCGTTGCACCTGCCCCCTGATCTGCTGGTGGCGGGCGAACCGGTCATGGACATTTCCAAGAGCGCCAAGATCGAGATTGCCGCCGCCGCGGTCGACCGCCCCGAAGATCTCGCGCTTGGGGCCACCGCGGCCGGGCATCTGGGCGCAATGGACAAGGATGGCATCGACGCGGCGTTGTTGCTGCCGTCCTATGCCGGGTATCTTGTTGCCATGCCGCACCGGGAACCCCATGTCGCTGCGGCGTTTGCCGAGGCATATAACCGCTGGCTTGCCGATCTCTGCGCCGCCGATCCGGCGCGGCTGCGTGGTGCGGCGCTGATCGCGCGCTATGAGCCCGAGGCGATGATCGATCAGGCCCGGTTTGCGCTCGGGCAGGGGTGGAACACGGTGGTCGTGCGCCCAAACCCGATTGCAGGCCGCCTGTTGGGCGATCCGTCCGATGCCCCGTTCTGGAATTTCTGCGCCGAGAACGGCTTGCGGGTCGCGGTGCACGAGGCCGCCCATGCCCGCACTGCCACGGCGGGGGCCGACCGGTTTTCCTCGCGGTTTTCGCAACATGCCTGCTCGCATCCGATGGAGCAGATGATGGCCTTTCTGTCGCTGCTCGAAAGCGGCACCTTCGAGCGCAACAGGGATTTGCGCGTGGCGTTTCTCGAGGCTGGCGCCGGTTGGATGGTGCATTGGCTGTGGCGTCTGGACGAATTGGAATACGCCCATCTGGCCGGCGAGGTGGCCGAGACCATCCGCAAGAAACCATCCGAGTATTTCCGCGCGCAATGCGCCATCGGCTTTGAACCCGACGAGCCGCTGTTGAACGAGACGATTTCCTATCTTGGCGAAGAGCACCTGATGTTCGGCAGCGATTTTCCGCACCTGGATCACGGGGATGACATCGTCGCCGAAGCCCTTGCGCTGGAGTTGCCCGAGCCGCGGCTGCGCGGGGCCCTGGGCGAAAACGCGCGCCGGTTTTTCGGGGTCTCCTGACCTACGGCGCGTGCGTCGGCCGCGTCAGATATCCTTGCGCGCCGACATTGCCGCCATGATCGTGCCATCGTCGAGATAGTCGAGCTCCCCGCCGATCGGCACGCCCTGCGCCAGCGAAGTCAGCCGGACCTGTCCGGCAAGCTGGTCGGCGATGTAATGTGCCGTGGTCTGCCCGTCGATGGTGGCATTCAGCGCAAGGATCACCTCGGTGATGCCCTCGCTCGTCACCCGGTCGATCAGGCGCGGAATGCGCAATTGTTCCGGTCCGATGGCGTCCAGCGCCGAGAGCGTGCCGCCCAGAACGTGATAACGCCCCCTGAACACGCCCGAGCGTTCCATCGCCCAGAGATCGGCCACATCCTCGACCACGCAAAGCTCGCCCGTGGCGCGTTTTTCCGAGGTGCAGATGTCACAGATATCGGTGGTGCCGACATTGCCACAGTTGAGACATTCGCGCGCGGTTTCCGCGACGACCTGCAAACTGTCGGCCAGCGGCGTCAGCAGCAGCGCGCGCTTGCGGATCAGGTGCAGCACCGCGCGCCGCGCCGACCGCGGGCCAAGGCCCGGCAGTTTCGCCATCAACTCGATCAGGTTGTCGATATCACGGGTGCTGGACATTGCAGGGTATCCGGGGCGGGCACGAGAGTTTGCGGTTATCCGCGCGGGGGCAGGCTCCTGCCATCGGTGTCGGCGCGCGTGCGGTCAGAACGGCAGCTTCATGTCCTTGGGCAGGCCCATGCCTTCGGTCAGCTTGGCCATTTCCTCCTGGGCCTTGTCGCTGGCTTTCTGCTGGGCGTCCTTGATCGCGGCCAGGATCAGGTCCTCGACCACTTCCTTGTCATCGCTGTTGAAGATCGACGGGTCGATGTCGAGCGATTTCAGCTCGCCCTTGCAGGAGCAGACAGCCTTGACCAGCCCGGCACCGGATTCGCCGGTGACCGTCTGGCTGTGCATGTCTTCCTGCAGCTGGGTCATCTTGGTCTGCATTTCCTGTGCGGCCTTCATCATCTTGGCCATATCGCCAAGCCCGCCGAGTCCCTTGAGCATCTGAGTTCTCCTGAATTGCTTGCTGCACAGATACGCGCACCGGGGCTTGCTCACAAGGGGCGGTGCGGATCGGAGCGGCATCAAGCGGTGGCGGGCCTCAGCCGTCCTCGAACGGGTCCCATTCATCCTCGACCTCGGGCAGCGCCTCGGCACTGGCGGCGGCGGCGATCTGTTCCGGGGTGCGGATATCGGTGATCCGGGCCTTGGGGAACCGGGCAATCACCGCCTGCACCAGCGGATGCGCCTCGGCCTTTTCACGCAGGGCGTTTTCCGCCTGATCCCGAATGTCGGCGATTGTCGGGGCGCCGCCAGTGGCGCTCACGCTGATCGCCCAGCGGTTGCCGGTCCAGCCCTGCAAGCGTGTCCCGAGACGCTGGGCCAGGTCCGTCGGCGCACCGTCGGCGGGGGAAAACTCGATCCGCCCGGGTTGGTAGCTGATCAGCCTGAGACCGGATTCCACCTCGACCAGCAGTTTCACATCCCGGTTCGCCCGGATCAGCTCGACCACATGTTCAAAGGTCGGGAACCGCGCCAGCGCGCTCTCGGGGGCCACGGCCGGTGCGGTCTGGGTGGTGCCGTTGCCACGCACGGGGGCCGAGGCGACAGCCGAGGCCCCCCCGCCCGCCGCAGGCGAACTTGCGCCTTGCGCAAGGCCCCCGTTGCCGGGGGGCGCCGGCGGTGGGCTGCTGCTCTGAAGCTTGCGGATCAATTCCTCGGGGCTTGGGAGATCGGCCACATGGGTCAGCCGGATGATCGCCATTTCCGCCGCCATCATCGCGTTCGGGGCGGCGGCGACCTCTTCCAGCGCCTTGAGCAGCATCTGCCACATCCGCGACAACACTCGCAGCGACAGGGTGTCGGCCATCGCTTTGCCGCGGGCGCGTTCATCCGGCGACACGGTCGGGTCCTCGGCGGCGTCCGGGGTGATCTTGACCACTGACACCCAATGCGAGATCTCGGCCAGGTCGCGCAGCACCGCCATCGGGTCCGCGCCCTCGGCATATTGCGTGCCCAACTCGGTCAGCGCTCCCGCCGCGTCGCCCTTCAGGATCATGTCCATCAGGTCCAGCACCCGGCCGCGATCGGCCAGCCCCAGCATCGCGCGCACCTGTTCGGCCGTGGTTTCCCCCGCGCCATGGCTGATCGCCTGATCCAGAAGCGACGTGGCATCCCGCGCCGATCCTTCCGCCGCCCGCACGATCAGCGCCAGCGCGTCTTCGGCAATCGCGGCCCCCTCGGCCCCCGCGATCTTGCCCATCAGCGCAATCATGTCCTCCGGCTCGATCCGGCGCAGGTCAAACCGCTGGCACCGGCTCAGCACCGTCACCGGCACCTTGCGGATTTCCGTGGTGGCAAAGATGAATTTCACATGCGCCGGCGGCTCTTCCAGCGTCTTGAGCAGCGCGTTGAACGCGCTGGTGGACAGCATGTGAACCTCGTCGATGATATAGATCTTGTAGCGCGCACTTGCCGCCCGATAGCGCACGCTGTCGATGATTTCGCGGATATCGCCCACACCGGTGCGGCTGGCGGCGTCCATCTCCAGCACGTCGACATGCCGTCCTTCCATGATCGCGGTGCAATGTTCGCATTTGCCGCAGGGTTCGGTGGTCGGCCCGCCGGTGCCGTCGGGCCCGATACAGTTCATCCCCTTGGCGATGATCCGCGCCGTGGTGGTTTTACCGGTGCCGCGAATCCCGGTCATGACAAAGGCCTGCGCGATGCGGTCGGTGGCAAAGGCATTCCTGAGCGTGCGCACCATCGCATCCTGCCCGACAAGGTCGGCAAAGGTCTCGGGCCGGTATTTGCGGGCCAGTACCTGGTAGGCGGGGGCGTCTGTTTCGGTCATGAACGGTCCTATCGGATTCGGAGTCCGCCAGAGGGTAGTCGGCGGCGGGGGCGAGGTCCATGCCGGACCGGAGCCGGTGTCAGAGGCTCCACAGAACGGCCCCGGTGGCAAGCGCCGAAATCGTCAGAACCACCGCCAGAATGGTGAAATTGCGTACCGGTTGCGCCTCGGCATCGTTTTCGCTCAGCCGCTTTAGCGTCTTGAGCGCCTGCCGCCGGGCGGACCAGAAGATCAGGATGGCAGCGACCAGGAACAGCGAGGCGACCGCCTTGGCCACCCAGGTGGGTTCGAACGCGCCAAACACCGCCTTCAGCCCGATGGCAACACCGATCGCCCCCAGCCCGGTGCCCATCCAGCTCGAAAAGGTGCGTTCATTGGCGAGAACCGTGCGGTCCTCCGACCAGCGGGTTCGTTGTTCGGCCTGTTCGTCACGGTTCTCCATGTGCTGACACTCGCCCGGCGCGCGCGGCGCGGCAAGGGGGTGTTTCCCGCCGGGCTGCGAATGCTAGGGTACTGTGGCCGAGTTTATGTTCAGGAGTTCGCGATGAAATTGCGCGGGGTTAGACGCAGCCGCAATGTCGAGGACCGGCGGAGCCGGAGCCGGAGCCGGAGTCGTAGTCGGAGTCGGGGCAGGGCCGTTGGCGGTATCGGCGGTGTCGGTTTGCTGCTGGTGCTGGCCGTCGGCTATTTCGCCGGGATCGATGTGACGCCGCTTTTGACCCAGCAACCCGCCGGTGGCGGTCAGCCCCATGCTGCCAGCCCGCGGGAAGAGCAGGAGGCCGAGTTCGCCGCGCGCGTGCTGGCCACCACCGAAGAGGTCTGGACCCGAATTTTTCGCGATGAATTCGGCGCAGCCTATGCGCCGCCCGTGATGGTCCTGTTCTCCGGGGTCACGCAGAGCCCCTGCGGCGGCGCCTCCGGAGCCACGGGGCCGTTCTATTGCCCGGCGGATCAAAAGGCCTATCTCGACCTCGCTTTCTTTACCACGATGTCGCAACAGCTGGGGGCAGGGGGTGATTTTGCCGCCGCCTATGTGATTGCCCATGAGGTTGCCCATCACGTGCAAAACCAGGTGGGTATCCTTGGCAAGGTCAACGAGGCACGGCGGCAATCCTCGCAGGTTGATGCCAATGCCCTGACAGTGCGTCTCGAGTTGCAGGCGGATTGCCTGTCCGGGGTCTGGGCCGCCGCGGTGGGCGGGTTGATGGAGCGGGGCGACCTGCAGGAAGCGCTGAATGCCGCGAACATGATCGGCGATGACCACCTGCAACGGCAGGCCGGGCGCGTGCCCCGGCCGCATACCTTTACGCATGGCACATCGGCACAGCGCGAACGCTGGTTCCGGCGGGGATATGACAACGGCAATATCGCGGCCTGTGACACCTTTGGAACCGACCGTCTTTGACCGCTCGCCAAGACCCGGCCGCTGGTCTAAAGAGGCGGCATGTCACAGATTGAATCGCTCTTTGTCACCCGTCTCTACCGCGCCGCGCTGAACCAGTTTGGCGACATTCCCGCCGATGAGCTCGAAACCTCCTGCCTGTCGATTGCCGGAGATGACGAGGCCGGGCAGGACTGGTGCGAGGAAAACGGTTATCCGGGCTATACGTCCTATGCTTCGCTGACCGACCTGCCGTGGCGTTTCCCGATCTTCGGCGATCTCGTGGCGGCGCTTGACCGGCATGTGGCGGCCTTTGCCAGCGATTTGGAATTTGATCTCGACGGTCGCGATCTCAGGCTCGAAGACATCTGGATCAACATCCTGCCCGAGGGCGGGATGCATGCCAGCCATATCCACCCGCATTCAGTGATCAGCGGCACCACCTATGTGTCGATGCCCGAGGGGGCCAGCGCGCTGAAGCTGGAAGATCCGCGCTCGGCCCGGATGATGGCGGCCCCGACGCGGATCAAGGGCGGGCGGCGCGAGTTGCAGCCCTTTATCTATGTGACGCCGGCGGTCGGCGAGGTGCTGCTCTGGGAAAGCTGGCTGCGCCACGAGGTGCCCATGAACATGTCCGAGGACGAACGGATCAGCATCAGCTTCAACTACGGCTGGGCCTGACCTGCGGCCTGCGGTGTTGCGCGTTCATCCGAGATGGCGCACATTGCCCGACGCGTTGAATTTTCCGGATACCGGGCCAGGTTCGGCGAGCCGGGTCCAGCGTGAAACGGCTTACCGCTCGTCGCGCTGTTTCAGCATCGTTTCGATCTGTGTCAGCCGCTCGAGCACCTCGTCGCGATAAGTTCCGGTTTCGGCATCGGCTTCGGCCTGGTGGGCGTCCTGCATCGAATTGACGATGAGGCCAACCACGAGGTTCACCACCACAAAGGTTGTCGTCAGGATGAAGGGGATGAAGAACGCCCAGGCATAAGGGTAGAGTTCCATTACCGGGCGGACGATCCCCATCGACCAGCTTTCGAGCGTCATGATCTGGAACAGCGAATAGGCCGAGAGACCGATGGTGCCGAACCATTCCGGAAACGCGGCGCCGAAAAGCTTGGTCGCCATGACCGCGCCGATGTAAAAGATCAGCCCGGTCAGCAGGAACACCGACCCCATCCCCGGCAGCGCGATGATCAGCCCTTCGACCACGCGCCGCAGGTTGGGCGCCACCGACAGCACCCGGAACAGCCGCAGGATCCGCAAGGCGCGCAGCACCGACAGGCCCTGGGCCGCGGGAATCAGTGAGATCGCGACGATCACGAAATCAAAGAGGTTCCAGCCGTTGCGGAAAAACCGCAGCTTCTGGACATAGATCTTGGCCGTCAGTTCAAGGACAAAGATCGCCAGGCACAGCCCGTCCAGAAACAGGATCGCCGGCCCCACCAGCCCCATCACCGCATCAGAGGTTTCCAGCCCCAGCAGCACGGCGTTGAACAGGATCACCCCGAGGATGAAGTTCCGGAAGCGGTTGTCGGCCAGGAGGGTGGCAATGCGGTTCTGCATGGTGGATACGGGTGCTGTGTCTGTCATGGCGGCACATATGGGTCGGAACGATGCCGGAGCCAAGAGGGATTCGAGGCTAGCCGGCGGCGATATGCCCGTGCCAAACCCTGTCACGGCACCTATCCGGAGACGCGGCGAGGGGCTGCAAAGTTTTCCTTGCCCTCCCAATCACGACCCCCTATAGAGCGGCATCCTGCGTGTCCCCTGCCGTTGGCGGGGGATTCGCATGTCTATCATTCATCCACCAGGTCAAGGGTGACCCTGCAGGGGGCCTTCTGGTGTTTTGAGAAAAGGAAAAGGCGATGAACGCCCAGGAACTTCGTGACAAGACCCCGGACCAGCTCCGTGAGGATCTGGCCAACCTGAAGAAAGAAAGCTTTAACCTGCGCTTTCAACAGGCCACCGGTCAGCTGGAAAACACGGCCGGCATCAAGGCCGCGCGTCGCAATGCGGCCCGCGTCAAGACCATTCTGAACGAAAAGGCCGCTGCTGCGGCATCCGAGGAGTAATCAGATGCCCAAGCGTATCCTGCAAGGCACCGTGACCAGCGACGCCAACGAACAGACCGTGACCGTTTCTGTGGAGCGCCGTTTCACGCACCCGGTTCTGAAGAAGACCATCCGTAAGTCCAAGAAATACCGGGCTCACGATGAGAAGAACACGTTCAAGGTGGGCGACAGCGTTCGCATCATCGAATGTGCCCCCAAGTCGAAGACCAAACGCTGGGAGGTTCTGGAGGCGTAAGCCTTCCGGACCGTCCGGCATTAACGAAACCCTGGGGCAGAATATCAGTCCCCAAAGGTCGGGAGAAACCACATGATCCAGATGCAGACCAATCTGGATGTTGCTGACAATAGCGGCGCCCGCCGTGTTCAGTGCATCAAGGTCCTGGGTGGTTCCAAGCGTAAATACGCATCCGTCGGCGACATCATCGTCGTCTCGGTCAAGGAAGCCATCCCGCGCGGCCGCGTGAAAAAAGGGGACGTCCGCAAGGCCGTCGTCGTGCGCACCGCCAAGGAAGTCCGTCGTGAAGACGGCACCGCGATCCGTTTCGATCGCAACGCAGCCGTTATCCTGAACAACAACAACGAGCCGGTCGGTACCCGTATCTTTGGCCCGGTTGTTCGCGAACTGCGTGGCAAGAACTTCATGAAAATCATCTCGCTCGCTCCGGAGGTGTTGTAACCATGGCTGCTAAACTCCGCAAAGGCGACAAGGTCGTCGTGCTGGCCGGCAAGGACAAGGGCAAGGAAGGCACCATCACTTCCGTCGATCCCAAGGCCGGCAAAGCCGTGGTGGAAGGCGTCAACATCGCCATCCGCGCCACCCGTCAGAGCCAGACGAGCCAGGGCGGTCGCATCCCCAAGGCGATGCCGATCCAGCTCAGCAACCTCGCGCTGCTCGACGCCAACGGCAAGCCCACCCGCGTGGGTTTCAAACTGGAAGGCGACAAGAAAGTGCGCTTTGCCAAAACCACGGGGGACGTGATCGATGCTTGATTCCGCAAACTATACCCCGCGTCTCAGGGCCGAATACGCAAGCCGCATCCGTGCGGCGCTGAAAGAAGAATTCGGCTACAAGAACGACATGCAGATCCCGCGTCTGGACAAGATCGTCCTGAACATCGGCTGTGGTGCAGAAGCTGTCCGTGACAGCAAGAAGGCAAAATCGGCCCAGGAAGACCTGACCGCGATTGCCGGCCAGAAGGCGCTGACAACCCGCGCAAAGAAATCGATCGCCGGTTTCCGCGTGCGTGAAGACATGCCTCTGGGTGCCAAAGTGACCCTGCGCAGCGAGCGGATGTACGAATTCCTCGATCGTCTGATCACCATCGCAATGCCCCGTATCCGCGACTTCCGCGGTGTGTCGGGCAAATCGTTCGACGGCCGTGGCAACTATGCCATGGGCCTGAAGGAGCACATCGTGTTCCCCGAGATCGATTTCGACAAGGTCGACGAAACCTGGGGGATGGACATCATCATCGCCACCACAGCGAAGACCGACGCTGAAGCCAAGGCGCTGTTGAAGCATTTCAACATGCCCTTCAATTCATAAGCGCGGGAAGGATTAGACATGGCTAAAAAAGCAATGATCGAGCGCGAAAAGAAGCGTGAACGCCTGGTGGAGAAATACGCCGCCAAGCGCGCCGCTCTCAAAGAGATCGCGAATGACGAAAGCAAGCCGATGGAAGAGCGTTTCAAGGCGCGCCTCAAGCTTGCAAAACTGCCGCGCAACAGTTCGGCTACGCGTCTGCACAACCGGTGCCAGCTGACCGGTCGTCCGCATGCGTATTACCGCAAACTGAAAATTTCGCGGATCGCGCTGCGGGATCTCGGCTCTGCCGGTCAGATCCCCGGCATGGTGAAATCGAGCTGGTAAGGGAGAGACTGTTATGAACGATCCTATCGCAGACATGCTCACCCGGATCCGCAACTCGTCGCTGCGCGGCAAGTCCACCGTCATGACCCCGGCGTCCAAGCTGCGGGCATGGGTTCTGGATGTGCTGGCGGACGAGGGCTATATCCGCGGCTATGAGAAAATCACCGGTGCCGACGGCCACCCGGCCATCGAGATCAGCCTGAAATACTACGAAGGCGAGCCTGTCATCCGCGAGCTCAAGCGGGTCTCCAAACCCGGTCGCCGCGTTTACATGGGCGTCAAGGACATCCCGCAGGTTCGTCAGGGCCTGGGTGTGTCGATCGTCTCGACGCCCAAGGGCGTGATGTCGGACGCAAGCGCGCGCGCAGCCAATGTTGGCGGCGAAGTGCTGTGCACCGTATTCTAAGGAGGTCTCTCGATGTCTCGTATTGGTAAGAAACCGGTCGAGCTGCCCAGCGGCGTTACCGCCACTGTGTCGGGTCAGACCATCGAAGTGAAAGGCCCCAAGGGCGCCCGCAGCTTCAGCGCCACCGACGACGTGACCCTCGCGGTCGAAGACAATGTCGTCACTATCTCGCCGCGCGGCAGCTCCAAGCGGGCCCGCCAGCAATGGGGCATGTCCCGCACCATGGTCGCCAACCTGGTGACCGGTGTCACCCAGGGTTTCAAGAAAGAGCTTGAAATCCAGGGTGTTGGTTACCGTGCGCAAATGCAGGGCAACACGCTCAAGCTGAACCTCGGCCTGTCGCATGACGTCGATTACGTTGCACCCGAAGGTGTCACCGTGACCGCGCCCAAGCAGACCGAGATCGTTGTGGAAGGCATTGACGAACAACTCGTTGGTCAGGTTGCCGCGAACATCCGCTCCTGGCGTCAGCCCGAGCCCTACAAGGGCAAAGGCATCCGCTACAAGGGCGAGTTCATCTTCCGCAAAGAAGGCAAGAAGAAGTAAGGACCCAGGACATGGCAAACAGCAAAAGAACCCTGTTTCTGAAGCGCCGCCTGCGCGTTCGGAACAAGCTGCGCAAGGTCAACGCCGGACGCCTGCGTCTGTCGGTGCACCGCAGCAACAAGAACATCAGCGTCCAGCTGATCGACGATGTGAATGGCGTCACCCTGGCGTCCGCGTCGTCGCTCGAAAAAGACCTGGGCGTTGTCGGCAAGAACAACATCGAAGCCGCTGCCAAGGTGGGATCGGCCATCGCCGAGCGTGCCAAGAAAGCCGGTGTTGAAGAAGCCTATTTCGACCGTGGGGGGTTCCTCTTTCACGGCAAGGTCAAGGCGCTGGCCGATGCGGCCCGCGAAGGCGGCCTGAAAATCTAAGACCTGCAGGCGGCCTTTCGGGGCCGCCTCGATGATCCGGGGGCGGTCCGCCCACCAGGATTGAGACAATGGTGCCCAGCACCGCAAGACAGGAGGCCAGCATGGCCAGAGAACCCAACCAACGGGGCGGTCGCCGCAACCAGCGCGAAGAAGCTCCGGAATTCGCAGATCGCCTGGTCGCGATCAACCGTGTGTCGAAAACCGTCAAGGGTGGTAAGCGTTTCGGCTTTGCCGCGCTGGTCGTTGTCGGCGATCAGAAAGGCCGTGTCGGCTTTGGCAAGGGCAAGGCGAAAGAGGTCCCCGAGGCCATTCGCAAGGCCACCGAGCAAGCCAAGCGCCAGATGATCCGCGTTCAGCTGCGCGAAGGCCGCACCCTGCACCACGACATGGAAGGCCGCCACGGTGCCGGTCGTGTCGTCATGCGCACCGCGCCTGAAGGTACCGGTATCATCGCCGGTGGTCCGATGCGTGCCGTGTTCGAGATGCTGGGTGTCAAGGACGTCGTCTCCAAGTCGATCGGCAGCCAGAACCCCTATAACATGATCCGGGCCACCATCGACGGCCTGCGCAAGGAATCCAGCCCCCGTGCTGTTGCGCAGCGTCGCGGCAAGAAAGTGTCCGACATCCTGCCCAAGCGTGACGAAGCGCCTGCGGCCGAAACCGCAGAAGCGTAAGGAGACGGGAACATGGCAAAAACCATCGTCGTCAAGCAGATCGGCAGCCCGATCCGCCGCCCCGCCAAACAGCGCGCAACGCTGATCGGCCTGGGCCTGAACAAGATGCACAAGACGCGCGAACTGGAAGATACGCCCAGCGTTCGCGGCATGATCAACAGCATCCCGCACATGGTCGAGATCATCGAAGAGCGCGACTGAGCGTCATTCGGTTTCGAAGTGATCAACGCCCCGGAATTTCCGGGGCGTTTTTCTTTGCTCAGCCGGTTCTGTCGGGCGTGTACCGATGGTGCACGATGTCAAAACCTTCATCCGCCGCGGGGGCGACAAAGTGGCGTGAGAGCTGCCTGAACTGTGCCTCGCTCATGGCAAAGGGATGCCGGCCTTGGGCATTCCGCGCCTTCAGCCGGGCAAGGCAGATGTCGTCCGGTACATCGAGATAGTGCAGCTTGTGACCGGCCCGTGTCTGATCAAGGAGACCGCGTAGCCATTTGCGTGATTCGACGGTGTTGGCCTGAAAGTCCAGGACCACGGTCACTCCGGCTGTCAGCAATGCGGTCACATGCGGGGCCATGACCGTGCGCAACGCGGCGGAGCAGCGTACATAATCGGCCAGTGTGGTCATCTGGGTGGAATATAGCGCGTGCAGCCATTCGTCCTCTGACAGGATGACGGCAGGCCCGGCCCGTCCGAGTTTGGCGCAGAGGGTCGATTTACCCGACGCGGCCTTGCCGCAGAGCATGTGCAGGATTGGTTGGGCCGTGGACATGATGAAACCCTTTTGGGGGCGCTGGATGCGCCGTGGATGTTCGAATGCGAAATATTACCCGGCCCGGCGCTTTCAGGCCGGGAGGCTAATTCGTTGGCGGAGCAGGGCAGCCGCAAAGTGAACATCGGATTTCATGCCGGGCCAATGGCACATCATCGCCGCCAAGTCCACAGCTATGGCAAATGCGCCGGGATCAGGCCAGGGCCAGCAATGCGGCGACGTCGAGCGGGGCGTTGGCCATTTTCAGATTGTCATGGCCATCGCGTGGCCATTCCACGCGCGGTCGGTCGCGATAGAGTTCGACGCCGTTCTGGTCCGGGTCACGCAGGTAGAGCGCCTCGCTGACGCCGTGATCCGCCGCGCCATCCAGTGCAATGCCCGCGTCAACCACCCGCCGCAGAACCTGCGCCAGGGACGCACGATCGGGGAACAGAAAGGCCGAATGATACAGGCCCGTGTGGCCTGGCGGGGGTGGTGTGGCACCGGCGCTTTCCCAGGTGTTCAGGCCGATATGGTGATGATATCCGCCCGCGCCCAGAAACGCGGCCCGGTTACCATATCGCTGCATCACGTCAAACCCAAGCACGCCGCTGTAAAAGGCGATGGATCGTTCAAGGTCGGACACTTTCAAATGGACATGGCCGACGCGGGTGGTCTCGGGGAGGTGGCTGGTCATCTGCATTCCTTTCCCGCCCAATATGGAGCGGGGGTGCGCCCGGCAAAAGCCTGTCGCCGCGCGCAGTCGGCCTGCACCGATGCACAGGCCGCCGGATCAGACGGTGGCGCCCACCATGCCGACAATATCATAGGTCTTGCGCAGGATCGGTGCAGTGATCTCGCGGGCGCGGGTTGCACCGCGTGCCAATATCCGATCGATCTCGGCGGGATCATCCATCAGACGGGCCATTTCGGTGGTGATCGGAGACATGCGCTCGACCGCCAGGTCCGCCAGCGCCGGCTTGAACTGGCCGAACTGCTTGCCGGCGAATTCTTCGACCACCTGTTCCTTGCTGCGGTCTGCAAGCGCGGCGTAGATATTCACCAGGTTGCGTGCCTCGGGCCGGTCATCCAGCGCCTCGATCGTGTCGGGCAGCGGTTCGGCGTCGGTCTTGGCCTTGCGGATCTTCTTGGCGATGGTGTCCGCGTCGTCGGTCAGGTTGATCCGGCTCATGTCCGAGGGATCGGATTTGCTCATTTTCTTTGAACCGTCCCGCAGGCTCATCACGCGGGTCGCGGTGCCCTCGATGACCGGTTCGGTGATCGGAAAGAAATCGACGCCATAGTCGTGGTTGAACTTGGCGGCGATGTCGCGGGTCAGTTCCAGATGCTGTTTCTGGTCTTCGCCCACCGGCACGTGGGTGGCGTGATAGACCAGGATGTCGGCCGCCATCAGCGACGGATAGGCCAACAATCCGAGGCTCGCCTGTTCCGCGTTCTTGCCGGCCTTGTCCTTGAACTGGGTCATGCGGTTCATCCAGCCCATGCGGGCGACGCAGTTGAAGACCCAGGCCAATTGAGCGTGTTCGGGCACCTGGCTCTGGTTGATCAGGATGGATTTCTCGGGGTCGATGCCGCTGGCGATGAACCCTGCACAGAGTTCACGGGTGCTGTGGCGCAACTGTTTGGGATCCTGCCAGACGGTGATGGCGTGCAGGTCGACCATGCAATAGATCGACTCGACCCCCTGGTTCTGGGCATCGGCAAAACGCTTCAGCGCCCCCAGGTAATTGCCAAGATGCAGGTCGCCCGAGGGCTGGATCCCCGAAAAGACGCGGGGCTGGAACTGGGTATCGGTCATCTGGGGCAACTCCCGTCTGGCAAATCTGGTCGGCCTCGCTTACCCATGAGGCGGGGTATCGTCAACAGGCGCAACGAACAGGCACCGAGGAGTCCGGGCAGATGAATGAACAGGGCAATGTTCCCGCAGTGAACCCGATGCCACCGGTGGTGGTGGCGATGTTCTTTTTCATCATGGGGATCGAGCTGGTGTTCCAACTGGGCGCGCGCGGGATCATCGGTGGTCCGACGGCGGTTGGCTGGCGGCTGGACGCGATGCAGACCTATGCGTTTTCCGCGGCGGTGCTTGACTGGATGATGGTGAACCATCGCTGGCCCATCGAGCATCTGATCCGCTTTGTCAGCTATCCGTTCGTGCATGCATCGTTCACGCACGCCTTGTTTGTCGGGGTGTTCCTGCTGGCCATGGGCAAGATGGTGGCCGAGGTGTTCGGCAGTATCGCGTTCCTCGCGATCTTCGTGCTGTCCGGTATTGGCGGGGCGCTGGCTTATGCGCTGATCCTGGACGATCCCGCGCCGCTGATCGGTGGCTTTCCGCCGGTCTACGGGTTGATTGGAGCCTTTACCTACATGCTGTGGATGTCGCTGTCGCGGGTTGGCGCAAACCAGACGCGGGCCTTTACACTGATCAGTTTCCTGATGGGGATACAGCTGGTTTTTGGCCTGCTTTTTGGCGGCAGCCCCGACTGGGTGGCCGATCTGGCCGGGTTCACCACCGGTTTCTGCCTGTCCACGGTGCTTGCCCCGGGCGGTCTGGCGCGGTTGCGCAGAATGGTGCAGCGCAAGTAAACCCCGCATTCCGGCCCAGATCAGCCGCGCCGCATGGCTCCGCGAAACTCGGCAAGACGGAAGGCCCCGATGAGGTGGCCAAAGCCGAAATAGGTGACGATACCCACCAGGATCAGGCCCGCGAGCGCGACATAGCGCAACCCGGCCATATGCAACGGCCCGGACAGCAGCGCGGCAATGGTGGCAAGAGCCAGCCCCATCACCACCGAGGCGGCGCAGATCCGCCAGAGCCGGCGATAGAACCGGTCGTCAAAACGCGCGACTTCGCCCATCGGACGGGTGCCGAGCGCCAGTTGCAGCACCATTGCCCAGGCCGCAACCGTGGTGCCGATCGCGGCGCCGATATAGCCCAGAAGATAGGCCATCGAGACCGCGACAACGACGTTGACGACCATCGACACCACGGCAAAGCGAAACGGGGTCCGGGTGTCTTCGCGGGCAAAATAGAGCGGTTGCAGCACCTTTTGCAGCACGAATGCGGGCAGGCCAAGCCCATACACCGCCACCGCAAGCGCGGTTGCGGCGGCGTCGGCGGCGTCAAACGCCCCGCGTTGAAACAGCACCGAAATCAGCGGGTAGGGGATCACTACGAGGGCAACCGCCGACGGGATGGTCAGCGCCAGCGACACTTCTCCCGCCCGGCTGAGTGCTGCGCGCGCGCCGGACTCGTCACGGGCCGCAAGGCGGCGCGACAGATCGGGCAGCAGCACGACACCCACCGCGATTCCCACCACGCCCAGCGGCAGCTGATACAGGCGGTCCGCATAGCTGAGCCAGGCAATCGCGCCGTCATAAAAACTGGCGACCTGACGCCCTACCAGCAGGTTGACCTGGACGACCCCGCCGGCCAGCATCGCGGGCAGGGCGATGACGGCCAATCGCTTGATATCCGGGGTCAGCCGGGGAAGGTGCGGCGTGATGCGAAACCCTGCGCGCCTGGCCGCGACCCAGAGCAGGGCCAGTTGCGCCACCCCCGCCACCAGCACGCCCCAGACGAGGAATGTCCCGTGGTGCAGGCCGGGCCGTGCGGCGGTGGTGTCGCTCGCCAGGCCGGATTCCGCGATCAGAAGGGCCGTGATGAGGATGACGTTCAACAACACGGGGGCGGCGGCGGCGGCGGCAAACCGGCCGGTTGCATTGAGCACGCCGGAGAGCAGCGCGGCCAGAGAGATGAACAGGATATAGGGAAAGGCAATCCGCCCGAACAGCACGGCGAGGTCAAACCGCTCATCCCCGGCAAAGCCGCTGGCCATGGCAAGCACCAGCCAGGGCATGCACACTTGTGCGACAACCGTGAAGACGATCAGCAGCGACCCCAGTGCCGCAAAGGCATCACTGGCAAAGCGTTGCGCATCGCCGCCGGTTTCCAGTTTCTTGGAGAACAGCGGGATGAAGGCGGTGTTGAACGCCCCCTCGGCAAAGAAGCGGCGGAACATGTTGGGCAGGCTGAAGGCCACCAGAAACGCCTCGGCCACCGGACCGGTGCCCAGCCAACCGGCGATGAGAATGTCGCGTACAAAGCCGAGAACCCGGCTGAGCAGGGTCCAGACTCCGACTGTCAGAAAGCCCGACATCAGGCGGATGGGTTTCACGAACAGGTCCTTTCAGGCGCGCGAACAACGGCGGCCGCGACGGGAGTTGCGACGGGAATTGCGACGGGGCGGCGCGCCGGTCATGGCGAGCCGCGCGCCACGGCACCACATGTCACGTTTCCGCCCGGTCCGTACCATCGGCAATGGCCTTGCGCAATTTCGCCTCGAGCGAGCGTTGCTTGGTCTCGGAATAGTATTTCAGCCCGAACATGTCCTTGACGTAGAACGAGTCGACCGCCTGTTCGCCATAGGTCGCGATCACCGCGTTGGCGATATAGATATTGGCATTGGCCAGGGTGCGCGTCAGGTCATACAGCAGGCCGGGCCGGTCGCGGGTGTCGACTTCGATGATCGTGTAGATATCGGACCCTTCATTGTCAAAGCTGATATGGGTCGGGACGTTGAACGCCTTTTCGCGCTTCTTGATCTTGTCACGGGTCTTGAACGCGTCGCTGGCGATCACCTCACCCTTGAGCGTTTTGTGGATCATCTTGGTCAGGCGCGGCAGGCGCTCGGCCTCGTAGGGGTGCCCGTCGCTGTCCTGTATCCAGAAGGCATCGGTGACATAGCCATCCTTGGTCGTGTAGCTGCGCGCATCGACGACGTTGGCCCCGACCAGCGCCAGCGCGCCGGCAAGCCGGGCAAAGATACCGGGGTGATCGGCCATCACGAAACAGGCGCGCGTGGCATCGCGGTCGGGGTCGGGATAAAGGTGGATCACGATCTCGCTGGGATCACCGGAGTCCTCGAGCGTGCGCAGCATACGGGCGAAATCCGCATGCGCGGTCACGTGCAGCCCCTGCCAATAGGGCGGATAATGCCTCTTGGTCTCGGCGGCGAGCGCGGCCTTGCTCCAGTCGGGCAGCACCTCGCGCAGGGCCTTCTTGGCGCTGGCCCCTCGGTTTTCGCGGTTCAGGTCCTCCATTCCGGTTTCGAGCGCACGCCGGGTCTGGCGATAGAGCGCACGGATCAGCGCGGCTTTCCAGTTGTTCCACACATCGGGTCCGACACCGCGAATGTCACAGACCGTCAGCACCGTGAGCAGGTCGAGCCGCTTGACGGTCTGCACCGCCTTGGCAAAGTCACGCACCGTGCGCGGATCGGCGATGTCGCGTTTCTGGGCCATGTCGGACATCAGCAGGTGATAGCGCACGAGCCATTCCACGGTTTCCGAGTCGGCCTTGCTCAGCCCAAGCCGCGGCGCCACCTTGCGGGCGATCTGCGCGCCCAGGATCGAATGGTCTTCGGGGCGGCCCTTGCCGATGTCATGCAGCAAGAGCGCGACATAGAGAACCTTGCGGTTGACGCCCTCCTTGAGGATCGACGAGGCCACCGGCAGCGATTCGATCAGCTCGCCCCGTTCGATCTGGGTCAGGTGAGCGATACACTGGATGGTGTGCTCGTCCACCGTATAGCTGTGATACATGTTGAACTGCATCATCGCGACGATGGGCTCGAATTCGGGCACGAATGCCGACAGCACCCCCAGCTCGTTCATGCGGCGCAGCGCCCTTTCCGGGTTGCCATGCTTGAGCATCAGGTCGAGAAAGATGCGCCGCCCCTCGCGGCTGTTGCGCATGTCATTGTCGATCAGCTTGAGGTTCGACGCCACCAGCCGCATGGCGTCGGGATGGATAAGCATGCCGGTGCGCAGCGCCTCTTCGAAGATGCGCAGCAGGTTCAGGTTGTCTTCGAGGAATTCATCCGGGTCCGCGATCGCCAGCCGGTTGTTGACAACCGTGTAGCCCGGTTTGATCCGCGGCTTGCGGCGAAAGATGCGCTCCAGCAGCGGTTCCGACTTGGCGTTGATATCCTCGAGCTTGCTCAGGAAGATGCGGGTCAGGTCGCCGACCGACGTGGCGTGACGGAAATATTTCTGCATGAAAATCTCGACGCCGCGCCGCCCGGCGAGATCCTTGTAGCCCATGGCATCCGCCACCGCGACCTGCATGTCAAAGGTCAGCTTTTCGGTCGGCCGCCCGGCAATCAGGTGCAGATGCGAGCGCACCGCCCAGAGAAAATCCTCGGCCTTTTCGAACGTGGCGAATTCATCGGCCTGGAACACGCCCAGCGGCACAAGCTCGGCGGCGTCCTGCACCCCGTGGATATACTTGGCGATCCAGAACAATGATTGCAGGTCGCGCAGGCCGCCCTTGCCTTCTTTGACGTTGGGCTCGACCATGTATCGCTCGCCCTGCTTCAGGTGCCGTGCCTCGCGCTCGTTCAGCTTGGCCTCGACGAAATCCTGCCCGTTGCCGGTAAACAGGTCGGTGGCGAGGCGGGTATCCAGCTTTTCGGCGAGGGGGGCGTGCCCGGCTATAAAACGGTGCTCGAGCAACGCGGTGCGGATGGTGAAGTCTTCCTGGCCAAGCCGGATACAATCCTTGATGGTGCGGCTGGCATGGCCCACCTTGAGGCGGATGTCCCAGAGGATGTAGAGCATCGATTCAATGACGCTCTCGGCCCAGGGGGTGATCTTGTAGGGGGTCAGGAACAGCAGGTCGACATCCGAGAACGGGGCCATCTCGCCACGGCCATAACCGCCCACCGCGATCACCGCGATACGCTCGCCGGCGGTGGGGTTGGGGCGCGGGTGCAGATGGGTATGGGCGACCATCAGCGCGCTCATCACCAGCCCGTCGGTCAGGTAGGTATACGAGCGCGTCAACGCGCGGGCGGCAAAGGGGTTCTCGGCAAAGGCGGCAGCAATCGCCGCCCGGCCGCTGTCCTGGGCGGTGCGCAGGATCCTGACGGTTTCCGACCGCAAGGCCGCGTTGTCCGCCGCGTCGCGCGCGGCGGCCACGATCTGTTCCTGTACCGAAACGGCATCAAAAACAGCGGTTTCATCGCAAATCAGCGGGCCGGGCGCGACCGGATGATAGCGGCCCGGCGCGGCGGGATCAGAACCCGGCGCCGGAGAAGCTTGTTGGTGCAGGGTCAATCACAACCACCTGTTTGTTCTGAATTGTCGCCACCGCGAGGCCACGCTCGTTGGTGCCGTCGGGCCGCAGGCGGAAGATGCCGCCAACCCCCTGGAAACCGGCCCCCTGGGTCAGGGCGGCACCGGTCAGCGCATCGGCCTTGCCGGCACCGACCAGCGCACCGATGGCCGCGATACCGTCATAGGCAAGACCGCCGATCGGGTGCGGGCTGCCGCCATAGGCGGCGGCATAGCGCGAGTTGAACTGTTGCGCCTTGCCCGGATCGGGTAGCGCGAACCAGCCGCCCTGCACACCCGGCAATGCCAGCGTCGGTGCCGGAATATCCCAGCGGGTCAGGCCGACAAATTGCGTGGTGGCGGGCGATACGCCCGCTTCGGGCAGCAATTGGCTGAAGAGCGGCAAGGCGCCCGCGGTCGTTGCCGCCAGGAACAGCGAGTCGGCCCCGGTGCTGTCGACCATGGACTTGATCCGGGGCACGGTGGCGATCACCGATTGTTGCGACAGGTCATAGGCAACCGTCCCGGCAAGCCGCGCACCGCTTCCGCGGATGGCTTGCTGAATGGCATCGCGGCCCAGTTGCCCGGCGATGTCGGTGCCATGCACGACGACAAAATTGCCCTTGCCCCGGCTCGCGGAATAGCGAGCCAGCCGGTTGGCGGTGTTGAAGAAAGTCGGCCCGAGGATGAACACGTTGCCGCCCGCGATGGTCGGGTTGTTCGAGAATGACAGGACGTTGATGTTCTGCCCGCGTACCGCAAGGCCGACCGCGTTGGCGGATTCCGCATAGACCGGGCCAAGGATGATCCGCGCGCCGTCATTCACCGCCTGTGTGGCCTGTGCCGCCGCCGTGGCGGCATTGCCGCCGGTGTCATAAACCCGCAGGTCGATCTGGACGCCGTTCAGGTCCGCCATCGCGAGCCGCGCCGAGTTTTCCAGGCTGCGCGACAGCACCGCATCGCCCGATTGCGGCGAACTGCGCGGCAAGAGCAGGGCGACGGGAACCGGTTTGTCGGTATTGATGGTCGGCCCGCCACCCGGTATCGCGTCACAGGCGGACAGTACCACGAGCGACAGCAGGGCCAGACAATACAACAGCACCTTGCGGGGCACGGCGAAAACGGCAAACATGGTTCGGCAACTCCCTCATGCGGCGGCCTTGCTGCGCCGCTCTGTCAGTCCGGGATAATAAACGTCAGCGGGAGAGGGTCCAGCGTTGAATCATCAAAAGGTCCGATTGGCCCCGGGGCTGTATTTTGTCGCCACCCCCATCGGTACGGCGCGCGACATCACCTTGCGGGCGCTGGACGTGCTGGCCTCGGCCGAGGTGATCGCCGCCGAAGACACGCGCAGCCTGCGTCACCTAATGGAGATCCACGGGGTGCCGCTCGAAGGACGGCGAGTGCTTGCCTATCATGACCACAGCGGCGATGAGGCGCGCGGGCGATTGCTCGGGGCGCTGGCCGATGGGCGGTCGGTCGCCTATGCCTCGGAAGCAGGGATGCCGCTGATCTCGGACCCGGGCTATGACCTGAGCCGCGCCGCCCACGAGGCGGGGCACCTGGTCACGGTGGCACCGGGGGCATCGGCGGTTCTGACCGCGTTGACGCTTGCGGGGCTGCCAACGGACGCGTTTTTCTTTGCCGGTTTCCTGCCCAACGCGGCGACCGCCCGCCGTGCGCGCCTGCAAGAGCTGCAATCGGTGCCTGGCACGCTGGTGTTTTACGAATCGCCCAAACGGGTCGCGGCAAGCCTTGCGGACATGGCCGAGGTGCTTGGCACGGCCCGGCCTGCCGCGATTTGCCGGGAACTGACCAAGAAATTCGAGGAAGTGCGCCGGGGCAACCTTGGCGAGCTGGCCGAGGGGCTTGGCGCCGACAGGATCAAGGGCGAGATCGTGCTGGTGGTCGATCGCGCCCGTTCAGAGGCGGTTAACGACTCTGACCTAGAAGAGGATCTGAAAGCGGCGTTGAAAGAGCATTCCGTCAAGGATGCGGCCGACCTGGTGTCGCAAAGCCACCGCATCCCGCGCAGGCGGGTGTACCAGATGGCGCTCAGCCTCACCAAGACCTGAGAGGGGATGCAATGCAGCCAGAGCTCAGAGGGCGGATCGCGCATCACGCGGGCGATGCCGCCGAGCAGCAGGTCGCACGGTATTACCAGCGGCAAGGCTATGAAATTCTTGCGCGGCGCTGGCGTGGTGCCGGGGGCGAGATCGACCTGATCCTGCGCCATGCCGCCACCATGGTTTTCGTCGAGGTCAAGAAAGGGCCAAGCATCGCCCGCGCCGCCGAACGGATCAGCCCCCGCCAGGTGCGGAGAATCATGGTCGCGGCCGAGGAATTCCTGGCCGATCACCCGTCCGGAACACTGAGCGAAATGCGGTTCGATGCGGCGCTGGTCGATGCACAGGGGGCGTTCGAGATCCTGGAAAACGCCTTTGACGGTGGTTGATCGGCATTGAACCCGTGGCCCCGCTACGCCATGTATCAGGCGCAAGACAGAGGAACGCGCCATGAAGATCGCCTTTCAGATGGACCCGATCGGGAACGTCGATATCAATGCCGACAGCAGTTTTCGTCTGGCCGAGGAAGCCCAGGCGCGGGGGCATGAGCTGTTTTATTACAGCCCCGACCAGCTGGCCTATCAACAGGGCCGGATCACCGCGCGCGGACAGGACATGAACGTGCAGCGGGTTGCCGGCCAGCCGGCGATCCTGGGCGAGCGGCGCGAAGTGGACCTCGCCGATTTCGACGTGGTCTGGCTGCGCCAGGACCCGCCATTCGACATGCATTACATCACGTCGACCCATCTGCTCGACCGGCTGAAGGGCACGACGCTGGTGGTGAACGATCCGTTCTGGGTGCGCAATTATCCGGAAAAGCTGCTGGTTCTGGATTTCCCGGATCTGACTCCGCCCACCACCATTGCCCGCGATCTGGAGACGATCAAGGCGTTCAAGGCCGAGCATCGCGACATCATCCTCAAGCCGCTCTATGGCAATGGCGGCGCGGGGGTCTTTCGCCTGGACGAGAATGACCGGAACCTGACCTCGCTCCACGAATTGTTCACCGGGTTCTCTCGCGAGCCGTTGATCGTTCAGAAATTCCTGCCTGACGTACGCAACGGCGACAAGCGGGTGATCCTGGTCGATGGCAAGGCGGCGGGGGCGATCAACCGGGTGCCCGCCGAAGGGGAAACCCGCTCGAACATGCATGTTGGCGGGCGGCCGGAACAGATCGGCCTGACCGCGCGCGACAGGGAAATCTGTGACGCCATCGGCCCGCTGCTGCGCGAAAAGGGGCAGGTCTTTGTCGGGATCGACGTGATCGGCGACTATCTTACCGAGATCAACGTGACCTCGCCCACCGGTATCCAGGAACTTGAGCGGTTTGACGGGGTGAATATCGCCGAACAGATCTGGCTGGCAATCGAAGGCAGGCTGGGCTGACCATCAGGCGGCGGCACCGGTGATGCGAAAACTCAGTGCCTCTGCCACATGCGGCCGGCGCACCGTATCGCTCTTGTCGAGATCGGCGATGGTTCGCGACACGCGCAGAACCCGGTGATATCCCCGCGCCGACAGGCCGAACCGTTCCGCCGCGCGCGTCAGCAGCGTGCGGCCTTCCTCGTCCGGGGTGGCGATTTGCTCGAGCTGGGCGCCCTCGATATCGGCATTCTGCCGTGGTCCGTCAGCCTCGCCAAAGCGTTCGGCCTGAACCCTGCGCGCCGCGGCGACGCGGCTGGCGACTTCTTGCGAACTGTCGCCTGATGCAGGCAGATCAAGATCGGTAAAGGCCACCGGAGGCACCTCAAGCCGCAGATCGAACCGATCCATCAATGGCCCCGAGATGCGCCCCATATAGTCTTCGCCACACACCGGAACCCGGGCACAGGCGCGGGACGGGTCCGTCAGATAACCGCATTTGCAGGGGTTCGCTGCCGCCACCAGCATGAATTTGCAGGGGTATTTCACATGTGCATTGGCCCGTGCGATCATCACCTCGCCGGTTTCAAGCGGCTGTCTGAGCGTTTCCAGAACGGCGCGGGTGAATTCGGGAAATTCGTCCATGAACAACACACCATTATGGGCGAGGCTGATTTCACCAGGGCGGGCATTGCGCCCGCCGCCGACAATTGCCGCCATCGACGCGGTGTGATGCGGTTCGCGAAACGGCCGGGCGCGGTTGATGCCGCCTTCGTCGAGCAGGCCACAGAGCGACTGGATCATCGAGGTGTCCAGCGCCTCGGCCGCCGTCAACGGCGGCAGGATGCCCGGAATGCGCGCCGCCAGCATGGATTTCCCCGATCCGGGCGTTCCCACCAGCATCAGGTGATGCCGTCCGGCAGCGGCAATCTCCAGGGCGCGCTTGGCGCGTTCCTGGCCCTTCACGTCGCGCAGATCACGATCCTGCGGCGGCGTGGTAACTTCGCCCGGCTCCGCCGGTGGGATCGGAGACTGGCCGGTGAAATGGCGGACAGCATCGCCCAGGCTCGCGGCACCGATCACCTGCGTCGCACCAACCCAGGCGGCCTCGGCACCCGATGCCTGCGGGCAGAGCAGGCCGCGTTCCTCCTGCGCCGCCGCCATCGCGGCGGGCAGGGCACCGACCACCGGCACCAGCGAACCGTCCAGCGACAATTCCCCGAGCGCGACCATGCCTTCGATCACGTCACAGGGCACGATGTCCAGCGCCGCCAGCAGCGAGAGCGCGATGGGCAGGTCGAAATGGCTGCCTTCCTTTGGCAGGTCCGCGGGCGACAGGTTGATGGTGATGCGTTTTGACGGCAGGGCAATCGCCATCGAGGCAAGCGCCGAGCGGACGCGGTCGCGTGCTTCGGACACGGCCTTGTCGGGCAGGCCGACAATCGAAAACGCCGGCAAACCGGGGCTGACCGCGCATTGCACTTCGACCAGGCGGGCATCGACCCCCTGAAAGGCAACGGTATAGGCACGCGAGACCATCCAACCCCCGATCCATGATGCGACCTGTTAACCGCTATCCGGCACGTGGTTTAGGAATGGTTAACACGAGGCGGCACGCGCCTCGGAAAGGGCATATCCTGGGGAAATGGTGAGAGGCTGGACATCGACCCAAGCGGGACTCGTTGTGGCTGCTTCCTTCCGGACCTGACCAGGTTGGCGAGGCGCTCGCCCGCGCCAACCTCTCGATGCCGCATATAAGGGCGTGCAGACCGATTTGCAACCGGTGTCAGACCGCGATGTCCAGCCGCAGGAACCCCTCGGGTGTGATCGGACCCAGGTTGATGACGCGATCGCCCAGCTCTGCGATATGCCGCCGCGCCGCCGGGCCGGTCAGGGCGGTGACATATGTGCCGGGCATCGGCACGAACCGCCAGGGGGAGGGGGCATCCTGTATCGGGTCCACGGGCAGGCGACCGCTGACATAATTTCCGATCACGTCGCGCAGCGTGACCGACGGCACATCGATCATGCAGGCGTTGGCAAGCGCGGCAAACGGGCCGCCACCGCTGGCGCGATAGCTGTTCATGACCACCACATATCGGTCCTCGGCATTGACCGGCCGACCGGCATACATGACATCTACGATCCGGCGGCTGTTGCGGCCATGGGGTGGCGTGCCGGCCCCGGGCGATGACAGATCGATGCGATAGCTCAGCCCGTGCAGCACATCGAAATCATGGCCCGGAACCGTTTCATTGACCAGCGGCTGCCCATCCGCGCCAGGTTCGATATGATTGAACAGCCGGGCCGAAACCTCGAGCCAGTCCTGCAATTGCGCCCCGGTCACGATTGCGGCGCGCAACTCGTTCGGAAATACGTGCAGATCGGCGAGATGCCGGTAGGACAAGGGGCCTGCCGGAATGTCCGTGTAGTGGTTTGGCCCCGCCCGCCCGCCGAATTTCGCCGGGGCCGTGGCCGAGATCAGCGGCAAGCCCTCGGCCTCGGTCCCCGCCAGATAGGGGCGCACGGCGGCGGCCTGTGCCGCGGCAACCAGCGCCAGCGCGCGATCGGGTGCAAAGAAGGAAAAATAGCTGTGCAGGGGAACCGCGCTGTGCCCCACGGGTTGCCGCATCAGGTCGCGGGTTTGGGCGTGATCCTCGGACAGCAGCGCGACGAGTTCCGGGTCTTCCGGGATGAGCGCGGTCGGCTCTCCCGTGTCCGAGCGCCGCGCAATCGGACGCAGGTCGCATTGAAATCCCGCGCGCGTCCACCTGTGGTGATGGTCGGCAACCAGGTCAAGATCGATCACCCCGAGATGTGATCCGCAATTGCCGGCCATGACCACCGGCTTGCCGTGGACCGCGCCGGTCTCGGCATCCACGTCCTCGATGTCGCAATGATCCGGGCCCGGCAGCCGCAGGTGGGTGTGGCCGGATATCACCGCATCGATCCCGTCAAGCTGTGCCAGCGGGCGGGCGGCGTTTTCAAGCTCGGCGTGATCGGGCGCGTTGCTCAACCCCGTATGCGCCAGCGCGACGATCAGGTCGCAGCCCGCCGCCTGCAGGCTCGGCACCCACTGGCGCGCGGATTCGACGATGCCGCTGGTCTGCATATGCGCGCTCAGGTGATGGGCATCCCATTGAACCGTCTGCGGCGGAAGAAACGACATGACCCCGATCCGAATCGGCCATTCCTCGTCGCCACAGCGCAGCAGCCGGTCAAGAATGGCAAAGGGTTCGAACCCGTTGGTGTGGGCCGGGCGCAGGCGCTGCATGTTCGAGCAGAGCACCGGGCAGGGCGCCTGTTGCAGCGCCTTGGTCAGTGGTTTGAGGCCAAAGTTGAAATCATGGTTGCCCAGCCCGATCGCGTCGTAACGCAGGTAGGCAAAGGCGCGCATCAACGGGTGGGACCGGTCCGCGCCATTGGCGGCAATATCGCTCATCGGAGTGCCCTGAAAGGCATCGCCATTGTCAAACAGCAACACCAGCCGGTCCTCCACCCGTGCTTCGAGCCGGGCGGCATTGATCAGCGTCGCGGTACGGGTCAGCCCGACAAACGGATCGGGCCGGTCGGCATAATAGTCGTGGCTCAGAAGGTTCATGTGCAGATCGGTGGTCGCCAGTAGACGCAAACGCGCCCTGGTGCCGATCGGCACGCGTCGTCGGTCTGTCACAATCCTGTGCCCTTCCGGGCGGTGGAAACTGTCTTCATGGGTGCGTATCGCCCGAATGCCCGGGCTCAATTCCCGGTAAGTGTATGAAAGCATGTCACCCTCGCGTCTTGAAACCGGCTCGCGCGGTCGACTTTGTGGCGGGTGTGATGCGAATTGGCGTCATGTCGGGGTGGCTTTGCGATTGAACTCGGTCCGCGTTTTCTGCGATGCAGGGCCAATGCCGCGCGATGCGGCAACGGTGGGGCAGCGGTATGAAAACGACATGAAACTGGCGGAACAGGTGACTTTCGGCGGCTCCGGTCTGGACCGGGCGGCGCATATCCGTGGCGATGCGACGGCGCTTGCGGCCGCGCTTGCGCATCCCGAGGCCTGCGCGGTGGTGCTGTGGCGTGGCAAGCCGCTGGTCAGGGGCGAAGGTCTGGATCGGCTGGCCAGGGTGCCGCTGACTCATCCGGTCTTGCAGGGCGGATATGCCGACGCGGTGTCGATGCCCGTGTTTCTCGGGCTGGATGATACCGGGGCGCCGCTTTTCGGTTGCGACATCTCGGCCTGGGAGCCCAAGGACCAGGACCTTGCCGCGCTTGGGCTGTTTCTCGATCCGTCGGAACAGGTTCATCCCGATTTCCCCAAGGATCACGTGTTTGCGGAACTGCGCCGCATCATGACCCGGCTTGACCGGAGCGATGCCGAGCTTGCCGCCACCGCCAAGGCGATCATCGCCTGGCATGACAGCCATCGGTATTGTGCCCGGTGCGGCGCCCCGAGCGAGATCGCGCAGGCCGGTTGGCAGCGGAGTTGCCCGAGCTGCAAGGCGCATCATTTCCCGCGAACCGATCCGGTGGTGATCATGTTGATCACGCATGGAAATTCGGTTCTGATGGGGCGCTCACCGGGGTGGCCCGAAGGGATGTATTCGTTGCTCGCGGGGTTTGTCGAACCGGGCGAGACGCTCGAGGCGGCGGTTCGGCGCGAGGTGTTCGAAGAGGCCGGGGTCGAGGTAGGCGAGGTCAGTTACCTGTCCAGCCAGCCCTGGCCGTTCCCCGCTTCGCTGATGTTCGGTTGCGCCGGGCGGGCGCTCGGGCGGGACATCCGGATCGATCCGGTTGAGATCGAGGACGCCATCTGGGTCACGCGCGACGACATGATGACCGCCTTTGCCGGCGAACACCCCGTTCTCAAACCGGCGCGGCGCGGCGCGATTGCCCATTTTCTCCTGCAGAACTGGCTTGCGGACACGCTGGATTAAACCGACACTCTGCCAACAGGAACGCATGGACGACAGATGCAGTTTTCGAGCAAGGAAGACATTGATGCCCCCGCCGCCGACGTTTTCGCCATGCTGTGCGAATTCGAGAGCTTCGAGCGCCTGGCGATCCGGCGTGGGATCGAGGTGGAGCGGCTGCAAGACAGCAACGCCCCGGTCCTGGGCATGGGCTGGCGCGCAGTGTTCGACCTGCGGGGCAAACGGCGCGAGGCGACCATCACGCTCGACACGTATGACCCGCCCAACGCAATGCGATTCACCACGGTCTCGACCGGGCTGGACGGGTTTCTAGATCTCGAACTTGTCCCGCTGTCGCCCCGGCGCACGCGGATGGCGGTGGTGCTGAATCTCAAGCCGCGCACGCTGCCCGGACGTCTGTTGATCCAATCGCTCAAGCTGGCCAAGGCAACCCTGACCAAGCGGTTCAAGCTGAAGGTTGCGGATTATGCCAAGGGACTCGAAGAGCGCCATCGCGGGCTTGCATAGGCGTAAATCGGCTCAACTTTAGGTATTCCGCCTCTAGCCGGATGGCAAAACCGTGCATAAGGTGACGCCACGATGCAGAGCGCCTTGTTGTACAGATCGAAAATTCTTGTCGTCCTGGCGCTGCTCTGTGCCCTGGCGGGTACGGGATTTGCGCATCGGATTGCCGGGCCGGAACATGACCCGGCACTTGCGGCCTATGTTCAGGCGGGCGGTTCGCTGGCCGATCTCTGTGCCGATGACGAAGCACCGCAGCGTGACATGGCCAACGGCTGCGAGTCCTGCCGCCTGGTCGGGGCGGCTGTACTGCCCGCGCATGAAACCGGGGCCGTCACGGAAATGGGCGGACGGCCCGTTCCGGATGTTCCCGACGACCAAGACCATGGCAAGTCCGCGCGATTGGACCAGTCGCGTCCGGCACGGGCCCCTCCCGCGATCTGAAGCGCAGGATCGCGCCGGTCCGACCCGCGCCCGACTCCGGATGCAAGCAACGCTCCGGGCGGAATTCGCGGTTTCGTGGCCCGGACGACGTGCGCGCCATCTCAAACCAACATTCAGATCAACCACCGGCACCCCGCAGAATGCGTGCCGTAGCTGGAGAACCAATATGGTTTCTATCGACCCCACCGGGGCCTTGCCGGCCGAAGATGCCGCGCCAAAGCCCAACAAACTCTATCTCGCGGCGTGGCGCTGGCATTTCTATGCCGGGCTGTATGTCATTCCCTTCCTCGTCACCCTGGCCCTGACCGGCCTTGTCATGTTGTGGGTCAGCACCCTGTCCGGGCGGGACGGTGAGTGGATCGCCGTCGCTCCGCAAGGCGAGGCGCTCGCCGTATCAGAACTCGCGGAACGCGCCACCGGGTCCGTTCCGGGCGGCACGCTGGTTCAGTACATCGCCCCGCGCGCGCCGGAACTGGCGGCGATCTTTCGGGTTGATGCAGGCGGTGACGCCGTGATGGTCGCGGTCAATCCCTATACCGGCGATATCCTGTCCGAGATGTCGCGCCGCGCCGGGCTATATGACCTGGCGAGCGATATCCATGGCACCCTGTTGCTGGGTGTCACCGGAGATCGCATGATCGAGATCGCGGCGTCGCTGGCCATGGTTCTTGTCGCGACCGGGCTGTACCTGTGGTGGCCCCGTGGATCGCAGGGCCTTGGGGTGTTTCTGCCCAATCTCGCCGCGCGGGGGCGGCAGTTGTGGAAGAGCCTGCACGCGACGATCGGGGCCTGGATCTCGGTGGTGTTGGTGTTTTTTCTGATTTCCGGCCTGTCCTGGGCCGGCATCTGGGGAGAGAAATTCGTGCAGGCCTGGAACACCTTCCCGGCCGAAAAATGGGGCGCGCCGCTTTCGGATGTCACCCATGCCAGCATGAATCACGGTGCCACCAAAGAGGTGCCCTGGGCCTTGGAACAGGCACCGATGCCGGCTTCCGGGTCCGATGCGGGTTCAAGCGGAATCGCGGCGGCAACGCCCGTCTCGCTGGACAGTGTCACGGCCTTTGCCCGCCGGATCGGGTTCGAGAACCGGTTCCAGTTGAACCTGCCGCAGGGGGCGGAGGGCGTCTGGACCATCTCGCGCGATTCGATGAGCAATGACAGCACCCGCCCGACCGATGATCGCACGGTTCATATCGATCAGTATAGCGGCAGGATTCTCGCCGATGTGCGGTTTGCCGACTATTCGGTCTATGGCAAGGGCATGGCGGTGGGCATCGCACTGCACGAGGGTGACATGGGCTGGTGGAACGTGGCGTTGAACACGATTTTCTGCCTGTCGGTGATCTTTGTCGCGATCAGCGGGGCCGTCATGTGGTGGATGCGCAGGCCAGCCGGTGCGGGCCGTCTTGCCGCGCCGCCGATGCCGCGCGATGTGCCGCTCTGGCAAGGCGCGGTTCTGGTCGGGCTGGCGATTTCGCTGGCCTTTCCCCTGGCGGGGCTGACCCTGTTGGCGGTGCTGGCCCTGGACGTGCTTGTGCTGTCGCGGATACCGGCCCTGCGCAGGATGCTGTCCTGATACGGGTCTGCGCCGGCCCCGGGTCGGCGCAGCCTGTCAGTTTCGTCCGGGATCGGCCGGGTAGACGCCCAGTATCTCGATATTGGTGGTGAAATAATTCAGCTCGTCCAGCGCGAGCGCCACGTTGGGATCATTGGGGTGGCCCTCGATATCGGCGTAGAACTGTGTCGCGGTGAACGAGCCGTCAACCATGTAACTTTCCAGCTTGGTCATGTTGACGCCATTGGTCGCGAACCCGCCCATCGCCTTGTAGAGCGCCGCCGGGATGTTGCGCACCTGGAACACGAACGTGGTGATCATGCCACCGGCTCCCCGGCGGGAAATGTCGGATTCCGGTGACATGATCAGGAACCGGGTGGTGTTGTTGGAATTGTCCTCGATATGCTCGGCCAGCGCATCAAGCCCATAGATTTCACCGGCCAGCGGACTGGCCAGCGCCGCCAGAGACCGGTCGCCCGCCTGCGAGACATGCCGCGCGGAACCGGCGGTATCGGCCCCGGTGATGCGATGAATGCCATGTTCTTGCAGGAAACTCTTGCACTGGCCAAGCAGGACGGTGTGGCTCATCGCATGGTCGATATCGGCAACCTTGGTGCCGGGCAGGCCGAGCAGGTTGATGTGGACGCGCACGAACGCCTCCTGGATGATATGTAGCCCGGATTTCGGCAGCAGCGAATGAATGTCGGCAACGCGCCCATAGGTCGAGTTTTCGACCGGCAGCATGGCCAGATCCGCCGCACCGGTTTTCACCGCCTCGATGGTGTCCTCGAAAGTGCGGCAGGGCAGGGCTTCCATGTGCGGACGGGCGTTGCGGCAGGCTTCGTGGCTATAGGCGCCGGGCTCTCCCTGGAATGCAATTCGGTTGGTCATCGATGGTTTTCCGTGCAACATGTACAAATCGGGCGTTTCGTCGCGGTGTCTATACCTTGCCCAAGACAAGGGAAAGGCTTAGACAACGGCGAAACGGATCAAATGGACACGCGACCAAATGGATACGATGACCTACACCAAAGCAGCGGGCGGGTTCCTCTGTGCTTTCCTGGTTCTCCTGCTCGGCAAATGGGCGGCGGCTGGCTTGTATCACGTAGGCGGGCATGGCGACCAAGAAGCTGCTTATGTGATTGAAACCGAGTCCGGCGAAGCCGAGGCCGAGGCCGAAGAAGTCAGTTTTGACGAATTGATGATGGCTGCGGATGTCGACAAGGGCGCCAAGGTGTTCAAGAAATGTTCGGCCTGCCACAAGCTCGAAGATGGCGCCAATGGCACCGGGCCTTTCCTTTACGGCGTGGTTGGCCGCGCGGTCGCGTCCGTGGGCGGTTTTGGTTACTCCGATGCGCTGACCGGTGTTGGTGGCGATTGGACGCCGGAGCGGCTGAGCGAGTTCCTGACCAAGCCGAGCGATTTCGCATCCGGCACGACCATGAGCTTTGCCGGTCTGAAAAAGGCCACCGACCGGGTGAACCTGATTGCCTATCTCGACAGCCTCGACAACTAGGGCCGGGCGATAGTCTTACGGGAAAGCCGCTGCGCTGCGCAGCGGCTTTTTTGTTGCGCGCTCGGCGTGGATGCGTGCCATTGCAGGGCAGTTGCCGCTTTCTCACATTTTCGCAACTTGTATCTTGGCACCACGCTCCATTAGCTTACATCGGCAAGAGACAAGGCGCCCCGAGGTGCCGTTTCACAGAGGAAGAGCAAGATGAACCACGACTCCGCCGCGCCGGTCACCCGTGTCCTTTCACTGCAACGACAGGTCGGGATCGCGGGATTGGCGCTCGTGATGTTGCTGGGATTCGCGACGCTTGCGCTTGCCGAGGAAAAGATCATCAAGAGCCACGGGTTCTCGGAATTCGGCGACCTGAAATATCCCGAGGGGTTCGCGCATTTCGACTATGTGAACCCGGATGCGCCCAAGGGCGGGGAATTGTCCTATGCGGCGCAGGGCACGTTTGACAGCTTCAACCCGTTCAATCGTCAGGGCCGCGCCGGGGCGCGGTCTGCGGATCAATACGAGTCGCTGCTCTTTCCGTCCTATGACGAGCCGGCTTCGTATTACGGCCTTGTCGCCGAGAGCCTCGAATATCCCGAGAGCCAGGATTGGGTGATCTTCAACATGCGGCCCGAGGCACGGTTCTCGGATGGCACGCCGGTCACTGCCGAGGATGTGGTGTTTTCCCACAACCTGCTGCTTGACCAGGGGTTGCAATCCTATGCCGAGGCCGTGCGCAAGCGCATCCCCAAGGCCGAGGCCCTGGGGCCGCACCGGGTCAAGTTCTATTTTGCCGAAGGGTATCCGCGCCGCGCGATGATCACCCAGGTTGGCGGCACGCCGATCTTTTCCAAGGCGTGGTTCGAGGCCGATCCCGAGAATCGCCGGCTCGACAAACCGCGGATGGTGCCGGGCATCGGCTCTGCCCCTTATGTGCTCGACAGCTATGACATCAACCGGCGCATCGTTTACAGGCGTAATCCCGATTATTGGGGTAACCAGGTCAACGTGAATGTGGGGCGCAACAATTACGACACGATCCGTATCGAGTATTTCAGCGATTCGATCGCGGCGATGGAGGCGTTCAAGGCCGGTGAATTCACCTTCCGGCAGGAAAACAACTCCAAGAGTTGGGCCACGGCCTATGATTTCCCGGCGATCGCCAAGGGATACGTGGTGAAAGAGGAGCTGGCCGATGGCCAGGTGCCCTCGGCGACCGGTTTCGTGATGAACCTGGACCGGCCACAGTTCCAGGACCCGCGCGTTCGGGCCGCGGTGCAGTTGGCATTCAACTTTGAATGGACCAACGAGAGCCTGCAATACGGATTGTTCCAGCAACGCCATTCCTTCTGGCAGGGCACGCATCTGGAGGCCCGGGGCATTCCCGAGGGCCGCGAGCTTGAGATCCTGCAATCGCTTGGCGACGATCTCGACCCGGCCCTGCTGACCGGTGAACCGGTCAGCGCCCATAGCAGCAAGCCGGACCGCCCCAATGACCGCCGCAACCTGCGCCAGGCGATGAAACTGCTGGACGAGGCGGGCTGGAGCGTTGGCGATGACGGCATTCGCCGCAATGCCGAGGGGCAGACGCTCAAGATCGAATTCCTCTCCGACAACCCGGTGCTGGACCGTATCATCATGCCGTTTGTCGAGAACCTGAAGGCGATGGGCATCGACGCGGCCTATAACCGGATCGACAATGCCCAGTTCACGCTGCGCCGCCGGGAACGTGACTTTGACATGATTTCGGGGGGCTATACCACGTCGCTGCAACCCTCGACCGGTCTGTACCAGCAATATGGCACCGAAGCGGCGGCGTTTTCGGTTTTCAACCAGTCGGGCGTTCACGGGCCGGATATCGAGGCGCTGATCGACAATATCGTTTCCGCCACCGAGGCGGATGAACTGACCGCGAATGTGCGGGCGCTCGACCGGGTATTGCGATCCAAGCGGTTCATCGTGCCGACCTGGTACCTGGGCAAGCATTGGGTCGCCTATTGGGATCAATATGCCTATCCGGCCACCCTGCCGCCCTATGCCCTGGGGGAAGAGGACTTGTGGTGGGTCGATGCCGACAAGGCGGCTGCGCTGAAATCCTCTGGCGCTTTGCGGTAAGCCGACCCGATGGGAGCCTATATCGCAAGACGCCTGCTGTTGGTGATCCCGACCCTGCTGGGTATTCTGATCATCAATTTCGTGCTGGTCCAGTTTGTCCCCGGCGGGCCGGTGGAACAGATCATCGCCCAGATGGAAGGCGGCGGCGATGTGTTCGAGAACATTGCCGGCGGCGGCGCGGATGTCGAGATTCAGTCAACCGGGGCCAATGACCGCTATGTGGGCGCGCGTGGCTTGCCGCCTGAATTCGTTGAGGAACTCGAACGGCAATACGGGCTCGACAAGCCGCCGCTGGAACGGTTCTTCAAGATGCTGGGGGATTATGCCCGGTTTGATTTCGGCGAAAGCTATTTCCGCTCGACCAGCGTGATCGACCTGATCCTTGAAAAGATGCCGGTGTCGATCACACTTGGCCTGTGGTCGACGCTGATTGCCTATGCAATCTCGATCCCCCTGGGCATCCGCAAGGCAGTGCGCGACGGGTCGAGCTTTGATACCTGGACCAGCGGCATCATCATCATGGCCTATGCGATCCCCGGCTTCCTGTTTGCCATCCTGCTGTTGGTGCTGTTTGCCGGGGGATCCTATTGGCAGGTGTTCCCGCTGCGCGGCTTGACCTCGGACAATTGGGACCAGCTCAGCCTGTTGGGCAAGATCGCCGACTATTTCTGGCACATCACGCTGCCGGTCGTGGCCTCGACCATTTCGGCCTTTGCCACGCTGACCCTGCTGACCAAGAACAGCTTTCTGGACGAGATCAAGAAACACTATGTCATGACCGCCCGCGCCAAGGGGCTGAGCGAGCGCAAGGTGCTGTATGGCCATGTGTTCCGCAATGCCATGCTGATCGTGATCGCGGGCTTTCCGGCGGTGTTCATCGGGGTTTTCTTTGGCGGTTCGGTGATCATCGAAACGATTTTCTCGCTCGACGGGCTGGGCCGGCTTGGCTACGAGGCCGCGGTGGCGCGGGATTATCCGGTGGTGTTCGGCACGCTCTACATGTTCGGCTTGATCGGGTTGCTGACCGGGATCCTGTCGGACCTGATGTATGTGCTGGTTGATCCGCGTATCGATTTCGAACGGCGCGAGGGGTAAATGGCCTTGTCACCGCTCAACCAGCGCCGCTGGCGCAATTTTCGCCGCAATGGCCGGGCCTTCTGGTCGCTGATCATATTTGGCATTCTGTTCGGCCTGTCGCTGTTTGCCGAGTTCATCGCCAATGACAAGCCGATCCTGGTGAGTTATCGCGGCGATTATTACACGCCGATCTTCAGGTTCTATCCCGAAACCGCCTTTGGCGGGGATTTCCAGACCGAGGCGATCTATCGCGATCCCGAGGTTGAATGCCTGATCCGCTCGGGTGGCTCTGACCTGTGTTTCGACGATCCCGACGCGATCATGCAAGAGGCCAGGACCGGCATGATCGACGGTGCGCCGATCGAACAGGGCTGGGCGCTGTGGCCGCCGATCCGCTATTCGTTCAACACCACCGTGGACCGCCCCGGCGCGGCCCCCTTGCCGCCCAACGGGCAGAACCTGCTGGGAACCGATGACACCAAGCGCGACGTGCTGGCGCGGGTGATCTACGGGTTTCGTCTGTCGATCCTGTTCACCCTGATCGTCACCACGGTGTCCAGCCTGATCGGTATCGCCGCCGGCGCGGTGCAGGGCTATGTCGGGGGCTGGCTCGACCTGATCTTTCAGCGCATCATCGAGATCTGGTCCGGTACGCCGCAGCTTTATGTCATCATCATCATGTTCGCGATTCTGGGGCGCAGTTTCTGGTTGCTGGTGTTCCTGATGATCGCCTTTGGCTGGATGGCCCTTGTCGGGGTTGTGCGGGCCGAGTTCCTGCGCGCCCGCAATCTCGAATATGTACGCGCGGCCAAGGCATTGGGGGTTGGCAATCTGACGATCATGTTCCGGCACATGCTGCCCAATGCGATGGTGGCGACGCTGACCATGCTGCCCTTTATCGTGACCGGAACCATCGCGGCGCTGGCGTCGCTGGATTTCCTCGGCTTCGGCTTGCCCTCGTCGGCCCCGTCCCTGGGCGAGCTGACCTTGCAGGCCAAGCAGAACCTGCAAGCGCCATGGCTGGCATTCACGGCGTTCTTTACCTTTGCCATCATGCTGTCGCTGCTGGTGTTCATCTTCGAAGGCGTGCGAGACGCGTTCGACCCGAGAAAGACGTTCTCATGAGCCTTTTGACCGTCGAGAACCTGAGGGTGTCCTTTTCGCAGGATGGCCAGTTCAGCCCCGCGGTGCGCGGCGTGTCGTTTTCGTTGGACCGGGGCGAGACCGTGGCGCTTGTGGGGGAATCCGGGTCGGGCAAATCGGTGACGGCGCTGTCCACGGTGGCGCTGCTCGGAGACAGCGCACATGTCGAAGGCAGCGTGACCTATGATGGCCAGCAGATGATCGGCGCGCCGGAACGGTTGCTGCGCAAGGTGCGGGGCAATGACATCAGCTTTATCTTTCAAGAGCCGATGACCTCGCTCAACCCGCTGCACACGATCGAGCGGCAATTGTCGGAATCGCTCGCCCTGCATCAGGGGCTGGCCGGGCAGGCGGCCCGCGACCGCATCCTTGACCTCTTGACCAAGGTGGGAATCCGCGATCCGGAAACTCGTCTGGGGGCCTACCCGCATCAGCTCTCGGGCGGGCAGCGGCAGCGGGTGATGATTGCCATGGCGCTGGCCAACAAGCCCGACATCCTGATCGCCGATGAACCAACCACCGCGCTGGACGTGACGATCCAGGCGCAGATCCTCGAATTGCTGGCGGATCTCAAGAAACAGGAAAACATGGGTCTGCTGTTCATCACCCACGACCTTGGCATCGTGCGACGGGTGGCCGACCGGGTCTGTGTGATGAAGGGCGGCGAGATTGTCGAGACCGGACCCACCGCCGAGATATTCGAGAACCCGCGACATCCCTATACGCAAAAGCTGTTGGCGGCAGAGCCCTCGGGCCAGCCCGGGCCGGTGCCCGCGGATGCACAAGAGGTTGCCAGCACCGATCAGTTGAAGGTCTGGTTCCCGATTCAGCAAGGCTTTCTGAAAAAAACCGTCGGGCACGTCAAGGCGGTCAACCAGGCCACGCTGAGCGTTCGCGCGGGTGAAACGGTGGGGATCGTGGGCGAATCCGGTTCGGGCAAGACCACGCTGGCGCTGGCGATGATGCGGTTGATCTCGTCTCAGGGCGCGATCACCTTTCGCGGGCAGGATGTGCGCAAATGGTCGACCCGGGAACTGCGCCGGCTGCGGGCAGAGATGCAGATCGTCTTTCAGGATCCGTTCGGTTCGTTGTCGCCGCGCATGACCTGCCAGCAGATCATTTCCGAGGGGTTGGACATTCACAAGGTCGACCCCACGCGGGACAAGCGTGAACTGGTCGCGGAGGCGATGACCGAAACCGGGCTCGATCCCGACACGATGGACCGCTATCCGCATGAGTTTTCGGGCGGTCAGCGTCAGCGCATTGCAATTGCGCGGGCCATGGTGTTGCGCCCCCGGCTGCTGGTGCTGGACGAGCCGACCTCGGCGCTGGACATGACGGTGCAGGTGCAGATCGTCGACCTTTTGCGCGACCTGCAACAGAAATACGGGCTGGCCTACCTGTTCATCTCGCATGATCTCAAGGTGGTGCGCGCCATGAGCCACAAGGTTCTGGTGATGAAACAGGGCGACGTGGTGGAGCAAGGCGCCACCGAAGACCTGTTCGACCGCCCACGCACCGAATATACCCGCGCCCTGATCGCGGCGGCGGGATGACCGGCCATCAGATCGCCGAGCTGTGTCCTGCCTTGCTCAGGTCATAGGCATCGAAACTGCGGGCGATCATCCGGGTCAGCGGGCGCGCCTCTGGCGGAATGAACAGCGTGTTGCCCGCCACGCTCAGCAGATCGGGAAACGCGCGCTGTGCCTTGTCATACATCGCGGCGAGCTCCGCCGGGGTGGCACCAAACCTGCCGATGATGTCGTCGCCATCAATGCGGAAATCGCACATCAGGCTTTCGATCATGCGCGCCCGCATGGCATCCTGACCGGTGAACCGGTGCCCGCGCGATGTCGAGAACGAGCCCGCGCGGATCTTGCCGGTATGGGCGGATGTCGCCGGGGCGTTCTGGGCAAAGCCCTGCGGAAAACGCGAGATCGAGGACGCGCCGATGCCGATCAACACGTCCGACGTGTCGTCCGTGTAACCCTGGAAATTGCGCCGCAGCCGGCCGAGTTTCTGCGCGCGGGTCAGGCCGTCTTCCTTGGTGGCAAAGTGATCGATCCCGATTTCGCAATAGTGATCCCACAGGAACAGCTTGCGCGCGGTTTCAAACAGCGCCAGTCGCTCTTGTGGCGTGGGCAGGGCCTCGGACGGGATCAGCTGCTGGCGCTTGGCCATCCACGGCACATGGGCATAGCCATAGAGCGCCACGCGGTCCGGGTTGAGTGACAGGAGCTTCTGGACGCTCTCGGTCATCCGCGCCTGTGTCTGGTGCGGCAGGCCGAACAGGATGTCGGCATTCAGGCTGCGGATGCCCCTGTCGCGGATCATCTCGACCGCCTCGCGGGTGATGTCATAGCCCTGGATGCGCCCGATGGTCTGTTGGATGGTGTCGTCGAAATCCTGCACCCCGATCGAAGCCCGGTTCATCCCCGCCGCCGCCAGCGCGTCCAGCCGGGCGGCGTCGAGCTCGTTGGGGTCGATCTCGACCGAGAATTCGGCATTCGGCGCAAACCCGGCCAGCTCGCCGATCGCCCCGGACAGATCGGCAATCATCGACGGGTCCAACAAAGTTGGCGTGCCACCGCCCCAATGCAGCCGCGACAGCGTCACGCCACGCGGCAGGTACCGTTTCAGAAGCCGCAGTTCCGCCCTGAGTGTTTCAAGATAGGCCCGCACCGGAGACGTGCTTTGGGTGCCCTGCGTGCGGCAGGCGCAGAACCAGCAGAGACGCCGGCAAAACGGCACGTGTACATAGAGCGAGATCGCGCTGTTCTCGGGGATCTGTGAAATCCATGTCGTAACTGTTTCGGGGCCCACCCCGGTGCTGAAATGGGGGGCGGTCGGATAGCTGGTATAGCGCGGCACCTTGGCGTCAAAGAGTCCTAACGCGGCCAATTGTGATTTCGGTATCATGGGTATACGCTAATTCGGGTTTACCATCCTGATCCTTGACCCAGATCAACTGGGCGCAACGTTGACATCGCGAGACCGACATGTACGTGCCAAGCCACAAGATCGCTCCGCATTGCGCGGAATGCCCCATTCGCCACAAGGCCGTCTGTGCGCGCTGTGATGCGGACGAGCTCGAACAGCTGGACGACATCAAGTATTACCGCAGCTTCGAGGCCGGCCAGACCATCATCTGGTCCGGCGACAAGATGGATTTCGTCGGCTCGGTGGTATCCGGCGTGGCGACGCTGACCCAGACGATGGAAGACGGGCGCACGCAGATGGTCGGCCTGTTGCTGCCGTCGGATTTTGTCGGTCGTCCGGGCCGCGATGGCGCACCCTATGACGTGGTGGCGACCACCGATATCGTGATGTGTTGTTTCCGCAAACACCCGTTCGAAAAGATGATGAACGAAACCCCGCATATCGCCCATCGCCTGCTCGAGATGACGCTGGACGAACTGGATGCCGCGCGCGAATGGATGCTGGTTTTGGGGCGCAAGACAGCGCGGGAGAAAATCGCCAGCCTGTTGTGCATCGTCGGGCGTCGTGATGCGTCGCTGACACCGGGCAGCGCAAATGAGGCGATGGAGTTCGACCTGCCCCTGACGCGCGAGGCGATGGCGGATTACCTGGGCCTGACGCTGGAAACCGTCAGCCGGCAGATGTCGGCGCTGCGCAAGGACGGGGTCATTGAACTGCGGGGCAAGCGACACGTGATCGTGCCCGATCTGGGCCGGTTGATGGATGTTGCGGGCGACGACAGCGATGGCGGGTTCTACGGCTGATCATGGGCCTGCGAGCGCAGCCAGCCGGCGACGCGCCCCGCCGGGCTTGAGGGAGCGGCGGGACGCAGGCTCCACATCCGGAGCGACGAGCGCAGCGGCACCGTCATGTCAAACGGCGCGACCAGCTTGCCACTGGCCAGGTAGGGCGCGATCAGTGCCGTGTGTCCCATCAGGATACCCGCGCCGTTGACCGTTTCCTCGACCGCGAGGGAATAGAGCGAGAACAGCGGCCCGCGCGGCGTGAACCCCGCATCCGGCAGGGCGGTGTCGATCCATGTCCGCCAATCGTCGGGCCAGCCGGTATCGGTCAGACAGGGCAGGTCGGCCATATCCCCTGGCCGGGCCATGCGCGCAGCCATCGCCGGCGCGCAGACCGGCAACAACGCATCTTCGGCAACGGTTTCGCCTTCGCCACGGGAATGGAACAGGCACAGATCGTAGGGCACCCGTTTGAGGTTGGGCGGTTGCTCCAGCGCGGTGATGGAGATCTGGATTTCCGGCGCGGCCGCACGCAGGGCAGGGAGCCGTGGCGACAACCAGAATTGCGCTATCGCCGGGAGCGCCGCGATATGGACGACACCGGGGGCGGCATCGGCGCGCAGCCTTTGAACCGCGTCCCCCAGCCCGTCGAACGCCTCGGCAAAATGCGGCAGCGCCCGCTGTCCTAGCGGCGTGAGCCGCACGCCACGCGCCGAACGTGCAAACAGGGCGGCGCCCAGTTCGGTCTCGATGGCCTTGATATGCGCCGATATGGCCCCGGGGCTGACATGCAGTTCTTCGGCGGCGGCGGCAAACCCGCCAAGCCGGGCCGCGGCCTCAAAGGCGCGCAGGGCGGTCAGGGGAAGCGATTTGGGGCGCGGTGGAGCGACGGACATGCAATAGCCTTAGTTTTTCTAACCCTATTTTTCATGATTAGTGATTTGCGCGCAAGCCGCCGCGATGATTTGACGATGACAGAAGATCATAGGAGCTGCACATGACCTACCTCGCCCACCGCCCCTGGGTTCCGGCCCATTGCGAAACCCGTGTCCAGGATATCGCGCACAGCCTGTCGGGACAGGCCGCCGCCGATGTCACCGCGCGTATCGACGCCCTGGTGCGGCAGAACCGCGAGATTCACGATGCCGAGTGCTTTAATCTCAACCCGGCGACCAACGTGATGAACCCGCGCGCCGAGGCTGTGCTGGCCGCTGGGCTGGGCAGCCGTCCGTCGCTTGGCTATCCCGGTGACAAATACGAGATGGGGCTTGAGGCGATCGAGGAGATCGAAGTCATCGCCGCCGAGCTTGCCGCGCGGGTGTTTGACGCCGCATATGCCGAGATCCGGGTCGCCTCGGGGGCGCAGTCGAACCTGTATGCCTTCATGGCCCTGACCGCGCCGGGCGATGCGATTATCGCTCCGCCCGCATCGGTGGGGGGGCATGTCACCCATCATGGCGATGGCTGTGCCGGGCTGTATGGCCTGACCACCCATCCGGCACCGGTGAATGCGGATGGGTATTCCGTCGATCTGGACGCTCTGCGCGACCTGGCGCTGCGGGTACGGCCAAAGCTGATCACCATCGGCGGTAGCCTCAACCTTTTGCCGCATCCGGTGCGCGAGATCCGGGCCATCGCGGACGAGGTGGGGGCCAAGGTCCTGTTCGACGCGGCGCATCAATGCGGGATCATCGCGGGCGGTGTCTGGGCCAACCCGATCAAGGAGGGGGCGCACCTGATGACCATGAGCACCTACAAGAGCCTTGGTGGTCCGGCGGGCGGGTTGATCGTGACCGATGATGCCGAGATCGCCGAGCGGCTCGACAAGATCGCCTTTCCCGGCATGACCGCCAACTTCGATGCGGCGAAATCGGCGGCGCTGGCGTTGACCATGCTGGACTGGATCGATTTCGGGGCCGATTACGCGCAGGCGATGCTGGACCTGGCCGGGTCCCTGGCAGAGGAACTGGCGGGTCTGGGCCTGCCGGTGTTCCAGACCGGCACCGGGGCCACGCGGTCGCATCAATTCGCACTCGAGGCCGCGCGGTTCGGCGGCGGGCAGGCCGCGTCGAAAACCCTGCGCCGGGCCGGGTTCCTGGCCTGTGGCATCGGCTTGCCGATTGCCGGGGTCGAGGGCGACATGAACGGGCTGCGGATCGGTACGCCGGAACTGGTGCGCCGGGGCGTCACAACCGCCGATGCCGGGCAGCTGGCGCGGCTGATCGCTGACGGATTGCGAGGCGATGATCCCGCTGAGGTGGCCGCGCGCACGCGCGAGATGCGCGCCGGGTTCCAGGGCATGCACTTTGTCCATGGCTGACCGCGCCACGGGTTGCGGGCGGGGGCGCATGGTGCGAACCTGCCTGCACGCAACAGGGTGAGGATAGACAGATGGAATTTGGCAGCGTTCTCGCGATGATCCTGATCGGGGCGATTGCCGGCTGGATTGCTGGCAAGCTGATGAAAGGGCGCGGATTCGGCGTGATCGGCAATATCATCGTCGGCGTGGTCGGCGCCTTTGTCGCCGGGATGATCTTTCCGGCGCTCGGGTTCGCCGTTGGCGGCGGCGTGATTGCCTCGATCTTTCATGCCACGATCGGCGCGGTCATCCTGCTGTTTCTCATCGGCCTGATCCGCAAGGCGTAACCGGCCCCGTGCCCCGGCGGTTCTTCGGGCCCGGCAGGGCGCGTCAATGGGCCATGAACACCGGCAACCTGGCCTGTTCCAGCATATTGCGCGTGGCCCCGCCCAGGATCGCCTCGCGGAACCGGGAATGGCCATAGGCCCCCATCACCACCATGTCGGCGCTGGTGTCGACCGCGTGCCGGTTCAGCGCGTCGGACACCCGGTTCATCGTCTTGCTGAGCACGTCGATTTCGCAGGTGACACCGTGCCGTGCCAGCATCTGCGCCAGCAATCCGCCCGGATCCGAGCGTTCCGGCCCATGGCTCGGCGGATCGATCACCACGATCCGCACCAGTTCGGCCGCGGCCAGGAAAGGCAGCGCACGGCGGATCGCGCGCATCGCTTCGACACTCTGGTTCCATGCCACCATGATGTTGCGCGGCGCGGCAACCGGTTCACCCTGATCGGGCACGATCAGAACCGGCGCATGTCCCTCGAACAGCGCGGCCTCGATGATCGGTTCAGCTTCGGTTCCGTGGTTGTCGCCATAGGGCCGCGGCAGCACCACGAGGTCTGAAAACCGCGCCCTGTGGGCCACGTGACGCCCGATATCGGCCAGCTGCGCCACCCCGTCATCGGCTGACCAGCGCGCCCCCGACTTGCCGAGAATATCGCTGGCATGGGCCAGAACCTCGGCGGCTTCGGCATTTGCGCGGGTCAGGGTTTCCTGCAGGATCATGGCATTGGCCCCGGCATAATAATAGCCGGTCTGGCTGCGGTCGACGCCCAGGCACAATGCCTCGACATGCGCGTCCTGTGCGCCGGCCAATGCGATGATCTGCCGGAGCGCCGGATCGGCGTCAGACAGGCTGGTCAGAACGGTGAGCAGGGATTTGAAAGCCATCTGGTCCTCGCGGAATTTGATGTCGCCGGCCGGGTTTGCAACCGGGATCGTATGGCGTGGACGCTGTCACAGAAGCGCGTCGTTTGTATTGATGCAGATCAATGCGGTTCCGGTTGCGGTTCTGCATCAAATGCCCAGCCAAACCCATGTCCGCGCGGCGACCGAATCGTGCGGGCACGACCAAAGGGACGAAACATGTCGAATTACATCAAGCTTGTCGTGCTTGGTCTGATCACGTTGATATCGATGATCGCGATCAACTACGCACGCGATACGGCCTATATGGTCCACGGCGTCATCGTGATGCTCGTGGCCGGCGGGCTGTTCCTGTACACTGTGCGCCGCACCGATGAACCCGAACCCGCCGCCGCGCCACAGACAGAGTATTTCGATTCGGTCGTGCGCGCGGGGGTCATTGCCACCGCCTTCTGGGGCGTTGTCGGTTTTCTCGTCGGGGTCGTCATCGCGTTTCAGCTGGCCTTTCCACAGCTCAACCTCGACTGGGCGCAGGGGTTCACCAATTTCGGCCGGCTGCGCCCGCTGCATACATCGGCGGTGATCTTTGCCTTTGGCGGCAACGCGCTGATCGCGACGTCGTTCTACGTGGTCCAGCGCACCTGCGCGGCGCGACTCTGGGGCGGCAATCTCGCGTGGTTCGTGTTCTGGGGCTATCAGCTGTTTATCGTGCTGGCGGCGACCGGCTATCTGCTGGGCTCGACCCAGTCCAAGGAATATGCCGAACCGGAATGGCATGTCGACCTGTGGCTGACCGTGGTCTGGCTGGCCTATCTGGCGATTTTCCTTGGAACGCTCGTCAAGCGCAAAGAGCCGCATATCTACGTGGCCAACTGGTTCTACCTGTCTTTTATCGTGACGGTTGCCATGCTGCATGTGGTCAACAACCTGTCGATCCCGGTGTCGATCTGGGGCTCCAAATCGGTGCAGGTCTTCTCGGGCGTACAGGATGCCATGACGCAATGGTGGTACGGGCACAATGCGGTTGGCTTTTTCCTGACCGCCGGGTTCCTCGGGATGATGTATTATTTCATTCCGAAACAGGCCGAGCGCCCGGTCTATTCCTACAAGCTGTCGATCATTCACTTCTGGGCGCTGATCTTTCTGTATATCTGGGCCGGTCCGCATCACCTGCATTACACGGCGCTGCCCGACTGGGCGACGACGCTGGGCATGGTGTTTTCGATCGTGCTCTGGATGCCGTCCTGGGGGGGCATGATCAACGGGCTGATGACGCTGTCGGGGGCGTGGGACAAGCTGCGCACCGATCCGGTGATCCGCATGATGGTGATTTCGGTCGGCTTTTACGGCATGTCCACCTTCGAAGGGCCGATGATGTCGATCCGTGCGGTGAACGCCCTGTCGCATTATACCGACTGGACCATCGGGCACGTGCACTCCGGTGCATTGGGCTGGAACGGCATGATCACCTTTGGCGCGCTGTATTACCTGGTGCCCGTGTTGTGGAAGCGTGAACGCCTCTATTCTCTGTCGCTTGTCAGCTGGCATTTCTGGCTCGCGACCATCGGAATCGTGCTCTACGCGGCGTCCATGTGGGTGACCGGTATCATGGAGGGCCTGATGTGGCGCGAAGTGGATGCCAACGGTTTCCTCGTGAACTCGTTCGCCGACACCGTGGCCGCCAAATTCCCGATGTACGTGGTGCGCGGGCTGGGCGGGGTCATGTTCCTCGGTGGTGCTCTCATCATGTGTTACAACCTTTGGATGACTGTGCGGTCTGCCCCGGCCAAGGAAGCCGTTGCTGCCACAGCCATTCCGGCCGAATAAGGAGGCCAGGACCATGGCAATTCTCGACAAGCACAAAATCCTGGAAACCAACGCGACGCTGCTGCTGATCTTCAGCTTTCTGGTCGTGACCATCGGGGGCATCGTCCAGATCGTACCGTTGTTCTACCTTGAGAACACGATCGAAGAGGTGGAAGGCATGCGGCCCTATTCGCCGCTCGAACTGACCGGGCGCGATGTTTATATCCGCGAGGGCTGTTACGTCTGTCACAGCCAGATGATCCGGGCCATGCGCGACGAGGTCGAACGGTATGGGCATTACAGCCTTGCCGCCGAGTCGATGTATGACCATCCGTTCCAATGGGGGTCCAAGCGCACCGGGCCGGACCTGGCGCGGGTTGGCGGGCGTTATTCCGACGAATGGCACGTGGATCACCTGCGCGATCCGCAATCGGTCGTGCCCGAGTCGGTGATGCCGAAATACGGCTTTCTCGAACGCAACCTGATCGAACCCGACCATATCGACGACCTGATCAGGACGCATCGCATGGTGGGTGTGCCCTATTCCGACGAGATGCTTGACAACGCGGCGGCGGATTTCCGGGCACAGGCCGATCCGGACAGCGACTACGACGCCATGCTCGAACGGTATCCAGGCGCGCAGGTACGCAATTTCGATGGCCAGCCGGGCATATCCGAGGCGGATGCGCTGATCGCTTACCTGCAAATGCTGGGGACGCTGGTCGATTTCTCGACCTTCACGCCCGACGCGAACCGCTAGGAGGGGCCGATGGAACTCTATACTCTGCTGCGCCAGATCGCCGATAGCTGGATGCTCTTGTTTCTGTTCGTCTTTTTTGTCGGGATCGTCCTGTGGGTGTTCCGGCCGGGCAGCACGAAAACCTACGAGGACACCTCCAACATCCCGTTCCGGCACGAGAACAAACCCGCCACATCCGAGGAGGCGCGGAAATGAGCAAGAAATCGCAGAAGTTCGAAGGCGATCCGAATACCACGGGCCACAGCTGGGACGGGATCGAGGAATTCGACAACCCGATGCCCCGCTGGTGGCTGTGGTCGCTATATGCCTGCATCATCTGGGGTATCGCCTATACGATCGCCTATCCGGCCTGGCCGATGATCAACAGTGCGACCGCCGGCATTCTCGGCTGGTCGTCACGCGGGGCGGTGACCGAAGAGATCGCGGCGGTCGACGAGGGCAACGCCGCGATCAACACCCGGCTGGTCGAAGTGCCGCTGGATGCGATCCCGGCCAATGCGGACCTCGATACCTATGCAGTCTCTGCCGGCGGGGCGGTGTTCCGCACCTGGTGCGCGCAATGTCACGGGTCCGGGGCGGCCGGTGCCAAGGGCTATCCCAACCTGCTGGATGACGATTGGCTGTGGGGCGGCGACATCGAGGCGATCTATACCACCATCGCCCATGGCATCCGCAACGAGGATGACGAAGATGCCCGCTATTCCGAGATGCCCGCCTTTGGCCGTGACGAGATCCTGGAACCCGAACAGCTCGACCAGGTTGTGAACTATGTGATGTCGCTGTCGGGGACACCGCGGGATGCGGGCAAACTCGCGGCGGGCGCCGAGGTTTTCGCCGATAATTGCGCCGCCTGTCACGGCGATGACGGGACCGGGGATCGCGAACAGGGCGCGCCGAACCTGGCCGATGCCATCTGGCTCTATGGCGGCGATTACGACTCGTTGCTCGATACGGTGACCTATAGCCGGTATGGCGTGATGCCCGCGTGGAACACCCGCCTGACCGAGGCGCAAATCCGCGCGGTGGCGGTGTATGTTCACCAGCTGGGCGGCGGCGAATAGTTCTTCAAGAAACACTCCCGGGCGGCGCTGGCCGTCCGGGAGCGTGGTGCCGGCCTTTCGATCTGTTCGCGCGTTTCCTGAAAGGCCGGCAGCCTCATTGCCGAGCGCCCGTATCGGAGTGGTGGATCAGCCCAGCTGATACCCCGAGGTCGAGCGGGAAATCTTGATTTCCTCTTCTGACATGTCTTCCGGGATGTCCTCGTACATCGGGGTCGAGAGATAGCGTTCGCCGGTATCGGGCAGCATGCAAAGGATGTTTGCGCCCGGCGCGGCCTGTTCCGCGATGTCCATGGCGACGGCAAATGTCGCGCCGCCCGAGATACCGGTCAGGATACCCTCCTGGCTGGCGAGCTTGCGGGCCCATTCGATGCCCCTGGGGCCGGGCACCGGGCGCAGGTCGTCATAGTTTCCGTTGTCGATGGATTCCTGCAGGACCGCCGGGATGAAATCCGGGGTCCAGCCCTGGATCGGGTGCGGTTCAAAGGCCGGATGGCCCGAGGTCGGCGCGCCGGTGGCATCGCGTTCGGTGGGGATGCCGCTGCCGATCAGCGCCGCGTTGGCCGGCTCGGACAGGATGATCCTGGTATCGGGGCGCTTGTCGCGCAGCACCCGCGCGACACCGGTCAGCGTGCCGCCCGTGCCATAACCGGTCACGAAATAGTCGAGCGCCGCGCCGTCAAAATCCCCAAGGATTTCCTGCGCCGTGGTTGCGGCGTGGATTTCCGCGTTGGCCTTGGTCTCGAACTGATGTGCAAGGAACCAGCCATGCGCTTCGGCGAGTTCGACCGCCTTGCGGTACATGCCAAACCCCTTTTCGGCGCGCGGCGTCAGCACGACCTTGGCCCCCAGCATCCGCATCAGCCTCCGGCGTTCGACCGAAAAGCTGTCGGCCATGGTGACAACGAGGGGATAGCCCTTTTGCGCGCAAACCATGGCAAGGCCGATCCCGGTATTGCCGCTTGTCGCTTCGACCACGGTCTGGCCGGGTTTCAGCGTTCCGTCGCGTTCCGCCGCTTCGATGATGTTCACCGCAAGCCGATCCTTGACCGATCCGGCGGGGTTGAAGGCCTCGAACTTGACAAAGAGATTGACCCCCTCGGGGCCAAGGTTGTTGACGCGGATTGTCGGGGTGTTGCCGATCGTATCGAGAATACTGTCATATCTGCGGCCGTTTCCCTGGGTGGTACGGAGCTTGTTCGCGGTCATCGATTTCCCCTCGTCTAATTGGTCAGGCCGGCAATTCGCGCTTTGTCGGCGGCCGGATACCGGCAACCGTAACATCATCGCGCGGCGCTTGTCTTGCGATTCAGCGGCGGACAAGCCGGGGTCAGTACCTGAGAACCCGCCCGCCTGCGCCGACCACGAATTTCCGGACATCGGCAAATCCCGGCGGGTTGCGCTCGGCCAGGACCTGGAACGGGCGCTGCGGCAGGATAATCGCGCGTTCGGTGCGCGTGGCACCGGTTTCCGCTCCGCGCCCGGAAAAGGGATCAAGTGCAAAGACCTGGCGCTCGACCTTTGAAAACCAACCGGCGCGTTCCTGGATCACGTGTTCGCTCTGCAAGTCCTCGGCGGTCCAGACAAGCGCCCAATCCTGACCCTCGGGGGCCGCCGCATTGGCCAGCACCTCGGGCAGGGGGCCGGATTGCCGGGTATAGGCGCTGGAATACATCGGACCCAAGTGGAACCGGCGCAGCCGCTTGGGGTGCAGATCGGCAAAATCCCCGTCAAACCCCTGCGCGATGGTCAGCAGTTTCAGCCCGCCAAGGCTCTGGGCGATCAGATGCGCCTGCACGCCGGGCCAGCGCCGCTGGTCCTTGGGCAGCGCGGTACGCCCGGTATCCTCGACCTCCATCAGGTAGACCACGGGCAGATTGACCTGGCTGTCATAGACGGCCCAGTGCAACAGGAACCGCCGCCGGTCGGCGCTGATGTCACCAAGCCAGACGCAGTCGGGATCATTCTGTGCCCAGAACAGCTCTCCCCGAAGCAATTCCTGGTAATAGAGCCGCTGGGACAGCGCGAATTGCAGCTTGGTCGGGATCTGGCGTTGGCTGACAATCACCCGCACCATCTCGTCCTTGAGCGCGGTTTCGGAGGGCAGGTTGGCCAGGTGCTTGTCTGCCTGCTGCGCATCATTGGCCATTGTCATCAATTCGGTCGCGACGGGAAAGCCGCTTTCGTGTTCGTCAATGGTGAGCGAGCCAAAGAACCGCCCGGTGTCGCGCCCGACCAGCAGGTATTTCATCGACAGTGCCCGAAAGGTGAAGGTCAGCGCCATCACATAGCGCGTCAGCAGCCGCAATTCGGTCTTGCCCAGCGTGCCCTCGGTCTCCATCGTCGCGGCCACGCGGGTCAGATGCCCGGTAATTGCCTCGAACTTGCGGAAATAGCGGCGGCTGGCAAACAGGTCCGTCAGCCCGACATGATCATGATCCGGCGCGTCGATCACCGCCCGTCAGCCCCCGTACAGGTTCTTGTCATGCTTCTCGACAATCGCCGCGAACCGCCGGGCAAAGCGTTCGTCGGCCTTGGCCTTTTTCTCGAGCACGTCGCGGGCGAACACCATGTGGTCTTCATGCGCTTCCAGCATATCGGCCATTTTCTGGTTGGTCGCGGTGCCGATGGCGGCCATGGCGGTTTGCGCTTCCTGGTCGGTCTTGACGCCAATCTCGTTGATCCGGTGCGCCACGTCCTGCTGTTGCGCGGTCTTCAGCGATTTGGTCAGCGCATCATAGAGCACAACGCGCTGCGCCGTGTCGGTTTGCAGCTTGTTGATCAGGACCATCTGCGTCGCCGCCTGGTTCTGCAGGCTGTCGACCCAGGATTTGCCTTTTTCGATATAACGTTCAAGGGTCTGCGATTTGGCCAGCTTGACCTGTTCGTCCTGCACCAGCGTATTGTATTTCGCGTTGAGCTCGGCCAGTTCGGTTTCAAGCTTGGTGCGCGCGGCCGCGTCCTGCTCGACGCTGATCCTGTTTTCCAGCTCGATGATCCTGGGGTCCATGCCCAGAATCTCGGCACGCACGGATTCCAGCGCGCCGACGGTGCTTTCGCGCTCGTCCAGCGTGCTGGCAAGGTTGGTTTCCACCTTATCTTTCTGGTCGTTCAAGACCGCCAACTGCCCCTCCAGCAGCTTGACGATCACGTCCGACTTGCCGATCAGGTCCTGCAACTTGTCGTCGATATTGGCCATCCGCATGCGTTCCTGCCGCATCGATTCCGACTTCGCGCTGCTGAAGATGCCGACAAAGCTCTCCCACCCGGTTTTCGAACGCATTTCGTCGAAATCCTTGGAGAACGCGCTGGTCACGTCGTCAAGCCCCATGATCAGTTCCGCGATATTGGCGGTCATCACGTCGGTATGGGCATGCACATCGTCCAGCGTGGCGTTTTCGATGTCGATGCTGGCATCCTCGCCGGCCTCGATCTTGGCGCGGGCGGCCTCGATCCTGCTGGTCATGGCCTTGATCTCGGATTGTCCCTTTGCCACCTGGGCCTGGGACTCGCGCACCATGTCCTCGAAATCAGCCATCACCGTCTCTCCGTTTGATATCCCGTCGCGTGTATATAGGGTATGTTACGGCGATTTACATTGGCCGCACTACACAATTGGGGAAAGTCTTGCAAATCATTGACGGAAAGAAAAGCGGCCTGTGCCGGGGCCGCCCTTTATTCGGTCACTGGGTCTTGAGGTATTCGATGATCGCCAGCCGTTGGTCCGGGGTCAGGCCATCCTTGGGGTATTCATGGCCCATGTTGCCGTTCCCGCGCAGCGCCGTGTCGAACCGGAACAGGCCCGCGGCCTCGTCGCTGACAAAGCCCAGCCGCTCGCGGTCGATCTCGCGCCCACCGGTCCAGAACACGGCGCGGCGTTCCGATACCGGCGAGAGCAGTTCGTAAACTGTCGGAACCGAGCCGTTATGCAGGTAGGGCCCGGTGGCCCAGACCCCGGCAAGCGTCGGGGCCTTGAGCTCGGCCAGGGTTTCCTTGCCCGGACCATAGGGGACGGGTTTGCCATCGTCGCCCTTGGAGAACCGGAAGCCATGCAGCGCGGCCTGCTGGTCCTGACCGATCCCCTGATCCGCCATGGCCTTGCCAACCACCCTGGACACGGTGGACAGAAAGAACCGCGCCGCCGGGACAACCGGGTGATCCCCAAGGCCGGGAGCGGTCACGTCATTGGTGCGCACGAGCCGGAACAGCAGCGATTCGATATAGGCCGGATCGGTGCCGACGGCGCGGTAATTCACCCGGCCGATTTCGATGAAATCCTTGCCAAAGAAGTTCCTGGCGGGGTCGGTGCGCCGATAGGGGGGCATATTGTGGCAGCCCGCGCAATTCTTGTCGAACAGCTCCTTGCCCTCGGTGGCCTTGTCGCTGTCGATCTGGCCCATCAACTCCGGATCCCACGCCGGCGGCGCAAGATCGGTCAGCCAGGCTTCCATCGCCGCAAGCTCGTCGAGCAGGATGGTCGAGCCATAGGGATCACCCGCCGCCGCGTTCAGGTTTGCATGGCCAAACACGCCCAGCACCTCGCCGCTGTTGCGGCCGATGGGGCTGGCGGCGATGGGGCTCCACTGCACGAATTCCAGGTGCGGCGCCAACCACAAGGCCGGATAGCTTGTCGGGGCTTCGACCGGGAACAGGTTGGCGGTGACGTTCTGATCCCGGACCGCGAGGGAATTGACGATCTGGGTCAGCGCGTCCACCCGTCCGTACCCCGATTGCAGCGCCGGGCGGCGCAGGGCGGCTTCGGCGGTGAAGTCGACCTGGAAGGCGGCAAAACCTGACTTGAGCCGGGCGGCGGTCTCGGGGGTCAGCGTGTCGCCCAGGACGGCACCGGCAAACCGCTCGAACCGTTCTTCGTCGACCAGCGTCAGCTGAACCGCGCGGGCGAGATCCTGAAAGAAACTGTCAAAATCAAAATGCGCCGGTGCCCCGTCGATCCGGACCGACCGCCCTTGTACGGTGACAGACGATGTATGACAGGCGGCGCAGGTCAACCCGACCGCCGGCCCCACACCCGGTGCGCCCGGAGCGGGATCGATGGCAAAGCCCACGGGATAGCCATCGGGGTTCAGCTCATGCTCGCCCACCGCCGCGATCAGCCCGTATCTGGCAAGGTTGGCCGGGTCGCTGAAACGTCCATCGCCGGTGGCGGTTTCCAGGGCGCGAAACCACGCGTTGGGCATCATGCGAGAGCCCTGCGGCGTGAAATAGAATTGTTGGCGCAGTTCTTCGGACCACCCCTGGTCCAGATAGACCGGCTCGTCGGTCATCGCCGGGTCGCAGGCGACCAACCCGATGGCAAGCAGTCCCGCCGCCAGCGTGCCCATTTGCAAGTTCCTGTGGGAAAACAACATGTTTCAAACCTCGAAATCTGATCTCGCCGGCGGCAAACCCAATCCGGCCAAAGGACGCGAGAGGCAGGCCGGTGCAAAATGGCACCTGACCGTTCGATGGCCTCGGACGAGGCACATTATATCAGATTTCAGGAAAACGGAAAGCGTGATGCAACCGTTGATTGTATCGTTATCCCCATGGCCATGTCCCAAGGCCCCTGCATCCCGGACGGCGGGGAGGTCCAGGACCCGCCCGCCGCGACCTTGGTCGTCAGCCGACCACGTTGAAATCCGGCCCATAGGGATAGCCGGTGATATTCTCGTTGCCCGTGTCGGTAATGACGAGGATGTCATGTTCGCGATAGCCGCCGGCACCGGGCTGGCCGTTTGGAATGGTCAGCATCGGTTCCATCGAGATCACCATGCCCGGTTCCAGGATGGTGTCGATGTCTTCGCGCAGTTCCAGCCCCGCTTCGCGCCCGTAATAATGGCTCAGAACCCCGAACGAGTGCCCATAGCCGAACGTGCGGTATTGCAGCATGTCGCGCTCTTCGAGAAAGGCATTGATCTTTTGGGTGATCTCGGAACAGCGCGCGCCCGGCTGCAACAGCGACATGCCGTATTCATGCGCCGCGATATTTGCCTGCCAGAAGGCCAGGCTGGCGGCGTCGACCTCTTGTACGAACAGGGTCCGTTCCAGCGCGGTGTAATAGCCCGAGATCATCGGGAAGGCGTTGAGGCTCAGAATGTCGCCGCGTTCCAGAACCCGCCCCGTTACCGGATTATGCGCGCCGTCGGTGTTCAGCCCCGACTGGAACCACACCCAGGTGTCCCGGTATTCGGCATCGGGGAACCGCCTGGCGATCTCGGCCTCCATGGCATCGCGCCCCGCCATTGCCACGTCGATTTCGCGGACGCCCGCACGGATGGCATCGCGGATCGCATGGCCGCCCAGATCGGCAACCTGTGCCCCCTGGCGGATCAGCGCGATCTCGGCCGCGCTCTTGTGCATGCGTTGCCGCATCGTGGTTTCAAACAGATCAACCATGGTAAGCGGTTGCAGGAAATCCTCGAGCTTGTCGCGCTGCATCAGGGTCAGGTGGTCGCCTTCATAGCCGATCACCTTGCCGGTACCCGTGACCGAGGCCACCGCCCGCCAGAAATTGTCGCGCTGCCAGTCGGTATAGGTGACATTGTCGCAAAAGCTGCGCCGCCAGGGCTGCCCGGCATCGATGCCCGCGCTGACGGTCACACAGTCTTCCTCGGTTACCACCAGCCCATAGGGCCGCCCGAAGGCGCAATAGAGGAAGCCCGAATAATAGGCGATATTGTGCATCGAGGTAAAGACTGCCGCCGCCGCCCCGGTGGCCTCCATCCGTTCGCGCAACTCGGCAATCCGGGCCTGGTATTCCTCGGTGTCAAAGGGGAGAGCGGCCTTGTCGCCGTTGTGAAATCGATAGGTTTCCGGACGTGTGGTCATGATTGACCCTCCTTTGCAGAAAGGTCCCGGCGTTCAGGACGATGCAAGCGATTCTACCGGGCGACGCCATCGACCGGAATACGGCATAGGTTGCCAATATCGGTCCGGCTGACAAGTCTTTTGTCGCTGGCGCGCGACATTGGCAGGGCGGTGACCCGCAAGCCCGGGACATGACCGTTTTGATTCAATTCCTGCGGACATCACGCGGCTTGGATTCAGCGAACCTTAAACCGGTGGCGCTCAACTGGTCCGACCGGGAAACCCCGCTCAGGCGTTTCTCCAAACAATGGCCGGGACATCGGCGAAACCCGGATGTGGTACGAGTAGGTTCGGTATGGCGACAACATTCAATGTGATCTCCCTCGGGAGGACGGCAGACCTCGACACGGTCGAAGGCAACAACAATGCCGAGGGGGCGAGCGATCTTGTCGGGCTGACCTTTGGCTCGGAAGATGCACCGCTGCTAGAGCAGATCCAGACCCTGTCGCCGGGCAGCAACAGTTATCGCAGTGGTGATGATCGTGTCTATGACATGGCCAACACCACCTCAGAAACCTTTCGCATAGATGACGGCCCGGATCAGGAATTTGACGGTGTCGCGGCCTATTGGGCGACGATTACCTATGCCGATGGCTCGACCGCCAATATCAGCGCGGTGATCTTTCAGGACACTGACGGCAACAGCTATCTGGCGCCGGAATTCACCGCCAATGACGATCAACGCGCGCTTCAGGCCAAGCCGATCCAATCGTTGACCCTTGACAGGGTGGCGGTCGACTCGGACGTGAGCGGTTTTGTAGCGGACCGTCAGACCGGCAATTTCGCGGTGTGTTTCGCGCAGGGAACGCAAATTGCCACGCCGATGGGCTGCAGACCGGTCGAAAGCCTGGCGGCCGGCGATATGGTGTCCTGTGTTGACGGGGGTCAGCGGGCCATTCGCTGGATCGGTTCGCGCCGTGTCGCCGCGACCGGGGCCATGCGCCCGGTCCGGATCGCGGCGGGTGCGTTGGGGGCCGGGTTGCCCGCGCGCGACCTTGTCGTGTCACAGCAGCACCGCGTGCTGTCCTGCTCGCCCGTTGCCGCGCGCATGTTCGGGGTAAGCCAGGTTCTGATCGCGGCCAAAAAGCTGGTCGGGCTGCCGGGAATCGCGCTCGCCGAGGACCTGGAGCAGATCGCCTACTGGCATTTTCTATGCGACCGGCACGAGGTTGTTATGGCCAATGGAGCACCCGCCGAAGCGTTGTTCGCCGGGGATCAGGCCTGTATCGCCCTGGGGCCACATGCGGTTGCCGAGATCAGGTCGCAATGCCCCGATCTGGCGTGGCGTTTCGAAGGCGATGTGCCAAGCCGCCCCCTGCCGCCCCCCGGCAGGCAGAGGGCCTTTGCCAGACGCCTGATGAAAAACGCCAAACCGGTCATCGAAGACAGGGGCGCGCCTCGGCTGGTGGCACTGGCAATGGCGCGCGCAAGCCGGGATCACGGCGCGGTGAGCATATCAACCAGGTCCGAGTCGGCATCCTGCAACAGGTCGATCACATCGAAATGGTGCCTGCCCGGCGCGATCACATGGGGAATGTCCCATGCCTCGGCCAGCCAGCGCGCCTGATCCAGAAATGCGGGGCGCTCGTCTGCACCGACCCAGATCGCGACCCGGGCATCATGTCGGTTCTGCATCAGAATGGGGCTCTCGGCGGTGGCATCAGCCATTGTCATCCGGAAATCGGCGTTCATCGAGGTCCGCCGCAGCGGGCGCAGGTCGGACAGGGGCGAAATCGGCAGGATGGTCCGAAAGCGCGCCGCTACCTCCGCCGGGATCAGCGCCCGGTCCAACATGCGTGCGCTCAGGTGCCCGCCGGCGGAATGACCGGCGATCGAGAGCGGCCCGGTGCTGTGGCGGGCAACATATTGAACCGCCTGCGCGATCTGGCGCGTGATGGTCGCAATCGGCACTGCCGGGCACAGATCGTAGGACGGCATCGCAACCGCCCAGCCCCTTGCAAGCAGGCCGCGGGCCAGATGTGACCACGAGCTGCGGTCGAATTTCAGCCAATAGCCGCCATGAACGAAGATCGCCGTGCCCATTGGCGGCGTTTCGGGGTGAAACAGGTCCAGCACCTGTCGCGCAGCGGGGCCATAGGGCAGGGCAATCTCGGCGCGCGCGCCAAGCGCCGCGCGAAACCCGCTTGCGGCGCTTGCCCAGCGGGGCGGATAGGCGGCCGCATCGTCGATATACGCCCCGTTTGCGTAGGCATCGTCAAGTTCCATCCGGTTTCCCCGTAATGTGGTCTGGACAAAGCTTGCCTCACCTGATTTGCGTGCGCGAGTAATTTTTCTTGCGGGAGGGCACTTCAATGCTTGACACGACAACCGACCTCAAATCCCTACTGAATGACCCCGAACTGCTGGTGACCAAGGCCTATATCGGCGGCGCCTGGGTCGATGGTGACAATGGCACCTTTGCCGTCACCAACCCCGCGCGTGGCGACGTGATCGCCGAGGTTGCCGACCTGAGCCGCGAGCAGGTCGCGGACGCGATTGCCCAGGCCGAAGCGGCCCAGAAGGAATGGGCGGCGATGACCGGCAAGGAACGTGCGGGTATCCTGCGCAAATGGTTCGACCTGATGATGGAGAACGCCCAGGACCTGGGTCGCATCCTGACAGCCGAGCAAGGCAAGCCGCTGGCCGAGGCGGTCGGCGAAATCGGCTATGGCGCGTCGTTCATCGAGTTCTTTGGCGAAGAGGCCAAGCGGATCTACGGCGAAACCATCCCCGGCCATCAGCGCGACAAGCGCATCATGGTGATGAAACAGCCGATCGGCGTTGCGGCCTCGATCACGCCCTGGAACTTTCCCAACGCAATGATCACCCGCAAGGCGGCCCCGGCGCTGGCGGCCGGGTGTTCCTTTGTGGCCCGTCCCGCCAAGGAAACACCGCTTTCGGCGCTGGTCATGGGGGTGCTGGCCGAGCGGGCAGGTATCCCCGCGGGCGTGTTCAACGTGGTCACCTCGTCGTCGGCAAGCGCCATCGGCAAGGAGTTCTGCGAGAACCCGGCGATCCGCAAACTGACCTTTACCGGCAGCACCGAGGTCGGGCGCATCCTGCTCAAGCAGGCGGCGGACCAGGTGATGAAATGCTCGATGGAACTGGGCGGCAACGCGCCGTTCATCGTCTTTGACGATGCCGATCTCGATGCCGCCGTCGAAGGCGCGATGATGTGCAAGTTCCGCAACAATGGCCAGACCTGCGTTTGCGCCAACCGGATTTATGTCCAGTCCGGGGTCTATGACGCCTTTGCCGCCAAGCTGAAGGTCGCGGTGGAGAATCTCAAGGTCGGCGACGGTCTTGCCGAAGGTGTGACCACCGGCCCGCTGATCAACAGCGAAGCGGTGGACAAGGTGCTCGAGCATCTCGGCGATGTCACGTCCAAGGGGGGCGCGGTGCTGACCGGCGGCAAGGCGCATGAACTGGGCGGCACGTTCTTTGAACCCACCGTGGTCACAGGCGTGACGCAGGACATGGCCGTTGCCAAGGAAGAAACCTTTGGCCCGCTGGCTCCGCTGTTCAAGTTCGATGACGTGGACGAGGTGATCGACATGGCCAATGACACGATCTTTGGCCTTGCCGCGTATTTCTATGCCAAGGACCTGAGCCGCGTCTACAAGGTCGCCGAGGCGCTGGAATATGGTATCGTCGGCGTCAATACCGGTATCATCTCGACCGAGGTCGCACCCTTTGGCGGCGTCAAACAGTCGGGCCTGGGCCGCGAAGGCAGCCATCACGGCATCGAGGATTACCTCGAAATGAAATATGTCTGCCTGTCGGTCTGAAGCTGGCCTGGCATGAGATTGGTCGGGGCGCCCATTGCGGCGCCCCGATGCGTTTTGCGGAAAAAAAGTGGCTTTTTTGGCTTTGCCGCCAAGGATTGACCGCCCGCGCACGTCACAGTCTATGTGATGCGCATGGATGTAAGTGACGAAGACCTGGCCATTTCGGCCGCGCGGGGGGACCGGGCGGCGTTTTCCGCGTTGCTCGACCGCTGCTATGACCGGATGTTTCACCTTGCCTTTCGGCTGACCGGATCGCGTGCCGAGGCCGAAGATCTGACCCAGGATATCTGCGCCGCGCTGCCGGCCAAGATCGCCCGTTTCGACGCAAGGGCGCGGTTCACCACCTGGTTGTACCGGGTCGTCGTGAATGCGGCCCATGACCGCCGGCGCAAACAGGCCACGCATCTGCGCGCCGCTGATGGGTGGGGCATCTGGGAGCTCGCCCGCCGCGAGGCTGATGCGGAAACGGCGCAGCGGGTGGATTGGCTGACCGATGCGATGGGCAGCCTTGCCGATGATTTGCGCGATACGCTGGCGCTGGTTCTGGATGACATGACCCATGCGCAGGCGGCGGAAATCCTTGGCGTGTCGGAGGGGACGATCAGCTGGCGCATGTCGGAAGTGAAACGGAAACTGCGGGCGCGGCGGGCAGAGGAGGAGCAGGCATGAGCGATGATCTTGACGATCTCGGAGCCGCGATGCGCGCGGCAACACCCGAACCTGATGCCGCAACCAAGGCGGCGCATCTGGCTCTGGCACGGAAAAATTTCGAGGCGCTCCAAGGATCGCGGCCTGCCGCGCGTCCCATGTCCGATGGTTCGAAAGCGAGCCTTTGGACAGGAGTAAAGATCATGCTGAATACACTGACCTCTCGTGCGGGGTTGACCGCAACCACCGCGATTGTCGCCGTTGCCTTTGTGGCGCTGAGCCCGATGCGGGATAGCCTGGCCCCCGGCGATGTCCCGCGTTTCGATCCCTCCCCCGCGATTGCGTCGCAGGATGCCCAGGAGGCCGCGAGCGACAGCGTGCAGATCGTACAGGAGCCGCCTGCCGGGATCGCAGAGGAATTCATGGCGGAGGCCACATCCCCGGTGCGCCGGATGTCCAAGTCGCTCGCCGCGCCCGCCGGATCGGCGGAAATGGGACAGGCCATCGCACTTATGCCACCGCCCGATTTGATCTCGCCGCCCGACGCCACGACCGAAGCCTTTGCGAATGCCGACAGCAACCCGCTGCGGATCACCGCGGAACATCCGGTTTCGACGTTTTCGATCGATGTGGATACCGCATCCTATTCGGTGGTGCGCAATTCCCTGATGCAGGGGCGTTTGCCGCTGGCGGACATGGTCAGGATCGAGGAACTGGTGAACTATTTCCCGTACAATTATCCCGCGCCGGTTGGTGAAGCGCCGTTTCAACCGACGGTCTCGGTGGGCGCGACCCCCTGGAACCCGGATACGCGGCTGGTTCATATCGGCATCCAAGGGGCGTTGCCCGATATTGCAGAGCGCCCGCCGCTGAACCTCGTGTTCCTGATCGACACTTCGGGGTCGATGAACCAGCCGAACAAGCTGCCGCTGCTCAAGCAATCCTTTGCGCTGATGCTTGGACAGTTGCAGGCGCAGGATCAGGTTGCCATCGTCACCTATGCGGGCAGCGCGGGGCAGGTCCTGGAGCCGACCCCGGCCTCGGAGCGGCAGACCATCATGGCGGCGTTGAACCGGCTGGATGCCGGGGGCAGCACCGCCGGGCAGGCCGGGCTGCAACAGGCCTATGCCGCCGCCGCCGCGATGGCGCAGGAGGGCGAGGTCAGCCGGGTAATCCTGGCCACGGACGGGGATTTCAATGTCGGCCTGTCCGACCCGTCGGCGTTGCAGGATTTCATCGCGGACAAGCGACAGGGTGGCACCTATCTCAGCGTTCTGGGGTTCGGTCGCGGCAATCTGGACGATGCGACGATGCAGGCGCTGGCGCAGAACGGGAACGGGCAGGCGGCTTATATCGACACGCTGGCCGAGGCGCAGAAGGTGCTTGTTGATCAACTGACCGGCGCGCTGTTCCCGATTGCCGATGACGTCAAGATACAGGTCGAGTTCAACCCTGCGACAGTCGCCGAATACCGGTTGATCGGATATGAAACCCGTGCCCTGCGGCGCGAGGACTTCAACAATGACAAGGTGGATGCCGGCGATATCGGGGCGGGTCATGCGGTGACCGCACTTTATGAGATTACCCCTGTCGGCTCGCCCGCGCGGTTGAGCGAGCCCCTGCGATATGGGGCAACCGAGACCGGTTCCACGAGCGATGAACTGGGTTTTCTGTGGTTGCGCTACAAGGCACCGGGCAGCGGGGCCAGCCAGCTGATCGAAACGGCAATCACCGCCGATATGGCCGCGCAACCGGACACTGCATTTGCGACGGCAATCGCCGGGTTCGGACAGCTGCTGCGTGGCGGCCGTTACCTCGGGAGCTGGGGCTATGACGAGGCTATCGAACTGGCCTCCTCCGGCAAGGGGGCGGACCCCTATGGCTACCGCAGCGAAGCGGTCCAGCTCATGCGGCTTGCCCAGAGCCTCGCGGCGCAGTGAACACCGGCCCCGATCCGGATGCTTACGTAGGGTCGGGGCTGCTTTTTGCGCGGTTCCAGTTAGGCTGGTTTCCAGCCGCAGCCAGCCTTGAGGCACCCGATGCCCGAACCCCTACGCGTTATCCCCGATTTCCCGGCCTATATCGAGGGCCAGACCGATCATGAATACATGGCCGCCGCCTGGGCCCAGGGGCCGTGGGCGCGCAGCCGCCTGGGGATCGTTTCAGGGTTCTCGCTCGCCAACATGGAGATCATCAACGACGATCGCTGGACCCGCCAGCTGGAATTGGAGGGCATGTTCATTTCGGGGGTGCGCGATGGTCCGATGTTCGAGTTCCAGCGCAACGCCCTGCTGTTTTCCAACGGCCAGACCCATCGCAACAGGCGGGGGCCGCTGGTGCGCAGCTTTGCCAACAAGGTGATCGCGCAATTGCGGCCCGATATTGCACGCCGCGTTGCCCGCCTGATCGCGCCCTGGCGCGGGGCGGGGGCGGTCGATTTCATCGAGGCGATTGCCGGTCCCTATCCGGCGCAGGTCATCGCGGCGCTGATCGGGGCTTCGGAGGCCGATACCGGCGCATTCGCGCGCCACGTTTATTCCGCCATTCGCGGGCTGTCGCATTGCCCGGACGAGATCCGCGCCGAGTCGGACAAGGACATGGCCGCGCTCGACAGCTATGTTGCCGGGCTGATCGCGCAACGCCGGGCCAGACCCGAGGCGGATTTCCTGAGCAGCTATCTTGCGCGGGTCGCGGACGGGCCTCTGGGCGAAGACGAGATACGCGCACAGCTTGCGGCGCTGGTGCTGGCCGGGTCCGACACGACGCGTGCCGCGTTGGCCTCGACGGTGTCGCAACTGCTCTCGCATCCCGAGCAATGGGCGATGCTGGTGCAAGACCCCGAGCGTTGGGCGGCGTCCGCGGTTCTGGAGGGGCTGCGCTATGATCCGGTGATCGGCTCCTTGCCCCGGATCACGCTAGAGGCGCGCGAGCTTGACGGCTTTCTCATCCCGAAAGGCAGCTTTGTGGCGGTGTCGATGCTGACCGCGCTGCGCGATCCCGAAGTTTACGCGGACCCGGACCGGTTCGACATGACCCGCCAGGATCATCCGCGTTTGCACCCGGTTTTTGGCGGCGGGCCGCATCGCTGTCTTGGCGAAGCGCTCGCCCGGATCGAGCTGGAAGAGGCGGTCAAGGCGTTGGTGCGGCTGGTGCCGGATATGCGGCTGGACGGGCCACCCGTCACCCTGCGCGGTTACGGGGCCGTACGTAACCTTGGCGAAATGCGGGTAAGGCTCTGACATAAAAGAATAACCCCGCACCTGTCTGACCGGGTGCGGGGCGTATCGTCAATCCGAGGTAGGTCAGAAGGACGATCAGTTCACAGCTTTGGCGTCAACCACGTCGGTTGCCACCGGTTGGTTGTTGACGCTGGTGATCTCGATACGGCGCGGTTTCAGCGCCTCGGGAATTTCGCGGGCCAGGTCGATATGCAACATGCCGTCCGCGTGGCTGGCACCGGTGACGCGCACATGCTCGGCCAGGTGGAAGCGGCGCTCAAACGCGCGGGTGGCAATGCCGCGATGCAGATAGGTGCGATCGGCGTCATCCTCGGCCTTGCGGGCCGCCACGACAAGGGCGTTTTCCTTGACATCGACGCTCAGGTCACTGTCCGAAAAGCCGGCAACCGCGATCGAGATCCGATAGGAATCGGCGGCGGTCTTTTCGATGTTGTAGGGGGGATAGCTGGACTGGCCGACATCGTTTGTCATCACGCGATCCATCAGATCGGCGATCTGGTCAAAGCCCACGGTGGCGCGGTGCAGCGGTGCAAAATCAAAGTTACGCATGGTGTCATCCTCATTCATCGAGCGATTTCCGAAGGCCCTCCATCATGGACGGACCCGAGTGCAAACCGGAACCCGATATGGCGTTCCGATGACAAGGATGTGGGGGGCGCATTCGCGGTTTCAAGACCTTCAGTTGCGGATAAATTTCGCACCGGTCGATTGGTTCCGGTCGCCGACCGACAGTCGGCGGATGCGGTCAGGCTGGGCGCGCGGGGCATTGCGCAGCTGTGCTTTGAGCCGGTCGACGATGGTGGCCAGGCTTGGCCCCACGGCGACCTTGCGGCCTTCGAGCGTGGCGCCGCCCGAAATCACCGAGACAATGCGCCCGCGCGATCCGACCTTGGCGAAAACCGGTGCCCCAGACGACCCAAAGGTCACATCACAATCAAACGCCATCAGGTCATCGGCATCTGCCACGATGTTGCAGCGACGTTGTCGGGACAGGGCCTGCGAGCGACCCTGGCCATACGAGGTGACGCTGACGGTGGTGCCGACACCCTGGCCCGAATGCAGCACGAACGGATCCGCATCGCTGCTGACGATGGGATCCTGCAGCTCCAGCAGGGCAATGTCGTTGCGGACCCGGTCGAGCCATTGGGTCATCGCGGGATCATAGCCCCGGGGCACGGCAATGCGCGCGACCCCGCGTTCGGCGATGGCCACCCCGTCGCGCAGGCCGGCGCGAAAGGTCAGGGTATCGGTAGCGTGCATCTGCTTGCTCTTCGCGTCAAAGACGCAATGCGCCGCCGTCAGCACAAGGGTCGGAGCAATCAGCGTGCCAGTGCAATAGCCCCGACCGCTGATGTCGAGCCGGCCAACAGCCTCCCATCCCAAAAGATCGTCGCGGTCGTTCAGCCGTGCCAGCCCGGTTGACTGCGCGGCGATTAGCGAGGGCAGGAGCATCAGCACAAGGACCGCCAGAAACCGGTATCCGCGCGCCGTGGTCATGGGCTGATGAACTTGGCACCGATGTCGCGCCGTGCGCCGCCAACCGTGATGCGTTTGGTTCTGGGGGCGTTGGGCACGGCAAAGCCGTGGCCGCTCTCAAGTTGCGATTTCAGATGCGCCAGCGGTTCGGCGAGATCGGTGCCAAGCGCCACCCGCTGTCCCTTGACCTCGGCCTTGGCGGACACCACCGAAACGATGCGCGGGCGGCCATCGGAAATGGCAAAGATCGGCGCGCCGGACGAGCCATGATCGACATCGCAGGACATGATCAACATACCCTCCTGACGGGCCATCACCTTGCAGACCTGTTGCAGCGACGGGGCATTGGCCCGGTCGCGGGCATAGGACACCACGCCAACCTCGTCACCGCGGCGGGGGTGTTCGGTGGTGTCAAAGGGCACGACGGTGGTGTTGCGGATCGGTTGATGCAGCTCCAGCAGGGCCAGGTCATTGCGCACCCGCGACGAGGTCACGTCCTGATCATAGACATAGTCGGGATGGACCACCGCGCGTCGCACCTGCCGATAGGCCGAGGCGCGCCCGTTGCGCCATCCGGCGAGAAACTCGAAAGAGCCGGGATCGATCCGGGTCTTGGTCGGCTTGTCGAACAGGCAATGCGCCGCCGTCAGCACGAGGTCGGGCGCGATCAACGCCCCGGTGCAGAACCCCGCGCCGTTGATGTCGAGCCGACCGACCGCATCCCATTGGCGACCCGATTCCGAAGTTTCCAGACGTTCGAGCACGCTATCCTGTGCCGCCCCCGCGAGCGGGAGCAACAGCAGCATGAGGCAGAGAAACCAGTGACGCAAGCAACCACTCCCACGAGGTATCCAGACAAGGGATATTCCAGTGTTGCGGCGAAACTGGGGCGTTCGCAAGCCTTACCTGAGGATCGGCACCGCCGCCTCGCCGCGGGGCTGCGCCGTCAGGGCGGGGGGGCGTGGTCCGCCGGTCGCCCAATCCAGCAGCTCGACCGTGTGCACGATGGGCACATCTGTGCCCGAGCCAAGCTGCATCATGCAACCGATATTGCCGGCGGCGATGATGTCGGGCGATTTCGCATTGAGCGTCCGCAGCTTGCGGGCCTTGAGCTTGGCCGAGATCTCGGGCTGCATCAGGTTGTAGGTGCCCGCCGATCCACAACACAGATGGCTGTCGGCGGGTTCGACCACGGTAAAGCCCGCACGTTTCAGCAGAGTCTTGGGGTGGGTCTTGATCTGTTGTCCGTGTTGCAGGGAACAGGCGGCGTGATAGGCGACCACCATGTCCTTGGGGCCGGACTCGGGCAATTCCAGCCGGATGAGAACCTCGCTCACATCCATCGCGATGGCCGACACGCGGGCGGCATCGGCGGCAAGTGGATCATTGCGGAACATATGGCCGTAATCCTTGACCGTGGTGCCGCATCCCGAGGTGTTGATCACGATGGCATCCAGCCCGTCGCCATCCATCTCGGCCACCCAGGCGCGGATGTTTCGGGCGGCGGCGTCGTGGCTTTCACCGGTCTTGCCCATGTGATGGGTCAACGCCCCGCAGCACCCGGCACCGCGGGCCACGACCACTTCGCAGCCAAAGCGGCGCAGGATGCGGATGGTGGCGTCGTTGATGTCGGTATTCAGCGCCTTTTGCGCGCATCCGGTCATCAGCGCCACGCGCATGCGTCGGGGGGCGGTAGGCGCGAAACTCTGGGGATCGTCATTGCGGCTGACCGGGGGGATGGTCTTGGGGGCCATGGCGATCATCGCGCGCAGCCGTGCATCGGGCATCAACCGCGCAAAGGGCCGCCCGATCTTTGCCCCAAGCAGCGCCAGCCGAAACCGGGTGGGATAGGGCAGGATGCGCGCCAGTATCCAGCGCAGCGCGCGGTCGCTGAACGGACGTTTGTAACGTTCCTCGATATAGGCGCGGGCGTGGTCCACGAGATGCATATAGTGCACTCCCGAGGGGCAGGTGGTCATGCAGGCCAGGCAGCTCAGGCAGCGGTCGATATGCAGGACCGTGCGTTCATCCGGCACGCGTTCGTTTTCCAGCATGTCCTTGATCTGGTAAATCCGGCCACGCGGGCTGTCGAGTTCGTCGCCGAGCACCTGGTAGGTCGGACAGGTCGCGGTGCAAAAGCCGCAATGCACACAGGACCGCAGGATCTCGTTGCTGCGCTGGATCGCCGGATCGTCGAGCTGGGCGGAGGTGAAGCTTGTCTGCATGGCTCAGGTTCTCCCCATCAGGCCCGGATTGAAGATACCGCGCGGATCAAACCGAGCGCGCAACCCGGCGCTGATTGCCGCGAGCGGGGCGGGTTCCGGCTGAAACATGCCCAGCGTTGCGCGGGTCTCTGCATCGGAGCGGACCAGCGTGGCATGGCCGCCAAACCCTCCGGCGCGCCCGCGCAGGTCGGTTCCCGAAGGGACACGCGCCCAGATCAGACCGCCGCCCCAATCCAGCAACAGCCCATCGGCATCCAGCCTGTCGCATATCCCCGGCGCATCCGAGGGTTTGACCGAGAGCCGCCAGACATCGCCGGGCGTGCCTGCAAACGGTTCGACATCGCGAATGCGGTTCCACTGGGTCGCCGAGGTCTGGGCATCTTCGGTGGTTGTGACCGTGCCGTGGCTGTTCAGCAGGGCATTCAGACGGCCAAGACGATAGGCGACCGAGTCGGCAAACCCCTCGATGCGGATGAAAACGGTGTCTTCGGACGGATCATAGGCCGCGCCGGACACTTCGTAGGGCGAGCCAAGGGCCGCGGACATGGCGCGGATCGCCCCGGTCAGGCCGGTGCCCGATACCTCAAGCGTTGCTTGCGTTTGCGCGCGCGGCAGCACCTTGAGCGACACCTGTGTCAGCACGCCAAGCGTTCCCCAGCTGCCCGCCATCAGCTTGACAAGATCATAGCCGGTCACATTCTTCATCACGCGGCCGCCATTCTTGATGACCGTCCCGGTGCCGTCGACATAGCGTACTCCCAACAGAAAGTCGCGGCATGCGCCTGCCTGTATGCGGCGTGGCCCCGAGATGTTGCCGGCGACAACCCCGCCGATTGTCGGCTCGCCCGTTGTGCCGAGCAGCCGGCGGTGATCCATCGGTTCGAACGCCAGCCGCTGGTTCTCGGTGGCAAGCAGGCGATCCAGATCGGCAACCGGCGTGCCCGCCGCCGCCACCAGCGTCAGCGCGCCCGGTTCGTAGAGATCAACCCCGGTGAGGCCCGAGATTGCGAGCAAGTTTCCCGCAGGGTCTATTCCGCGCGTGCCGCCGCCCCGAATGGCCAGCGGTTCGCGCGCGCCGGCAATCATCCCGGCCAGATCGGCCTCGTTTTCTATGGGTGTCATGGTGGTTCTGTCCTGGTCGTTTCGACGGGGAATGTGATGATGGCGCCCGCTCAGGCGGCGGCTGCGGCGGTGCGGCGGGCCTCGGATTCCGACAGCGGAAACACCTTGGCGGGATTGAGCAGCCAGGCCGGGTCAAACACATCCTTGACCGCCATCTGCGCCTCGAGATCCTCGGGGCTGTACTGGTGCAACATCAGGTCGCGCTTTTCGATGCCCACCCCGTGCTCTCCGGTCAGGCAGCCACCCACGTCGACGCAGAGCTTGAGAATTTCCGCGCCAAGCGTCTCGCAGCGTTCCAGATCGCCGGGCTTGTTGGCGTCAAACAGGATCAACGGATGCATGTTGCCGTCACCGGCATGAAACACGTTTCCGACCTCAAGGCCGATGTCGCGGGCCAGCTCGCCGATCCGGCGCAGCACCTCGGGCAGGGCGGATACCGGGATGGTTCCGTCCAGGCACATGTAATCGTTGATCTGTCCGATCGCGCCAAAGGCGCTCTTGCGGCCCAACCAGATGCGCGCGCTTTCCTCGGGTGATGTGCTCTCGCGCAGTTCGACCGGGTTGTGGCGCCTGGCGATCTCGACGATCCGGGCCAGCTGTGCGTCGATCTCGGCCTCCGAGCCTTCGACCTCGACGATCAACAGCGCCTCGCAATCGGGATAGCCGGCATTGGCAAAGGCGTCGCTGGTGCGGATGCACAACCGGTCCATGAATTCGATGGCCACGGGCAGAACGCCCGCCTTGATGATGTCGCTCACGCAGGCCCCGGCGACCTCGTTGTCGTCAAACCCCATCAGGACGGGCCGCGCGCCTTCGGGCTTGCGCAGGATGCGCAGCGTTGCCTCGGTGACGACGCCAAGCTGACCTTCGGAACCGCAGATCAGCCCCAACAGGTCAAGCCCCCCCGCATCCAGATGCCCGCCGCCGATTTCCACCACGGTGCCATCCATCATCACCATGGTCACGCCCAGAAGATTGTTGGTGGTGACGCCGTATTTCAGACAATGCGCGCCACCCGAATTCATCGCGATATTGCCCGAAATCGCGCAGGCCAGCTGGCTTGACGGGTCAGGGGCGTAAAAGAAATCCTGCTCTTCCACCGCGCCGGTGACCGACAGGTTGGTGCGCCCGGACTGCACGCGGATGATGCGGTTGTCATAGTCGGTTTCCAGAACCTCGTTCATGCGGGCCACGCCCAGGATGACGCTGTCCGCGGTCGGCAGCGATCCACCCGCCAGAGACGTGCCGGCTCCCCTTGGGACCACCGGCACACCCTCTTCGTGGCAAATGCGCAGGATGTCCGACACCTCGCGCGTGGTGGCAGGCAGAACCGCCAGCATCGGCGGACAGCGATAGGCCGTCAGCGCGTCACATTCATAGGCGCGGGTCTCGGCCAGTTCATGGATCAGCGCATCGTCGGGCAGCACCCCGGACAGCCGTTCGATCAGACGGGATTTGCGGGCCAGAACGGCGGGATTGGGGGCGGGCATTTCCATGCGGTTCTCCATTTTGGTAAAGTTATATTACCAATTTTAGGAGCTGGCAAGTGATTTGGAAGCGCCCTAGTGTCGCGTCATGACCGCGATACAGACCTTCAACCTGTTCTCCCCGCTCGATCTGGCCGCGCTGTTCTGGCTGGTCCTGGCGATTTTGTGGATCGGTTGGCGCATCGAATCGCCGCCCAGGGGGCAGCCATCGGTGTCTATCCTGATGATGGGTTTCCGGCGGGAATGGATGCGCAACATGATCTCGCGCGAGCCACGGGTGTTTGACGCGCAACTGATCGGTAACCTGCGGCAGGGAACGGCGTTTTTCGCATCGGCATCGATGATTGCCATCGGTGGGACACTGGCCCTGATGGGCAATACGGAACAGCTTGCCGGTCTGGTCACGGACCTGACCCACGGCAATGCACCGGCAATCGTGTGGGAGGTCAAGGTGTTGCTGGTGGTGGCGCTGCTGGCCAACGCGTTTCTCAAATTCGTCTGGTCACATCGCCTGTTCGGCTATTGCGCGGTGCTGATGGCGTCGGTGCCCAACGATCCCGACGATCCCTGCACCTATCCGCGTGCGGAACAGGCCGCGGATGTCAACATCACTGCGGCGCGCAGTTATAACAGGGCGATGCGTTCGGTGTATTTCGCGCTGGCATCGGTGGCGTGGCTGCTGGGGCCGGTCGCATTGATGGTCGCAGTGGTTGTGACCACGGCGGTGCTTTACCGGCGTGAATTTGCGTCCGAATCCCGCGCATCCCTGTTGCGCGTCCCGTCGGAAGCAAGACCGCCAGCCACTTGACCCGCAGTAACGCGAAATACAGTCAGGCCTGAGCCTATTGGGGTTTTTGCCCTTTTGACAGGATCATGTCGGGCACCACCAGTGCCTCGATCAACTCCTTGCACAGGCCATTGCACTCGGTACAGCCGATGCAGGGACCGTTCAGCTTGGAAATCTCGTTGGTGAGTGCGGCGGTGCGCGGTGCTTCGGCAATTTGACGGCTAATGTACATAACAACTCCGATACTCGTGTGCTCGGGAAAATATCCCGGTTCTGAGGCGAAAATAAGTCCCTCGTGATTCCGAGCCTATCACGACATGCCAAATCGGCAAAAGTCTTAGATTCCTGACCTTCACATTCCACGTTTGGCCGGCCCTGCAACCGATCAGCCGGGAAGGAGGAACAATGTAATTGCCGGGAACATCACCAGGATCACCACGCGCACCAAATCCGAGCCGACAAAGAACAGCACCGCCTTGTAGGTGTCGACCATCGGCGTCTTGCGGTCCATCGCGTTGATGATGAACAGGTTCATGCCAACCGGCGGGGTGATCAGCCCGACCTCGACCACGATCAGCACGAGGATGCCGAACCAGATCGCCACATGTTCGGGGCTCATCCCGAAATCAAGGGCGCTGATCACCGGGAAAAAGATCGGGATGGTCAGCAGGATCATCGACAGGCTGTCCATCAGGCAGCCGAACAGCAGGTAGAATACGAGGATGAGCGACAGCACGACCCAGGGGCTCAGCCCCTGGCTCACGACATAGTTCGACAATTCCTGCGGCACCTGTGTCAGGGCCAGGAAGCCGTTGTAGAACCCTGCGCCCAGCACGATGAAGAACACCATCGCGGTGGACCGGGCCGTGACCAGAAAGCTCTCGAACAACGTGGAAAGGGTCAGCCCGCCATTCAGGAACGCGATCAGCCCGGTGCCGGCGGCCCCGACGGCGGCGCCTTCGGTGGGGGTGAACCAGCCCAGATAGATGCCGCCGACCACGAGCCCGAAGACCAGCAAGACGGGCCAGACCCGCAGCAGTGCCGCGAACCGTTCGGCATAGGGAACCGGGGGGCGCGTTCCGGCGGAATCCGGGTACAGACGCACATAGATCGAGATCGCGACCACATAGCCAAGCGCCGCGAGCAGGCCGGGAACAAAGGCCGCGAGGAACAGTTTGGCGATGTTCTGTTCCGTGAGAATGGCGTAGATCACCAACACCACCGAAGGCGGGATCAGGATGCCCAGGGTTCCGCCCGCCGCCAGCGTGGCGGTCGAAAACCCACCTGCATAGCCATATTGGCGCAGCTCGGGCAGGGCGACGCGCCCCATCGTGGCCGCGGTTGCCAGCGAGCTGCCACAGATCGCGCCAAAGCCCGCACAGGCCCCGATCGCGGCCATGGCCACACCGCCCTTGCGGTGGCCCAGAAACCCTTCGGCGGCGCGGAACAGCGCAGATGACATGCCGCCCAGCGTCGCGAAATGCCCCATCAGGAGGAACATCGGCACGATGCTCAGCGAATAGCTGGAGAAGGTCGTGTAGGTTTCGTTCTTGAGGCGCGAGAAGGGCACGTTGGTGCCGTCGGTCACGATCACCAGCCCGACCAGCCCGACAACAAACATGGCGAGACCGATCGGCACCCGCAGAAAGATCAGGACCATGAGCGCCGGGAAGGACGCGATGCCGATTTCAAGCGCGCTCATGCCTCGGCCTCCATGCCTTCGGTGATGATTGTCCGGCCGGTGGCGAATTCATAGACCCGGATCGCGGCGACATAGATACCGACAATCGCCGAGATCACGGCCCCGAACAGGCTGGCGGCATAGGCCCACCAGATCGGGAATTGCAGCAGGAAGCTGGTTTCGCCATAGCGCATCTTGCTGGCCATTCCGTCATACAGCTTGACCGCGATCAGGATCAGAACCGCCGCGAACACGGCCTCGGTGAGCATGCGCAGAAAGCGATTGACGCCGACCGAGAGCTTACTGGTGAAGATATCGACCGACGCGTGCCCCGCCGTGATCTGGCACAGGGGGATGAAAGCAAAGATGGCAAAGGCAACACCGGATTCGACCAGTTCGAAATCGCCATTGACCGGGCCGACACCGATCTCGATCATCCAGTTCGAAAAGCCGGGCAATAGGTTCTGCATGAAATCCTTGTGAAACAGGCCGTTCAGCAGACGCCCCGCGATCGACACACAGGTCAGCAGGATGAGGGCGCTCAGGGCAATGCCGCCCAGAACCGCCATGAAACGGGCCAGGCCCATCATCAACTTGTGCATAGTCCCACCCTGTTCGTCGCGGGGTAAATCGGGCCGCCGCATGGTGTACGCGGCGACCCGATCCGGCGATTGCCGGTTTATTCGGTGTATTGCTCGATCAGCGAGCGGGCCTCATCGATCAGCGCCTGACCGTCGATCCCCTTGCCATCCATGTCCGCGACCCATTCATCATAGATCGGCTGGCTGGCGTCCTTCCAGATTGCGGTCTGTTCGGCATCCAGCGTGATGATGTTGTTGCCCATGTCGACGGCGATCTGGCGCGCGGGACCATCCGAGTCGGCCTGGGTGCCGCCGGCAAAGACCGAAAATTCCAGGCCCGAATTATCGTCGATCACCTTTTTCAGATCATCCGGCAGGCTCTCGTATTTATCCTTGTTCATGGCGAGCACAAAGGTCAGCACATAGAGCGCGTTGCCGGTGAACTCGGTGTGGTTCTTGACCAGTTCGGGCACCTTCAGCGCGGGGGTCACTTCCCACGGGATCGTTGTGCCGTCGATCACGCCCTTGGACAGACCCTCGGGGATTGCCGGAACGGGCATGCCGACCGGGGTTGCACCCAGCTCGGACAAGAGCGAGTTGACCGACCGCGACCCTCCCCGGATTTTCATGCCGCGCAGGTCTTCGGGCGTGGCGACAGGGTCCTTGGTGTGGAACATGCCGGGGCCGTGCACCCATGCGCCAAGAATGTGCACGTCCTGAAAATCGGTGTCTTTCCAGTGTTTTTCGAACATTTCCCAAAAGGCACGGCTGGCGGCGCGGGCATTGGTCATCATGAACGGCAGTTCAAACACCTCGGTGCCGGGGAAGCGACCCGGCGTATAGCCCACCACGGTCCAGACGATGTCGGCGACCCCGTCAACGGCCTGGTCCATCAATTCGGGCGGCCGGCCGCCCAGCTGCATCGACGGGTAGCGGTCGATCTTGATGCGCCCGTCCGACTCCGCCTCGATCTTGTCGGCCCAGACATCCAGGATCAGCTTGGGCACATTGGCCTGCGCCGGCAGGAACTGGTGCAGTTTCAACGTGACATCCTGTGCCGTGGCGGATGTCGCGGCGATTGCGGTCGACATGGCGGTCACGGCCGCCGCACCCACCACATTCAGCAGATTTCTCCGACTGATCATAAACTCTCTCCCTGAATTATTCGTACACCGGTTGTAGGACGATTTGCCGAGGAACGGCAATAACGACACCATCGGACATTTCCGCCAATCCGTCATTCCCGGGTCATGTTGGCGGCAGGTACGCGGGCAAATCCCCTGATTGCCGGGCATTGTTGCGCCGCCTGAAACACCGGTCTTGCCGGTCGTGGGCGAGGCGCCCTATGCCGCCTGCGTCAGGGTCAGCTTGATCGGATCGAGCCCGTCGATTCCGCCTTCGATGACATCCCCGGCCGCGACCGGACCAACGCCCGCTGGCGTTCCGGTCAGGATCAGGTCGCCGGGGCGCAGGTGGTAGAACCCTGACAGGTGGGCGATGATCTCGTCCAGTTTCCAGATCAGTTCCGAAAGCCTGCCGTCCTGCCGGATGTCGCCATTGACCGAAAGGTGAATGCGCTGATCTTCGATCGCGGCCATGTCGGCGGCCTTGGTCATCGGGGCGAATACGGCGGAGTTCTCGACATCCTTGCCCAGCGACCACGGGCGCTGTTTGGCGCGTTCGCTCAGTTGCAGGTCGCGCCGCGTCATGTCGAGCGCGCAGCAATACCCATAGATCGCACCGCGTGCCTGTTCCGGGGTGGCCATGAACACCGGCGTGCCGATGGCCAGTGCCAGCTCCATCTCGTGGTGATAATTGCCGGTTCCCGCAGGATAGGGCACGCTGGCTCCGCTGAGTACCGCAGAGGCGGGCGACTTGGTGAAATAGAACGGCTTTTCGCGATCCACCTCGACCCCCATCTCGGCGGCGTGGGCGGCATAGTTGCGCCCGACACAGAATATCCGCCCGATGGGATAGGTCGCGGTTTCGCCGCGCACCGGGATGCCGGGTATCGGGGGCAGGGAAAAGAGAGGGGCGCTCATCCGGTCATGTCCTCATGGCAGGTGCGATTTGCGTGGTCCCGTCATGAAACAGGCACAGAGGACGATTGCAAGGGGCCCCGCCATAACGGACGAGGCCCACAAGGCCGCACAATCGGCCCGGTGCTATTCCGCCGCCGTGCTATGGGAAGCGGGGATGGCGCTGACGCGGCAGGCCGAGAACTTGAACTCGGGGATCTTGCCATAGGGATCAAGCTTTGGATTGGTCAGGATATTGGCGGCCGCCTCGACATAGGCAAAGGGCAGGAACACCATGTCCGTGGCAACCGCACGATCGGCGCGGGCCATGATCTCGATCCGGCCGCGACGGGTTTCCAGGCTGATCATCCCGCCCGGCTCCACGCCCAGCTTGCGCAGGGTTTGCGGGTGCAGCGACGCATTGGCCTCGGGTTCCGCCCAGTCCAGCACGCTGGCGCGCCGGGTCATCGAGCCGGTGTGCCAATGCTCAAGCTGCCGTCCCGTGGTCAGGATCATCGGGTAATCCGCGTCCGGGGTTTCCGCGGGCGCGATCACGCTGGCCGGGGTGAACCGGGCCCGCCCGTCCGCGCGCGGGAAGCCGTCGGCAAAGACGATGGGCTGGCCGGGATCGTCCGGCGTGAGGCTCGGATAGGTGACGGCGGTTTTCTCCAGCCGCTCCCACGTGATGTTGTCGAGGCTGGGCATGTTCAGCGACATTTCCGCGAAAACCTCGCGCGGGTGGGTATAGGACCAGTTCAGCCCCAGCCGTTGCGCCAGCTGCACGGTAATCCACCAGTCCTCTTTCGCGGAACCGGGCGGCGGAACGGCGGGGCGGCCCATCTGGACCTGCCGGTTGGTGTTGGTCACGGTGCCGGTTTTCTCGGGCCAGGCCGAAGAGGGCAGGATCACATCGGCATAGTTCGCGGTCTCGGTCAGGAAGATGTCCTGCACCACGAGGTGATCGAGCTTGGCCAATGCGGCGCGCGCGTGCTCTGCGTCGGGGTCGGACATGGCCGGGTTTTCACCCAGGATATACATGCCCCTGATCTCGTCCGCATGGATCGCGTCCATTATTTCGACCACCGTCAGGCCTTTCTTGTTGGAGAAATCCTCCGAACCCCAGACCTCGGTAAAGGCGGATCGCACCCCGTCATTCTCGACCGATTGGTAATCGGGCAGGAACATCGGAATCAACCCGGCGTCGCTGGCCCCCTGAACGTTGTTCTGGCCACGCAGCGGATGCAACCCGGCACCGGGGCGACCGACCTGTCCCGTCATCAGCGCCAGCGAAATCAGGCAGCGGGAATTGTCGGTGCCGTGGATGTGTTGGGACACGCCCATGCCCCAGAAGATCATCGCCGATTTCGCGCCGGCAAAGGTGCGCGCCACATCGCGCAGCACGTCGGGTTCGATTCCGCAGAGCGGTGCCATCTTTTCCGGGGTGAAATCGGCAAGATGATCTTTCATCGCGTCCCAGTTCTCGGTGAAACCGGCGATGTACTGCTCGTCATAAAGTCGTTCCTGCACGATCACGTTCATGATCGCGTTCAGCATGGCAACATCGGTTCCAGGCCGGAATTGCAGCATATGCGAGGCAAACCGCTTGAGCCCGACACCGCGCGGGTCCATCACGATGAGCTTGCCGCCGCGCTTGGCGAATTGTTTGAAATAGGTCGCGGCAACCGGGTGGTTTTCCAGCGGGTTGCAGCCGATCATGATCGCGACATCGGCGTTTTCGATTTCGTTGAACGTCGCGGTCACGGCCCCCGAGCCCACGTTTTCCAGCAATGCGGCAACCGAACTGGCGTGGCACAGGCGGGTGCAATGATCGACGTTGTTATGGCCAAAGCCCTGCCGGATCAGTTTCTGGAAGAGATAGGCCTCTTCGTTGGAGCATTTTGCGCTGCCAAAACCGGCGATTTCGGTGCCGCGCCCCCTGAGCCCGTTCGCCGCGAAATCCAGCGCCTCTTCCCAGGTCGCCTCGCGGAAATGGGTCAGCGGGTTGGCCGGGTCGACGTTCAGCCCCTTGGCCGGGGCATCCTCGCGCCGGATCAATGGTTTGGTCAGCCGGTGCGGGTGGTGGATATAGTCGAACCCGAACCGGCCCTTGACACAGAGGCGGTTTTCGTTGGCGGGGCCTTCGACCCCGTCGACCCAGGCGATCTTGTCATCGCGCACCTTGAAGGACAACTGGCACCCAACCCCGCAGAACGGGCAGACGCTTTCGACCTCGCGGTCGATTTCGGCGCTGCTGCCGTGACCGTTCACGTCGAGAACCGCCGCCGGCATCAGCGCGCCGGTCGGGCAGGCCTGTACACATTCACCGCAGGCGACACAGGTCGAGGCCCCCATCGGATCACCGAAATCAAACACCGGATAGGCATCATGCCCGCGCCCGGCCATGCCGATCACGTCATTGACCTGCACTTCGCGGCAGGCGCGCACGCAAAGTCCGCATTGGATACAGGCATCCAGGTTGACGTTCATCGCCACGTGGCTGTTGTCGAGCAGCGGCACGCGGCTCTCTTCCAGCCTGGGAAAACGGCTTGCCGAAACCCCCTGCGCGGCCGCCATGTCCCACAGATGGCTGGCGCGGTCGTGGGCCTGATCCTGCTGGGGCTGATCGGTGACCAGCATCTCCATCACCAATTTGCGGGCCGAAGTCGCGCGGGCGCTGTTGGTGGTGACAACCATGCCCTCGGACGGTTCGCGGATGCAGGAGGCGGCCAGTGTGCGCTCGCCCTCGATCTCGACCATGCAGGCGCGGCAATTGCCGTCGGGGCGATAGCCGGTGGCCGGTTTGTGGCACAGGTGCGGGATTTGCAAACCACGGCCATTGGCCACTTCCCAGATGCTCATGCCCGGTTCGGCACTAACCTCTTTGCCGTCCAGCGTAAAGGTGATCGTATCGGCCATGATTATACCTCGTCCGCAAAATGTTTCATCGTGAGCAGGATCGGGTTGGGGGCCGCCTGTCCAAGTCCGCAGATGCTGGCATCGACCATCACCTTGCACAGTTCCTCGAGCAGCGGTTGGTCCCAGCTGTCAGCCTGCATCAGCTTGACCGCCTTTTCACAGCCGACCCGGCAGGGCGTACATTGCCCACAACTTTCGTCTTCGAAGAATTTCAGCATGTTCAGCGCCGCATCCCGCGCCCGGTCCTGGTCGGACAGGATCACGATCGCGGCAGAGCCGATAAAGCTGCCATGCGGTTGCAGCGTGTCGAAATCCATCGGGATGTCATCCATATGCGCGGGCAGCAGCCCGGCGGATGGCCCGCCCGGCTGATAGGCCTTGAACACATGGCCTTCGAGCATGCCGCCACAGGCGTCGATGATGTCGGCAATGGTCGATCCGGCAGGCAACAGGTGAACGCCCGGATTGCGCACGCGGCCCGACACCGAATAGCTGCGCAACCCCTTGCGACCGTTCCGCTCGGTGCCGTTCAAGACTTCCGGGCCTTCACGGCAGACCCGGGCCACCCAGTAGAGCGTTTCGATATTATGCACGAGGGTCGGGCGATCAAAGATGCCCACCTGCGCCACATAGGGCGGGCGATGGCGTGGCATGCCGCGTTTGCCTTCGATACTCTCGATCATGGCGCTTTCTTCGCCACAGATATAGGCCCCGGCCCCGCGCCGCAGATCGATATACCCCGCCGGCACCAGCCCGGCGGCCTCCAGCGCGGCGATCTCGCGGCGCAGGATTTCCAGCACCGCCGGGTATTCGTCGCGCATGTAGATGAAACAGGTTTCGGCTTCGACCGCCCAGGCGGCGATCAGCATCCCTTCGAGGAACAGATGGGGGGTGCGTTCCAGGTAATAGCGATCCTTGAAGGTTCCGGGTTCGCCTTCGTCACCATTCACCGCAAGATAGCGCGGCCCGGATTCGGCGCGCACGAACGACCATTTCCGCCCGGAGGGGAACCCCGCCCCGCCCAGTCCGCGCAGGCCCGAGGCCAGCAGCCTGTCCTGGACCTCGTCCGGCGTGGCGCTGCCATTGCGCAGCTCTGCAAGGGCGGCATAGCCCCCGGATTCGCGGTAGGTCTCGAATGTCTCGTAGTCGGGGAGATGGGCGTGGGTATCGTCGGCCTTGATCGCCGCCAGAACCTTTTCCGGGGTTGCGTGGTCGATGTGGTTGTGACCGATTTCCAGTACCGGAGCGGTATCGCACCGCCCCATGCAGGGCGCGCGCAGGACCCGCACATTGGCCGGATCAAGCCCGCTTTCCAGGGCGGTGCGCACTTGCTGCGCCCCGGCGAGCTCGCAGGACAGGCTGTCGCAAACCCGGATGGTCAGGTCGGGCGGCGGGGTTTCGCCCTCTTTGACCACGTCGAAATGCGCATAGAACGTGGCGACCTCGTAAATCTCGGCCTGCGACAGGCGCATCACTTCGGCCAGGGCGCGCAGATGGGCGGCAGAGAGATGGCCATACGCGTCCTGGATCAGGTGCAGATACTCGATCAGCATGTCGCGCCGCACCGGGCCGTCACCCAGCAAGCGGCGGACATCCGCAAGCGCGCCATCTTCATACTGGCGTCCCTTGGGGGTGCGGCGGCCCTTGCCCTTGCCGGATTTCCAGACGCCGGGTTTGGTGTTCATGATGGTCATTGGCGACTCCCTGATTTGGGTCTTGGTATCCCAAGTCGCCAATATTTGGTCAAATCGCGATTTTAGAACGCACCATCTGTTTTGGTTATAATGCCTTCTGCACCGCCCGCCGGAATGCCCGGATGATCGGTGTGTCCGGTTGCTGGTCCCGGATCGACAGGCCAATCGCCTGGGTGCGGAACGGCTCGACCAGGTCCAGTCGGGTGGCGGTGCGGGCAGAGAAATAGGTTTCCGCGACACCCTTGGGGGCGATGGTTGCGGCATTGCCGCTCACGACCTGCGCCAGCAGCGCGGTAAAGCCGTTGGCCTCCATGACGATGTTCGGCGTGGCCCCGATCCGCTGAAAAATCTCGTCGACAAATTGGCGGTTCCGCATGTCGGGGGTCAGCAGGCACAGGGGCAGGGCCGCCGCTTCGCTCCAGCGGGCCTGCCCTGCGGAGCGCGGAGCCATATGCGCCGGGGCGATCAGAACATAGCTTTCGTTGTAGAGCGTTTCGGTATGGTCGGGATCGGCCTCCTGCACATAGGTCAGCCCGGCGTCGAGCGTGTAGTCGTTGAGCCGCAACTCGATCTGGCGCGACGACAGCGATTGCAGCTCCAGCGACAGGTCGGGATGCGCCTTGCGCAGATGTGACGAGACGATGGCGGCAAAGGGCAAGGCCGTCGGGACGGTGCCCACCACCAGCTTGCCGCGCAGCGTGTTGCGCAGGGCGTCGATTTCCTGCCGCATCCCTTCCGCGTCGTTGAGCAGACGCCGCGCCCATTTCAGAACCACTTCGCCTTCGCGGGTAAAGCCGAGAAACTTGTTGCCCCGGCGCACGAGGGGAATGGCGAATTCATCCTCCATCTTGCGAATGCGGGCGGAAAACGCGGGCTGGGAAATTCCGCAATCCTCGGCGGCGTGGGAAAAGTGCTTGTGCCGGGCCAGCGAGACCAGGAGCTTGAGATCGCGTATTTCTGCCATAGCCTCTCCGCTGTTCCCGATACGCCGCGCCCAAGGCTAGGCAAGGTAGCAGGAATGCGCCAGACCTATTGTTTGCCGTCGCATCGTCATGGGAAGTAGCTTCGCACCAACGCGCTCGCGATCAGGCTCCAACCGTCGGCCACGACGAAAAACGCCAGCTTGAATGGCAATGACACGATGGCGGGCGGGACCATCATCATCCCCATCGACATCAGGATCGCCGCCACGACGAGGTCAATGATGAGGAATGGCAGGAACACCAGAAAGCCCACCTGAAAGGCGCGGGCGATTTCCGAGAGCAGAAAACTGGGCACCAGAACGGATAGCGGAGCGTCGGGCCCGGATTGGATCGACGCGGCATCGGGGCGCAACTCGGCCATCGCGACAAAGGTGTCGGGATCGACGCGGTCGGACATGAAGACCCGGAACGGTTCGAGGCTGCGCGAGAGCGCGGTTTCGACCTCAATCTGCTCTTCGATGAGCGGGCTGATGCCGGTTTCCCAGGCTTCGGTAAATACCGGCTCCATGACAAAATAGGTCAGAAACAGCGCCAGGCTGACGATCAGCATGTTCGGCGGCGATTGTTGCAGGCCGATCGCCTGACGCAGGATCGCAAGCACCGTCACGAGGAACGGAAAGCAGGTGATCATGATCGCCAGCCCCGGTGCTAGGCTGAGAACCGTGATCAGCAGGATCAACTGGATCGAACGCGCCGAGATCGACCCGCCATCGCCGAGCGACAAAGAAAGCTCCTGCGCCAGCGCCGGCTGGGGCAGGATCATGGCTGCCGCGACGATCAACAGCCAGATTGGCGCGCGTTTCATCCCAGGCCGCTCTGGAAATCGGCAATCTCGGTCAGGCGAACCGCAAGCTGCCCGGCATTGTCCCCACCCAGCTCTTCGAGCTGTCCACGGGCGACGAGGCGGTCGCCGACGAACAGCTCGACCGGGTCTTCGATCCGCTTGTCCAGCGTCAGAACCGCGTTTTCGCCAAGGCTCACCAGTTCCCGGATCAGCGGTCGTGCCTTGCCGACCGACACGGTGATTTCGATCGGAACAGAGACAAACGGATTGGCCTGTCCATTGGCTTGGGGGCGGGCATCGGAAGCGTTATCCATAAAGCGAATCCTCGGTGAGTGTGTGATAGAACGCATCGACCGACCCGGTCAGCGATGCCAGCAATTGCGCGGTGTCGATTTCCCGTTCGCTTTCGCCGATCCGCAGCTGGAACTGTCCCGGCGCGATCTCGGCGCTTTCGCGGATCGCGAGCTGCATCGGCAATTCCTTTTGCAGGATGGGCTTGAGCGCGGCACCGGTGCCCGTGGGCACAACCAGCACTACCGGCTGTTCCACCTGGTCGCGCGCCAGGGCAAGACATTGTTCGACAATCTGGCCGCCCACGCTTTCCCGCAAGGCTTCCGGGAGTACCTGTTGCAGCAATGCACGGAACACCGGTTCAACCGCCTTGGTCATCTGTGCCAGCGCTTCCTGATAGGTGAAGGAAAAATCCTCGAGATTCTGGGCAAGCGCGGCGAGCGCCCGGGTCTTGTCTTCGGATTGCACGCGCAGGGCGTCGTCCCATCCCGCCGTGTACCCCTGTTCAAACGAGGCGAGGCGGATGTCCTCGACAGCGCCATCGCTCATTTCGGTGGTCGCCTGCTCCGGGCGGTCGATAACGCTGAAATCTTCCAAGAGATGTGCGATTGCCATCATGCCTTCTCCTCGCTTTCCTCAAGCCAACTGCGCAGGATTTCGACGGTTTCTTCCTGACGTTCTCCGATCATCGATCGCAACCGTTCAACCGGGGAATCCTCGGCCCCGGCCAGCGCGGGCAGCGTACCGTCGGACTCGGGCTGATTCGCAGTCAGCGCCGCGGGCTGGAAACGGTCGCCGGGGCCGTCCGCGATCTCGCCGGTCAGGACAGGTCCCTGATCCTCTCCGCCGGTTGCGTCGGGCGCGGCGGGGGGGAGTGCCGCGAAATCGCCATCGCTCAGGCTCCGGGTGTTGCTCAGGATCGGGCGAACCACGAAGAGCCCGAGCACCAGTGCCACGAGGGCCAGCGCCGCCATCTGGATCAGCGACATGATATCGAGGTCCAGCCCCTGGAGCATGCCCCCGGCGGCCGCGGTCCCCATCGGTGCGGCGGCGGGTAGTTCCATCGAGCGCAGGGTGATCACGTCTCCACGCGATTCGTCATAGCCAACCGCCGAAGCCACGAGGTCATGCAGGGCGGTGAGTTCTTCCTCGGGGCGCGGGGCGAACGCGGTGTTGCCGGCCTCGTCGGTTACATCCAGCCCGTTGACCAGAACCGCGACCGTCAGACGGCGGATGTCGCCGGGACCGCGCAGAATCTCGTGTTCGGTTTCGGATACTTCGTAATTGATGCGCTCACGGGTTTCGCTGCCCTGTGCCTTGGAGCCTTCACCGGCGGCCCCGTCTCCGTCCGGAAGGTTCGACGCAACGGTGACATCGCCGCCCGCGGCGTTGGTCGACGAATCGGTGCGTTCCTCGGTGTCGGTGCTGATGGCGACGCGCCCTTCCGGGTCGAACCGGCGTTCCCGGATCGATTCGGTCTGTGTAACCGTGTCCACGCTGACCTCGACCACCGCGTTGCCGGCCCCGACACGCGCTTCGACCAACCGCAAAACCCTGTCGCGCAGCAGCAGGGCGCGATCATCTGCGGTATTGGCCGAAGCGGTTGTATCCGCAGAGCCGATCAGGGTTCCGTTGGAATCGATGATCGCGACATTTTCCACGGTGAGGCCGGCAACCGCCGAAGCCACCAGGAACCTGAGCGCATTCGCCTGGGCCGGGGTCACGGGTGAGCCCGCCGGAACGAGAGACACGGACGCGGTGGGATCGACGCTGCGCTGAAACGGCCCGGAACTGTTGTGTGCGATATGCACGCGGGCATGGGCCACATGCGGGCTGGCCACTATGGTACGGGCAAGCTCACCTTCCTTGGCGCGCCAGTAGGCGGCATCGAACATCTGTGATGTCGTGCCGAATCCGTTCAGCGAATCAAGCAATTCATAGCCGCGCCCGCCATTGGCCGGCAGACCTTCGCTGGCGAGGGTCATCCGCAACTCATCGCGATTCTCCGCAGGCACATAGATCGATCCGCCGCGCACTTCGTAAAGTGTCCCGCGTTGCTCCAGCGCGCGCACCACATCCCCAGCAGAGCCGTTCTCGAGCCCCGCATACAAGAGTTTCATGGAAGGTGCCGCCGCCATCCGCGACATTACCACCAGTGTCACGATCACCGCCGCAGTGGCGAGAATCACCACAATCTGCTTGCGTCTGTCGAGTTCGACCCAAATCGTCTTGATCTGCTGCACGATAATCCTCCGTGTCGCCGACGTTCTGCCAACGTTCTCTCCTGTTTGATCGATTGGCCTTAACAATCGGTTAGTTCCTGCACGGTTATGAAGACACCGTACGAAACGATAGGAATTGTCATGTCGGATGCCGTAGCAGAGGCACCGGAAGCTCCGGTCAAATCGAAGAAATTGCCGTTGATACTGGGTCTTGCGCTCGCGATCGCGGGGGCGGGCGGCGGATTCTATGCCAGTTCGTCGGGGCTGTTGTTCGGCAAGGGCGAATCGGAAGAGGCCCACGCGCCCGCAACCGAGCCCGCCGAACCCCTGCCCGACATCGCGTTCGTCGAAGTCGAGCCGATTACGATATCGCTCGCGGGAAACACATATGTGCGTCACCTGCGGTTTCGCAGCCAGTTGGAAGTCAACGGGGCCTATCGCGAAGATGTCGCGCTGCTGCTGCCCAGAATCATCGATGTTCTGAACAGCTATCTGCGCGCGCTGGATGTTGCGGAATTCGACCGGCCAGAGGCGCTGACCAAGCTGCGGGGCCAGATGTTACGGCGGGTGCAGGTCGTGGCGGGGCAGGGCCGTGTGCGTGACCTTCTGGTCATGGAATTTGTGCTGAACTAGGAGGCAAAGTTGGAACTGGTTGCAGATATCTTTCTGGTCGCGGGTGCATTGGGGGCTGGGCTCTACTGCTTTGTTCTCGCGCGCCGGTTGAACAGGTTCAATGATCTTGAAAAAGGCGTCGGTGGCGCGGTTGCGGTGCTGTCCGCCCAGGTCGATGATCTGAGTAAAACGCTTGCAAGCGCCCGTGCCGCGTCCGACGGCTCGAATGCGGCGCTGGACGATTTGACGGGGCGGGCCGAGGCGGTTGCCGCGCGCTTGGAACTCATGATGGCATCCATGCACGATCTTCCGGATGCGCCGCCGCCCGAGGCTCCGGCGAAACCTGAAAGCGTAGAAACCGCGCACCCGGCGGGGCCGATGTTCGTGCGGCACGATAGGGCGCAACAGGGGGCGCGACAATGAAAGTCACGGTAAAGCTGCCGCGTGTGCGCGGCGGGACGCTGGCGGTCATATCGGTCCTGCTGATTGGCTCGGCGCTGGTCCGGATTGGATTGCAGGCCGGTCCCGCGATTGCCCGCGAATCGCTCCCCGAACAGGATCAGGAAATGCCCGCGGACTCGGCGATCGCGCGAACGGTAGCCCCGACTTCGGCGGAACTGCAAACCCTGATCGACGCGCTTCGCGAACGCGAGCACGCCCTCGATACGCGAGAGGCGCAGATCCAGGACCGCATGAAGGCGCTGGAAATTGCCGAAGAGGCGATCGAGCGGCGATTGGAGGCGCTGATTGGTGCAGAGGAGCGGCTCTCGGCAACGCTTGCGCTCGCGGATGGCGCAACTGAAGAGGATCTGGGACGTTTGACCGACGTTTACCAGAAGATGAAACCGAAACAGGCGGCAGCCTTGTTCGAGACGATGGCACCCGAGTTCGCTGCCGGCTTCCTGGCCCGTATGCGGCCCGACGCCGCGGCAGAGGTGATGGCAGGCCTGAGCCCGATGGCAGCCTATTCGATCAGTGTGGTCCTCGCTGGGCGCAATGCCACGGTTCCCAAGGAATAAACACGGCCGGTGAACGTTTGTTAAGGCAGACGCGCCACACTGGCCAAAGTTCATGAAACACGGAGTCGCGCTATGATTGGCATAATCGGTATCGTCACGATCTTTGGGATGGTGTTCGGCGGTTATCTTCTTGCGGGCGGCAAGATGGGGATCATCCTCAAGACCTTGCCGTTTGAAATGATCATGATCGGTGGCGCGGCTGTCGGTGCGTTCCTGATCAGCAACGACATGGCTGCGATCAAACACACCGCCAAGGATGTTGCCAAGGTCTTCAAGGGGCCGAAATGGAAGCCACAGGACTATAGTGATCTGCTCTGCCTGTTGTTTGAACTGATCCGGATCGCCCGACAGAATCCGGTCGACGTGGAGCAGCATATCGAAGACCCGGAGAGCTCGGCGATTTTTTCGAAATACCCGAAAATTCAAGCTGATGGCGAAGCGGTGAACCTCATTTGCGACACCATGCGCTCTGCATCGATGAACTATGACGACCCGCACCAGGTCGAAGAAGTGCTGGACAAGCGAATGGAGGCCAATCTTCACCATGCCCTGCATTCCAGCCATGCCTTGCAAACTGTCGCCGACGGTCTGCCGGCTCTGGGGATCGTGGCGGCGGTTCTGGGGGTGATCAAGACGATGGGCTCGATCGATCAGCCGCCGGAAGTGCTGGGCAAGCTGATCGGCGGCGCGTTGGTGGGTACGTTCCTCGGTGTTTTCCTGGCCTATGGCCTGGTTGGCCCCTTTGCGGCGCGGGTCAAGACAGTGGTGGAAGAGGACAATCATTTCTATCTGCTGATCCGCGAGGTCCTGATTGCAAACCTTCACAACCACGCCGCGGCGATCTGTATCGAAGTGGGGCGCCAGAATACGCCATCGCATTGCCGCCCTGATTTCACCGAGCTGGAACAGGCGCTCAAGGCCGTCAAGCAGGATGCCGCATGATCCGGATCGCTTTGGTTTCCGTGCTTCTGCACTTGGCGGCACCGGTCGTTTGGGCTCAGCCCGTGCCGGTCCAATCGGGCGAGCATGAAACCTTTTCCCGTCTCGTCTTCAGGCTTCAGAGCGGCACCGACTGGTCGATCAATCGCCTTGACCATCAGGCGCAGATCAATGTGGCACAGCCGGATATCGAGTTCGATCTGAGCCAGGTTTTTGACAAAATCCCACGTAAACGATTGATCGGAGTGTCGCAAAAGGAAAAGGGCGCGCCGTTGGATCTGGCGCTGAGTTGCAATTGCGAAGTCGAAGGATTCGTACAATCGGGCAGCTATCTGGTTATCGATATTCGCGATGCCAAGACACCAGCGTTTCGCTTTGGCCCCGGATCCTTGCCGCGAGACCTTGCGGCCTACAGATTTCAACTTGGAGAAGGCGTGGCGCTACCGGATCGACGGATAGCCCTGGACGAAAGGCGCAATGAAACCGTGACTTCGGCCGGCACCAAGCAGCCGGCTCTTGGCGTTGCCACCGCAACCAATCTGCCAGAGCAACGCTTGCTCGCGCAGATTCAGCGGGCTGCGTTGCAAGGATTGCTCACGCCGGTCGTCGAACTGAAGCCACAGGATGCGCCGCCTCCGTCGGTCGAGACGCAGCCTGCCGTCGCCCCGGCGCGGAGTGAGAGTAACATGGCAATGATGACCGTGATCGACCGGGATCTTGCGACGGTTGCCGGCGCGTTGAATCAGTTGGCTCCGGCGCATGAGTGCCTGTCAGACGATCTCGTTTCCGTACCGAGCTGGGCGGATGAACGGCCATTTTCCGACCAGATTGGCGCGCTGCGTGCAGAGTTGTTTGGAGAGTTTGACCAGCCAGATGCCGAAATCGCCACTGACCTGGCCAAGACATATATCCATTTTGGGTTCGGTGCCGAAGCCAAGGCCGTTCTTGACCTGATCGCGGATCCCGATCATGGGGCCGACGTTTTCCCGGTCCTGGCGGATATCATGGATGCCCACCCGGTGAAGGCTGCCAATCCACTGCGTGGGCAATCTTCGTGCTCCGCCAATCATGCGCTTTGGTCGGCGCTCGCGGGTCCCGTCCAAAAGGAAGAGATTGAAGGGGAAGCCGTGTTACAGGGCTTTGTCCATCTGCCACGCCATCTGCGCCAACAGCTCGGGCCGAGACTTGGGCGTCAATTCAATGCCTTGGGGGATCATGACCTCGCTGGCGCGATCCTGCGTGCGATTGATCGCAGCACGGATTCGAGTGGCCCCGCGCATGATCTGGCCGAAGCCGAGATCGAGGATGCGCAAGGCAACACCGAAGCGGCGGTTGCCAGGATCGAAACCGTTGTGGCTTCGGATTCGGATGTGTCACCCGAGGCGCTGATCAAGCTTGTGGATCTGCACTATGCCGAGGGAAAGGCCTTGCAGCCTGACATGCCCGAACTTGCCGCCAGCTACGCCGCAGAACACCGCATGGGGGACATGGGGCCAGAACTTCGCCGGGTGCATGCAATGTCGCTGGCCATGACCCGTCGCTTCGATCAGGCCTTCGAGGTTCTGGAAATGATCTCCGATGAGGAAATGGCGCGCGCCGCGTTGCATCCGGTGCTGCAACTCTTGACAGAGAATGCGGATGACGTGACATTCCTGACCTTTGCTTTGCCCGTGGGTCAGGCCGGGGCAGGTACGCTCGCTGCACCGCTGGAAACCAGGTTGGCCAAGCGCTTGCTTGACCTTGGCTTTCCAGAACAGGCATTTGCAATCCTTGAGCAGGGAAAGTCGCGCAACCTGTCTGTTGCGGATCGGTTGCTGCGTGCGGAAATCGCGCTGGCCAACGAACTGCCCCATCGGGCTATGATCGAGGTGTTGAATGTCAGCACTCCAGAAGCCGCCGACATCCGGGCGCGGGCCATGCGGGCGAATGGCGATTATGAAACTGCCGGGCAGGTGCTGCTCGAGGCGGAGCGCCCCGAAATCGCGGCGCGAAACCTATGGTTGGGCGAGGCATGGGACAGGTCGGCCGATACTCAGGAGCCTCGCTACGGGCGTCTTGCCCAGTTGTCGTCGCAACTGGCCGGGCAAGTCGAACCCGAGGGCGCGCTGCCGCCATTGGCAAGCGCGAGATCGCTGCTGGATGAAAGCGTAAGCGCGCGCTCGGGCATCGACGAGATTCTGGGTGTGCTGCAAGTCACCGATACAGCCGAGTAACGCCGAACCGCTGCGAAGCCTGGCCGCTCGGCGAATTAAGATGCGCGATAACCGAATCTCAATACGCTGTGCCTAGCGTCGGATGCGTGAAGAAACCACGCTGGGAAGGGGCAGAATGCCTGATTACCCTATGAATTCGCGGCGCATCGCAACGTGCCGGTTTTGGGCCCATGTGCCCCTGATGTTGATCGCCTTGCTTTGGACCGGCTGGCTGTCAGGGTCGGCGGGTGCAGCCCAGGGCGCGGCGGTTACCGCACAGCTTTGTGATCGTGCCGCGCAGCTTGCCGCACGGTCGCGCGACGTGCCTTATGATGTGTTGCAAGCCATTTCACGCGCTGAGACCGGACGCACGGCCGATGGGCGACTCGAACCCTGGCCATGGACCGTCAACATGGAGGGGGCCGGCAAATGGTTCGCCACCGAGGATGAGGCCCGCGCCTATGTGTTCCGCCATTTCAAACGGGGCGCGCGCAGCTTTGATGTCGGGTGTTTCCAGGTGAACTACAAATGGCACGGTGCCGCATTTCGATCGATTGACGATATGTTCGATCCGGTGATGAACGCGGACTATGCGGCAAAGTTCCTGCGAGAACTGTTTCTGGAGTTTGGAGATTGGTCCGCCGCCGCTGGTGCATATCACTCGCGAACCCAGAAACACGCCAGAACCTATGCCGCCCGTTTCGACCGGATCCGCTCGGAAACTGCGGGTGAGATGCGGCCCGTGGCCGATAGAACCACAGCGACGCAGGCCCCGGCATCGGTCTTTGCCAGTGGTGCGCCGGCACCGCTGATATCCGGTGGGACCGCGCGGCTCGGATCGCTTGTCCCGATCTCGGGTGCGGGCGTGCGCTCATTCGTGTTGCTCAACTAAGGTTGCCGTGATGCCGAAATTCTCGACCAACGACATTTTCAACCCCACCGTCCTTCTGGCGCTGGCGCTGATGGCCGTGATCGTCATGATGATCCTGCCGATGCCAGCCTGGGTGCTGGATGTAGGGCTGGCCGCCTCTTTCGGGCTCGCTATCCTGATCTTTACGGTCACGTTGTTCATCGAACGCCCACTGGATTTTTCCGCCTTTCCGACGATATTGCTGGCATCGTTGATGTTGCGCCTGTCGTTGAACGTGTCATCGACCAAGCTGATCATCGGGCAAGGGCATACCGGGCCGAATGCCGCCGGTGACGTGATCGAGGGCTTTGCGCAATTTGTCATGGGCGGCAGCGTGTTCCTCGGGCTGGTTGTGTTCGGCGTCCTGTTGATCGTGAATTTCATGGTGATCACCAAGGGGGCCGCGCGCATGGCCGAGGTCGGCGCGAGGTTCGCGCTTGATGGCATGCCGGGCAAGCAGCTGGCCATCGACAGTGACATGTCGGCGGGTGCGATCAATCATACCGAGGCCCGCGAACGGCGTGAACGGGAACAGCAGGAGACCACCTTTTTCGGGTCGCTCGACGGCGCGTCGAAATTCGTCAAAGGTGATGCAATTGCCGGCCTCCTTATCACGTTGCTCAACCTCGTGATGGGGCTCGTGATGGGGGTTGTCGTACACCAGATGCCGATTGGTTCGGCATTCGAAACCTATGCGATCCTGACGGTTGGCGACGGGTTGGTGTCGCAAATCCCGGCGGTGATCATCTCGATCGCATCCGCCCTGTTGCTGGCGCGGGGTGGCAATCGCGGGGCCACCGATCTTGCGATGTTCGACCAGCTTGGCAAACATCCCGCGGCCCTGGCGACGGTTGCCGTGCTGATGTCCCTGTTTGCCCTCGTACCCGGATTGCCGTTTTTGCCATTCATGGCGGGGGGCAGCATTCTCGGATTTGCCGCCTATGCCATGCATCGGCGCGCGCGGGCGGGTGACACGGATGATGAGCCGGTCGACAGTCCGGAACCCGCACGCAAGGCATTGGGCGATGTGCTCGATCTTGACGATGTTCACCTGGAGTTTGCGCCCGATCTTGTCAGCATGGTGCTTGATCCGGGGACCGGGCTTGATACGCGGATCGGGAACATGCGCACCCATGTGGCCACGGTTTTTGGCTTGATCCTGCCTGACATCCGGTTGACGGACCAACCGGAGTTGCCGGTCGGAACCTATGTGATCCGGGTGCAAGGGGTCGAGCAGGCGCGCGGCGCGCTGCATCCGGACCTCGTTCTGGCGCTCATGCCCGAGGATCAGCAATCGCTGCCCAAAGGCACCGATGTCACCGAGCCGGTCTATGGGGCGCCGGCGCGCTGGATTGCCCCGAAGGACCAAGAATCCGCCGCCCTGGTGGGCGCAACCATCGTCTGCCCGCCGGAAATTCTCGCAACGCATCTGCTCGAGGTGATCAAGCAGAATTTCGCGCGTCTGCTGACGCTCAAGTCCTTGCGGCGTCTGCTGAATGAAATGACAATGCTGTCCGATCCGGGGCGCGCCGAGGCCAATCGCAAGCTGCTGGACGAGATCATTCCAGACAAGGTGCCGATCGACACGCTGCACGCGGTTCTGCGCCTGTTGCTCGAGGAGCGCGTTTCGATCCGCAACATGCCGCTGATCCTCGAATCGATCGCCGAAGCCCGCCTGAGCACGACCCAGCCCGAAGCGATCTGCGAGCATGTGCGCCAACGCATGGGCTTTCAGCTGGTGTCGGAGTTGAAGCGGGACGATGGCAGCATCCCCCTCGTGCAACTCGCCCCGGAATGGGAGGACACGTTCCTGACCTACCAGGTCGAAACCAAGCAGGGGGGGCTGGACATCGCGCTGCCGCCGGAATTGTTCAACAAGCTGGCTGACGGGGTGTCCGAACGGCTGAGCCAGACCTCGCACCAGGGGCTGTTTCCCGCCGTTGTCACCTCGACCCGGCGACGCCGGTTCCTGCGCACCATCCTCAAGGCGCGGGGCATTGCCAATCCGGTGCTGTCCTTTGAGGAAATCGGCCTTGAGGCCCGCCCCGCCCTGGTCGGAATGGTCGCGGCGTGATCGCCGCGCTGACCGACCTGTTGCCGCTGTTGTCGGCGACGCTCTGGCACGGGATCGTGGTGTTCCTGCGGATGTCGGCGATGGTCACCGTGTTGCCTGCATTTGGTGAGACTGCGGTGCCGATGCGCGTCAAGCTGGGCATCGCCATCGCCTTTACCATGATCATCATGCCCGCCGTGCCGGTCCAGCCGGCTCCGCCCGATCCGCTGGTGCTGGCCCGGTTCACCCTGACCGAGGTTGTCGTCGGGCTGGCGCTTGGCCTTGGAGTGCGGCTTTTTGTGTTGGCCTTGCACACCGCCGGGTCCATCGCCGCCCAGTCAACTTCGTTGTCGCAGATTCTTGGCGGGGCCGCGGTCGAGCCGATTCCTGCGATGGGCTACGTGATGGTCGTTGGCGGGTTGGCGCTTGCGGTGATGGCCGGTCTGCATGTGCGTGCGGCCGAGTTGATGATCTATTCCTACCAGGTGTTTCCCGCAGGTGGTTTCATCCCCGGCCGTGACCTGTCGGCCTGGGGCGTAGGCCGGATCTCGCAGGCCTTCTCGCTTGCGTTCATGCTGGCGGCACCGTTCGTCATCACATCTGTGCTCTACAACCTCACGCTGGGCGTCATCAACCGGGCGATGCCGCAATTGATGGTGGCCTTTGTCGGCGCGCCGGTGATCACGCTTGGCGGCATTTTCATGCTGTTTCTCTGCACCCCGATCCTGCTGTCGGTCTGGGTCGAAGCGCTGATGATGTTCATGGCGGACCCGTTGGGGCCCGCGCAATGAGCGGCGATCAGCAGGAAGAGGCGGAAAAGTCCCACGAGGCGACGCCGCAAAAGCTCCAGAAAGCGCGCGAAAAGGGTGAGGTCGCCAAATCCAATGATCTGTTGGTGGCGGCCTCGTATGCGGGGTTGTTGCTGGCGGGGATGGCGGTTGGGGCCGGATCGCTGCACACGCTGGGCACGGCGCTGATGGTGTTGCTGGATCAACCGGATCGCCTCGGGACGCTGATGCTTGAAGGACCGGCGAGCGCGCCGGTCGGTGGCTTGCTGATGACGCTCGGCAAGGCCCTGGCACCGTGGTTCCTGATCCCGGCTTCGCTTGTCTTGCTGGCGGTTCTGGCACAGCGTGCCTTTGTGGTTGCCCCGTCCAAGATCAAGCCCAAACTGTCGCGCATTTCGATCATTGCAAACGCAAAGAACAAGTTCGGGCGCTCGGGGCTCTTTGAATTCTTCAAGAGCTTTTGCAAGCTTGTCCTCTACTCGGTCTGTCTCGGCCTGTTTCTCGACTGGCGGCTGACTGACATCGTAGCGATCACCGGCACCAGCGCGATGATCGCGGTGTCGCAGCTGTTGCAGCTTTGTATCGAATTCCTGTTCCTGGTTCTGGTGATCGCCCTTGCGATCGGCGGGGTCGACGCGGTTTGGCAACACAAGGAACACCTGCGCAAGAACATGATGTCGCGCAAGGAGATCACCGACGAATCCAAGGAGGCCGAGGGCGATCCGCACATGAAGCAGCAGCGTCGCCAGCGGGGTCAGGAAATCGCCATGAACCGGATGATGTCGGATGTGCCGACGGCGGATGTGGTGATCGTCAACCCGACCCATTACGCGGTTGCCCTCAAATGGAGCCGCAAGCCCGGTGCCGCGCCGATCTGTGTCGCCAAGGGGGTCGACGAAGTCGCGGCCCGCATCCGGGAAACCGCCCAGGCATCAAGCGTGCCGATCCATTCGGACCCGCCGACCGCGCGCGCGCTGCATGCGACGGTCGATCTGGGGCAGGAAATTGCCGAGGAACATTACATGGCCGTTGCGGCCGCCATTCGGTTCGCCGAACAGATGCGTCAACGGGCGCGCGGAGGGATTGGATGAAGCGGGACAAGCTGGCACAGATGTCACAGGTGACCGAAGCGATGTACCTTGCGGAATACCGCAAGGTTCAGACGCTGTTGCAGGAAGAGTCGCGGATACGCGGGGCGCTCGCGCAGCTTGATGCGCAGGCCGAGGCCGAGCGGTCTGCGCTGGCGGCCGACATGCCGATGCAGACCATCGGTGCCGACCTGCTGTGGCAGGCGTGGCTGGTGCGTAGCCGCAAGCAGCTCAATATCGAGCTGTCGCAGGTGCTGGCCCGCAAATCGGTGGTGATGGATCGCATTCGTCAGGCGTTTGGCCGGCGCAACGCGGTGCAAGACATGCATGCCAGGGCGGTGGCCGATCACGCCGCGGAACGACGCAAGGCGCAGCTTGAACGTTTGCTGCAGGATCATGGCGACAGTTGAGGCCAGCACCGGTTCGGGCTGACCTCGCGCGGCTCATCAGATGGCTCTGGGGGCCACGCTGAGCGCGGCTGCGGCTCAGTTGTCCTGGCGTGCGATGTCGGTGATCAGCACGCTGGCAACGTCATCGCCCAGTTCTTTATGGGCCACGTCCGCGAGCGACTGCCGCAGCACGTCGAGCTTTCCGGGCCGGGTGAACGCCCCGTCGAATCCGCCCATGTTGGCATGGTCGAAGAGAACACGCAGGAACAGGTCCCGAAGCTTGGGTTCGCGCTCGAACACCCGCTCTCGCGCGCCGGCCTGGGTTTCGAGGCTGAGCGACATGACCACAAGCGACGCCACCCGGTCAGACTGTACGACGGGCACCACGAACTGGTTGTTCAACTTGACGAATTCGGTTGGCTGGATGTCCTCCTCGTGCTCTTTCGGATCCGCTTTTTCGGCTTCGGCGTCGTCGTGCACGGGTTCGGGGGCCATGAAATGGCCCGCCGCGATTCCGGCACCGGCGCCGATGAGCAAGAGCAGCAAGGGTAGTATCTTGAGCATTGCGTCTCTCTCTTTAGAACGGCAGAACCGTGTCGAGGATTTGTTGCCCGTAGCGCGGCTGTTGCACGTCGGTGATCTGTCCGCGCCCACCATAAGACACGCGGGCCGACGCGATCTTGTCATAGGTGATCTCGTTCTGGCGCGAGATATCCTCGGGCCGCACATATCCGGTCACCAGCAACTCGCGCAGCTCGAAATTGACCCGCAATTCCTGGGACCCGGAAATGGCCAGAACGCCGTTGGGCAGGACATCGATGATGGTCGCGGCGATGCGCAGGGTCAGTTTTTCCTTGCGTTTGACCGAGCCCTTGCCCTGTGTCGCGCTGGTCGAGCCAAGCCCGACCGCATCGGCCATCGACGCGCCCTCAGGCAGCTTTTCGTCCAGCCGCTGTGGCAGGCCCAGCAGGTTCGGCACCTCCATCGTTTCCTCGCCGCTGCGCGAACGGGCGGTGTCATTGCTGATCTCGGCCTTTTCATCGATCTCGATGACAACCGTCATGATGTCGCCCTTGCGCACGGCCCGCCGGTCACCAAGCAATGATTGCGGCGTGGCGCTCCAGAGCGAGGATCGGTCCACCGTGCGGTGGGGCTGGGTCTGGAGCGGCAGCCCCGGCATCAGCATCGCCACATGTTCGGTGGTCTCGGTGTTCTCGGAAAACGAAGGCGGCTTGCCCAGGTGGTCCATGCGCCCGCAGGCGGAAACGAGGATCAGCCCGGAACAGGCGAGCAACCCGGTAAATTTCTTTGGTTTCATCAGTATACCTCGATGCTGCCGTCGCTTTGAATGCGTCCGGTCACGGTTGTGCGCGATGATAGGTTCATCGCCCGGATGGTTTCTCCGACGGCGCCCCGGCCCAGCGAGCGCCCCTCGGTCATGATCCGCAGCGGACCCTGGACAAAAACCAGCGTCACGATGTCGTTGCGGCTGACGATGGCGGGCGGGCCGACATCGCGGGCGCGTACCGGGCGGCCCGGATATAGCGCCACCCGCGCCTCCTGACCGATCAACTCGTGCGGATCGGTCAGCGCCCCGGCGACCGAGGCATCCTTGGTGACGAAATCCGCCGCGCCGATGATCTCCTTGGCCCGGATGGTACGCACAGGCACCAGGATCTCGGCCCCGAGATCGGGGGCCGCCAGCATCAGGATGGCAAGGATCAGCCGTTTCATCATCGCACCTGGGTGGTCGCGCCCATCATCTGGTCGGCTGCCGAGATGACCTTGGCGTTCATTTCATAGCCACGCTGCGCCTCGATCAATTCGGTGACCTCGCGCACGGCGTCGACGGAACTGGCCTCCAGGTACCCCTGGCGCAAGGTGCCGAGCCCATCTTCGCCCGGGGTCGACACCAGCGCAGGCCCGGAGGCTTCGGTTTCAAGAAAGAGGTTGCTGCCGATCGCTTCCAGCCCCTTGGCGTTCGAAAAACCCGCGATGGACAATTGGCCCAGCAGCTGCCCTTCCGCGGCGTCGTCGAAATAGGCGTAAACCTCGCCCGCGGCGTTAATCGAAATGCTGCGCGCATCCGTGGGGATGACAATTTCCGGCGCGACCGCATGGCCGTCGGACGTTACGATCACGCCCTCGGCCGAACGCTTCAGGCTGCCGTCCCGCGTATAGGCGGAATTGCCGTTGGGCAGCGTCAGTTCAAGATATCCCTTGCCCTCGATCGCCACGTCCAGATCGTTACCTGTGGCCTCGAGCGCGCCCTGTGCAAGATGCACGGTCACCGAACTTGGCCGCACGCCCAGGCCCAGCTGGATGCCGGTCGGCAAAACGGTTCCGTCCGAGGCATTGACGGTCCCGGCGCGCGACACCTGCTGATAATGCAGGTCGGAAAACTCGGCGCGGCGGGCATTGTAGCCGGTCGTGTTCATGTTCGCGAGGTTGTTGGAAATCGTTTCGACGCGCAGCTGCTGTGCGCTCATCCCGGTGGCAGCAATCTTCAAGGCCCGCATCAGGCTCTCCTTTGTTCAGTTCACTTGATCAGCGTCTTGACCGCATTGCGGATGCGCTGGTCTTCGGTTTCCAGAAAGCTCTGCCCCATTTCATAGGCGCGCTGGACTTCGATCATGCGCGAGACCTGCAGAATCGGGTTGACGTTCGATCCCTCGACAAAGCCTTGCAGGACTGTCGCGTTCGCGGCGGGCTCGACCCCGCCCTCCGCGCGAAAGCGCACGCCGTCTTCGCGCACCAGCCCGAGCGGGTCGGTCGGCTGAACCAGCCCGATCTCGCCCAACAGGCGGCCATCCGCGCTCAGCGTGCCATCGGCAGCGACGCTGATCCCCTTGGCATCGGGCGGGATAAAGACCGGAGCACCGCCTGCATCAAGCACGCGATAGCCATCCATCGTCACCAGATCGCCATCGGCATTTGGAGAAAAGCTGCCCGCCCGGGTCAAGCGTTCGCCCGCCGGGGTTTCGATCAGAAAGAAGCCGTCTCCCTCGATCGCGAAATCAAAGCTGCCATTGGTCTGGGTCAGCGCGCCCTGTTCATGCGAGGTGTTGCGAATGCGCGCCCGGCTCATCGACAGCGAGGACTGGTCCTCGCGGGCCTGGACATATTCGGAAAAGACCAGACCTTCCTGCCGATACCCGCTGGTTGCGGCATTGGCGATGTTGTTGGCGATGATCCGCATCTCGTTCATCAGCCCGGATTGGCGGGAAAGGGTTACGTATCCGGCGGCTTCCATCAGCTACCTCCAATAATCAGCGGGATGATCTGCCCGTCAAAGAATGACACGAGCGTCTGGGTCATGAAGCCCATCGACAGCCAGAACACGACGACGATCGCCGCGAGCTTGGGCACGAAGGTCAGCGTCATTTCCTGGATCGAGGTCAGCGCCTGGAACAGGCCGATGATCAGCCCGGTGACCAGCGCCACGGTCAGGATCGGGATCGAAATCGTGACACCGATCCACAGCCCCTGCCGCAACGTGTCGAAAAAGACGCCTTCACTCAGCATGTCAGACCGGCATTCTCAGGATTTCCTGGTAGGCTTCGACCACCTTGTTGCGCACGGTGATGGCGGTTTCCACGGCCAGTTCCGTCTGCGCCAGCGCCTGAACCAGCGCATGGGGGTCGGCATCGCCCGCCATTGAGGCCATGGCGGTGGTTTCGCCTTGCTGCATCGTTGCGGCGAAATCCTGGAACGCGGATTTCAGTTGTGCCCCGGCCCCGCCCTCCGGGTCGGGTTGGGTCGCGGGACGGGCCGCGCCATAATTCTGCACGGCTGACAGGCTGCGAATATCCATTCTGGAACTCCTTTACTTGCGCAACAAATCCATCAGCCCGGCGGACATCTGCCGGGTCTGATCGAACATTTTCAGGTTAGCTTCGTAGCTTCGCTGCGCCTCGCGGGCGTCGGCGATTTCGAGCATCAGGTCGACATTCGAGCCGTCGTAGTGGCCCGTTTCATCCGCCATCGGGTGGGCCGGATCGAACACCCGGTCCAGCGCGGATTTGTCAAGCTGGACGCGCCCGACCGTGAGCAGCTCGGTATCTTCGGGGCCACGGGTCGTTTCAAAGGCGACCGACTTGCGGCGATAGCCGGGCGTGTCGGCATTGGAAATATTCTCGGACACGTGACGCAGCCGGGTGGCCTGGGCCTTGAGTGCGTGGGCCGAAACCGAAAGGGCGTTGGAAAACTCGCTCATCCGTCAATCCTCCTCACGCGCGGCCAAGGCTGGTGCGCAGCACCGTGAGGGCGGATTTGTAGATGGCAAGGGCGCGGTCATGCTCGCGCTTGATCTCGACGCCCTTCATCATCTCGAGTTCGACAGAGACCGAGTTTCCGTTGGGGTCGGTGGGCGATTCGCTTTCAAAGCTGGGGCGGCCGCTGCTGCCATCCTGTGCGTTCAAATGGCCCGCACGGCTTGCCCGCATCCCGCTTGCCGCTTCGCCGTCAAAGACCTGCGCAAAGCTGTGCATGTCGCGCGCCTTGTAGCCGGGCGTATCGGCGTTGGCGATGTTCTGCGCCACCAGCGCCTGGCGTTCTCCGGCATGTGTTGCCATGGCGTGCGCAGCTTTAAAGACGTTCAACCCTTGGAACATCGGGGCTTCTCCCTCGATCAATTTCAATCAAGGCTTAACCCTGATTCCTTTAAGAAAGCGTTGTCGGTGAACAAAAGGAGATCGCAACGTGACGATTGATCTGAAATTGCTGGGCGAGGCCTTTGCCGATGCCGAGCTCGCGCGTCCGGTCGGGCGGGTTGTCGGCGTCCGCGGCGGCGCGGTGCAGATCGCGGGAATCGCGCAAGAGGCCCATATTGGCGATCATCTGCTGTTGCGCCGGAAGCCGGGGCCGGAGCTGGCGGGCGAGGTTCTTCAGATCGATCAGGACATCGTTCACATGCTGCCCGATGGCGCGGCGGATGGGGTGGCGATCGGCGACCGGGCGGTTCTGTACCCGATGCCCGGATTTGCGCCGGGGGATCATTGGGTCGGCCGCGTTGTCGATCCCTATGGCGCGCCGCTGGACGGCAAACCTCTGCTGCGCGGGCAGGAGGTGCGCAATATCATGGCTGCGCCGCCGCCGGCGGTCGAACGCATGCCGCTGGGCGCGCGCGTGGGGACCGGGCTGGCGGTGCTGAACACCATGTTGCCGATTGTCGAGGGGCAGCGGATTGGCCTGTTTGCCGGTTCCGGGGTGGGCAAGTCGACTTTGCTGGCAACGCTGGCGCGCCACATGAGCAGCGATATCGTGGTGATCGCGCTGATCGGTGAGCGGGGGCGCGAGGTGAATGATTTTGTCGACCGGGTGCTGGGCCCCGAGGGGATGAAACGCGCCGTGGTTGTCGCCGCAACCTCGGATCAGTCGGCGCTGACCCGGCGGCGCTGTGCCTGGTCTGCCATGGCGATTGCCGAGCATTTCCGCGACCAGGGCCGCAATGTCCTGTTTCTCGCCGATTCGGTGACGCGCTTTGCCGAAGCGCATCGCGAAATCGCGGTCGCCGGGGGCGAAGCCCCGGCGCTGCGCGGGTTCCCCCCGTCGGTCACGCCCCTAATCACCGCGTTGTGCGAACGCGCCGGGCCGGGGCGGCTGGGGCAAGGGCATGTCACCGCCGTGTTCAGCGTGCTGGTCGCCGGTTCGGACATGGACGAGCCCATCGCCGATATCATGCGCGGCGTGCTGGACGGGCACGTGGTTCTGAACCGCGAGATTGCGGAACGCGGCCGTTTCCCTGCCATCGATGTGGGCAAGTCGGTGTCGCGCAGCCTGCCGGACGCGGCGAGCGAGGCCGAGAACGAGACCATCGGCGAGGTGCGCAAGCTGCTCGGCACCTATGAGCAATCCGAAGTCATGATCAAGGCGGGTCTCTACTCCGAAGGCACCGACCCGGTGCTCGACCAGGCGGTCAAGGTCTGGCCCGAGCTGGACGCGTTCTTTGCCCGGCCCGAACCGGACGAGGTCCGCAACAGCTTTGACCGGCTGACGCTGATCCTGCGCCGCGCACAGGGGCCGGGTGCCGTGCGTCCGCGCTAGAACCAGCTGTCCTGCATGTCGTGGGCGCTGGCGTCATTGGCCATCAGGGTCTCGGCCCAACCCTGCGTTCGCACCAGCTCGCGGCGATAGAAATACCGCGCGGCCTGGTGTTTGCCGGTCAGGAAGTCGCGCGCGCCATCGCGCGCCGCGACCCGCGTGGCCGCCATCGTGATCCGCAGCCACATCCAGCCCATGACCACATGGCCGAAACAATCGAGATAGAGGGTTGCGTTGGCAAGGCCACGGTCCGGATCGGCGGCGACCAACCCGGCGAGTCGCTGTGTAACCTGCTCAAGCCGTTGAACATTTTGCTCAAGCGGATTGGCGAACTCGCTGTCCTTTGCGGCGGCGATATCCGCCCGGATCGCGGCCATGACCCGGGCGAAGCCGGCACCGCCATCGATCAACACCTTGCGCCCCAGCAGGTCCATGCCCTGGATGCCATGTGTCCCTTCGTGAATCGGGTTCAGCCGGTTGTCGCGATAATATCGCTCGACCGGGTAGTCGCGCGTATAGCCGGCCCCTCCCAGCACCTGGATCGCGTGCTTGTTGGCCTCAAGGCAGAATTCCGACGCCCAGGATTTCGCAATGGGCGTCAACATGCCAAGCAGGGCGGCCAGATCGCCTTCGCCCCGGCGTTCCCGGTCCACCAGCGTGGCGCAGAAAATCGCAAGCGCCAGCGCCGGTTCGACATGCGCTTTCTGTGCCAGCAGCAACCGGCGCACATCGGCATGTTCGATGATGGCGCGCTGTGGGGCGGACGGATCCTTGCTGCCCGGAGCGCGCCCCTGCGGACGGTCGCGGGCATAGGCCAGTGAGGCCTGGAACCCGGCCTGTCCGAGCGCGGTGGCCCCCATGCCAACCCCGATCCGCGCTTCGTTCATCATCTGGAACATATACGCCAGCCCGTTGTGCGGCGCACCCAGCAGCTCGCCAAAACACGCGCCGGCATCGCCAAAGTTCAGCGCGCAGTTGGTTGTCGCACGGTAGCCCATCTTGTGGTTCAGCCCGGCCAGGGTCACGTCGTTGCCGCTGCCATCGAGGTGCCGCTTGGGCACGATGAACAGCGAAATTCCCTTGACGCCCGCCGGGCCGCCGGGGATCTTGGCCAGAACGAGGTGGACGATGTTCTCGCTCAACTCATGATCGCCGCCCGAGATCCACATCTTGCGCCCGGTGATGCGATACCGCCCGTCTCCGGTCGGTTCCGCACGGGTGGTGATATCCGACAGCGACGATCCCGCTTGCGGTTCACTCAGGCACATGGTGCCGAAAAACCGCCCTTCGACCATGGGGGCAAGCCATGTGCGTTTCTGCGCGTCTGTCCCGAAACTCTGGATCAGCCGGCCCGCGCCCACGGTCAGCATGCCATAGCCCGACAGCGACACGTTCGATGCCGCCAGGATAAAGGCGGCCGCCTGGTGCACGGTTTCCGGCAGGCCCATGCCGCCATGTTCGGGCGCAAAACCGGCGGCGATGAACCCGGCATCGACAAAGGCGTCCACCGCGGGTTTGACCGCATCGGGCAGAATCGCGCGACCATCGACAAAGGCGGGCTCGGTCTCGTCGATCTGGCGGCCGATGGGCAGGAAATGATCGCTTGCCACCTGGTCCGCCGTGTCGAGGATTCCGTTCACCGTCTCGCGGTCGATATCGGTGCCGGCGAGCAGATCGGACAGGCCGGCGACCTCCCAGAGTTGAAACAGCAGGTCTTCACGATCATAGGCGCGCATCCGGTTCCTCCATTCCTGACGGTTCGACCTTAGCGGAACAGCCGGCAGATGGGCCAGTTGTTGCCGCGCGTGACCCTGCGGCAGTTGAGTTTGCACCGCAAACCGCCTATTTCGGCGGAAACGTGTACGCGGTGTTTCAGAGGATAACAGCTTGGCCAATCATCTTTATCAGAACGACCTGCCTGACGGGCTTGACCTGGGGCCGGTTGTCGCCATCGATTGCGAGACCATGGGGCTGAACCCGCATCGCGACCGGCTCTGCGTGATCCAGATGTCTGGCGGCGACGGAGAGGCGCATATCGTGCAGGTGGCCAAGGGCCAGACCGAGGCACCCAATCTCTGTGCGATGCTGAAAGATGCCAATGTGCTCAAGCTGTTTCATTTCGGGCGTTTCGACATCGCGGCGATGTATCATGCATTCGGTGCGCTGGCGGCACCGGTCTATTGCACCAAGATCGCCTCGCGGCTGGTGCGGACCTATACCGACCGGCATGGCCTGCGGAACCTGACCCAGGAATTGATCGGTGTGGATATCTCCAAGCAACAGCAGATGAGCGATTGGGGTGCGGCGGACCTGACCGAGGCCCAGCTTGATTATGCCGCTTCCGATGTGCTGCACCTGCACCGCCTGCGCGCGGAACTGGACAAGCGATTGGCGCGCGAGGGGCGCAGCGAGATCGCGCAGGCCTGTTTCGATTTCCTGCCCACCCGGTCACGGCTCGACCTTGCGGGCTGGCCCGAAACCGACATCTTCGCGCACTCATGAGCAGCACATTCCAAACCACGGCGCGCCGCGTCATCCGTGTCGAAGCCGAGGCGCTGTCGCTGCTTGAGCAGAGCCTGAACGGAGATTTCGATCGGGCCATCGAATTGCTCCTGGGGGCAAGCGGCCGGGTCATTGTCAGCGGCATGGGCAAATCCGGCCACATCGCCCGCAAGATCGCCGCGACCTTTGCCAGCACCGGCACGCCGGCGCATTTCGTGCATCCCGCCGAGGCCAGCCATGGTGATCTTGGCATGATGGCGCAGGGTGACGTCGCGCTGGTGCTGTCCAATTCGGGCGAAACGCCCGAACTTGCCGACCTGGTGGCCTATACCCGCCGGTTCGGCATTCCGTTGATCGGGGTGGCGAGCCGCGCGGAGTCGACCTTGCTGCGGCAATCCGATGTCGCGCTGGTGCTGCCTGCGGCGCAAGAGGCCTGCGGCACCGGTATCGTGCCCACCACCTCGACGACCATGACGCTGGCGCTTGGCGATGCGCTGGCGGTTGCGCTGATGGAGCATCGCGCCTTCACGCCCGAGCACTTCCGCGAGTTTCACCCGGGTGGCAAATTGGGTGCGCGCCTGTCCAAGGTACGCGACCTGATGCACAAGGGCGCGGCTCTGCCCCTGGTCGATACCGTCGCCCCGATGAGCGATACCCTGATTGAAATCAGCCAGAAGGGCTTTGGCGTGGCCGGTGTCCGCAACGGGGACGGTACGCTGGCCGGGATCATCACCGATGGCGACCTGCGGCGCAAGATGGAGGGGCTGCTGGGCCATCAGGCGGGCGAGGTGATGACACCGAATCCAACCGTGATCGGCCCCGACGCCCTGGCCGAAGAGGCGGTCGCCGTGATGAACCAGCGAAAGATCACCTGCCTGTTCGTGGTTGATCCGGACGGTCCGGCCACGCCGCTTGGTCTCTTGCATATCCATGACTGCCTGCGGGTCGGTCTGGGCTGAGCCGGGGGCGTCGGTGGATCGATATTCGCGCACCGTTGCCATCCTGCGGGTGCTCTTGCCCCTGTCGGCGCTGGCCATTCTTGCGACCCTGTTCCTGTTCTCGCGCAGCCAGGATCAGGTGGCGACGATTCCGTTCACCGAGGCCGATGTCACGGCCCGCACCAAGGGGCAGCAGGTCACGCACCCTTTCTTTTCCGGCACCACGGCAAAGGGCGAGGAAATCATCGTCACCGCCGACAGCGCCCGACCCGGCAGCGACACCACCCCGGGGGATGCGGACAACCTGAGCGCGCGGCTCAAGACCGCGGGGGGGCAATTGATCACCCTGCGATCGGATTCCGGAACGCTTGCCTCGGCGGGCGACATGGCCCGGTTCACCGGCAATGTCCGCATCAAGACCTCGGCCGGGCTCGAGATGCTGACCGAAGTGCTGAACGCGGCGCTCGACGGTATCTCGGGCAACGCGCCCGGAACCGTGACCGGTTCGGGCCCGATGGGCGATTTCACCGCCGGCAGCATGGCGTTCTCGGCAAAAAGCGGTGATGGGGACCTGCATATGCTTTTCAAGAATGGCGTTAAGCTGATATACGACCCGAAACAGTTAGAAAGATAATAAGTGAACCGTATTGCTGCCCTCCTCCTGTGCGTCGCGCTCGCCCCGGGCGCCGCGATGGCCCAGACACAGGGCACCAAGGTTGCGTTTGGCGCGATCAAGGCCGATCCCACCCTGCCGGTCGAGGTGACGTCGGATACGCTGGATGTAAATCAGGCGGACGGTTCCGCCGAGTTCAAGGGCAATGTGCTGGTCGGGCAGGGCGAGATGAAGCTGTCCGCGCAACGGGTTCTGGTGATCTATGCCGAGGCCACCGGCGGCGTCGCGCGGCTGGAGGCGGTGGGTGACGTGGTTCTGGTCAATGGCCCGGACGCGGCGAGTGCCGAGCGCGCGGATTACACCATCGACAGCGGTGTGGTCGTGATGACCGGCGATGTGCTTTTGACGCAGGGGGCCAATGCGCTCACCTCCGAGAAGATGACCGTGAACCTGACCGATGGCACCGCCAACATGGTGGGCCGGGTCAAGACCATCCTGATTCCGGAAAAATCGGAATGAGCACGCCAGCCCTGACCGTGACCGACGGCGAATCCGGCCTGCGGATCGAGCGGCTGCGCAAATCCTATCGCAAGAAGCTGGTCATTCGCGATGTGACCATGGCGGTCAACCGCGGCGAGGTTGCGGCGCTGCTCGGGCCCAACGGGTCGGGCAAGACCACCACGTTCTATGCGATCGCGGGGCTGGTGATTCCCGAAGCCGGCAGCGTGTCGATCGACGGGCAGGCGGTGACCGGGTTGCCGATGTACCGGCGCGCGCGGCTGGGGATCGGGTATCTGCCACAGGAAATGTCGATCTTTCGCGGCCTCAGCGTCGAAGACAATATTTCGGCGGTGCTCGACATCACGGTGCGGCACCACCACAAGCGCCGGGAACGTCTGGAAGAGCTGCTGTCGGATTTTTCCATCGAACATCTGCGGCGCGCCCCGGCGCTGGCCCTGTCCGGCGGCGAACGGCGGCGGGTCGAGATCGCACGCTGTCTTGCGGCGAATCCGAAATACCTCTTGCTGGACGAACCCTTTGCCGGGGTCGACCCGATCTCGGTCGGCGATATCCGGCATCTGGTCGCCGATCTCAAGAAACGCGGGATTGGCGTGCTCATCACCGATCACAACGTGCGCGAGACGCTGGAGATCGTTGACCGGGCCTATATCCTGCATGACGGGCAGGTCCTGATGTCGGGAACCCCGGCGGAAGTGGTCGAGAATGAAAACGTCCGCCGCGTCTATCTGGGCGAAAATTTCAGGATCTACTGAGCTGGCGCAGGATTCGTTCCGCCACATGCCATTTCCGACATTATTGATGCGGCTTTGCATTGACACCGACCCCGAGTGTCGCCTCAAATGGGGTATGGCAACACTCCTGTTTGATGCAGTCTCCGATATGCTCTTCCCCGAAGGCACCATACGCACTCACCAAGCAGACCGATTGCCTGCCCCCCTCAACCGGACCTGACTTCTTCGCGGCCATTCAGTGCCGCGTTGCCGGTTGAAACAGAGAAGGAGAACATATGCGTTACCAAATCAGCGGAAAACAGATCGATATTGGCGAGGCCCTGCAAACACACGTCAAAACCGATCTGGATGCGGTGGTTGAAAAATACGCCGAGCGGCCGACCGGTGCCAATGTCATCTTTTCCCGCTCGGCGAGCGAGTATGTCTGTGAAGCAACGATTCATCTGTCGACCGGTCTGAATGCAACCGCCAAGGCGCATGCGCATGAGATATACGCGGCGTTCGAGGCCTGTTCCGAAAAAATGGAAAAGCAGCTGCGCCGCTACAAGCGGAGGCTGAAAGATCATCACCGGGACCGTTCACAGCCGGTTGAACTCTTTGGCGCGTCCTCGTATATCCTCGCGTCGGAAGAGCAGGCCGAGGATGCCGAACCTGACACGCTCCAGCCGATCATCGTTGCCGAGATGGAAACCCAGATACCGTCGCTATCTGTGGGGGAAGCGGTGATGCAGATGGAGCTGGCAGGCGCACCGGTGCTGATTTTCCGCAACGAAGGCAAGGAAGGGCTGAACGTCGTGTATCGCCGCGAAGATGGCAATATCGGCTGGATCGACCCCTGAGCGGCAAGACATTACCCTGTGGCGCCTGACGGTGCCCAAGCGGAGACAGTGAGACATGGAGTTGACCAGCATCCTCAGGCCCGAGGCCGTCAAGGTTTTCTCGGCCGCATCGAGCAAGAAGCGGCTGTTCCAGGAAATCGGTGACGTGGCCCATAACGCATACGGGCTGGATGCTGCCATGACTGTGGACGCTCTGTTGGAACGTGAAAGCCTTGGCCCAACCGGTGTGGGCCATGGCGTTGCCTTGCCGCACGCGCGGATGGAAGGGCTGAGCCAGGTCGTCGGGGCCTTTGTCATGCTTGAAAAGCCCATCGATTTCGGTGCGGTTGACCGTCAGCCCGTGGATATCGCCTTTGCGCTCTTTGCGCCCGAAGATGCCGGGGTCGAGCACCTCAAGGCGCTTGCGCTGGTGTCGCGGACCCTGCGCGAGCCAGCACTGTGCTCAAAGCTGCGGGCCAATCTGGATGTCACGACGCTCTACGCGTTATTGTCCGAAGCGCAGTCGGTTCAGGCGGCCTGAGCCGCGCGCCAGTCTTCAAATCCAAATAGCAGATAGTCGCGCCGGTAAACCTGCGCGGCTTTTTTCTGCAATGCGGCGTCGCATATATCGGCAAGCGCAAATGGTTCATCCGGCGATAGACCGGGCAGGGGAGGCGTTGTGGGGCCATAGCCGGCCAGATCGGCCAGTACCGGCAACAGGCGCGGCAATTCCTCTTCCCGCAGGATCAGGTCCGGCGGGGCGAATTCCGCAAAGCCCGACAGCGCGCCCGCCTGGCTGCAAAGCGCGGGGTGGGGGGCAAGCGCGGTCTGGCCGGCCATGTTGGCCCGCGCGAAATCCAGGAACACCATGAACGCCCGGCGATGGTCTTGCACGGTCGACCAGACTCCGTTGCGCGGGCGTTTCAGTTTGAACTGGCGCGCCAGCCCCTCTTGCATCCTGGGGTCGGCATCCGGACCGTCCGACAGGATCGCCGCACAAAACACCGAATGGGCGCGCGCCAGCGGGTGACGCAGCACCGTGAAACCGCGATGGTCGGGGTGGGCCCTGAGCCATTGGCGCAGATGTTTCTGGTTCATCCCGGTTTGCAGCGCGTCGGTGGTCACGCCGTCCAGGGCGGCCAGCCAGCGGGTGATTTCGGCAATCGGCCCGCCCGGCACCGGCATGAACAACAACGGAGCCTTGGCCGCTGCCACGTGGCGCGGCACCGCGGGGCCGCGGCGGGGTTCGAAATTCGGGGTGCGCGACAGTTGGAAATAGTCGGCCCGCGCCAGCGCGCGCTCCATCTCGTCGGGATTGTCGACGCGCTCGGCCAGCGGGGCCGGGTTTTGCGGCTTCAGGCTCTGATCGGGCCGGGCAAGGCGGCCCTCCGAGCCCAGCCAGGCGGCCAGCCCATTCAGAACATCGACATCGCGCAGGTCGTCATAAGACAGGTAAAACCCCGTCTGGCCACTGATCTGGAGGCGCTTGAGGATCTTTTCCTGAAAGCCGCGTACCGCATCCAGATGGCGATCAAATTCCTCGGGGTCGAAATGGGTTATGGCTTCCTTGCGCCGCTTCACATCGGTCAGTTTCCATTGCCCGGTCTCGGCGGCGATTTTCCATGAAACGTAGCTGTCCAGCGGATTGCGGGTCAGGATGATCTTGGCACAGCGCGCATCATCGATGATCGTGTCAAACACCCGTGCGTCATGGTCATGGAAATAGCGAAACCCGTGCAGGCCTCCGGGGGCGGCGCGCATGGTCGAGATCAGCTCTTGCGGAGCGGCGTCGCGCTCGGCCAGCGACATGCCCAGAACCTCGTTGCGGCGGGGATAACCGATGAAATTCGGGTTGAACGCCTCGCCGTGACAGTGAATGTCGGCCAGCGCGTTCAGGTTGGTTTCAAGGAAATTGGACCCGGTGCGCATCTCTGCGAACAGCACGAAATAGTCGAACATGGCCGTCATCGCGCCCTATTGGACCAGGTAGGGTTTGCTGGGGCGTTTGGGCCGGATGGCGGGCGGGTCCTCCAGGGGGAAATCACCGGTCAGATGCGGGTGCATCCCCTGATTCTTGAGCTTTTGCAGGAACTGACCAAAGCCCGCGAGGTCCGCCATCTGCGGTGCCTCGGTCAGGGTCCGGTTGTTGTGCTGGCCAATCTCGTCCACGATGTCCTGCAGGGCCTCCATCGGTGCCTCCATGAATTCGGCAAGCGACCAGATGCGCGCCTGCGCCTTGGCCTCTTTCGATCTTAGCACGGCCAGTTGCCGTGTCTCGATCTTTTGCAGCTTGGCCGCACGCCGGCGCAGCTCGGCAAAGTTACGATCGGAGTGAAACAGCGGAATGGCCCAGGCCCCGGTGATGACGGCGATCCGGGCGTTCGGGTCCTGCGCGATGAAGGGCGCGATGGCCTGCCTGTCGGCGGGGCCGAACTGCAAGCATTGCCGCGCGCCCCGCGTGTTCCAGATCAGGCTGGTCAGAAAGGTCTCGGGCGCATAGTCCCGCTTGGCGGCGCTGTCGCTCAGGCCGCCATTGTAGACGGAACCACGCCCGGCAAACGCGACGCGGTCCGGTGCGAACAGGTGGCCGTGAACCTGGGTGCCGGTGCTTCTGCCAAGCCAGTCTTCGAAATTGTCGAACAGTTCGGCAAAGCCCTGAAACACCGAATATGGGTTCGAAGTTGGCGCGTTCACTGCCCCGCGGTGCGGCATCCGGCTCTGCATGTAGAGCCCGGGACGCCCCCGGGTCCGCTGTTCAACCGCCCGTGCAAAGACCCGGTCGATCCGGGCCGGGTTGGGTTCCGCGGCGTTCTGCGGGCCGGAATTGTTCAGGAAAGTGGCGTAAAGCCGGGTTGCATGCGGCCAGGCCTTGCGTGCGACAAAACAGTTCGATCGCCTGAGCAATTGCAGGTGATCGTCATAGAATACATGCGGTTTGCCCTGGTGGTCGAACTTGGAGAGCGTCAGCGAGCGGCTTTCAATTTCGGTGGAATAGCGGCGCACGAGCGTCTGGAAATAGCTTTCATCGGGGATCCAGACCTTGCGGAAATACCGGTCATACCGGGCACGGTTCGGATCGCCCAGGATCGCGGCGAGGGTCTGGCGCGTCAGGCACCACCATTGGCTGCCGATATGCGGGTCCAGCCCATCGGGCACCTTGCGCTGCAGACCCAACCGGCGTTGCAGGCGCACATAGCGGTCGAACAAGGCGCGCTGCCGCTTCCACGAAAAGGGAAATCGCAGCGTGAACCGTTCCTGCTGAAGACCGCCCTTGGCCCAGGGCACATCCGCGGTGGTCGCGCTTTCGATGAAATCGGTGTGCGGGCGCGCCGCGAGATACTCGACCAGCTCGCTCACCGGGCGCAACGGCAGGCAGGACCCGGAGACAAGGTAGACATGGTGAAGATCGTCGAACTCGGCGAGCAACATTTCGCTGGCCGATTGCGACGCCGCGACGATACCCCACCGCCCCCATTCGCAGCGGTGCCGTTTGCAGAACCGGATCATCGGTTGATCGGCCAGGGCCTGCACCAGCCGGTCATGGGCATCCCGCTCCACGTTCAAATCCACATGCAGCGCCACCGGACAACCGGCGGCCGCCCAGTGCCGCGCGACTTGCTCGACACGGTCCAGCGCCGTATGCACCAGCATGGCAATGCCGACGCTCATGTCCAGTTGCCCTTGGACATCAGGCCGAGGATCTCGATCTGCCGCCAGTTGATGTATTTCTCGCTCCACTCGTTCCACGGCCCGGCACCGTCTTCGAGCCTGTCGAGATAGGCCCGGTATTCGACCGACCCGTAATAGTGCTGCTTGCGGCTCAGTTCCTCGGTGGCCTTGTCCGCAAAATTATCGAGGAACTTGGCGTGCAGCAGAACACCGCTGGCCTTTTCGCCGCCGCCTTGATCATAGACCAGGTTCAGCCCCCGCGGCAGCAGCATATGGGTCGAACTGACATAGGCATAGCGGCGGTTCCACTTGACCAGGGGAATCTTGTTCAGCGCGGGGGCCTTGTCCGGATTGTCGGCAAAGAACATGCGGCTGCGCGGCCCGCCCTGGATCCACAGGTTGCCAAATTCGGGATTGCGCTTCAGCGTGTAGTTCCCGCTGTCGAACCACTCGGCGATTTCCATCGGGTTTTGGCCGGGTTCGTAATGCAGCGCGTCCAGCCGTCCGCGCGGGTACATGTCCAGCAGCATGGCCCCGAAGGATTTGATCGACGACGCGCCAAGCCAGTCGGTCAGCGCCCGCAAGGGGCGGGTATCGCAGAATGGATAGACAAAGAACTCATCCGGATCGACCACCAGTGTCCAATGCCCATGGCCATGCTTGCGCAGCAGGTAGTTCAGCCAGTCCGTGCCGAAATTCGACTTCTTGTAGCTGTGACGGGTATGCCAGACCGAGATATCCGCCGCCCCGGCGAGCAATTCGGCGGTGGTGTCATTGCTGTCATTGTCCACGAACAGGAAGTGATCGACCCCGAGATCGCGGTAATATTTCAGGAAATAGGGCAGCCTGACGCCTTCGTTGCGGAAAATGCTGACCAGAAGGATGTCGTCGGGCCGAATCGCGGCGGTGTTGTCCTGTACCGGGCGCAGCTCGCGCGATTTGCGCAGGCAACGCAGCAACCGGCGCCTGCGCCGCAATCTCATGCGATAGGACGTCCACAGGCTCATGACCCGGCGCGCTCCCGACGTGATGACATGCTGTTACCGTATGACACTTGCCAGTTCCGACATACCTGTCCAATTGTCACTGTTTGGTTAGCCATATCAAAGAATTTTCAGAAACTTACGGGGAGCTTTAGAGAAATTGTCACCTTTTGGAGGCGAGCGCCACCCTTACCAGCCCCCGGACTGCATCAATCCACGGGCTTCGAGCTGTTGCCAGCCTTCGAACCGTACCGAGCCGGGCGACCACAAATCGGGCCCGGCGGCCACCTGGTCGTAATATCGCGCGAATTCGCCGGGTTCGTGAAAATGCTGGCCGCGTTGTTTTTCGACGGCGGCGCGGTGCATCGCCTGGGGCAGGAACTTGGTGTGCAGCAGAACCCCGCAGGGCATCCCCGAACCCGGCCCGTCATAGCCAAAGTTCAGGCGGCGGGGCAGGATCGCGTGACAGGAATTGACATAGGCATAGCGCCGCGACCAGCGCACCAACGGCAGTTTGTTCAGCGTCGGCGACCGGCGCGGGGAGTCGGCAAAGAACACCCGCTCGCGCATACCGCCCTGGACCCAGAGGTTGCCAAGCGGCTGCTGGCGCTGCGCCCGGTAGGGGGCGGGATCGAACCAGGACAGGGTGGCAAGCGGATCGTCACCGGCGCGATAGGTGTGCCCCGCAAGCGGCCCCCTGGGATAAAGGTCGAGCATCAGCGCGCCGAACACGTCATGCCCCTGCGCCGCGAGCCAGCGGGTCAGCTCATGCAGGCCGCAGCTTTGGTGATGGGCGTAGACAAACAGCTCGTCCGCGTCGAGCATCAGGCACCAATGGCCATCCGCATGGCGCATCTGAAGCCATGTCATCCAGTCCAGCCCGAAACGCGCGTCACGATAGCTGTGATCGGTGCTCCAGAGCGAGACATCCGGCTGCGCGGCGAGAAATTCGCCAGAGCCGTCATCGCTGGCATTGTCCACGATCAGAAAGTGATCGACGCCCAGCTTGCGATGATGGTCAAGAAACCACGGCAGGCGGTCGATCTCATTCCGGATGGTGCTGATGGCCAGGATCGCGGCGGGGGTGATCCGGGCCGTGCGGTCATGGACCGGGCGAAGTTGATGGCGGCTGCGAAACGACCGCCACAACAGGCCACGCCGCCGCCAGCGCAGGCGATAGGCTGCACCGGGACCGATCCGGGCGTTGCCGCCGCTCATGGTGTCACTTGTCGTAATGCCCCGATTCGTGCCAGCGCCAGGCGTCGGCGATCATGGTGCGCAGGTCAGAGCGCGAGGGGGTCCAGCCCAGCTCCTGCTCGGCCCGCACTGAGCCCGAAACCAGCTTGGTCGCATCGCCGGCCCGGCGCGGACCGATGACATAGGGCACCTCGCGATTGGTCACCGAGCGGGAATGATCGATCACCTCGCGCACGGAAAACCCGCTGCCGGTTCCGAGGTTGAACACCTTGCTGCCCTTGCCATCCCCAAGCCATTGCAGGCCCAGAACATGGGCATCCACCAGGTCGCTGACATGCACATAGTCGCGAATGCAGGTGCCGTCCGGCGTGTCATAGTCGGTTCCGAACACGGTCAGCGCATCGCGCTTGCCGTCAATCGCCTCGAGCATGATCGGGATGAGATGGGTCTCGGGGCGGTGATGTTCGCCAATTTCGGCCTCGGGATCCGCCCCCGCCACGTTGAAATAGCGAAAGATCACGTGGCGCAGCCCATGGGCGGCCTCGAAATCGCGCAGGATATCCTCGATGGCCCGCTTGGATGCCCCATAGGCATTGAGCGGCACCTGTGGCGTGTTTTCATCCAGCACCACGTTGTCATGTTCGCCATAGGTGGCACAGGTCGAGGAAAACACGAAATCCAGGCATCCCGCCGCGACCGCCGCCTCGATCAGGGTCAGCGACCCCTCGACATTGTTGCGCCAATAGCGGCCCGGTTGGCTCATCGCTTCGCCCACCTGGCTGAGCGCGGCAAAATGCATGACGGCGATGGGCTTGTGGGTGGCAAACACCTCGTCCAGCCGCGCCCGGTCCAGCAGGTCGCCGCGCTCGAACGGGCCAAACCTGACCGCATCCTGCCAGCCGGTCTCGAGATTGTCATAGGTCACGGGAACATAGCCCGCGGCTTTCAATGCCTTGCAGGCATGTGACCCGATATAACCGGCGCCACCAGTCACCAGAACGGTGTTCATTTTCGATCCTCGCAGGGCCTATTCGGCCGCCTTGTCCAGTTGAACGATATCGCGCAGGTAACGCGAGAGATCGTCGCGCAGATCATCGCGCGCCAATGCAAAGGCCACGGTGGCCTGCAAGAAGCCCGCCTTGGAGCCGCAATCGAACCGCTGGCCCCTGAACCGGAAACCATAGACCGAGTTGCTGGAGCCGATATCCTGGGCAATTGCGTCGGTCAGCTGGATCTCGCCGCCGGCACCTTCCTTCATCTTGTTGAGGTTGCGCAGGATCGACGGGCTGAGGATATAGCGGCCGATCACCGCAAGGTTCGACGGTGCTTCGGCGGGCTTGGGTTTCTCGACCATGCCCTTGACCTTGACGATCGACCCCTGATCTTCCTCGAGATCAAGCACACCATAGGCCGACGCGGCCTCGGGCGGGACTTCCATTGCCGCAACCATGTTGCCGCCGGTTTCCTCGTAGGCTTCGACCATCTGTTGCAGGCAGGGGGTCTCGGCGGCGATGACGTCATCGGGCAGGATGACCGCAAAGGGTTCATTGGCAATCAGCCGGCGCGCACACCACACCGCATGGCCCAACCCAAGGGCCCGGTGCTGGCGGATATAGGCGATTGCGCCGCTTTCCATGTTGGTGGCCTTGAGAATATCCAGAAGCTCACTCTTGCCCTTGCGGCGCAGCTCCTGTTCGAGCACCGGAGAGTGGTCAAAGTAATCTTCCAGCGCGCCCTTCCCCTTGGAAGTGACAAAGATGAATTCCTTGATCCCGGCGGCGCGCGCTTCGTCGATGGCATATTGAACCAGGGGACGGTCAACCAGCGTCATGATCTCTTTTGGCACCGATTTGGTCGCCGGCAGGAACCGCGTGCCCATGCCTGCAACCGGAAAAATTGCTTTCGTTACTTTCTTGCCCATGGATGTCTCTCAGCTCAATAATTTCTACACTTGGACAGCGTCGGCCTTGTTATACACGATCCGCTTGCGGTCGTCACATGCCCCAGGTTTCCGCCCGGCCAATATATCCGCCGGGTCATCGCGGATATACATTGCAGCGATGCCCGCCAATGCAAGCCCCGAAGCGCTCGCTGATACAAAACACATGAAACGATAGGGCGTCAAAAGGGGAAATCTCACCATATGCCGTCATTTTGCATAAATCCGCTGCTTTCGGGTCTGGTTCGGCGGATTATCGATGCAACTCTAGGGTGTTTTATCCGCAATCTCAATCATGCCCAACGCCGGCCCGATCCGTCAGTCGAGCCCCATCTGTTTCATCATGGTCTCAAGGCGTGGCACGTCCTCGGGATTGTTCAGCTCCCAGAACTGCCGGCCCCGCGCCTCGACCTCGACACAGAGCACCTTGCCGCCGTTCTCCATGAAGCGCAGTTGCTCAAGCCCTTCCAGCCGTTCCAGCGGGCCGACCGGCCAGGCCGGGTATGCGGCCAGCGCCTCGGGCCGATAGGCATAGACACCGACATGATGGAACACCGGGGTCTCGGCGTCATCGGCATAGGTTTGGGCGGTAAAAGGGATGACTTCCTTGGAAAAATACATCGCGCTTTTGTCGGCGGAAAACACCGCCGTGGTGCCGCCCACGCGCCCGGCCCTGCGATCGGCGAGAAACCCGTTCAGGGCCGCCCCGTCACACCGCAGAACTGGCGTTGCAACGCCCGCATCCGGAGCGGCGCGCAATCCCCGGATAAGGTCTTCTATGAACCAGTGGGGGGTCAGCGGGGCATCACCCTGCAGGTTGACGACAATCTCATAGCCACCGCCAAGCGCTGCATGCGCGTCGGCACAGCGTTCGGTTCCGTTGACACAATCCGATGAAGTCATCACCACCTCGGCGCCGAATCCTTCGCAGGCGGCGCGAATGCGATCGTCATCGGTGGCAACCACCACCCGATCGACCCCAGAGACCGCTTGCGCCGCCCGCCAGGACCGTTCGATCAATGTCCGGGACGTGCCGCTTGCCCCGGTCAACCCCACCAGCGGCTTGCCCGGATACCGCGACGACGCATAGCGCGCGGGAATGGCAACCAGTACCCCCATCAGGCGCTCTTCAGCGTGACGCCGGGGGCATGGGCGATGAAGAACGGATTGGCATAGCCATCCTTGCCATAGGTCAGCGGGCTGTGATCGTCAAAGCGCACGACCTTGCCACCCGCCCCCTGCAACACCGCGTGGCCGGCGGCGGTGTCCCATTCCATCGTGCGCCCCACGCGGGGATAGAGATCGGCCTCACCGGTGGCGACAAGGCAGAACTTCAGCGACGATCCCGCGCTCTTCATGTCTTTCACGCCATATTTGCCGATATAGTCGTCCGTCGCCTGATCGCGATGCGACTTGCTCGCCACCACCATCAGCGCGTCATTATCGGGCGTCGCGACCGTGATCGGGCTGAGCGGGCCGACGGTTCCGGGGTCCAGCGCGCCGGTCTCTTCGACCGATTGCCCATCCGCCTGGGTATAGAACATACGCCCCTTGGCCGGGGCATAGACCACGCCGCGCGTCGGCACACCATTCTCGACCAGCGCGATGTTCACCGTGAAATCACCGCGGCGGTGGATGAATTCCTTGGTGCCGTCCAGCGGATCGACAATCAGAAAGGTATCGCCCTTGGCGCTGTGGCTGGCGGCTTGCTCTTCGGTCACCAGCATCACGTCGGGAAACGCGGCGCGCAGCCCTGCCGAAATGAGCGCATCCGCCGCTTCGTCGGCCTCGGTCACCGGGCTGTCATCGGATTTGACCTTCACGTCGAAATCATCCGAATTGTAAATCTCCATGATCTTGGCCCCTGCCTCGATGGACAGGCGGCGGATGACCGGGATCAGCTCTTCATGGGTCACTCGGGTTACTCCGATGCGGTTTGTTGATAAGCACGTCTGCGCCCCTTATGATCGCAGCGCAACGGTTCGGCAAGATTTCCGTGGCAAGTTTGCCGGCGTCACAGGATCACAGGTCAATGTTCGTTCAATCCAGAGGCAAATCCCGGCTGGCCGGCGCCGCGCAGATCGCCGCGCTGATCTATCACGCGGTGGCCAGGAACGTGCGCAAACGCCACAACAACGCGTTGGTGGCGATCCTGCTGAACATGTTGCAGATCGTGGTCTTCGTGCTGGTCTTCTATTTTCTGTTCGTGGTCCTGGGCCTGCGCGGCTCGGCGGTGCGCGGCGATTTCCTGCTCTATGTCATGTCCGGCATCTTCCTGTTCATCTGTCATACCAAGGCGGTGGGCGCGGTGGCCGGGGCCGAGGGGCCGAACTCGGCGCTGATGCAACATGCCCCGATGAACACGATTGTCTCCATATCGGCGGCGGCGCTGGCATCGCTCTATGTCCAGACACTGTCGATGTTCCTCATCCTCCTCGTCTACCATATCGGCTTCACCCCGATCGAAATCGATCAGCCCGCCGCCGCCTTCGGAATGCTGCTGCTCGCCTGGTTCACGGGATGCGGGGTCGGTCTCATCTTCCTGGTGCTCAGGCCGTGGTTCCCGTTGGCGGTCGGCATCATGGTCACGATCTACCAACGCGCCAACATGATCGCCTCGGGCAAGATGTTTCTCGCCAACACGCTGCCGGGCTACATGCTGGCCATGTTCGACTGGAACCCGCTGTTTCACGCCATCGATCAGGCGCGCGGCTTCGTCTTCATCAATTACAATCCGCATTTCAGCAATTGGCATTATGCCTGGTGGCTCGGCGTTGTCTTCATCGTGATCGGTCTCATGGGCGAATTCTACACCCGCCGTCACGTCTCGATCAGCTGGTCGGCCCGCCGCTGACCGGCCGCCCTTTCATCTTTGGGCAAATACTCCGGGGAGTTTGAGGGGCTGCGCCCCTCATCATCCGCCCGCGCCGATCCGCACCCGCTCAGGTCACAACCCGCAACGTCAGGTTCAGCCGTCCCCCTTTCGGCAACAACCGGGACGAGCGGTACCGGATGCGGTCGATGCCGTGATAGGTCAGCCGCGCATCGCCGCCCATCACCACGACATCCCCCGATGTCAGCCACACCGACTCGGTCGAGCCGCCCCGCGTCCGGTTGCCGATGCGAAACAGCCCGTCATCTCCCAGCGACACGGAAACCACCGGCCAGGAAAAATCGGCCTCGTCGCGATCCTGGTGCAACCCCATGCGTGCCCCTTCGCCATACCAGTTGATCAAACAGCAATCCGGCTGGCGTTCGAGCCCGGTGACCTGTCGCCAGATCGCCAGGATCTCTTCGGGAACCGGTGGCCATGTCACGCCGCTGGGATGGCGCGGCGCATAGCGATAGCCGCTTCGGTCAGAGTGCCATCCGAAACGCCCCGCCGATGTCATCCGCACCGACATCGGCCGCCCATAGGGTGTTTGCGGTTGAAACAACGGCGCGGCTTTGACCACCTCGCGCACCGCGGCCACGACCGCCTCCTGCTCGGCCTGTCGCAACATGCCTTTCCATATCTCAAAGCCGCGCATTTCAAGACAGCTCACCACCCGTTCTCCCTTCCTTGACAAACCGGTTCAAAATTCTGCCAAGATTCGTGAATACAGGCGCGCAACGACGGTTGCAGGCCGCATTTCTGCTCCCTATATACGCCGGGACGCGCCATGGCGGGACCCGCTGTCGCGCAAAACAATCGGGGTCGGGATGCCATAACGGGTTCAGGCCTCGGGTCATCGCCTTGAAACAGCTAGGGATCAAAACCAAGATGAGCAAAGTAATCGGAATCGACCTGGGCACCACCAACAGCTGTGTTGCCCTCATGGACGGAAGCCAGCCCCGCGTGATCGAAAACGCCGAGGGCGCCCGGACCACCCCCTCGATCGTCGCCTTCACGGATGACGAACGCCTGGTTGGCCAGCCGGCAAAACGCCAGGCCGTCACCAACCCCGACAATACCATTTTCGGCGTCAAGCGTCTGATTGGCCGTCGCAACGACGATGCGGACCTGGCCAAGGACAAGAAAAACCTGCCCTTCTCGGTGATCGACGGCGGCAATGGTGACGCTTGGGTCGAGGCCAAGGGCGAAAAATATTCGCCGAGCCAGATCTCGGCCTTCATTCTGGGCAAGATGAAGGAAACCGCGGAATCCTACCTTGGCGAAGAGGTCAGCCAGGCGGTCATCACGGTTCCGGCCTATTTCAACGACGCCCAGCGTCAGGCCACCAAGGACGCGGGCAAGATTGCCGGCCTCGAAGTGCTGCGCATCATCAACGAACCGACCGCGGCCGCGCTGGCCTATGGTCTGGACAAGGAAAACACCCACACCATCGCGGTCTATGACCTTGGCGGCGGTACCTTCGACGTGACCATTCTGGAAATCGATGACGGTCTGTTCGAGGTGAAATCCACCAATGGCGACACGTTCCTGGGTGGTGAAGATTTTGACATGCGCATCGTCAACTATCTGGCGGGTGAATTCAAAAAGGAAAACGGCGTCGACCTGACCCAGGACAAAATGGCCCTTCAGCGTCTCAAGGAAGCCGCTGAAAAGGCCAAGATCGAACTGTCCAGCAGCTCGCAGACCGAGATCAACCAGCCGTTCATCTCGATGGACCCGAAGGGCGGCCAGCCGCTGCACATGGTGATGAAGCTGACCCGTGCCAAGCTGGAGAGCCTTGTCGGCGACCTGATCAAGGCTTCGCTCAAGCCCTGCCAGGCGGCACTGAAGGATGCCGGGCTGTCCGCCTCGGACGTGGACGAGATCGTTCTGGTCGGCGGCATGACCCGCATGCCCAAGGTCGTGGAAGAAGTCACCAAGTTCTTTGGCAAAGAGCCGCACAAGGGTGTGAACCCGGACGAAGTGGTTGCCATGGGTGCCGCCATTCAGGCCGGCGTTCTGCAGGGTGACGTCAAGGACGTGGTGCTGCTCGACGTGACCCCGCTGTCGCTGGGTATCGAGACGCTGGGTGGCGTGTTCACCCGCCTGATCGATCGCAACACCACGATCCCGACCAAGAAGTCGCAGATCTTCTCGACCGCCGAAGACAACCAGAATGCCGTGACCATCCGGGTGTTCCAGGGCGAACGCGAAATGGCCGCCGACAACAAGATCCTTGGCCAGTTCAACCTTGAGAACATTCCGCCGGCCCCGCGCGGCATGCCCCAGATCGAAGTGACCTTTGACATTGATGCCAACGGCATCGTGTCGGTGGGCGCGATGGACAAGGGCACCGGCAAGGAACAGAAGATCACCATTCAGGCCTCGGGCGGCCTGTCGGATGACGACATCGAAAAGATGGTCAAGGACGCCGAGGAAAACGCCGAGGCAGACAAGGCCCGCCGCGAGCTGGTGGATGCCAAGAACCAGGCCGAGAGCCTCATCCACTCGACCGAAAAGTCGATGGAAGAGCATTCCGACAAGGTCGACCCGACCACCATCGAAGCGATCGAACTGGCGATTGCCGCGCTCAAGGACGAGCTGGAAAGCGAGAATGCCGAAAAGATCAAATCCGGCATCCAGAACGTGACCGAAGCGGCGATGAAACTTGGCGAAGCCATCTACAAGGCCAGCCAGGACTCGGAAGAAGAGCCGGCAGCCGCCGACGCGGGTCCGGGCGAGGATGACATCGTCGATGCCGAGTTCGAGGATCTGGACGATAACAAGCGTGCATAAGGCGCTTGTTTGAAACTGGATGGGCCGGCCCGAACGCGGCGCCGGCCCTCTGACGTTCAGACAGGAGGACAACAGAATGTCAAAACGCGACTTCTATGACGTGCTTGGCGTGACCAAGGGCGCTTCGTCCGACGAAATCAAAAAGGCCTATCGCAAGAAGGCCAAGGAACTGCACCCGGATCGGAATGCCGACAATCCCGATGCCGAGAGCCAGTTCAAAGAGGCCAACGAGGCTTACGAAGTTCTCAAGGACGCGGACAAGAAAGCCGCCTATGACCGGTTCGGTCACGCCGCGTTCGAGGGCGGCATGGGTGGCGGACGCGGTGGCCATCCCGGTCAGGGCTTTGGGGGCGGCGATTTCTCCTCTGCTTTCTCTGACGTGTTCGACGACCTGTTCGGCGACTTCATGGGCGGTCAGCGGGGCGGCGGCGGTCGTCGCGCCGCGCGCGGTGCCGACCTGCGCTATAACCTGCGCGTTACCATGGAAGATGCCTTTGCCGGCATTCAGAAGACCATCAACGTGCCCACTGCGGTGGCCTGTTCGGCCTGTGACGGCAATGGCTCAGAAGGCGGTGCCGAGCCCACCACTTGCCCGACCTGCTCGGGCATGGGCAAGGTGCGCGCACAGCAAGGGTTCTTTACCGTTGAGCGCACCTGTCCGACCTGTTCCGGTCTTGGGCAGATCATCAAGAATCCCTGCAAGGTTTGCGGTGGCCAGGGGCGGGTCGAAAAGGACCGGGCGCTGAATGTCAACATCCCCGCAGGCGTCGAGACCGGCACCCGCATTCGCCTGGCTGGCGAGGGCGAGGCGGGCATGCGCGGCGGACCGCCGGGCGATCTCTATATCTTTGTCGAGGTTCAGGCGCACGAATTGTTCGAACGTGACGGCACCAATCTCTATTGCCGAGTGCCGGTCAGCATGGCCAAGGCGGCGCTTGGCGGTGCGATCGAGGTGCCCACCATCGATGGCGGTCGCGGCCGCGTCCAGATCCCCTCGGGCAGCCAGTCGGGCCGCCAGATGCGCCTGCGGGGCAAGGGCATGCCGGCGCTGCGCGGCGGCGGCACTGGCGACATGTTCATCGAGCTGGCGGTGGAAACGCCGGTGAACCTGACCAGCCGTCAGAAGGAATTGCTGCGCGAGTTTGAAGAGCTGGGCGAGGACAACAACCCGGAGTCCAACTCGTTCTTTTCCTCGGTGAAATCCTTTTGGGACGGCATGAAGGGCTGAGCAACCCCTGTTGCGCGGCCAATGACGTGCAATCGGACGCCAGCCCCGCGGTTGGCGTCCTTTTTCGTTCTGCTGCATCGGATGGGGTTAACGGAATGTTCACCTGGCAGGCCCAGGCTTGCGGCATGACCCAGCGGCGCGCATTTCATGAAACCCGATCGCTGTTTGAGGGCGACGAGGCCCCGGTTCAGCCCCTGCCTGCGGGCAAGTTGCCGTCATATATCGCGGACCATCGCAAGCGCCTGCGCGCCCGTTTCCTTGAGGGTGGGGCGGCGGCGATGCCCGATTACGAGCTGTTGGAACTGGTGTTGTTCCGTTCGATCCCGCGCCGCGACGTGAAGCCGCTGGCGCATGCGCTGCTCGCGCAATTCGGGGATTTCAACCGGGTTCTGTCCGCGCCACCCGAACGCCTGGCAGAGGTCAGAGGCGTGGGCGAGGCGGTGATCACCGATCTCAAGATCGTCGAAGCCGCGGCGCACAGGATGGCGCGCGCGCGGGTTTTGCAACGGCATGTGATCTCAAGCTGGGACGCCATTCTGGACTATTGCCATACCACGATGGCCCATCGCGAGACCGAGCAGTTTCGCGTGCTGTTCCTTGATCGCAAGAACGTCTTGATCGCGGATGAAGAACAGGCCACCGGCACGGTGGATCACGTGCCGGTCTATCCGCGCGAGGTGGCCAAGCGCGCACTGGAACTGAACGCGTCGGCGCTCATCCTGGTGCATAACCACCCGTCGGGCGATCCGTCACCGTCGCAGGCGGATATCGACATGACGCGGCAAATCCAGGCCGCGGGTGACGCGCTTGGCCTGACATTGCACGACCACCTGATCATCGGCAAATCCAGCGAGCTGAGTTTCCGCGCGCAGGGCTATCTCTGACCGCGTGGTGTCAGAGCACCCTGCCGTGGCAATGCTTGAACTTCTTGCCGCTGCCACAGGGGCATTTCGAATTGCGGCCGGGATTGCCCCAGGTCGTCGGGTCGTTTTCGTCAAACCCGGGCAGCGGTTCGCCCGGTTCAACCGCCGCGTCCTCCTGTACCGGCTCCTCCGGCGTCGGCGCGGCCCGGTTCAGCTGTGCCTGCTGCGCGGCGATCTGTGCCATCATCTGCTGCTGCTCTTCTTCGGTCAGCGGCCGGATCTTGGCGAGGTTTTCCGTCACCGTTTCACGTAGCCCGTCGAGCAGGCCCTCGAACAATTGGAACGCCTCGGTCTTGTATTCGTTGAGCGGATCGCGCTGCGCATAGCCCCGGAACCCCACAACCGAGCGCAGGTGCTCCAGCGTCAGCAGGTGCTCGCGCCACTTGGTGTCGATGGTTTGCAGCAGGATCTGTTTCTCGATGTTGCGCATCGAGTCCGGGCCAAAATCGACGGCCTTCTTCGCCATCAGCTCGTCGGTGGCCTTGACCAGGCGTTCGCGGATCACATCGTCATCCACGCCTTCTTCGGCGGCCCATTCCATGACCGGTACGTCAACGCCCAGCTTTTCGATGACCTGCGCATAAAGCCGTTCGGTATCCCACTGATCTGCATAGGACTTTGGCGGCATATAGGTGTCGATCAGATCGTCGATGACCTGGTATCTCATGTCGGCGGTGATTTCCGACAGGTCCTTGGCGGCCATGATTTCGCGGCGCTGGCCAAAGATCACCTTGCGCTGGTCGTTCATCACGTCGTCGAACTTCAGCACGTTCTTGCGCATGTCAAAGTTGCGGCCTTCGACCTTGGCCTGCGCCCGTTCGAGCGACTTGTTGACCCAGGGGTGAACAATCGCCTCGCCTTCCTTCATGCCCAGCGTCGAGAGGACCTTGTCCAACCGGTCAGACCCAAAGATCCGCATCAGGTCGTCTTCGAGGCTGAGATAGAACACCGTGCGCCCCGGATCCCCCTGACGACCCGAGCGACCGCGCAGCTGGTTGTCGATACGGCGGCTTTCGTGGCGCTCGGAAGCCATCACAAAAAGGCCGCCCGCATCCAGCACCTTCTGTTTTTCCTCGGCATGGCGGGCCTCTTCGGCGCTGCGCAGTTCGACCGGATCGGCATCGGGGTTCTCTTCCAGCGCGGCGAGCACCTTCAATTCGACATTGCCGCCGAGCTGAATGTCGGTCCCGCGACCGGCCATGTTGGTGGCGATGGTCACCGCACCCAGCCGCCCCGCATCGGCAACGATCTGGGCTTCCTGTTCGTGCTGGCGCGCGTTCAGAACGTTATGCTTGATCCCGGCCTTGCTCAGCAGTTGCGCCAGCATCTCAGATTTTTCAATCGACGTGGTCCCGACCAGAACCGGCTGGCCGTTTGCATTGGCCTTTTCGATTTCCTTGATGATCGCTTCGTGCTTTTCGCGGGCGGTGCGATAGACCTGATCGTCTTCATCGACGCGGGCGATCGGCTTGTTGGTGGGCACTTCGAGCACGCCGAGCCCATAGATTTCCTGGAATTCCTCGGCCTCGGTGACGGCGGTCCCGGTCATGCCGGACAGATTGTCATAGAGGCGGAAATAGTTCTGGAACGTGACGCTGGCCAGGGTCACGTTTTCCGGCTGGATCTTGACCCCTTCCTTGGCTTCGATGGCCTGGTGCAGACCCTCCGAAAGGCGGCGGCCAACCATCATGCGACCGGTGAATTCGTCGATCAGGACCACCTGGTTGTCGCGGACGATGTAATCCTTGTCTTTCTGGAACAGCTTGTGCGCGCGCAGACCCTGATTGACGTGGTGCACGATGGTCGTGCTCTCGGGGTCATAGAGCGATTGTTCCGGTTCGAGCAGACCGCGGCTGTGCAGCTGCTGTTCGAGAAATTCGTTGCCTTCGTCGGTGAAGGTCACGTTGCGGGTCTTTTCGTCGATGGTAAAGTGATCGTCGGTCAGCGACGGGATCACCGCATCGATGGTCACGTAGAGTTCCGAGCGGTCCTCGGCCGGTCCCGAGATGATCAGCGGGGTGCGGGCCTCGTCGATCAGGATGCTGTCGACCTCGTCGACGATGGCGAAATTGTGCTGCTTCTGGAACACTTCACCCAGGTCGGACTTCATGTTGTCGCGCAGGTAGTCAAAGCCCAGCTCGTTATTGGTGGCATAGGTGACATCGGCGGCATAGGCGGCCTTTTTCTCGGCCTCGGGCTGCTGGGGATAGACGACACCACAGGTCAGGCCAAGCGCGGTAAACACCTTGCCCATCCATTCCGCGTCCCGCTTGGCAAGATAGTCGTTGACGGTGACCACATGCACACCCTTGCCGGTCAGCGCGTTCAGATAGGCGGGAAAGGTGGCAACCAGCGTCTTGCCTTCGCCGGTCTTCATTTCCGCGATATTGCCCTGGTGCAGGAACACCCCGCCCATCAACTGCACGTCAAAGGCGCGCAGGCCCAGGGCCCGTTTGGCGGCCTCGCGGCAATTGGCAAAGGCTTCGGGCAGCAGATCGTCCAGGCTCTCGCCGTCCCGGGCGCGCTTGGACAGCTCCTGGGTCTTGTCCCTAAGACCGTCATCGGACAGGTTCTCGAATTCCGCTTCCAGCGCGTTGATGCGTTCGATCAAGGGGCGTGTCGCCTTGACTTTGCGGTCGTTCGGTGTGCCGAACACCTTTTTGGCGATTGTTCCGAATCCCAGCATGATCACTCCAGCCGATCTGACTTTTACTCTTTGGTGCAGTCTTGCCCGTCATGCCTGCAACCCATAGATACACGGCAGAAAGACGGCGCTGCATAGGCCACAAGGCGATGTAAGGGTCGGGTGAAACAGTGTCAACGCCGCGCCCCGCCGTGGCCCATGAATAGGAAGATTTCATGCCCAAACACCTCACATTTCTGCCGGTTCTGGCCCTGAGCGCCGCGATTTCGACCGCGGCGGTGGCCGACTCGGGGCCGAATGCGGAAACGGTTGTCGCCAGTGTCAATGGCGAAGCGATCACGCTGGGGCATGTGATCATGGCGGGCGCGACGTTGCCCGAGCAATATCAACAGGTTCCGGCGGATGTGCTTTACAATGCCATTCTCGACCAGCTGATCCAGCAGACCGCGCTTGTCCAATCCCGCGTTGGCGATGAGCCGCCGGTGGTGACGCTGTCGCTGGAGAACGAGCGCCGGTCGCTGTTGGCAGCGGATGCGATCGAAGCCGCGATGGCCGATGTGGGCGGCGAAGACGACATTCGCGCCGCTTATGATGCGAAATATGCCGACGGCAAGGGCGATGCCGAATTCAACGCGTCGCATATCCTGGTGGAAACCAGGGAGGATGCCGATGCGATCAAGGCCGAGCTGGACGGCGGCGCGGATTTTTCCGAGACCGCCAAGGCCAAGTCGACCGGTCCGTCCGGCCCGAATGGCGGCGAGCTGGGCTGGTTCAGCGATGGCCAGATGGTGCCGGAATTCCAGGCGGCGGTGAGCACGCTTGACGTGGGGCAGGTGTCGGAGCCGGTGCAGACACAGTTTGGCTGGCACGTCATCATCCTGAACGACAAGCGTGACAAGGAAGCGCCCGAGCTTGACGCCGTGGCCGACGAGCTGCTCGCCGAACTGCGCCAGAACGCGCTGGAGGACCGGATCGAGGACCTCACAAGCAAGGCCAAGATCGAGCGCCCGGTCGTTGACGGTTTGAAACCCGAGATGATCAAGGATCTCGGGCTGATCGGAAACTGATCGCATGGCCAATATCACCTCTCGCTCTCCGTTGGCGCCCGCGCATTTTCCCGAATTGCCCGTGATCGACGGCGTGCGGTTTGCGACCGTCGCCGCGGGGGTCCGATACCAGGGCCGCACCGATGTGATGCTGGCGCTTCTTGATCCCGGAACCTCGGTGGCGGGGGTGTTTACCCGCTCCGCGACGCGTTCGGCCCCGGTTCTCGATTGCCAGTCCAAGCTTGGCGGTGCCTCGGACGGACCTGCGGCGATCCTGGTAAATTCGGGAAATTCAAACGCGTTTACAGGGCATTATGGCCAGACCTCGGTGCGGGAAATCGCCGATGCCGTGGCCCGCATCAGCGGCGTTGCGACCGAACGTGTGTTCACGGCCTCAACCGGCGTCATCGGGGAGCCGCTGCCGCATGCGCGGATCGTCGACAAGCTGAGCGAATTGAATGACGGGCTGGATGCCAACCGCATCGAGGATGCGGCGAAGGCGATCATGACCACGGATACCTTTGCCAAGGGGGCCAGCGCGCAGGTCGAGATCGACGGGCAAGCGGTCAGCATCGCCGGCATCGCCAAGGGCTCGGGGATGATCGCCCCGGACATGGCGACGATGCTGGTTTACATCTTTACCGATGCGATGGTCGGACAGGACCGTTTGCAGGCCCTGTTGTCCGGGCTGAACGATCTGACCTTCAACTGCATCACGGTGGACAGCGATACCTCGACCAGCGACAGCCTGATGCTTTGCGCCACCGGTGCGTCGGGGGTCGAGGCTGGCGACGATGCCGGTTTTGAAACGGCACTGCACCGGGTGATGCTGGACCTTGCGCATCAGGTTGTGCGCGATGGCGAGGGGGCGACCAAGTTCGTGGAAATCCGCGTGACCGGTGCCGCGTCGGATGCCGATGCCAAGGTGCACGGCATGGCCATCGCCAATTCGCCGCTGGTCAAGACGGCCATTGCGGGCGAAGATCCGAACTGGGGCAGGGTGGTCATGGCGATCGGAAAATCCGGAGCCGCCGCCGATCGCGACCTGCTGAGCATCCGGTTTGGCGACACGCTTGTAGCGGAAAAAGGCTGGGTCAGCCCCGATTATCGCGAAGAGGACGCCGCGGCGCATATGAAGGGCCAGTCGCTCTTGATTGCGGTTGACCTGGGGCTTGGCGATGGGGCGGCGACCGTGTGGACCTGTGATCTGACGCATGGCTATATCGACATCAACGCGGATTACCGCTCGTGAAAACCGTTCTGGTATCTGCCGTTGCGCTGATCGATGTTGACGGGCGGGTGCTGCTGGGCCAGCGCCCCGAAGGCAAGTCGATGGCCGGGCTATGGGAATTTCCCGGCGGCAAGGTCGAGCCGGGCGAAACGCCGGAGGCCGCGTTGATCCGCGAGCTTGAGGAAGAGATCGGGATCAACACTTGGGCTTCGTGCCTTGCACCGCTGACCTTTGCCAGCCACAGCTATGACGATTTTCACCTGCTCATGCCGCTCTTTGCCTGTCGCAAATGGGAGGGCATCCCGCGATCGGTGGAAGGGCAGGCGCTGGCGTGGGTGCGGCCGGAAAAGTTGCGGGATTATCCCATGCCGCCCGCCGACATCCCGCTGATCCCGATCCTGCGCGACTGGCTATAGCGCGGGTTGCGGCGCGGCAGGGCTATTGGATCGAGGGCTTGCCCCTGTCTCGCGGGGCCTGGCTGTCTTCGGACCAGGACAGCCTGATATTCACCACGCAATTCCCGTCCGAGCGATTGGCCTTGATGCGCAGGGTCAGCAAATCATCGAGCGGCAAGCCAAGATCATCATCGCCATCGCTCAGGGTGATTTCGCCCTTGCCTATGGCTTTGGTCAGGGCTTCGAGCAATGATTTCACGGATTTGCGGTCTTGCAACGACTCGTGCAGGAACTTTCCGTCAGAATTGGCCATGATCTACGCGTTTTCCCAGCGAATGTTGTCGGGCTGAAACAGCTTGGCCTTGGGAAAGTCCGCGCTCAGCCCGACGACGTCCCCGGTTGGATAGATCAAAGTCGCACCGACGCCAATCCCGGAAAGCCCTTCAAGGCTGCGCGAGGCGCGATCAAGAGTCACGTCGCCTTCCAAGTGTAGCAATCCGCGCTTGGCAAGCAACCGCTGGCCGGCGTGGTTGTTGACATGACCCTGAACGACCATTTTCACCCCCGCGCGATGCAGGTTCATGACGCCGGCATCGGTAAGCGCGCCATCGGTCGCCCGGTACTTGGTCCGCACGAGGTTGGCGATCTTGCCGAAATAGAATGCAAAGGGGGCGCGCCGCGCGTCGTTCAGGAACCCGGCATTCACCCTTTCCCAATCACCGCGCGAGACCACGTCGCACAGCGCGTCACACAGCCCGGCATGGATGAACAGGATCGAACCGCTGCGTTTCAGCACATCCATGCGGTCATAGAACCAGCGATACGCCCCGTCCGGCGCAAAGAACAGGCGCTCGCAATAGGTCGCGGCGGCATAGACCTGGCGCAGGGTCAGGCCGGACCTGGCGATCTCGGCGTCGAAACCCGCCATCTTGGCGCGCAGCTTGCGGCATTCGCTGTCGATGGCGTCGGACGACAGATAGGGCGCGGCGGCCTTGGGAAACTGCGCTGCCCAATCGGCACCGGGATAGAGCCGCGCGCGGCATTCGGCCTTGTCCGGGATCGGGGTATCGGTGTCAAACACGTCATAGCGCTCGCAGATCTCGCGAAACAGCGGCACGGCCTTGCGCGCCATCCGCACGAACAGGTGCCCGGCCAGCGGGTCGCGCGGGTTGCGCAGCGCCGCCAGCGCAACAACCAGCCGCAGGTCGTGATTGCCGGCCAGCAGGTGCAGATCGGCCCCCGCGTCATAAAGCGCCGCGATCGCATCCAGCAGGTCGAGATTGCTTGGCCCCTTGTCCAGGCAATCGCCGCCGATGATGATCTCGCACCCCCGTCCGAAATCGGTCAGTTCGAAATCTTGCGTGCCGGGGCCCCGTCGCCGGATGGTGCCGGCGGCCACCAGAGACCGCAGAAAACCTTCGGCATCCGCATGGGGGTCCGAGACAAAGACTAGCGGACGACGGGGCCATTCCCACGGGCCGTGGGTGGCGGCGCGGCGCAGGCTGTGTTGCAGGTCTTGCAGGCTGGCATGTGTGCCGCCGGCGGAATGCGCCTGGTCAAGCGGCCATCTGGCGCAATCGGTGGGCAGGCGGGCCAGTTGGGACAAATCATCGAAAACCGTCGGGAGCAGGGGTGCCCTGTCCCCTTGCTGTACTGCCAAATCGACCAACTGCCCGGTCCTCTAGTCTGGTTCCAAACTGGAGCGGGACCGGTGTTTCCAGTCTCCGCCAAAGTGTTCCCATCCTGATGCAGCGTTGTAACAGAGGAGTAACGGGCGGGCGTGATACATGCTCAGCCCGGCGATTTCATCGCGTCCGAGAAGGCCAAGGTGGAACGCCGCGTGCCGAAACGACGCGCCATGGCCGAAAATCAGCGTCAGCTGCGCCTTGGGCGGCTCCGGTTTGTCCGCGACGACCGCCCGCAGGTAACCCGCGACGCGAAGCCCGGCCATCATCAGGGATTCGGCACCCGGATAGGGCAGGCAATAGGCGCTGTCGGATTTCCAGTTTTCCGGCGGTTCGGGGTGGCGCGGATCGGCGGCGAGCGCCGCTTCGATCTCTTCGACGCTCAGGTTGGCCGCGCTGCCGACGGATCGCTCTGACAGCAACGGCGTCTGGGTGGTTTCCATCGCATGGCCTCGCGTGGCCAGCTCCTGCCCGGCGCGCTGCGCGGTTTCCCATGCCCGCAATTCGGTTGAACAATGCGCGACCTTGTCCAGTGACCAGCCGTTGCGTTGCAGGAGTTCCGCAATCGTTGCGCCGCATTGCCGCGCCTGCGCACGCCCCGCTTCGGTGAGCGGATAGGGTTGCAGCGCTGACGGCGTGGCCGGGCGCTGGTGATAGGCCCCGTGCCGGATCAGGGCGACATAGCGCGGGCTCATTGCGCGGCCCCAAACAGCGCAACCCCTTCGGCGAACACCCGGTCGAAATCGACACCGCCGGTGATTTCACGCACCCTGACCCCTTGCAGGGCCTCAAGATATCCGGCCGCAGAGCAGGGCTCGTCATCGGCAAGAAACGCGCCGCCGGGTTTCTGATAGAACGGGCCGGGGCTCTTCATGATGGCCCCCAAAAGGTCGGGGCGCGCGGCAAGGTCGACATCGTTCAAACGGGTTGGGTCGGCGCTGTTCCGGTGCCAGTTCAGCACCCAGAAATCGGTCAGCGCCGCCGCGTGGCTCACTCGGTCGGCACCGTAAAAATCGGCGACGATCAGGTCGTGCTTTTCCTCGAGTTGCCAAAGCTCTTCTGTCGGCAACTCGGACAGCGCCGTCAACCTGTGCGCATCCAGCATCCCGTGCAGGCGCGGATTGTGCAGGATCGTACCGGGGTTGATGCGGGGTTCCTTGGGGATGCCCAGGGCCGCCGGGACCGGCCGGCCGGCACGGGCCAGCAGCCTGTCATTGGTTACAAACGCCAGCGTGGGCAGGTCCATCAGGCGCAGGACCGACGTGGATTTGCCGCCCCCGGACATGCCGGCGATCGCCAGCGTCCGCGTGTGGTCGGTGACTGCCGCCGCATGGCAGATTTGCCAGCCGTCGCGCAGGGACATGTTGAGAAACTGGGTGTTGACGAAGTTCACGATCTGGTTCGGATTTCGCGCGCAGGGGCCAAAGGCAATAATCGCGCCGGGCGATTGCAGAAAGGTGACGCCGGTGCGCACCTTGCCCACCAAACGCCCATCCTGAAGGTCGCATATCACGTCCTTGCGCCCGGATTTTCCCGGTTCGCGCGCCCAGTCCACCCAGTCGGGGGCAGTTGCCAGCGTCTGGCCTTCGAGCACTTCGACCGTGGCATCGACCGGGCCGGGCTCGGCGATCACATGTCTGAAATACCGGCGCAGTTCCATGTTCAGGGGATCGGTGCAGACAAGCCTGATCCGCATCCCGCCAAGCCCCAGCCAGATCGGGGCGGCATCCGCGATGCGGCTTCGGTCAAGCTGTGCCAGCACATCGTTGCAACTGACAAGGCTCATGCCGACACCTTCGCGATCACCCTGTCCGCCAACAGCGCCGCCGCATCCAGCCCGCAGCCGTCCCTGACACCCCGGAAGCCGCCGAATGCGGACACTTCAAAGACGATGGGGCCGTCATCGGTCAGGGCCACGTCCACGGTGGTAAAGGTCAGGCCAAAGGGGTCCTGGGCGCGCCGGGCGATCTCGATCAACTCGGCAGAGGGCGTATAGGGCGCGTATTTTCCGCCGCTGTGAATGGTGGTGTTCCATGTGTCGCCGGCGGAAACGCGGGCATAGGTACACAGGTATTCCCCGTCCAGAAAGACCATGCCCAGATCCTGCCCCGACAGGTTCAGCATCCGCTGGATGTACATGACCGGGTTGGCGGCGGCAAAGCCGGAGATCTGCGCCTCGGCCCCGGCATCATCCCCGATCACCATCATGCCGCGTGCCTTGGTCGAAAACAGCGGCTTGAACACCGCCTTGCCATAACGCCGAACCGTGGCGCGCGCGACCTCGGGATCTTCGGTCACGACGGTTGCCGGCATCGGCGCCCCGGCGAGTTGCAGCGACACGGTACAGGCCAGCCGGTCCATCAGCCGCAGAACCGCTTCGGGCCGGCTGAAGATCCGCACGCCCCGGTTCTCGGCCACGCGCAGCAATTCCAGGCGGTCGAGTGCATGGGGGCTGTAGATTTCGCTGATCTTCTTGATGATCAGGGCATCAAAGCCGCACAGGTCCTGCCCCTCATGCATCAGCGCGCCGGTTTCGGTATCCAGCGACACCCGCGCCATATCGATCACGTGGCGCTGGCCGGTGCGGGCCGCGACCGCATCGGCGAGCGCTTCGGTCGACCACTTGCCGGGTATCCCGATCACGCCGATTCGAATGTCATCCATTGAACAATTCCTTGATGGGCAGTTTCAGCCGGTGTTCCTTGCCCTTGGGGCAGGCCAGCGCGGTTTCGAGCAGATAGCGTGTACGTTCGAACATCCGGTTGGCATGGGCCTTGTCCAGAACAAACCGCGTCGAGGTGGCAAACGAGCGGGCAAGCCCGAGGGCCAGGCGATATTCGAAATAGCCATCGTCCCGCGATTTCGCGAATTTTCGCGCCATGGCGTGAAATTCCGTTGCCACGCGCGCCACCCGGCGCCGGATCACCGGGTCCTGAATCTGCAAACGATAGTTCGACACCATGAACACCGAGACATCCTGGACATAGTCCATATAACGCGAGCGGTGCAGGTCGATGAAATGGACCTGTTTTTCCGAGGCGTCATAGATCACGTTGTCGAGGTTGAAATCGCCGTGGATATGCACCGAGAACGGCGCGGCAAGCGTGGCTTCGCGCGCCTTGGCCCGTTCGACCAGATCGACAAATCCGGGCAGTTCAAGCGTGCCGATCCGCGAGGCGCGCGAGCGGAATTCGGGATGCACGCGCCAGATATCCGGCATCCGCGCCGAGAGTTGCTTCATCGATGCCATCTCGGCGGATTCGGGGTTCAGCGTCCGTTTCCAGACATCGCGCAGGGTGCGCGACAATGCCGCCAACGCTTCGTCCAGCAGCGCGTCGCTGTCATTCAGCAACACATGTTCAAAGGTCTCGCCGGGCAGGTATTCGATCAGCAGCGCGGCGGATTGGCCGCTTTTCTTGTAAGACAGGATCTTGGGCGCAAGGCCGGGATAGATCGAATGCCAGCTTTTGACGCCGGCCCGCTCTTCGCGCACCTTGTCCAACTCGCCATCCTTGAATACGGCGGCGAATTCATCGCCATTGTCCGACAGCCCGCGCACGCTGGAAATCGCGCTGCCCGAGCGGGTCTCGGCCAGCGGTTCAAGCTCCAGTTGGCTGGCATCCAGATCGCCGTCGGATAGAATGTCCTGCAAGGCGAAATAGCGTTCGAATTGAACGGGATGGCCGATATTGACCGACAGGATCGCTTCGCTGATGCCTTGCAGGGCGTCGCCGATACGGTGGATCTCGTTCGCGGCCAGCAAGGCGTTGGCCAGGTCACAGGTGTGTTTCGATCTGCCCATGTCGCGCGTGTAGGTGCGAAACAGCCGGTCATACAGATCGTCCAGCCTGGCGCGGCCCTGACCGATCCGCACCGCGCGGGAACTGTCCAGCGCGTCAAAGGCGGGCAGGATTTCGCCCAGGTTCTTACGCACCGACTTGATGACCTTGGGATAGGCTTCGGGGCGCAGCAGCTCCTTGTGCTCGATCTTTTCGGCATGTTCCAGGCTGCGCCGGGCCATGCGGGCGATCAGTTCGAGATTGCGCGCGACCAGGGCGCTGTTTTGCAACAGCAGGCGGCGGTTGGCCTTGACCCGCTTGCGCGACAGGGCCTGCAGGCCGGCATTCTGAACCCGCGTCAGCAGGTTGTAGGAATAGCCCGCGCGCAGGATCACCTTTTGCGCCAGCGCCGCGTCGGGCGCTTCGAAATAGGCTTGCAGATTGCTCAGCTGTCCTTCGAGTTCAGCGCAGAGAAAGCGGAGGTTCTCCGCCACCGCGCGCGGCAGATCAGCCATGCAGACGCCCCAGGTAAACCGGTGCAGCCCGGTCGCACAGGGGTTTGTCATAGGCCGGTCTGAACCGGTCGCCGCCGGCAACCGGGTTTACCCATGCGGTGCCGGTCTGTGATTTGTCCGGATGCGGCCCCATGATCGGGCGATACCCGTCGGGCACGGTGCATTCAAACAGATGTTCCAACAGATGCCGTGGGCCGTCCGCACGCGTTTTGAAGACCTCGGCGACATGCAGCAACCGGCCGACCTGTACCTTGCATCCGATCTCTTCGGCACATTCGCGCCTGACACAGTCATGCAGCGTTTCGCCGGGGTCTTGCCGCCCACCCGGGAGCGTCAGATACCGGCCCCGGCCGGGTTTTTCCTTGATCTGCACGAGCAGTTTCCCTTCTCTCCGAATGACCGCCCGCGCCGTCGGACGTATCGACCGGAGAAAGTTAGTCATTGTCTTGTCCATCCGGTACTATAGCTTCAAGAGAACAGTAATGTGTCAATGTCGAGCAGAGGCGACATCCTTAACGTGCCAGAGCTACAGATTACCCGCAACGTCCAATTCCCGGACACGTTGCGCATCTCGCGCGCGACCAGCTTGCCGAGCCTTGGGCCGAGGATGCTGTTTTTCAGCGGTGGCAGCGCGCTGAATGACATCGCGCGCCGGCTGAAACGCTACACGCATAATTCCTGTCACCTGATCACGCCCTTTGACAGCGGCGGCAGTTCGCAGGTGCTGCGCGAGGCGTTCGATATGCCCGCCGTGGGCGATTTGCGGTCGCGATTGATGGCGCTGGCGGATGAAACCGACCTGGGGCAGCCCGACATTTACCGGTTGTTCACCTATCGCTTTGCAACCGATGCCAAACCCGCTGCTCTGCGGGCCGAGTTTGCAACCGTTCTGTCCGGTCAGCACGAGTTGATGCGGGCGATTTCACAGCCAATGCGCAGCCTGATCCTGACACAGTTGCGGGTATTCCAGAACCATCGGCCAGAGGATTTTTCCTTTGCCGGGGCCAGTCTGGGGAACCTGATCCTTGCGGGGGGATACTTGGCCAATGACCGGGCGCTGGAGCCGGTGCTGTTCCTGATGTCCAAGATGGTTGCGGTTCTGGGCACGGTGCGGGCGGTCGTGGACAAGAACCTCGCCATCGGCGCGACGCTGGAGGATGGCAGCACCGTTCTCGGCCAGCGCCAGATCACCGGCAAGGAAGTACCGCCGATCCCGGCACCGATACGCGAGCTGTTTTTTGCCAGGGGGACGAAACGCCTGCCGCGCGACAAGGTTGTCCTGCCCAAGCGCAACCGCAGGCTCATCGAACGTGCCGACCTGATCTGTTACCCGCCGGGCAGCCTATATACCAGCGTGATCGCCAACCTGATGCCGCGCGAGGTCGGGATTTCCATCGCCGAGCGGGGGGTGCCCAAGGTCTATCTGCCCAGCCTCGGGACCGATCCGGAATGCCCGGGCATGGACCTGTCTGACCGGGTTGGCGTGCTGCTCGGGGCCTTGCGCGCCGATACCGGCGGGACCTGTGCCAATGGCGCATTGATGACGGCGGTCATCTGCGACCGCGCCGCGGTTGACGCGGACGAGATCAAACGGCTGCGCAAGGCGCATGACATTCCCTGTGTCTGCCTTGACCTTGCGCAAAAGGACCGGCCCGACCGCTATGATCCGCAAAAGGTGTGCGAGGCGCTGTTGTCGCTGGTATAAGGCCAGTGTCATCCAAAGCTGAAAGGGGGGGGGTGATGCCCCGGGATCTGCTGTTGGTTCGGGCCGGAGCGTCACGCAGGATCGCGCAGGGCTCGCAGGTTTCGCGCGAGTTGAAAGATGTCGGCAAGCGGGGGGCGCAAAAGCTGGGCATATGGTTGTGCGAGCGGGGCTTGCACCGGGCCGATGTCATGGCGGCGACACGTGCCGACGCGATGGTCTGTGCAGAGAAACTGCTCAAGGCCGCAGGGCAAAGTGCCAACCGTATCATTGCCGATGACCGGCTGGCGGCAGCACGGCTAGACGACAATCTCGCGGCGCTGGCCAAGGGGGGCACCGGCTCTGCACCGCTGCTTTGTGTCGGCAGCAAGAGCGCGATGCGCAACATCGCCCGGCATCTGGGCGCGGAACGGGTCACCATGGCGGCGGGGGATATGTTGCACCTGCGCGTTGCGGATACGGCGTTTCCGCCCGGGCGCGGCGCGGGCCGGTTTGTCGCACATATCCGCCCGGCGGCGCTGGCGGCGGATTTTCCCTATCCCGACATTCACGGGTCCGAACGGCGCGCGCGCCCGGCCTATTATTACCGGCAATCCGCAGCTTTGCCCTATCGCCGCGAAGCGGGGCGGCTTGAGGTTCTGATCATTTCGTCGAGCAGGAAAAACCACTGGGTTCTGCCCAAGGGGATATGCGAACCCGGCCTGAGCGCAGCGGATTCCGCGGCCAAGGAGGCCTGGGAAGAGGCCGGGATCAATGGCCGGATCGATGGTGTGTCAATCGGCCGGTTTCACCAGGAAAAATGGGGGGCGACCTGTCGTGTCGACGTTTTCCCGATGCAGGTCACCCGGATTTACGCGCCGCAGGATTGGCCCGAGCGCCATCGTCTGCGCCGATGGGTGTCTCCGCAAGAGGCCGCCGCAATGGTGCAAAACCCCGGTCTCGCGGCGATCCTCGCGCGGTTCGACGGGGCTGGCATTGCCTGATCTGTTCCCCCGCGCGGATCAGCCGCCCCGATCCGGTGTGACCACAACACCCCAGGGTTGTTCGCCGACCTGCACCGATTTCAGTGCCTTTTGACTGGCGACATCGATGATCGTGACATCGTTGGAATTGCCGTTGGTGGTGATCAGGTATTTTTCATCCGGGGTAAAGGCCAGCTGCCAGACCCGCTGGCCGACGATGATGTAATCGACCACCTCGTCGGTCTCGGCGTCGACAACGGCGATCCGGTTGGCGGGGCCGAGTGCGACGAACAGCCATTTGCCGTCCGATGTGACCTTGGCCCCCACCGGTTGCAGCCATTCCGGCAAGACTCCGGGCACCTCGAAGGTGATCTTCTTGCGCAGGGTCGGCGTGCCGTCCTCGGCGATGTCGATGACGCTGACCGTTCCGCCGATCTCGGAGGTGACATAGAGCTTGGTGCCGTCCGCAGTGTATTGCGCATATCGCGGGCGCTGATCGACAAGGATGTTGTGCTTGATCACGTAATCCGAAGTGTCGATGAAATGCGCCATATTGGTGGTTTCCGACGTGTTCACCACAAAGGCGGCATTCGGGCTGATGCCCATGCCCTCGGGCTCGACACCCACGGGCACCTCGGCCAGCACCGTATGGCTCTCGGTATCGACGACGGTAACGAGGTTGTCATCCTCGTTCGCGATATAAAGCGGGTTGCCCGAAGGGTGCAGCACGAAAAGCTCGGGATCCGGCCCCGAGGGCAGGGTATAGAGCTCTTCGAAGGTCGTGGTGTCAAAGACCCGCACGGTGTCGTCGTCGGACGCACAGACATATAGCAGGCTGCCATCCGGGCTGATGGTGATGCCGCGCGGACGGTTGCCGGCGGGGAACTCGGTGACAACCTCCCATGTGTCGCTGTCGATCACCGTGACGGTATTGCCTTTTTCATTGCTGACAAAGACGTTGTTGGCGGTGGCGCCGGTGGCGATCAGCGCGGCAAGGCAGGTGGCAAGGGCAAGCTTCATCCCAGGGTCTCCCGTATCAGTTGAAGGCGGTGCAGGCGGATTCGGGTGCGTCAAGTCCGAGCGTATCCAGCGGCGATCTCTGGTGCAGATAGCCCTCTTGCGGTGAAACGCTGACGGTGATGCGCCCGTCAAAGAGCAGGATGGGCTGCCGCATCTGTCCGTTCCAGGGCCGGAACGTGACCTTCTGGCCCTTGAACGCGGCCAGTTCGAAACTGTCGCCCAGCACATAGTCGCGCAGGGCGGCGGTATCGGCGGCACCGGTGCGGGTGACGGCTTCGCCGATCACGCGCAGGGCAAGCCAGGCCTGATAGTCTTCCTCGCGCACATAGCGGCCGGTCAGTTTCTCGAACCGGCGCTGGAACTGGGTCGCGCCCCAGGCTTCATGCGCGGCGTGAAATGTCACCGGGCGCAACCCCGCCGATCCCATGACCGGGCGCGGATCCCACAGATGAAAGGGCAGGTAGGGCGCAAACACGTCCGAGGCATCGGCGGCGATCACCACGTCATGATCGTCGGCATCCTGGGTAAAGACCGGGAGTTGACGCTGGACCAGGACATGGCCGGTATCGGTGCGGCGCGATCCGCCGGTATCCTCGAACTCCCGGTCCTCGACAATCCGGGCACCGAATTTTGCCGCCGAGCGGCGATAGGCTTCGCCAAGCGCCCGATCCGCCGGGTTCGAGCCGTGGATCAGATACCAGCGCGGCCATTTTTTCCAGGTGGTGAACTGGGTGATGGCGTCGGCCAGCATTGCATCGGAGGGGGCCACATGCAGCAGGTTGGCGCGGCATTGGTCATCGCGCAGCGCCGTGTTGCGCGCGAGGGCATTGACCACCAGCCGCTCGGGGCCGGCCCTGTCCGCCAGCCGCAACAGATCCTCTGCCGACGCCATGAGCACGAGGATGTCGAACCCCTGTGCAAGCACCGCGTCAAACGCCGCATCGGCGTCCTTTGGGGCGATCGAGACGGTTTCAAGCGCATAGGTATGTCCAAGGAACCCGCCGGTGGTGGCGTTGTCTTCGGTGGCGAGCAGGGCACCGGCAAAGCCAAGGTCGTCAGGTGCAAGGTCAAAACGCGAAATCGGCGCAACCTGCGGATAGTCGATGCGAAAGACGGCGGCGCGGACCTCGACCGCCCGTGCCGTGGACGCGCCGATCATCAGGACGCAGGCCATCAGGATTGTAAGGTAACGCAAACCGATCCCCCCTTTCGATCACTTTGCCGGGTTGCGGGACATAGTGCCAGATGCTTGGATCAGCCCAACCGATACTTTTGGCTCATTGCGGGAACCGGGCGGGAACTTACCATGACCCCTGCAAAGAACATGGAACACCCGGCGCGCAGGTTGCCGAGGCAGGCGGTGACAGAGCCTGGGCCGCGCAACGGGAGGGACACGGAACTTATGCGCTATCTGAAATTCCTGGTGGTGATGATCGGGGTGCTGCTCCCGGCCATGGCGCTGGCCCATGGCCCGACCCGGCAAAAGATCACCGTGACCACCGATGTCGCGGCCAGCCCGGCAGAGGTCTGGGACGTGATCGGCAATTTCCAGGACATGAGCTGGCACCCCGCCGTCCACGCCACCAATGGCGAAGGCGGCAACGAGATCGATGCAACCCGTGTGTTGACGCTGGGCGAAGAGGGTGGGCCGACAATCTCGGAAATCCTCTACAAGTACAGCGACGAGAAGATGAGCTATTCCTACCGGATCACCGAGGTTCTGGTCGAAGTTCTGCCGGTGACCAACTATTCCTCGCATCTGACGGTGATCCCGCTGGATGGCGGCGGGTCAAAGATCGAATGGCGCGGGGCGTTCTATCGTGGATACCCGAACAACGATCCGCCGCCCGAATTGAACGACGAGGCCGCGATCGCCGCCGTAACCGGTGTCTATCAGGCCGGTCTCGATGCCCTGGCTGCCCGGTTTGGCGGCAGCAACTAGATACCTGGCCCTTATCTGGGCTCTCCCCTCCCTCGTTGCCACCGGCGTGGCAGCGGGGGATTTTGCCTATGTGACCAACCAGAACAGCGACAATGTCAGCGTGCTGGACCTGGAGACCGGCAGCGAATTGCGGCGCATTCCGGTTGCGGGCAAGCCCGCCGGGGTGGTGGTGGACGGGCAGGGTCGTTTCTATACCGTATCCCCCGACAGCAAAACCGTCCGACGGTTCGATGCGGCAACCGACAGGGTGATCGCCGAGACCGTGCTGGATGGCGGCCCCATCGGTATCGCGCTGGACGGTGCGCGGCGGCATGTCTTTGTCTCGGACTGGTATAATGCGCGGGTCTGGGTTCTGAACGCGGACACACTGGAACAGATCGCAACGCTTGCGACCGGCAGCGCGCCGGCGGGGCTTGCGCTTTCGCCGGATGGCCGGTTGCTGGCCTGTGCCGAGCGGGATGCAGACGCGGTCTCGATCTTTGAAACCGCGACATTGGCCCTCGCACGGCGGGTGCAGGTCGGATCGCGGCCCTTCGGCTTGGGCTTTGCCCCGGATGGGCGGCTGTTCGTAGGCAATGTGGGAAGCGATGACGTGTCGGTGGTGGACGTGTCTGCGGGCGCTGTGCTGGCGACGGTTCCGGTGGGCGCGCGCCCTTACGGGGTCGCTTTCGCCGCCGGTCGCGCCTTTGTCAGCAATCAATATGCCGATACGGTCAGCGTGATCGACCTTGGCACATTGGCGGCGGTTGCCACGATTGGCGTCGGGGAATACCCTGAAGGCATCGACAGCACGACAGACGGAAGCCGTGTCGTGGTGGCAAACTGGTTTTCGAACTCGGTCAGCGTGATCGATGCGACGCTGTTGCAGGTCACCGACGAGATCACGACCGGGGACGGGCCGCGCGCCTTTGGCCGGTTCGTGGGAAAGGGAGTGAGAGAATGAAACATGCGGTTGTTGCGACAGTGTTGTGTTTGGCCACGGCCGCGCCCGCCGGAGCGGTGGACGCGCCGGGCTGGCCCGATCTTTCGGCCAGCATTTTCGACGCGCGCCCATTGCATGACGGCTCGGATTACATCGCGATTGACAGCCCCTATCGCAGCTCCGACGATGCGCGTACGCTGATCGCCGCGCAGATCGAGGCGCCCCGTGGGCGGTTGCTGGGCAAGGTGACATTGGTTCTGGACGAGAACCCGATGCCGGTATCGGCGGTGTTCAGTTTCGATCAGCCGCTGCCGCGGTTCTATTTCCAGACGACGATGCGGATCAACGGGCCAACGCCGCTGCATGTGGTCGCCGAGACCACGGATGGGCAGTTGTTCGTGGCCGGGAGTTTTGTGAAGACCTCGGGGCAGGGAGCTTGCGCCGCGCCGCCCGGGACCGATCCCAAGGAGGCTCTGGCGACGCTGGGGAATATGAGGATCGGAATCGATGCCCTGCAGGGGACGGGGACATCGCTGGACCTGATGGGCGATCCGGCCCTGCGGGACCGGCAGGTGGATGTGGATATCAGCCATCCCAGCCATTCGGGGATGCAGATGGACCAGATCTCGTTGCTGTTCATCCCCATGCGTTATGTGGAGACGGTGGGGATCGATCTTGACGGGGCGGGCTATGTCGATCTGACCGGTAGCATTTCCTTGTCGGAAAACCCCCGCGTGAGCCTGTCGGTGCCGGCCCGGACCCGGACCATCGATGTGACAATGACGGACACGGATGGGACGGTGAGCAAGGCGCACAGGTCGTTGGCCGGTTATTGACCCCATGAGGGGCGCTGCCCCTCAAACTCCCCGGAGTATTTTCCCAAAGATGAAGGGGTGGGGTCAGGGATGCGGGTGGATTTCCTTGGTCGGGTGGTCGAAGAACAGCCAGCCATCGGTGCCGTCGGGCATCCAGTAGACGGTGTCATAGCCATAGTCGAGCGCCCGTTTCGCGGCGTTCCATGACATCCAGCAATCCTGCAGGCAGAAGAACAGCACCGGGTGAGTGCGGTTGCCCCCTGTCGCGGCATCGAGCCCGGCGCGGAAATAGCGATGGGTTTCCCCCGCGAGCGCGCCGTAGCCGACATTGGGCAACCAGGTTGCGCCGGGGATGGAGTGGCGCGGTTTTTCCCGCCAGATGGTGCCCTCGGGCAGGTTCGCGGGTTTCGGTGCGCGGGGCAGCACGTCGATGAAGGCGACGGTTCCGCCGGTCCAGAGGGCGTGGGCGGTTTCGGTATCGACCACGGTGGCGCCAGCGAGCGTGGAGGGCACCGGTGCGCGATAGTGATCCATGCGGTAGCTGTCGGGTTCGGCCACCTGTGCGACGGCCGCAAACGGTGCGAGAAGCAGGCCGAGAAGCGCCGCGATGCGGATCATTGTGACAGGTCCAGCGCCTCGGTTCCCATGTCGTTGAGCAGCGGGACGCCGGCAGTGGCGAGCAGGGCATTGATCTCGGACTGGTTGCGGCGGATCAGCGAGTTCAGTTTGCGTTGCCAGACCTTTTCGCCCTGGCGCACGCCCATGGTGATCCGGAAGAACAGCCGCGGCGGCAGGGTTTCTGAGGTCAGGGGGATGACCGTCAGGCCGGGATATTGCCGTTTCACCAGCGGTCCGGCAAGCGGGCCCCAGAGGATCGCGGCATCGGTGGTATTGGCGGCCAGATCGTCGAGCATGTCGATGGCCGGGGATTCGTGGCGGCGGTCGACCACCAGGTTATAGGCCCTGGCGTTGAGCATCAGCCCATTGCGGGCCATATGGGTTGCGGGCGGGCTGCCGGCGATGATGCCGATCACCTTGTCCTGCAGGGTGGGGTCGGACAGCGTGGTGACGCCGGCGAGCGGGCCGTCGGCGGGCACCACCAGCGTGTAGGACGAGGTGTAGTAGTGATTGGTGTTCAGCACCAGTTCGTGGCCCTGCGCATAGCCCATCACGATGTCGCAGCGGTTGGCGCGCAGGGTGTTGCGCACAAAACCGGTTGCCATGGGATACCAGGTGTATTGCACCGGTACACCCAGGCGGTCGGCGATCAGGTCGGCCAGCTTGTTTTCGAAACCGGTGCCGTCCTTGTCCGACATCGGGTAATTGGCCGGATCGGCACAGACCCGCAGCGCGGTTTTCGACACCAGATCAGAGGTTTGCGCCGTGGCCGTCCCGGCGAGGACAAGCCCCGCGATCAGAACGGCTCCGGCGGCGAACCGGTCAGCCCATGCAGGCATCTTCGGCCTCGCGGATCATGTCGGACTTGGCCTCTTTCTTGGCCGGTCGTCCGCGGGCGATGACATCCATGCCGCGTGCCTTGAGATAGACGTAGATGTCGTCGAGATAACACATCACGTTGGGGTTGTCGCCGAAATGCGGCATCACCGAATTGCCGACCGTGCGGCCATTCACTACCACGTCGTAGAAGTCGTAATAGCCCATGTGGACGGCGGAATTCTTGATCTTGGGGGCATAGGTCGAGCCTTCGCCATCGGGGCCGTGGCAGACATGGCATTCGGCATGGTACCGGCGGAAGCCCGAGAAGGTCAGCCAGTCGACCGTGCCGTCCTCGGCGATGTTGAATGTGGGAATGTCGTCATCGGTGTAATAGCGACCGTCTTCGTCATAGGCGACGGGCACCTCGGGATAGTCGGCGGCCGGGTCCACCGGTTGATCGCTCCAGTTTGCGGCAATTGCCGCTAGCGGAAGGGCCGCCATCAGGCCCGAAGCGATGAAACGTTTAGCGATTCTCATATTTTTCCCCATCAAAACTGTCGGCTGGCGCGACCGTCCGAGGCAACCGCGCCAGCCAGTGTTTCGTGCCGATCTATCAGTCGGGCAACGCGAACACGGTCAGTTGACCGCCAAGCGCGGTGTAGTCGCTGAGTGCGGCGTAACCGCCCACGGCGCCGAGACCGTCATTCGGGTTGGTCAGGCCCGCCGCCAGGCCGATCCCGGCCCAGCCGCCGACACCGGAGAGGATGCCGATATATTGCTTGCCCTCATGGGTATAGGTCATCACGTTGCCGATGATCCCCGACGGGGTGCGGAACTTGTAGAGTTCGTCGCCGGTTTCGGCATCGATCGCCTTGAGATAACCTTCGAGCGTGCCGTAGAACACGATGTCGCCAGCCGTCGCCAGGGCACCGGACCAGACCGAGAACTGCTCGGGCAGGGACCACTTGATTTCGCCGGCGATGTTATCCCAGGCGATGAAGTTGCCCATGCCGCCATGGCTGTCGGGGGCGGGGTACATGGCCAGGGTTGCGCCGACATAAGGCTGACCGGCGGTATAGCTGACGCGGAACGGTTCGTAATCCATGCAGACGTGGTTGGTCGGCACATACATCAGCTGGGTCTTGGGGCTGTAGGCCGCGGGCTGCTGGTCCTTGGTGCCGAGAGCCGCCGGGCAGATGCCGGTCGAGTTCACGTCTTCGCCGTTCTGCTCGGTGGAATACTGCGCCACGACGGCCGGACGGCCATAGGTGTCGCTGTCGGGGTCCATATCGACGCCGGTTGTCCAGTTGACCACCGGGTCATATTTTTCCGCCACCAGCAATTCGCCCGACACGCGGTCCATCGTATAGGCCAGGCCGTTGCGGTCGAAATGGGTCAGCAGTTTGCGGGTTTCGCCGTCGATCTCCTGTTCTGTCAGGATCATCTCGTTGATGCCGTCGTAATCCCATTCGTCATGCGGCGTCATCTGGTAGAACCACTTGGCGACGCCGGTATCGATGTCCCGCGCCATGATGGTCATCGACCAGCGGTTGTCGCCCGGGCGCTGTGCCGGGTTCCAGGTCGACGGGTTGCCGGTGCCGTAATACATCAGGTTCTCTTCGAGATCCGCCGAGTACCAGCCCCAGGTGGTGCCGCCGCCGATCATCCACTGGTCACCTTCCCAGGTGTTGGTGCCGGAATCCGCGCCCACGGGCTTGCCCAGATGAGTGGTGTTCTCGGGATCGACCAGGATGTCTGCGTCCGGGCCCATCGAATAGGCGCGCCAGGCCAGCGAACCATCCGCGATGTTATAGGCGGTTACCGATCCGCGCACGCCGAATTCACCACCGGAAATGCCGACGATCACCTTGTCCTTGACCGGGAGAACGGTGGCGGTGTTGGTTTCGCCCTTGGCCGGGTCGCCATTGACCACCGACCATTCGACTTCGCCGGTCTCGGCATTCAGCGCGACAACCGTGGTATCGGCCTGGTGCAGGAAGATCTTGCCCTCGGCATAGGCCACGCCGCGGTTCACCGTGTCACAGCACATCACCGGAATGACATCCGGGTCCTGCTTGGGTTCATACTTCCACTTGATCCGGCCCTCGTTGGCGAGATCCAGCGCGTAGACGATATTTGGGAACGGCGTGTGCAGGTACATCATGTCGCCGATCACCAGCGGCGAGCCTTCGTGACCGCGCAGAACGCCGGTCGAGAAGGTCCACGCGACCTGCAGGTCGCCCACGTTGTCCTTGTTGATTTCGTCCAGGGTCGAGTAACGCTGGTTCTTGTAGTCGCCAGTCTGGATCGCCCAATGGTTTGGATTATCGATCTCGGCCACCAGCCCGTCATTTGCACTGGCCAGCGTGGCTGTGCAAAGCGCGATGGTCGATGTCAAAGCGAATAGCTTTTTCATGTTCAACTCCCTTGATGATGGTTTCCGCATGTTGTCGGCGGCATCGGGATTGCCAATGGCTGCGTGACATGCGGTATTTGCCCGGTTCCTGTTCGTGTCCACCTCCTACCGGGACGGAATGTCTGCGTGTCGTCACCTCCTCTGTTCGCGCGCCTGCCGCCGGTTGGCGGGGCGGTCTTCTGTCGTCAGCCTCGGATGCGCAGGGCGATGACGCGGTCGCCGCGCCCTTGCGGTTTCAGCCGGGGCAGTTTCCGGATGCGTTCAACCGGGTTGCGTGCCAATCGACATGATCGCCCGCAAAGGTCGAAACGAAGTAATAGCTGTGGTCGTATCCCGATTGCATGCGGAACAGGCCGGGCTGGCGGCGTTTGGCCATCACCTGCGCCAGCGCTTCGGGGCGGAGCAGGTCGAGAAACTGGTCGCTGGCCCCCTGGTCGATCAGGATGTCGCCCTTCCATCCATGTTCTTCCAGCAGGATCGAGGAATCGTGGCAGGACCACGTGGATTCGTCATCGCCGAGATATTCGCTCAGCTGTTTGCGGCCCCAGTCCGAGCGGGTCGGGTTGGCGATCGGGGCGAATGCCGAGACCGAGTCGAACAGGTCGGGATTGCGCAGGGCCAGCGTCAGCGCGCCGTGCCCGCCCATGGAATGCCCGGTGACGCCGTGGCGGTCGATGACGGGGAAATTGTCGGTGATGATGCCGCGCAGTTCCGACAGGACGTAATCATACATCCGGTAATTCGCCCGCCAGGGATCGCGGGTGGCATTCACATAGAACCCGGCGCCCTGTCCCAGGTCATAGGCCTGGTCATCGGCTACGCCGTCGCCACGCGGCGAGGTGTCGGGAAAGACCAGGGCGACCCCGTGTTGCGCCGCGTGGGCCTGAAATCCGCCCTTGGTCATGGCGTTTTCATGGGTGCAGGTCAGCCCGGACAAGTACCACAGCACCGGGACCGGAGCGGTCGCGGCCTGTGGTGGCAGGTAGATCGCAAAGGTCATTTCGGTGCCACAGCTGTCAGAGGCGTGGGTGCTGACGGTCTGCACACCTCCGAAACACCTGTTTTCCGAAATGACCTTCATGATGTTCTCCTCAGAACTCGACGACGGCCCGGATCGATTTGCCTTCGTGCATGAGGTCAAAGCCCTTGTTGATGTCCTCAAGCCCCATGGTGTGGGTGATCATCGGGTCGATCTCGATCTTGCCGTCCATGTACCAGTCGACGATTTTCGGCACGTCGGTGCGGCCACGCGCGCCGCCAAAGGCGGTGCCGCGCCACGAACGGCCGGTGACCAGCTGGAACGGGCGGGTGCTGATCTCGGCACCGGCGGGGGCGACGCCGATGATGATGCTCTCGCCCCAGCCCTTGTGCGCCGCTTCGAGCGCGGTGCGCATCACGCCGACATTGCCGGTTGCGTCGAACGTGTAATCCGCCCCGCCCCGGGTCAATTCCACCAGATGCGCCACCAGATCGCCCGACACTTCGGACGGGTTGACGAAATCGGTCATGCCGAACCGCGTGGCCATCTCGACCTTGCCGGCGTTCAGGTCGACGCCGACGATCTGGTCGGCCCCGGCAAGCCGCAGCCCCTGGATCACGTTGAGTCCAATGCCTCCGAGGCCAAAGACGATGGCGCGGCTGCCGATTTCGACCTTGGCGGTGTTGATCACCGCGCCGATGCCGGTGGTGACGCCACAGCCGATATAGCAGATCTTTTCAAAAGGCGCGTCCTTGCGCACCTTGGCCAGCGCGATCTCGGGCAGGACCGTGTGATTGGCAAAGGTCGAACAGCCCATGTAATGCAGGATCGGCGTGCCATCGAGCATCGAGAACCGGCTGGAGCCGTCCGGCATCAGGCCCTGGCCCTGGGTCACGCGGATCGACTGGCACAGGTTGGTTTTCGGGTTCAGGCAGTATTCGCACTCGCGGCATTCGGGCGTATAGAGCGGGATCACGTGATCGCCGGGCTCAACGCTGGTGACGCCTTCGCCGACTTCGAGCACCACGCCCGCACCCTCATGGCCGAGGATCGCCGGGAACAGCCCCTCGGGATCCGCGCCCGAGCGGGTGAACTCGTCAGTATGGCACAGGCCGGTCGCTTTGACCTCGACCAGAACCTCGCCGGCGCGCGGCCCTTCGAGATTGACCTCCATAACTTCCAGCGGCTTGCCCGCTTCCATTGCCACCGCAGCTCGCGTACGCATCAATTTTTCCTTCGTCAGCAGTTTGCGCCCGAAGACGCCAAATAAGAATCTCATAAGAATATGAGCGAGCCCCGGCAAACCGACAACGCATACCTTGGTTGGTGTATGGGGTGGTGGACTTGGCAATGGCGCCGCCGCTAGTCTGGCAGGAGAGGAGGATTGCCGATGCGATCAAAGCGGTTCCTGTCCATCGCCTGTGCCGCCATCTGTCTGGGCGCGCCGGGAATCACGGCGGATTTTTCCGATCCCACATGGCCTTGCGTGCAGCGCAAGGTCGAGCGTCTTTCGGTCGGGTTGATGTGGCCGCACCCGATTGACGACCGTGCGCTGCCGCAGGACACCCTCGCCGCGGTTGACGAGCTTGCAGGGCGGTTTGCGTTGCGCCGGCTTGAGCTGGACGAGATCGCACCGGCGCTTGACGGGTTCGTTGCCGCGCACGGGGCTGATCCGGCGTTGCTCGGCGCGGTGTTCTCCCAGAGCTTTGACCGGCTGGCCGCAACCCGGACCACGATCATGAAAGGGATCGAGAAATATTCGTTGTCGCAGATCGCCCTGTCGGAAACCATCGGTGAAATCCGCAGCGAGATGGACGCGCTGCTGGTTGCCGAGACCCCGGATTACGACCGCATCGACGCGCTCGAGGCGCAGCTTGACTGGGACGAGCGCATCTATACCGACCGCAAGCAATCGCTCACCTATGTCTGCGAAACGCCGGTGCTGTTGGAAAAGCGGCTGTTCGCGATCGCGCAGATGTTGCTGAGCGCGGCAGAGGGTTGATCCGCAGCGGTTCCGGCGCGGGCAGGAGGGGGCACCTCACTCCCATTCCAGCTCGGTATAGGCGACGGTGGCGTTGCGCGGATTGAACGCTTCGAACAATTGCCAATGCGGGGCCTCTGAGGCGGCGATATCATGCACCGCATCGCCAAGCCGCTGTCCGTTATCGATTGCCGCGCGCGTGTCCCGTTCCAACACTCCCAGGTAGCGCTGCATCCCCGCCACCCCGTCCGGCCAGTCGAGGACCGGCCCGCCATGGCCCGGTACGATCCGGGTCGCGGGCAGGGTGGCCAGCTCTGTCAGCACCGATTGCCAGCCGCGCAGCGATCCGTCGAGCGCGGGCAAGTGGCGTTCAAAGATCAGGTCGCCGGTGAACAGGATCGCGGTTTCGCGATCCAGCACGGTCAGGTCCGTGCCCGTATGCCCGATCGGCCAGGCCCGCAGGTCAAGCACCCGGTTGCCCAGATCGATATGAAGGCTGTCCTGAACGGTGATGTCGGGCACCACCGACGCGGTGCCCAGGAATGCGGGGCCAAGCAGCGCGGCAAGGCTTTGCCGGTAGTTCTCCTGCCGGTCCGCCAGTGCCCGGTTCAGGGTGGCATGGCCAACGATACGCGCGCCGGTCCCGGCAAAGGCGGAGGCACCGAACACATGGTCGGGATGCATATGGGTCAGGATCACATGGCTGACCGGCAGGTTGGTGTGCGCCCGTATCGCACGCCAGATCGCCTCGCCGACCCATCGGGCCGACCCGGTGTCGATGACCGCAACCGAGCGCTGCCCGATGATAAAGCCGATATTGGACATGTCGCCGCGATTGCCGCGGTCAGGTTCGGCAATCTGCCCCAGATGCACAAAGATACCCGGTGCCACCTCAGTGAAATCCAGCGCCGCACCGACGGGTTTGCAGGCAGGGCTGGATGGCGCATGCCCCGCGGGAAGCGGGTCAGGCGGGGTCGCGGCGAGGGCCATGTCACATGCTTCGCGTGTTGCGGCTTCATAGCCCGGCAACAGCGCGTCCCGGCAGTCGGTCCCGGCCGCCAGCAGACAGATCGTCAGAATCGCTTCGAACATGCCCAGCCCCCAAGCCCCTGTTTCGCGACGCTGCCAGCTTGGCGGGGAACGCAACTGTGAACCAGACAGACCAATGATCTATATATTTTTGCCTGTTTTTATGGCATAGCATCTGGCGATTGCCGTGATCCGAAAGGAGCGATGCCATGAAATTCGCATGTGCCGCGATGCTGGCCGCAAGCCTGAGCTTGCCCGCATTCGCCGAAACCCCGACCCCGCGCAACCCGCTGAACGATGGCGAGACCTGGGCGGATCTGCGCGGTGATATCGTGGGGGACGAGACGATCGCCGACGGCACCGCACTGTTCGAGGTCGATGCCCCGTACCGGGCGCATGACGCGGCCACCGTTCCGATCCATATCCGGCAGCTTGACGACAGTGCCGCCATCGAGAGCGCGGTCATCGTGATCGATGAAAACCCTGCACCGCTGGCGGCAGAGTTGAGTTTCGGCCCGTCGATGGCTCCGCTGGACATGGAGGTGCGGGTGCGGGTGAACATGTATTCCAACGTCCGGGTCATCGCCCGGACCGATGCCGGGCTTGCGATGAATGGCCGTTTTGTCAAGGCGTCCGGCGGCTGTTCGGCCCCGGCGACCAAAGACCCGGAGCTGGCGCTGGCCTCGATGGGGCAGATGCGGCTGAAGTATTTCGAGGACGCGCCCCTGATGTCCCCGGTCCGCCGCGAGGCGCAGATCATGATCCGGCATCCGAACTACTCGGGCCTGCAGCGCGACCAGGTGACCCAGCTGTTCATCGCGGCGCATTTCATCGACACGCTCGAAGTGTTCCAGGGGGATGACATGCTGTTTACCATGGAGGGCGGCATCTCGATCAGCGAAAACCCGGTCTTCAGGTTCAGCTATGCCGACAATGGCACCCCCGCCTTGCGGATCCGCGCCACCGATACCGAGGGGAACGTGTTCGAGCAGACGCTGATCAAATCCGGCCACACCTGAGCGACGGTTTCAGAAACAGATGATCTCGGCTTCGGCCTGTGCGCGGCGCAGGTCAGCAACGATGGCGTTGGCCATGGCGGCGGTGCGAAAGATCGACATGCGTTCGCCTCCGGTCAGCCGCAGGGACAGGACGGTTTCGGCCTCGACATATTTCGAATAGGGCAGGATCGACGCGATCACGTCGATCGAGCACGCGCATTTCAAGAGCGCGTCGCGGCTCTGCCCGTTGGTTGCCATGCAGCCAAAGACATAATCGGCCCGCGCCGCGGTGGGGTAATCGTTCAGCCGTTCCTGCACCGACTGGGCCGACACATGCGGTGCCGCCAGTATTGCCGCCGCCAGCAGGATCGCGCAGCGCCTCATTGCGCGGGCTCCGTATGATCGAAGGTCATCACCGAGGAATAGACCGGGTCGCCGCCATCGGCACCGGGCACCTGCGCGCTGAGCGACAGATACCAACCGGGGGCGTCCTCGGACATGCTGACGGTCATTGCCAGCCGGTCAAACCCCTGCATCCGCGCCGCGTTCGGGTCGTCGCGAAACGGGTGCATGGTGACATCGACCGTATCGACGGTTTCGCCGGCGATGATCGCCTGATCCGCGCGGATCTCGGCGGGTTGCACCAGCGCCTCCTTGACCCGGTTGCGGATGTAAAAAGGGCTGCCGCCCGCGGATTCCGCCATGTCGCGTACCACGGTTTCGACGAAATACATGATGATCGGATTGCCGACGCTGGCGGGAAAACTGCCGAGATTGCGATACTTGTCGTCATGGGTGAATTTCAGATGCGCCTCGGGCACCTGGCCATCGACAAGCGACAGAACGATCTGGCCGGTGTCGCGCTCTTCGGTTTCCGGCTTCAGGCGGTTCCGGACCGTGCGGTCATAGACCAGCCGATGATCGCGGGAAAAATCATCCAGCGTTCCGGTCTTGAACAGCAGATCATAGGTTTCCGGCCCGGCGGTTTCGGTCGCGGTCATCGGCCCTCCGATCGACACGAGCGCCGCCGCCATCATCAAGAATTTACGCATAAACAGCATCCTCCCCGCCTGACCCTAACCTACCGGTTGCCGCTGTCATGCGAGACTTTTGTCGGTGACTTCGGAAATGTCCGGCGGTCCGAAACGGGTTCGGGCGCTGATCATCCGGCGCAGTCGCGACAGGTCGACCGGTTTGGTCAGCACCGAGAAATCGTCCTCGGCCCCCATCCGCGCCAGCGGCACGGCGCGTTCGGCGGTGATCATGATGGCCGGTACATCGGCCGATGTCTGGGCACGTATGTTGCGGATCGTGGCGACGCCGGTGTCGTCCCCGTCAAGCTGGTAGTCCGCCAGGATGATATCCGGGGCGACGCCGATATCTCTGACCAGTTGCATGGCATCCTGCGTCGAACGCGCGCCCAGCACGCTGGCCCCCCAGCTTTCGAGCTTGCGGGTGGTGGCAAACAGCACGTCGGGGTCGTTCTCGACCACCAGCGCGATCAGGTCCATCGCGCTGTCGGGCTCGTAATGGCCGTTCAGCGCGGGCAGGGGCGGGCTTGGTTCATGCAGTACCACTTCCATCTCGATGGAGAAGACCGACCCCACGCCGGGTTTCGAGCGCACCCCGACCTTGTGCCCGAGATGGCGGCAGGTGCGGTCCACGATTGACAGGCCAAGCCCCATGCCCGACCCGGCGGGTACGTTTTCGGCGCGGGTGAATTCTTCGAATACGCGTTTCTGATCCTTGTGCGCGATGCCGATGCCGGTGTCCCAGACCTCGAGCACGACACGATCGCCCCGCCGCCGGCAGCCGACCAGTACCCGGCCCTGATCGGTGTATTGAATCGCGTTGACCACGAGGTTCTGGATTGACCGGAGCAGATACCGCTGATCGCTGCGCACCCAGGCGGTGCAGGGCACCATGTCCAGCCGCACGCCCTTTTTCGCGGCGATGGGTTGCTGGTCTTCGATGACCGACTGGATCAGGGTGCCAAGGCAGAACTCGCTGGGGCTCAGCTCGGAGCCGGTGCTTTCGAGGCGCGAAATGTCCAGCAGCGCGTGCAGCAGCGTCTCCATCGAGCTGAAAGACCCTTCCAGCCGCTCGACCATGGCGTTCAGCCGGGTCTCTTGCGCCATGTCGCGCAGGGTCGAAATCAGCAGCTTGGCGGCATTGATCGGTTGCAACAGGTCATGGCTGGCGGCGGCCAGGAACCGGGTCTTGGATGAGACGGCGGCTTCGGCCTCTTCCTTGGCAAGGCGCAGTTGCTCTTCGACCTTGGCCTGTTGCTCGGATTGTTCCGTCAGCAGAAGATTGGCCTGTGTCAGTTCCGAGGTGCGCTCTTCGACCCGTTTTTCAAGCAGTTCGGTGGTGCGGGATTCCAGGGTCACGTCCTTGATGTCTGCTATAAAACCCCGGTCGGGCAATTGATGTACATGCAGATCAAGCACCCGGCCCGTCGCGTGGCGCAACCGTTCGCGCAGGCACCCGTCTTCGCGCAGCCCCCGCAGCCAGCGATCGGTGCTGACCAGTTCGTCGGCCACGCCGGGAAAGCTGTCGCTGATGAAATCGAGGATCTGCGAAAACCGCGTGCCGTTCTGCACCAGCGTAAACGGCAGGCCCAGCAGGTCGCGGAACCGGTCGTTGAAGATCATCACCGTGCCGGCGCGCGAAAAGGTGCAGATGCCGATATTCATGTGGTCAAAGGCGGATTGAAGGTAATGCGCCTGCATGTCGATCAGCTGGTCTTTCTCCAGCCGGTTCTTGCGCACGATGTCGGTGATCTCGGTTTGCAGGATGATCACGTTATCGAGGTTGGTGTGCTGCTGGCTGATCTGGAACCAACGATCGGCCCGCAATTCCAGCACGAAGGACGACAGCTCCGGCTCGCCGCCACTGCTGGTTGCTTCGGACAGCACCTGTTGCATGCGTTCGTCATCATCGGCCAGGTATCGGCTCGAGCGGAGCGCGTCGTAATAGCTGGCCAGGTCAAGACCGGGCAGGATGCGGTCGGTGACGTCGGGGATCAGCGATTTGAAGAGATCGTTGCAGACCTGGAGCTTGCCATCGGTAAAGAGCGCAAATCCGCCCTCCATCGCGGACAGCGCATCGGACAGGTTCTTTTGCGTCTGTTCGCGATCAAAGCGCAGCAGTTCCAGCTCGTTGGAGGCGCGTTCCAGGTCGCGGGTCTTGGCCCAGATCTGCCCCTGCAGCGCAATGGCGGATTGGAACGCGGAATAGGCGGAATTGCCGACGTCGTTCTGGCGACCGGCGCGGCGCACCAGCGCGTCGATGATCTTGGTCTGTTTGGCGACCTGAACCTCGAGCGGATCATCGGGGTTGATCAATGCAGGGCCCGCCTCTTGGGTTCGTAAAAGGCGACGCCCACAAATGTCTGGTTCACATGGACACCGCAATGCTGCTCGCCATAGGTGTTGAAGCCAAGCACCCGGTGGCGCTTGAGGATGCCAGAAGCCGGTCCGGTCAGGTCTTTCTGCTCGATCTCGAGCTTGCGCAGGAAACAGTCAAAGCCGAGGATGAAATCGGGCGGTTTGCCCTGTGACCCACCCAGGGCAAGCTCGTCATGCAGTGTGCGCAGGATTTCCTGCCCATGCCCGAGGGTCAGCAACAGGCCCACGTCAATGGCCGACAGGAAGGACAGCGCATTGCCATCCTGCACCCCCTGAATGGCGCGCACGTGATAGAGTTCGTGATTGCGCACCAGCACCGGGTTCTCGGCAAAGACCTGTGGAGACAGCTCATCGACCCGCAGCCCCACGAGCCGCGCGTATTCCTCGGCGGCAGGCGAGCCGTTGATTTCGAGCGCCAGCCGCTCTTCGGGTACGGCCTCGGTCACGACCATCTGCTTGTCGGTCGGCAGGAAATGATCGAACCCGAGGCCGGTAAACTGAAGATCGGTTTCCAGCAGCAGCACAAGTGCGGCGTTGCTGTGAAATCGTCCCATGTGCAAGACCGAGGTTTCCCGAAAGTTCAACCCGTTGCCCGCCGATCCGCCAAAGACCGGCATGTCTTCGAGCCCCGATTGCAGCGCCGCCACCAGCATGTCTTCCTGCTTGGACAGCCCGTCCGACAGGGTCAGGGCCAGCCGGCTCCAATTGGCGGTTCTCTGGAACTGGGCCGAGAGCCGGCGCGCATCCGCGGCCACTTCCTTGATCGACAGCGGCTTGAGCGGTGAAACCAGATGCGTGGCACAACGGAAATGCGCCTTGGGAAAGGACAGCACCAGCAGCGCGTCGGTCTCGTATCCCTGCGGCGTGATCTGGCCGGCGGTGGTACAGCCGAACACCGGCAACCCGGCAAATTGCGCGTTCAGCGCCGCCGCGAGCCTGTCGAGGCTGAGCCCGTCGGGGACAAAGACCAGCAGGAAACAGGTACCCGATGTTTCAAGCTGGGCGGCTATGTCCCTGACCGCGGTTTCGGCGTCCTTTTCGTAAGAGACCGCTGTGTCGACAAAGGCTGGCTTCGCGGGCACCTGAAGCATATGGCGATCCTGTCTACTGGCTCAGAAAGGTCCTGGCGTCGGCCTCGCCATTCGCATCTGCCCCGCCCAGGCTGGCGCTTTCCACCAGAACGGCGGCCTGGGTGCGGTTCTGCACCCCGAGCCGGCGCAGCAAAGCGGTGATATGCGCCTTGACCGTGGCTTCGGCAAGCGACAGCTCATAGGCGATCTGCTTGTTCGGCTTGCCGGCACAGATCAGTTTCATGATCTTGGTCTGCTGCGGCGTCAATTCGGCGATCTTGCTGGTGATGTCCTGAACTTCGGCGGGGCGCGAGGACGGACGATAGGTTTGCCGGTGTTCCGGAGGCAGGTATTTGCGCCCCGAGCGCACTTCGATCAGCGCATCGCGCAGCACCTGTGCCGATACGTCTTTCTGGATGAACCCGGCGGCCCCGGCATCCATCAGCGTATAGACGATCTCGGCCGAGGTCAGCGCCGAGATGACCAGGATCGGGGTATCGGCGAGCTTTTCGCGCAGCCGCAGGAAGCCGCTCAGCCCGGTCACATCGGGCAGCTTGAGGTCCAGCAATACCAGATCGGGTTCGAAGCCGGGTTTCAGGTGCTTGAGCCCGTCGCCCAGCGTCGTGGCGGTTTCGATGCGACAGCCCTCGAAGACATGCGCCAGCGCAACCACCAGCGCATCGCAATAGAGCGGGTGATCGTCGATCACCAGCACGGATTGGATGTGGCAAGGGTCATGCCCCATTGCAACATGTTTCATCGAATAGTCCTCCCCGGACCGAGCGTAGCAAAGTTGTTTGCGACTAGGCAACAACACAAACCGTCCCGGTCTTCAACTCGACGGGAGCAGAAAACGGCAATCAGGCGGCGCGCTGGGGGGCTCTTGGCCTTCGTACAGCGCAGGTATGGGGCGTGGCGGGCATCAACCCGGAGAAGTTCGAGATCGGCCTTTCATGGTTGTCAGGAATTCGCGGGCAAAGCGGGTCGTATCCGGCGGGTGGGGGCCGGTACCGAACACGGCACTGTCGAACCGGCCGAGCAGTTGAGATGCCTCCGGGTTCGGCCCGTCGGCGCGCAGGATGGCGGCGGCCATGCGCCGTGTCATGGCCAGGTCGCGGCGGCGCGCCGCGCGTTTCAGCCCGCGATGGAGCGGATTGAAAAGCGCCACCGCCGACAGCGATGCGCGCCCGGAAAATCTCCGCCCGACCACCAGCGCGGCCAGCCCCGCCACCAGCGTCAGCGCACCGGTGCCGGCCATCAGGGCGGGATGCTGCCGCGCCGGGGGCGGCGGGGGTACCGGTTCGGGCAGGTCCGCCTCGTCCATCGCCACCCGTTGCGCGGTTATGATTGCCTTATGGGCCTGGCGCGTCGTGGTATCGAAATAGTCGAATGTCAGCGGTTCGAGAATGGCCGAGCGTGTATGTCCGGGGCGGATGGTCCAGCGCCAGAACGCCATCGACACCGGCCCGTCCGGTGACAGTTCGACAAATCGCTGTTCGGGATGGGCAAAGATCATCGCGCTGGGCGAGATCAGGTCAGGCATCGGCGGGATCATGTCGGGCGAGGCGCCGACCGCCGTGACACGGATCACCCGCAAGACCCCTTCGCCCTGCTTCAGCTGGTCAGGCGCGTTCGACCACTGGTCCGAGATTTCCAGCCGCCGCACCGGGAACCACCAACCCTCGACCGGCGGGGCGGGGTTGACCTCAAGGGTCAGCGGCTCTGAACGAATGTCATGGTCGAACCAGTCGTCGCCCTCGTCCGTCAGGGTCAGGTGATGCACAAAGGGGCCGATGGTCAGCTTGCCGGCGGCTTCGGGAAACAGCGCCATGCGCCGCCTGAAATTCTTGACCTTCTTGCCCCGGACCTGGGTTTCGTACCAGTGATCCTGCCCCAGCTGCATCCAGTTGAAACCGTCCAGATCGGGCTGGGTGAGGTTCTCCAGCGTGATATGGCGGCGATAGACACCGTGAATGGTCAGCAGCACCATTTCGCCCTGATACGGGGTGATCTCGGCGTTTTCGATCGTCACGGTCAATTGCAGGTCTGCGGGGTTCACCGCGCGGGTTTGCGCCTGTGCCATCCCGGCAATCAGGGTCAGGCAGAGGATCAGCGCCCTCATCTCGGGTCCTCCGGTTCCGGTTGCGCCAGCCCCAGCCGGGCGCGCCGCTTGCGCTCGTGCCGGATGCGGGCGGCAAGGTATTTGCCGGGCACATCCGGCAAGGTCGCCAGCCAGCGGGTATTGGCGACCATGAACTTGTCGTCAAATTGCTTGCGCACCGCCCGGCGGCCATGGCTGGCCAGTTCGGGCAGGCCAAGCAGCGCGCCGGTATTGGTTGTCTCGTCCCCGGCACCCGCCGCACGGGCACCGCCCTGGGCGATGGACGACTTGACAACGGCTCCTTCGCCGCCGTCCTTTTCGCTGAACCAGGCAATCGGCGCTTCGGGGTCCAGCGCCAGCCCGGCGTAAAATGCGGCGAGCAGGTCGAAATTGGCGTCCGCGTCGGGGTCTCCGGCCATGCGCGCGGTGTCAAAGGCTTCGAGCGCGCGGGCATATTGCGCGGCGTGGGCTTCGGCATTGCCGAGATTGAGCATGTCGCCGCTTGTGCGGAATTCGCCCGCCGCCTGCGCGAAGGCCCCCACGCGATAGAAGGCCACGCCTTTCCATGCCGGATCCTGCAACAACGGGGCCGCGAGCGCGGGCAACCCGAGTGACAGCAAGACCCGCCCAAGCGGCGCGCCCCCGCCCAACAGCGCCGACCCGATCAGCGCGGCCAGCGCGGCAATGGCTATCAGGCGCGGCGGGCTCATGCGGCGCGCCGCGCAAACAGCGGCAACATCATGAGCAGTGCGGGCAGCAATAGGTAACGGCCCCAATCGGCCCAGAAGAGCAGCGGGTAATCTTGCTTTTCAAGCCGCTCGCGGGCCGAGCCGGCGAGGAATTCCGACAACGCCCCGCTTTGCCCGGCGGCAAAGACCCGGCCGTTGCCGGTGCGTGCGAGGGCTTCGGCCTGCGCCGAGATTTGCGGGATCACCACGGATACCCGCGCGCCGCGCGCGGCGATGCGGGCGGCGGTGGACAGTGCGGCGGGTCCGATACCCGCGCCATCACCGATCAACAGGACATCCCCGGCCAGAACCTGCGCCTCTTGCAGCACCTGGTCGGCCAGCGCGAGGCCAAGCTCGGGGCGGCTGCCGGGGTCGGGAACCGTGTCCGCCCCGATCAGCGACATCGTCAGGCCCAGTTGCAGGGTATCCGCCGTCATGTCGGTCGCGACATAGGCATCCCCCGCATAGACGATGAGCGCGGCGGGCCGGGTTTGCAGGGCGGCAACGCCGAAGCGCCCCATCGTCTGAAGCTCAGGCCAATCCGCGCTCTCGGTGGCGGAGAGCGAGGCATCAAGTACAAACACCACGCCATCCAGATTGCGATAGGCCGCCGCGTCGCGCCGTTCGAATGCGGGGCCGGAAAGGGCCAGCGCCACAATCCCCGCCGCCGCAATTGCCATCATGCCGCGCGCTGCGGTGCCGGTCTGTTCCACACGGCCCAGAACCCGCAACGCTACCAGCATCTGCGCATCAATGACCTGCTCCCAATCGCCCAGCCGGGCGCGGCGGCGGTACAGAGCCAGAACCACGGCGGCCAGACCCGGCAAGGCCAGCAGCCAGAGAGGTCTGAGCAACGCGATCTCCATCACCCATGTCCCCGCCAGGCGATCCAGAGCAGCAGTAGGCCGCCCAGTGCCGCCGGATAGGTCCAGAATTCGCGAAACATCTCGGCGGCCAGACCATCGCTGTCGGTGGCTTCGAGCCGGTCCAGCGCCTCGGTCACGGCTTGCAGTTCGTTGGTGGTGCGCACGCGGAAACTGGTGCCGCCGCTAAGCTCGGAGATCGCCCGCAGGGTGGCGGCGTCAACGACACCGCGCTCGCCCGGCGCGCTGTCGGCAAGGTCCCTGGGGCCGAGCGCAATGGTATGGACCCGCACGCCAAGATCGGCGGCCAGCCTGGCAACGCCGCGCGGGTTGGTGGCCCCGGCATTGCTGATGCCATCGGACAGCAGAATGACCACGCGCGACGCGGCCTCGGAGCGTTCCATTCGCTTGAGCGCCAGTCCAAGCGCGTCCGACATGTTGGTCGCGCGCCCGGAGATGCCGATGGTGGCTTCTTCGATGCGGCGGGCGATTGCCTCGGTGTCAAAGGAAAACGGGGCCGCGTAATAGGCGTCGGAGCCGAACACGATCAGCGCCACGCGATCCCCGGCGCGGCGGCGCACGAAATCCGCGCCAACCGTCTGAACCGCCTGCAAGCGCGTGATCTGTTTGCCGTTCAGATGGAAATCATCGCGCACCATCGACCCCGAAAGATCGATCGCAATGGCAAGGTCGCGCCCCGACACCTTGAGCGCCGAGACCGGTGTCAATTGCCGGGGACCGGCCAGCGCGAACACCAGCAAACCCCAGGCCAGCAGGAGCGCAACCTGTTTTCGCAGCAGGACCGGCGTCGCATCCCCGGCCCCGGCAAGCATGCCCTTGCCGATCCGCTCCGGCACCGCCAGCGCCGCTCCGCGCGCCCTGTCGCCCGGCAACAGGCGCATCGCGATCAAGGGCAGGGGCAGCAACAGCAGGAACAGGGGATCGGCCAGCTCAATCATGCCTGCCAGCCTCGGTTTCCAGCGTGGCGAGGTCGGGCAGCCCCCCCGGCGCATAAAGCCGGTGCGCCAGGCGGCGAAAGGCCTCGGGGTGCTCGGACTTGAGCAGATGCAAGAGGGCGATCTGGCGCTCGGCGGCGGGCAGATCCCGCAATGCGGCGAAACGGTTGGCGGGGGATGTCGAGGTTTCTGCGTGGTTCGGCCGCGAGATGACCCGCAGGGCGAGGCCGATCAGCAAGGCCGCGGCCAGCGCGATTCCGATCACGGCGAGAAGTTCCGCAACCAGGCCTCCAGGGGCATCGGCGGGCAGGCGGATGTCGTGCAGCCCGTTCAGCATTGCCTCTCGTGTGAGCGCGCGGTCGGCCATGATCAGGGGGCCCGGTCCGGCGGGAATGCCGCGTGCAGCAGGCGGGCGGTTGCCGTGACCTCCTGCCCGGCGTCCAGCCGCAGGGCCGGGAAGCCGGCAATCTGCGAGACCGGGGCATTCGTGTTGCGCCCGCTGATGCGCACCCGGCGGCGCGACCCGTCCGGCAACACGATCGGATAGACACCGGGCGGCAGGTTCTCGGCAACATCGTCAACCACCAGTACTGGGCGCGGCATTCGCCGCTGTGCGATCTGGCCCAGCCGGTCGTCGAGCAACGGGCCGGGGCTGTCGAAACCCGAGGCGATCACGATCTCGGAACCGGCGGGGGCGATGCGGGGAATGCGGGCGAGCGTCTCGTCCAGCGGTGGATCATGCTGCCCGCCCGCCAGCGCGAGCTGCAACGCGGCGTCATGCGCCCGCACAAGGCCGCCGATCACCGCGAGCATTCCGCGCACGCGCCCCTGTATCGACACGACCACCGGCGCGCCGGCACCGATGGCCAGAAGCCCGACGCGCCCGCCCTGTTCGACCACCCGCCAACCGATCAGCGCCAAGGCCTCGGCAACCGCGACCGAGCGCAGGGCGCGCCGGGTGCCCCAGAGCATGGCGGGGCGGAAATCGGCAACCAGCAATGTCACCCGGTCGCGCTCTTCCTGAAAAGAGCGCACATGCAGAACGCCGGTGCGCGCGGTGCTGCCACGGTCGAGATGCCGGATATCGTCGCCGGCGACATATTCGCGGACATCGGCCATTTCCTGACCGTGCCCGCGCCGCCTGGTGACAAAACCGCCGGGCAGCGCGGCCAGCTGGCCGTCTTCATCCGGGTGCAGGGCCAGCGGTCGCAGTGCGATCAGGGTTTCGGCATGCAGCGCGACGCCGGGTATGTGCAAGGCCGCCGTCACAATGGCTCCACGGTTTCGACCACCCTGGCGATCAGGTCGCGGGCGCTGCGCCCTTCAGAGACCGCGCGCCATGTCATCACCAGCCGGTGGGCAAGAGCGTCCGCCGCCACCGCCTGTACATCCTCGGGCAGGGCATGGTCGCGCCCGGCCAGATAGGCACGGGCCTTGGAGGCCGAGGCCAGCGCCAGCGACCCGCGCGGCGACACCGCGTGATCAATGTCTTGCGCAAAGGGCGGTTGCCTGGTCGCGGTCACCAGCCGCACGATATAGTCGCGCAGGGGCGAGGACAGGTGAACCGCCATCGCGGCCTTTTTCGCGGCGCGGATATCGTCGAGTTTCAGCCGAACCGGCGCGGCGACCGGGCCCTGGCCCTCGGCCTCGACCAGATCGAGAATGCGCCGCTCGGTCGTGGCATCCGGCAGATGCAGGACCACATGCATCAGGAAACGGTCAAGCTGTGCCTCGGGCAGCGGAAAGGTGCCGTCATGCTCGATCGGGTTCTGGGTCGCGACCACGAGGAACGGATCGGGCAGGGCGTGGGTTTCGTTGCCGCTGGTGACCTGCGCCTCGGCCATGGCTTCGAGCAGCGCGGATTGCACCTTGGGCGGGGCGCGGTTGATCTCGTCCACCAGAACCAGGTTGTGAAACACCGGACCGGGCACGAATTCGAACTCGCCGGTCTGCGGACGGAACACCGGCGTGCCGGTCAGGTCAGATGGCAACAGGTCGGGCGTACACTGGATGCGGGCAAAACCGCCCTCGATGGCATCGGCCAGCCATTTGACGGCGCGGGTCTTGGCCAACCCCGGCGCCCCCTCGACCAGCAGGTGCCCCCCCGCAAGGACGCCGATCAGCAGGCGTTCGATCAGCAGATCATGCCCGATCAATCCCGATGCCAGATGGGATTGCAGGGCACTCAGCCCGTTGCCTGTGGTCGCGTCCATGCCGCCTCCCTCTCGCGTGCCAGCATGCAGGGGCACATGTTCGAAAGCTAGCGCCAAGACGCGCGCGCGCAAACACAGCCCAAAGTCTGTGTGCCGCCGGGGTGTGCCGCAGCGTCAGGAGTCGGTCGGTTCCGGCAACGCCTTGCCGGGGGCGGTGCGATAGATCAGCTCGGCGGTGTCATTGTGGGAAAAGGCATCGGCCCTGGCCTGAAGCGCGCCATGATGCGGGGATTTCACACAGACGGGATCGGTGGCACCGGCATCGCCGACCACGGCCATGGCCTGGCAGCGGCAGCCGCCGAAATCCCTGAGCTTGTTGTCACAGCTCTGGCAGGGTTCCTGCATCCAGTCGGTGCCGCGATAGGCGTTGAACGCCGACCCCTCGTACCAGATGTCGCGCAGGTGAAGGTCACGCACGTTGTCGAACTGAAGATGCGGGATCGTCTGTGCCGCGTGGCACGGCAGCACCTCGCCATCCGGGGCGACATTCAGCCCGGTGGTGCCCCAGCCGCCCATGCAGCGTTTGGGGAAATCCGAGTGATAATCCGCCGGCACATAGTCGATCACCAACTGGCCGCGCAATTCGCTGCGGGCCTGTTTCACGATCCGGTCGGCCTCGCGCGCCTGGTCCTGGGTGGGCATCAAGCCGTCGCGGTTCTGCATCGCCCAGCCGTGGAACTGAACCGTGGCCACTTCGATGCGGCGGGCGCCCATCTCGAGCGCCATTTCCAGCGCGCGGGGGAGTTGATGCAGGTTGCGCCGGTGCAGCACCGCGTTCAGCGTCAGGGGAAAGCCGATGTCCCTGATCCACGCCGCCACCTGCATCTTGCGCGCGAACCCGCCGCGATAGCCGCCGATATGATCCGCCATTTCGGCATCGGTGCCTTGCAGCGACAATTGGATGTGGTCCAGTCCGCATTCATCCAGCTCGCGCAGGCGTCTTTCGGTCAGCCCGATGCCCGAGGTGATGAGATTGGTATAAAGCCCGGCCTCGCGCGCGGCGGTGACAAGCTCGGCCAGATCGCGCCGGCTGGCGGGTTCGCCCCCCGAAAGATGCAGTTGCAGGACCCCGATTTCCGCGGCTTCGCGAAATACGCGGCTCCAGGTTTCGGTGTCGAGCTCCCGGTCCTGCCGGGCAAGCTCCAGAGGATTTGAGCAATAGGGGCAGGACAGCGGGCAACGATGCGTCAGTTCCGCCAGCATGGCGATGGGGGGCTGGACCGTCATGGGCGTATCTCCAGAAATCGCCGGTTCCTGAGCGCACCCAGGAACCCCGCCGTATCCTTGGCGATATCCTCGGCGGGTGCGTTATAGCGGGTGGCGAGCGTCTGGGTGATCTCGGCAAAGCTGCGTTGGCCATCAATCTCGGACAGGATCGCATGGCCGATGCCGTCCAGCGTGATCGCCCGCTCGGGAGCCAGCAACACCCAACTGTCGCGCAGCTTGTCAAAATGCATCCGCACGCCGCGCGGCAGAAACGGGATATCCGTACCCTCGATCATGAGGCGGCGGCCAGCGCCATGCCCTGGCCGGGCTGCCACGCGCCGGGCGGGATGCGGCCGGGTTCCACATAAGCGGCATAGAGCGCGTCAAGCTGGGACCAGAGCACATCGGTCTTGAAGATCAGCGCGGCGGCGGCGGCATCCTGCTTTTCCTGGGTATCCGCGTGTTCAAGGACCCAGGACAGGCCAAAGGCAACATCCTTGGGGGCCTCTTTCAGCCGGTTGCGGAAATAGCTGAGGCTGCTGTCATCGGCAAAATCGTAGTTTCGCAGCAACCCCTCGATCCGGTCGGCGTGGATCTTGGGGGCAAACAGCTCGGTCAGCGAGGCGGCCACTGCTTCGAGCAGGGTCTTGTCGCGGACAAAGCGCACATAGGCGTCCACCGCAAACCGTGTCGCCGGGAGCACGCCACGGTTGGAGGCCACATAATCGGGATCAAGCCCCACCGCCGAGGCCAGCCGCAACCATCGCCGGATGCCGCCCTCGTTGGTGTCGGTGCCGTCATGATCCTCGATCCGGCTGCGCCAGATGCGGCGCAGGGTTGGGTCTTCGACCCGCGACATGAACGCGGCGTCCTTGATCGGGATCGAATGCTGGTAATAATAGCGGTTGATGACCCAGGCGCGCACCTGTTCGGGGCTGCACCGGCCACCATGCAACAGGTGATGGAACGGGTGCTTGTCATGGTAACGTTCGGCCCCGATCTGGCGCAGGCGGTTCTCGAATTCGGCCTGTGTCTGGGTCATGGGGTAACCTCCATTCCGTCCTGCCCGACGATCCAGCCCGCGGCCTCGGCTTCGGCCCGTTCGGCCGAGCCCGGGCGCAGGACCGGGTTGGTGTTGTTCATATGTACAAAGACGCGTTTGGCCACGTTGAGATCGGCAAAAGCGGCAATCGAGCCATCCGCGCCGGACATCGACATATGCCCCATCCGCTTGCCTGTCTTGCTGCCCAGCCCGGCGCGCACCATCTCGTCATCGCGCCACAGGGTACCGTCAAAGAACACCAGCGCGGCATCGCGCAGCCGCCCGCGCAGATCATCGCTCAGCTTGGCGCAACCGGGAATATAGAACGCATCCCGCCCATCCGCGCGCAGGTGGACGCCGACGGTCTGTTCGCCGACAAGTTCGGTATCGACGGTGTCGCCTTCGAGGTAGAGCGGCACCTTGCCTGGCACCGGGAACAACGTCGCCACAAGGCCCGGCGCAATCTCGGTCGGCTGCTCGAGCGCGATGGTTCTGCGGGTCACGACCGAAGCGTTCAGCGCTGCAAAGATCGGGTTGTCGTCCAGAACCTCGTGAATGCCGGGGGTCGCGTAGATCGTGAAAGCCTGCATCTCGCGCAGGGTGAGCAGGCCCGCCACGTGATCGATATCGCCATTGGTGAGCAGCACCGAACGCAGCGGCATCTCGCGCAGGCCGGTGGGTTGCAGGTCGGGACAGTCGGCGAATTGCTGGCGAATGTCCGGCGAAGCGTTCAGCAACGCCCAATCGCGGCCATTCCCGGAAAAGGCGACCGAAGACTGTGTCTGGGACGGAATTTTGCCCGCGCGGGCGAGGTTGCAGTTTTCACAGCCGCAATTCCATTGTGGCAGCCCACCGCCGGCGGCCGCCCCCAATATCCGTGCGCGAAAACCCAGGCGGCTCGCGCCCGGGCGGGGTTCAGAACAGGACGCCGTCGTCGTCGCCGTCGGGTCCGTACATGTTGATTTCCATTCCGCATTCGATCTCGCGGAACTTGGGGGTGTTCCAGGACATGGGTTTGCCCTCCTGTCGGTTTCTGTTTCGCTGCTCATACCTTGCCCGTATCGGCCCTGATGTTCAAAGCCTAAGTTCTAAGAAAAAATAAACATGCCCGCTAATCATCGTGTTGCCCCGCGACGGGCGCAACACCGGCGAGCATGAAGCCACGGTTCCGGATGGTCTTGATCTCGAATCCAAAGGCCCGCATCGGGTCGAGTTTCTTGCGCAGATAGCCCACATAGACATCGACGACATTGCCCGAACTGGCCCCCTTTCCGGCCCAGAGGCAGTCAAAGATCCGGGCCCGCGACAGGGTTTCGTGCTGGTGTTCGGCAAACATCGAGAGCAGTTCGAATTCCCGCTGGGTCAGGGTCACCTTGTGCTGGTCAAGTCGGATACTCCAGTCGCCCGGATCGAGCTGGGCCGGGCGGGGGGCTGCCGGTGTCGCGCGGCGCTCCTGCACCTTGAGCCGGGCGACAAGCTCATCGAAGGAAAACGGTTTGACCACATAGTCATCTGCCCCGACCTCGAGCCCGCGGCTGCGGTCATCCACTTCGGACAGGGCGCTGAGCATCAGGATCGGGGTGCGGTGCCCGGCGGCACGCACCGCGCGCACCAGGTCAAAGCCGCTATCTTCGCCGATCATGACATCGACGATGGCGGCGCTGACCTTGGCATCATGAAAGCGTGCAAGTGCCGCATCGACCCGGTTTTCCGTTAGCGTCGCATAGCCATGCAGTTCCAGACCGCGCGACAAGGCGGAGAGAATCTCCGGGTCGTCATCGACAATCAGGATGCGTGCGGCGTCGGTCATGGGGCGAGGTTAGTCCGGCGCAAGCGGGATGCCCACAGTGACTTTGGTCCCCGTTTCGTCATCGGGCGGCGGGCTGGTCAGGGTGATTGCGCCGCCCTGTTCCTCGACAACCCATTTGGCAAAGGCCAGCCCGATACCAAAGCCTTCGGAAGCCGCGCCGCCGCGCCCCTGTGTGAAACGTTCAAAGATCGCCTGTTGCTCTTGCGCGGCGATGCCCGGCCCGTGGTCGGTGACATCGACGCGCCCCATGCCCGCTGCGCGGTCCAGGCCGAGTTCGATCCGTCCCCCGTCGCGGGCGTGGCGGATGGCGTTCTGGATCAGCCCGCCGATCACCTGCCGAACCCAGTTTGCATCGCCGATCACCGGGACCGGCGCGGGCGGGGGGCCGGTCAGGATCATGCCCGCGCTCTTGATTTCGGCGTCAAGGTTCTGCGCGGCTTCGCGGGCGATCACCGCCAGGTCGAACGGCGCCGAGGCCAGTTCAAGCTGGCCCGATTCGGACCGGGCTATGCGCAACAGGTCGTCAATGCGCCGGTTCAGCCGCAGCGCCCGGTTTTCGATCGTCGCAAAGGCGGTCCCGGCACCGGGTGCCGCCTTGCGGCCGATCTGGGCCTCCATCAGGATCACGGTCAGCGGCGTGCGCAATTCGTGGCTGATATCGGCAAAGAACCTGCGGCGGTTTTCGTCGGTGCGCGCCAGGGCGTCATTCGCCGCGCGCAATTCCTCGGTGCGTTCCGCGATGGTGTCGTTCAGCCGCGCCCAATCGTCCTGAACCTCGGCCCTGCTCGTCGCGAGCGCCCCGGCCATGCGGTTGGTTTCGGTGAACAATTGCCCGATTTCGTCCTGTCGGTCCTCGGGCAGCGCAATGTCGAATGCGCCCCGGCCGATCTGCCGCGCGGCGGTTTGCAACTGGTCAAGGCGTCGGAATTGCGGGCGCACAAGGCCGAGATAGAACAGCGCCAGCAGCAGGAGGGTTGCCACCGACACGCCCATGGCCACATAGGTCAGACGCTGGCGCAACACGGTGATGCCGTGCAGCACCTCGTTGCGCACCCGCAATTCGCCGGTGATGACTCCGTTCAGCAGCGGATCGAAACCGATGGCAAAGGTGTCGATGTGACCTTGCAGGCGTTCGTGTCCGGTGACATCCGACAACAACGCGTCGCGGGTCGAGGCAAACAGCGCCTCCATCCGGGCGATGCCAAGGCTCTGGGTGGCGCGGCGCGATTGCTCATCCAGCCCCAGCCGGTCTGCATCGGCCACCGCCTGTGCGTGATCCGCGCGCAGCCGTTCGAAAGTGGTGCCGATGCTCTCGGTCAGGCTGGCAAGCCGGCCGCGCCGGTCGGCGGGCGAAATCCCGGATTGCAGCGCCTCGGAGGCCACCACCAGAAAGCTTGAGACCTGCGTCGACAGGACCGAGTAGCGATCGATGCGATGCCCGGCGGCAAGCGCGGCATCAAGCCGGTCGGCGACACGCTCCATCCCGGCCACGGTAATAGCCGCCGCAATCAGCGCCACGAGGCCCAGCATGCCGGCACCGATCCCCAGGCGGATCTTGAGTGAGGGGGCGAAGAGGCGATTGCGGATCGGTTTCTGCTCCTGATGGCGGCGGTCCGGAGGCCGGGTTGTCGCGGCGACCTTAGCCTATTGGCTCGATAACAAGCCAGCCGTCAGGCTGGTATCATTGTGATTCAGGAAACCAGCCGGAACTGTGCTATGATGGATCCGTACTATTGTATCGGTTGACGAGGTGTTTTCATGATTGAACTGATTTTCATTGTCTGTCTTGCGGCGGCCCCGGGGGATTGCGAGCAGCGCAGCCTGTTGTACACGGACATGTCCCCGAGGGCCTGCGTGCGGCGCGCGCCACCTGAACTGGCCAATTGGATCACCACCCATCCGCGATGGAAAGTTGCGCGCTGGACCTGTCAGGCGGTGCGTCCGGGCGAACACGACATCTGAGCCGGGCGACGGGCGTTTCACGTCGCTGACGGGGTTGCGCGCTCTTGCCCCCGCAAGGCGCTTGGCTCATAAACGGGCCAAGCACTGGCTCGAGTTCAAAGACCCGGAAGGACCACCCCGAGATGACCATCCAAGCGCCGGAAACCAAGATCGTGGACAGCTATCGCGTCGCCTGTGACGGTGGCGAGGGCGCGTTGGGGCATCCGCGTGTCTGGCTGTCGATCCCGCAGGACAGGGGTTGGGTCGAATGCCCGTATTGCGATTGCAAATACGTGCACAAGGATCACGCCGACGCGGCCTGAGCAGGCACGGGCGGGGTCGGAACGCGCCCCGTGACACTACGGAAACACGGCAACCGGGGGATGCGGTTTGGGTGAAACGACTTTCGGCAAGGGCTGCCATCTGCATCTGATCGATGGATCGGCCTTCATTTTCCGCGCCTACCACGCCTTGCCGCCGCTGACGCGCAAATCCGATGGCCTGCCGATCGGCGCGGTCGCCGGATTTTGCAACATGCTGCACCGCTATGTCGAGGGCAATACCGGCCCCGATGCGCCGACCCATGTGGCGGTGATTTTCGACAAGGGCAGCCATACCTTTCGCAACGATCTTTATGATCTTTACAAGGCCAATCGCGAGGCGATGCCCGAAGACCTGCGCCCGCAGATGCCGCTGACCCGCCGTGCCACCGAGGCGTTCAACATCGCCTGCAAGGAGTTGGAAGGGTACGAGGCCGACGACATCATAGCCACGCTCGCCTGTCAGGCGCGCGAAGCGGGGGGGCGGGTGACGATCATCAGTTCGGACAAGGACCTGATGCAGCTGGTCGGTGACGGGGTCGAGATGCTCGACGCGATGAAGAACCGGCGCATCGACCGCGATGGCGTGTTCGAGAAATTCGGTGTCGGCCCCGAACGGGTGGTCGATGTTCAGGCGTTGGCCGGCGACAGCGTCGACAACGTGCCCGGTGCGCCGGGGATCGGCATCAAGACCGCCGCGTTGCTGATCAACGAATATGGCGATCTGGAAAGCCTGCTGGACCGGGCGGGGGAGATCAAACAACCCAAGCGCCGCCAGACCCTGATCGAGAAACGCGACCAGATCGAGCTGAGCAAGAAACTGGTGCAGCTGGATTGCGAAACGCCGCTTGAATTCGGCCTGGACGATCTCGAAGTGCGCGATGCGGATCCGGAAACGCTGATGCCGTTCCTGGCCGAGATGGAGTTCCGCACCCTGTCGCGCCGTGTCGCCGACCAGCTCGGGGTCGAGGCCCCGGTCATCACCGAGGCGACCGCCGCGGAACCGGCGGCGGATGCGCCCGAGGCCCCGGATTTTGATCAGGCCGAGTATAGCTGTGTCAGCGATGCCGAAACCTTGCAGGTCTGGATCGACCGGATCCGCGAGCGGGGCTGGGTCGCGGTGGATACCGAGACCACGGGGTTGAACGAGATGATCGCCGAGCTGGTGGGCATTTCGCTCTGTGTCGAGCCGGGGCAGGCCTGTTACATCCCGCTGATCCACAAGGCCGGGGCCGCCGAGGACCTGTTCGGCTCTGACGATCTGGCCGAGGGGCAGATGCCGATGCAGGTGGTGCTCGACCTGCTCAGGCCGGTGCTCGAGGACCCGGCGATCCTCAAGATCGGGCAGAACATGAAATACGACGCCAAGATTCTTGCGCGTCACGGCATCACGGTTGCACCGATCGACGATACGATGCTGATGTCCTATGCCATGCATGGCGGCGAGCACGGGCACGGGATGGACACGCTCAGCGAGCGTTACCTGGGCCATACACCGATCCCGATCAAACCCCTGCTGGGCAGCGGTAAATCGGCGATCACCTTTGACCGTGTGCCGCTGGACAAGGCCGTCGACTATGCCGCCGAAGACGCGGATATCACGCTGCGCCTGTGGCAAAGCTTCAAACCGCAACTGCATCGCAGCAGGGTCACCACCGTTTATGAAACGCTGGAACGGCCGCTGGTGCCGGTTCTGGCTCAGATGGAGATGCACGGCATCAAGGTCGACCGGGACACGCTCAGCCGGATGTCCAATGCCTTTGCCCAGAAGATGGCGGGGCTTGAGGCCGAGATTCACGAATTGGCCGGTGAAAACTTCAATGTCGGCTCGCCCGCGCAGCTGGGTGAAATCCTGTTCGACAAGATGGGGCTTGAGGGCGGCAAACGCGGCAAGACCGGTAAATATTCCACCGGTGCGGATATTCTCGAAGACCTCGCGACCGAACATGAACTGCCGCGCCGGGTGCTGGACTGGCGGCAATTGTCCAAGCTGAAATCGACCTACACCGATGCCTTGCAGACCCATATCAACCCCGATACGGGGCGGGTGCACACGTCTTATGCGATCACCGGGGCAAATACCGGGCGTCTGGCCTCGACCGACCCGAACCTGCAGAACATTCCGGTCCGAACCGAGGAAGGGCGCCGCATCCGCGAGGCCTTTGTCGCCGAACCGGGCAATGTTCTGGTCAGCCTCGACTATTCACAGATCGAATTGCGTATCCTGGCCCATATCGCCGACATTCCCGCGCTCAAGTCGGCCTTTGCCGAGGGGTTGGATATTCATGCCATGACTGCGAGCGAGATGTTCGACGTTCCGCTTGAGGAAATGACGCCGGAAATCCGCCGCCAGGCCAAGGCGATCAATTTTGGCGTCATCTATGGCATTTCGGGATTCGGGCTGGCGCGCAACCTGCGCATTCCGCGTGGCGAGGCACAGGGGTTCATCGACCGCTATTTCGAACGTTTCCCCGGTATCCGTACCTATATGGACGACACCAAGGCATTCGCCAAGGAGCACGGCTATGTCCAGACACTGTTCGGACGCCGGATCCACACGCCCGAGATCAATGCCAAGGGACCGCGCGCCAGCTTTGCATATCGCGCCGCGATCAATGCGCCGATCCAGGGCACGGCCGCCGACGTGATCCGCCGCGCCATGGTGCGAATGCCCGCGGCCATCGCGGATCAACCTGCGAAAATGCTGTTGCAGGTACATGACGAATTGCTGTTCGAAGTCTCAGAGGACGCGGTGGATACGGTGATCGGGCGCGCCCGCGAGGTGATGGAAAACGCCGCCGATCCGGCGGTGCATCTGGACGTGAAACTTACCGTCGATGCGGGGCAGGGGGCGAACTGGGCCGAGGCGCACTGAGCGGCAAAGCCGCCTGACAGGCGTGCGGTTGGGCATGCAATCGCCCCGCCCGACCCGGCGGGAAGACGCCGATCACCCGGCTGGCATGGGACCGGCGCGCCTTTACTGAGAATCTGCAACCGGCTATGTTTCGCGCCACCGGTAGGCACGAAACAATAGATAATAAACGGTGAAGCAGATGAAAAAAGGCAGCATATTGGCAATCCTCGCGACCATGGGTCTGTTGCAGGCATGCGCGACGACCCCGGCCCAGCAACACCAGGTCGGATGCGCGGGCGCGACCGTCGCGGGCGCGGTTCTGGGCGGAGTGGTCGGCAACCAGTTCGGCGGTGGCAGCGGCAAGGACATCCTGACCGCGGGCGGCGCAGTAGCCGGTGGCATCGCGGCCAACAACGCGGCAGGCTGCTGATCGCCGGTCGCATGCTTCAATGCATGTGACCCGGCCCTGATCATGTCAGAAGTCCCGCCCCCGGTGGGCCTTCTGACTTGCGCGCGCGGCCGCATGGTCGCCTTTGGCGCGAGACGCCCGCATTTCGGGGCGGTCGTCCGCTCGCAGACGCCACAAGCGGCGTTCTTCATGGCAACACGCATGACTTGGCGAGCCGTGGAGGACTCGAACCCCCGACCTGAGAATTAGAAGTTCCCTGCTCTAATCCAGCTGAGCTAACGGCCCGCTCTTGTGACGGCTGTATCAGCCAAATTCATCGCCTTGTCAAACCGCCAACCGCCCGGATTTTCCGCTGATCGAGGGCCTCCCGCCGCTGTGTTTCCGCTTGGCGGGCCGTCAGCGGGCTGGCGTAACGAGGGACAGGCGCAGGAAAACGCTGTAGGGATCGGCGGCATAGCCGGGGATCGGGCCGCAGGGGGTAAAACCAAGCGAGTGATAGAGCGCGCGCGCCGCGTCGAAATCGGGGAGCAGGTCCGAGCCGGTCTCAAGCGCCAGCGCCGTGTGGCCAGCCCGGGTGGCCTGGGATTGCAGGAATTGCATGATCTGGCGGGCCAGTCCCCGGCGTCTTGCCGCCCGTGTAACGTGAACCGATTTGACTTCGGCCAGCCCGTCACCGAGATCCTTGAGCGCGCCACAGCCCAGCGGTACGTCATTCTCGAACAACGCCCAGAACCGGATGCCGGGCGCGCGCAGGGCCTCAACCGGCAGGGCGTGAATGCTGTCTGGCGGGGTGGTTTCCTGGCTATGTGCCAGATGGGCGTCGATCATCGCACGGATCGCCGGAGAACCGGGGTCTGCCGGGCGAATCTCGATGCGTTTCAATGGGTCCAGACCGTGCGCCGGGTCGCGGCGAAATTGTCGGCATAGCCGCCGGGGCGGATGTTCTGCTTGCGCGGTTTGGGTGCGATCACCTCGGCATCGATGCCATGTGCCTTGGCATAGTCCAGCGCGGCTTCCTTGCTGGAAAAGCGCAGCCTCACCTGGCTCTGGGTATCGTCCGAGGATGTCCAGCCCATCAGCGGATCGACATCACGCGACGTGGCGGGGGCAAAATCGAGCACCCAGCTCCGGGTCTTGGCCAGGCCCGAGGTCATCGCGTTTCTTGCCGGCTTGTAGATGCGTGCACGCATTGGTCGCTCCTGTGGTCGTCGCCATGTTTATCAGCCATTCCGGGATGTGGGGCAAGCGCCGTTTCGTCGCGCGTTGGCCGTATCATGATGACACTTTCTGGCATCAGCGGGGGCAATGCCCGGATTCCGGGGTTGAACCCGCAGGGAAAGAGAACAAATCTGTGGAACCTGCCGCCCGGAGTTCCCCATGCCCCATGTTCATACCGATCGTTCGATGCCGATGATGACCGCGCCCGACGCCGCCCCCCGCGAAAAGCTCGAGGGCGGCAAGCGCCTGGTGATGGCGACCGCGTTCGAACCGGCCGGCGACCAGCCCACCGCGATTGAAGAGCTGGCGCAGGCGGTGCGTGAGGGCGAGCGCAACCAGGTGCTGTTGGGGGCGACTGGGACGGGCAAGACGTTCACCATGGCCAAGGTCATCGAAGAGACCCAGCGGCCAGCCATTATCCTCGCCCCGAACAAGACGCTGGCGGCGCAGCTATATGGCGAGTTCAAAGGCTTCTTTCCGGACAACGCGGTCGAGTATTTCGTCAGCTTTTATGACTATTACCAGCCCGAAGCCTATGTGCCGCGCAGCGATACCTATATCGAGAAGGAAAGCCAGATCAACGAACAGATCGACCGGATGCGCCATTCGGCGACCCGGGCGCTGCTCGAGCGGGATGACGTGATCATCGTGGCCTCGGTGTCCTGCATCTATGGCATCGGGTCGGTCGAAACCTATGGCGCGATGACACAGGATTTGAAGGTCGGGCAGGAATACGACCAGCGCAAGGTCATGGCCGGGCTGGTGGAGCAACAATACCGACGCAACGACCAGGCGTTTCAGCGCGGCAGCTTTCGGGTGCGCGGTGACAGTCTCGAGATTTTCCCGGCGCATCTCGAAGACCGGGCCTGGCGGCTGTCATTCTTTGGCGAAGAGCTGGAGAGCATCACCGAGTTTGACCCGCTGACCGGGGAGCGCACCGACACGTTCGAACAGATCCGGGTTTACGCCAACAGCCACTATGTCACCCCGAAACCGACGCTGAACCAGGCGGTGATCAACATCAAGAAGGAACTGCGCGAGCGCCTCGATCACCTGGTTGCCGAGGGCAAGCTGCTCGAGGCGCAACGGCTGGAACAACGGACCAATTTCGATATCGAGATGATCGAGGCGCAGGGATTCTGTAACGGGATCGAGAACTATTCGCGCTATCTGACCGGGCGCGCACCGGGCGAGCCGCCCCCGACTTTGTTCGAATTCATCCCCGACAATGCCATTGTCTTTGCCGATGAAAGCCATGTCTCGGTGCCGCAGATCGGCGGCATGTACAAGGGCGACCACCGGCGCAAGTTCACGCTGGCCGAACATGGGTTCCGGCTGCCCTCCTGCATGGACAACCGCCCGCTGAAGTTCGAGGAATGGGACGCCATGCGCCCGCAATCGGTGTTCGTGTCGGCGACCCCGGCGGCGTGGGAGGTCGAGCAATCCGGCGGCGTCTTCACCGAACAGGTGATCCGGCCCACCGGCCTGCTGGACCCGGTGGTCGAAATCCGCCCGGTCGAGACCCAGGTGGACGACCTGCTTGACGAGGTGCGCAAGGTGGCGGCCAGCGGGTTCCGCACGCTGGTCACGACGCTGACCAAGCGCATGGCCGAGGATCTGACCGAATACATGCACGAACAGGGCATCAAGGTGCGCTACATGCATTCCGACATCGACACGCTGGAACGCATCGAGATCCTGCGCGACCTGCGACTCGGGGCGTTTGACGTGTTGATCGGGATCAACCTCTTGCGCGAGGGGCTGGACATCCCGGAATGCGGGCTGGTGGCGATTCTGGATGCGGACAAGGAAGGGTTCCTGCGCAGCGAAACCTCGTTGATCCAGACCATCGGACGCGCGGCGCGGAATGCCGACGGGCGGGTCATCATGTATGCCGACCGGATCACCGGCAGCATGGAACGCGCATTGGGCGAGACCGAGCGGCGGCGGGCCAAGCAGATCGCCTATAACGAGGAACACGGGATCACGCCGGAAACGGTGAAGAAGAATGTCGAGGACGTGCTGGCCGGGCTGTACCAGGGCGACACCGACATGTCGCGGGTCACGGCGACCATCGACAAGCCCTTGCATGGCGGCAACCTGGAGGCGGTGCTGGATGGCCTGCGCACCGACATGCGCAAGGCGGCAGAGAACCTCGAATTCGAAGAGGCGGCGCGGTTGCGGGATGAGGTTAAGCGTCTGGAAGCAGTAGACCTTGCCGTCGCCGACGATCCGCTGGCCCGCCAATACGCGGTCGAGAAGGCCAGCGAACAGGCGGTGAACTCCCGTGGCCGATCAACGGCTGGAAGACCGGGGCAACGGGGCGGGAATGTGAAAAGGCGGACAAATAGGTCTTGAAAACTGATAGCCAATACTCAAAAATCCTATTCGAGAACATTTGAGAGGATAATAATGATGTTTCGCTTTGCCATTGTCTTCTTCGCTTTGTCTGTTTCCTTTGCTCAGGCAGAAAACGCGCTTATCCTTGCACAGGATAACTCTCCATTAAGGATTGAGAGCTACACAAGCCGATATAAGAAACCAGATAGAGTTGGTGACGGAACCGTAATTCACCGAGTGGGTATTGCGAACACATCAAAGGATTATGTTTCTGCATTTGGGATTGGTTTCTACATATTTGATGCTTTCAAGAGGGACATGGGGCGACCCTTTGTTGGGTATTCTATGAGCGGCGTTGAGGTCGATGCGATTGATGAAGCTGCTTGGGAGCAAAGGCCCGGATCAGCGTTTCTATTTAAGGATTACGGGCAAGGTCTAGCCTATGTTGCAATTGTCAGGATGGAGGACGGAACTATTTGGAGAGCGGATGAGAGTGAGATATTGAAGCAGATCGAAGACTTTGAGTTTTCGTTGGAAGATAATGAAGCCGAATAATCTCTTTCTCGATAGTTAAGGTTTGACTATTTAGGAAATCTTTGGTCGCTTAATTGATTTGAGAAGTGTACCGTAGCTTTCACTGAATTGCGTATGAGGTGTCGATGCTTCGGTTTCTCTTACGCATTTGGTTTGTAGCTACCACATGCCAGCAGAGCGGTGCTACTTTCGCCGCTGGTTCTCGGCCAATTTCTTGTCGACCAGTTCCACCGTGGCGGCGAGATCGGCGTTGTCCGGGCCCAGTGACTGGGTGATCAGCAGGATCAACTTGTCGACGCGTTCGATGGCGGGGGCTCCGGCGGCGATGGCGCGGGCGGCGGAGGAGGGTTTCAGCAGGCCCTCGGCGGCGCGTGCGTATTTCTCGAACGGCACCATGTCTTCAGGCTCCGCACCCAGGCCCACCACCAGATCGTTCACCGCGCCATAGATCGCGCGGGACTTGTCGATGTCGCCATGCACCGCATCGCGAATGGCGATCGGGTCACCGGTCTGGATACAGCGGTAATTGCCGGTGGCCAGCATCGCCCATTTGGCGAAGGGCACAAAGAGCGAGTCAAAGGCGCGCAGTTTCACCGGCACGTCCTTGCCGTCGATCCGGTGGTCGAGAATGCCCTGTTCCAATTCCGCTAGCATGGCGTCGGCCTTGGCATCGTGAAAGCGGGTGACCTTGAAATTGGTCGGCAGACCCACATGCAGCACGTTGGCGTCTTCGTCCGGCGGGCGGAATGCCTGTGGATCGGGCGAACACAGGGTCATCAGCGCGGGATCGAACCGGTCCCAGATGTCCGGATCCTGATAGGCCCCGCCCAGGGGCGCACAATCCAGGCCGGGGATGCGCCGCATATAGGGCAGGGGCGGCATGTTCATGATCGACATGCAGGGCACGCGGGCCTCGGCCACCCGGGCCAGCAGGTCGCGCAGCGCGGGGTGCGAATATTGCGGCTCCTGCATCGCGAGGCAAACCAGGTCATACTCCTGCGGTTGCGCGCTCTCCGGGGTCCGTGCGTCGAGTTTTCCGTCAAGATCGCCCGACCGGATGTGGCGATGGGTGTCTTCATCGCGCAGCTTGATCCGCACCTCGGTGCCCGCATCGTTGATCAGCGCCGCCGTCTTGTCGCGGCAGACCAGGGTGACATCATGCCCCGCGGCGAGGAACTTGGTGCCCAGAAGCGAGCCATAGGAGGCGCCGAGAATGAGGATCTTGTAAGGCATGAGACAGTCAGCTCCGTAAGTTGCGCAATCCGGCGGGCCGGATCAGGACGGGGGCAGGCCGGTGGGCCAATCTTTCGGGTTCGATCTAGAAATCATTTGCTGCTCGTGCGCAACATTCTATCGCGCGGATCGAGTAGACTTTGGTCGCGGTCGTCGCTCTGACGCGCGCGTTGTGGCGGGCGGAAGGCGTGAAACCCTCCGCCCGCGCAGGGTCAGCCCAGAAGGTCGACCAGCGTTTCGCCCAGCTTGGCGGGCGAGGGCGAGACACGGATGCCGGCGGATTGCATGGCCTCGATCTTGTCCTCGGCTCCGCCCTTGCCGCCCGAGATCACCGCGCCGGCGTGGCCCATGGTGCGGCCCGGAGGGGCGGTGCGCCCGGCGATAAACCCGACGACCGGTTTCTTGCGGCCCTTCTTGGCCTCGTCGATCAGGAACTGGGCGGCGTCCTCTTCGGCGCTGCCGCCGATTTCACCGATCATGATGATCGACTGGGTCTCGTCATCGGCGAGGAACAGCTCGAGCACGTCGATGAATTCGGTGCCCTTGACCGGATCGCCGCCAATGCCGACGGCCGAGCTTTGGCCCAGCCCCGCGGCGGTGGTCTGGAACACCGCCTCGTAGGTCAGCGTGCCCGAGCGCGACAGAACCCCGACCGAGCCTTTTTTGAAGATCGATCCCGGCATGATGCCGATTTTGCATTCATCCGGGGTCATCAGGCCGGGGCAGTTGGGGCCGATCAGGCGGCTGCTGGAGCCGGCGAGCTTTTCCTTGACGCGCACCATGTCGAGCACCGGCACGCCTTCGGTGATGCAGGTGATCAGGTCGATCCCCGCGTCGATTGCCTCTTCGATGGCCGCCGCCGCACCCGCGGGGGGCACATAGATCACCGAGGCGGTCGCGCCGGTGGCGTCCTTGGCCTCGGCAACGCTGGCATAGATCGGCAGGCTCTCGCCATTCGATCCGGTCCAGTTGGTGCCGCCCTTTTTCGGGTGGGTGCCTGCAACCATCTGGGTGCCGTGATAGGCCAGCGCCTGTTCCGTGTGGAACGTGCCGGTCTTGCCGGTCAGGCCCTGAACGATGACCTTGGTGTTCTTGTCGATCAGAATGGACATGCTCTTACCCCTTCACGGCCTTGACGATTTTTTGCGCGGCGTCATCCAGATCGTCCGCGGCGATCACGTTGAGACCGCTGTCATTGATGATGGCCTTGCCTTCTTCGACCTTGGTGCCTTCCAGCCGCACGACCAGCGGCACCTTGAGGCCCACGTCCTTGACCGCCTGCACCACGCCATCGGCGATCACGTCACAGCGCATGATGCCGCCAAAGATGTTGACGAGAATGCCTTTGACGTTGGGGTCCGAGGTGATGATCTTGAACGCGGCCGTGACCTTTTCGGTGGTCGCGCCGCCGCCCACGTCCAGGAAGTTGGCCGGGGATGCGCCGTAGAGCTTGATGATATCCATCGTGGCCATCGCCAGCCCGGCGCCATTGACCATGCAGCCGATCTCGCCATCAAGCGCGATATAGGCCAGGTCGTATTTGGACGCCTCGATTTCCTTGTCGTCCTCTTCGGTCTCGTCGCGCAGTTCCATGATGTCGGGGTGGCGGAACAGGGCATTGCCGTCGAACGACACCTTGGCGTCGAGCACCTGGATATCCCCGGCCTTGGTCACGATCAGCGGGTTGATTTCCAGCAGGCTCATGTCCTTGCTGGTGAAGGCTTCGTAAAGCTGTGCAAACAGCGCCTTGCCCTGTGCGCGGGTGTCGCCGGTGAGTTCATAGGCGTCGGCGATCTTTTCCGCGTCGGCATCGGTGACACCCTGGGACGCGGTGATGCCGATGGTGTGGATCTTGTCGGGGGTTTCCTCGGCAACGGCTTCGATGTCCATGCCGCCCTCGGTCGAGGCGACAAAAGACGCCTTGCCGGTTTCGCGGTCAACAAGGATCGACAGGTAAAGCTCGCGGTCGATATCGGCACCGTCTTCGATATACAGGCGATTGACCTGCTTGCCGGCTGGGCCGGTCTGGTTGGTCACCAGCGTGTTGCCGAGCATTTCCTTGACGTTGCTCAGCGCCTCATCGGCGGAAAACGAGACTCGCACACCGCCCTTGGCATCCTCGGCCAGTTCCTTGAACTTGCCCTTGCCGCGTCCACCCGCGTGGATCTGGCTTTTGACAACCCAGACAGGGCCCGGAAGCGATGCGATGGCGGCTTCGGCCTGGTCCAGGCTGGTGATGGGAACGCCGTTGGCGATCGGGGCACCGAACCCTTTCAGCACCTGTTTGGCCTGGTATTCGTGGATGTTCATTCGTCTAGGACTCCCGGTGTGGAAATTTTACTTGATGAGAGGCAGAAGCTCTTTGAATGCAGGGGTACCTGCGCGGCCAAGCCATTCGAAGACCACCATTTCCGCGGTTACGATGCCAACGCCCGCCGCACCCAGGCGGTCGAGGCAGGCGCGCTCGCTCTCTAGCGTGCGGGACGCCGTCGCATCGGATACGACAAAGACATCAAAGCCTGCTTCGACAAGGCTTTCGGCAGTTTGTACCACGCAGATATGTGCCTCCATTCCGGCAATAACGGCCTGTTTGCGTCCGAGTGCGAGAAACGCGTCGGCGAACGCTGGCTCTTCCATACAGGAAAAATGCATCTTGGGCAGGACTAGTGCGCCTTCTGCGGCGTTTCGTACCTCTGGCACCGTCTTGCCAAGCCCCTGCGGGTATTGTTCGGTCAGCAATGCAGGCACCCCGGTGCGTCTTGCGGCGGTCAGCAGCAGCCGCGTATTTGCGATGGTGCGCGCAGGGGCCTGCATCGCCGGAACCAGGCGGTCCTGCATGTCGATCACGACAAGCGCCGAGTCCGTTGCCCTAATCAGCATTCCTTGCTCCAAATCGCAGAATCGATTTTCAGGTATGTGGTATACCACCAAGGGAAATGTCAAGATAATTTGCTGATTTGAAACGATATAAATTCTGTTGACCGATGAGGTGTCTCGTATATGGTATACCACATACACAACGCCAGCCGCCCGACGCTTGGGGTTTGGCTGGATGCCTTGGGAGGGGTGCCGCGCGTGTCGATTGGTGACAGCCTGAATCCGATTTCCGTGAATTTCACGCTGAAGGACCACACTTTCGAGGTCTTGAGGGAAGCTATTCTGGGCATGAATATCTATCACCCGGACGCGGATTTGCGATTGGATGAGCGGCAGTTGGCCGAGCGGCTTGCGGTGTCGCGTACTCCGATCCGCGAGGCTCTGGCGCGGCTGGCTCATGAGGGCCTGGTGCAGATTGTTCCGCGCCGGGGGGTGTTCGTTCTGCGCAAGTCACGGGATGAGATTTTGCAGATGGTGGTGACCTGGGCGGCGCTGGAGAGCATGGCCGCACGGTTGGCGACCGAAGTGGCGAGCGATGCCGATCTGAGGGCGCTGCGCCGTTTTGCGATGCGCCACAGCAGCGATGCGGCCCGCGCGGAGCTCGAAGAATATTCGGACGCCAATATCAAGTTTCACCAGACGATCCTCGAGTTGTCGGGCTGTGAGTTGCTCAAGACCACGGCGGACGGGCTGTTCACTCATATGAAGGCGGTGCGCCGCCGGGCGATGGGCGAGAGCGACCGCGCCCGCAAATCGGTGGCGGACCATATCGAGATTCTCGAGGCGCTCGAGGCGCGGGATGCCGACCTCGCGTCGCGCCGGGTGCGCGAACACACGATGAGATTGCACGATCATATCCACAAGACCTGGACCCGGCTGGAAAGCCTCGGGTCCGCACGAACGGAAGCTGGCTAGTGACACGGGAAGAATTCGGAGATCGAACATGACACAATCCGCACTCGCGCAGGATGACGCGGCAGATGCCGCGCCGCAGAGCTTGACCGACGGGTTCCACCTGTTGATCGACGCGCTCAGGCTGAATGATATCGACACCATCTATAACGTGCCGGGCATTCCGATCACCGATCTGGGCCGCTATGCGCAGGCGCAGGGCATGCGGGTGATCTCGTTTCGCCACGAGCAACACGCGGGCTATGCGGCGGCGGCGGCGGGGTTCCTGACCAGGAAGCCCGGGGTTTGCATGACGGTGTCTGCGCCCGGATTTCTGAACGGGCTGACGGCGCTGGCACATGCCACCACCAATTGCTGGCCGATGATCCTGATCTCGGGCTCGTCCGAGCGCGAAATCGTCGATTTGCAGCGCGGCGACTATGAGGAGATGGATCAGCTGGCCATCGCCCGCCCCCATGTCAAGGCCGCCTATCGCATCCTGCATGCCGAGGATATCGGGCTTGGGGTGGCGCGGGCGGTGCGCGCGGCGTTGTCGGGACGGCCCGGTGGCGTCTATCTGGATGTTCCGGGCGCACTTCTGGGGCAGGTGATGGATGCGGTCGAGGGCGAGAAATCGCTGATCAAGGTGGTCGATCCGAACCCCGCGAGCCTGCCGTCGCCCGAAGCGGTAACGCGCGCCGTGGATGTCCTGTCAAACGCCAAGAAGCCGCTGATCATCATCGGCAAGGGCGCCGCCTATGCGCAATGCGATGACAAGATCCGCGAACTGGTCGAGACTCTGGGCTTTCCCTATCTGCCCATGTCGATGGCCAAGGGGTTGCTGCCCGACACCCATCCGCAATGCGCCTCGGCGGCGCGGTCGCTGGTGCTCAAGCAGAGCGATTGCGTGTTCCTGATCGGCGCGCGGCTGAACTGGCTGCTCAGCCACGGGCAGGGGCCGGGCTGGGGTGAAAAGGGCGGCAAGAGCTTTGTACAGATCGACATCGAACCCACCGAGATGGATTCAAACCAGTCGATCTCGGCCCCGCTGATCGGTGATATCGAGAGCTGCGCCACGGCGCTCCTGGATGCCATCGGTACCACCTGGAAAAAGCCCGATGAAAGCTGGACCGGCGCGGTGCGTGACAAGGTTATCGGCAATGTCGAGAAAATGGCGCCCCGGTTGCAGAACAACAATTCGCCGATGGATTACCATTCGGCGCTTGGCGTCATCAAGCAGACGATCGCCGACAATCCCGATACGGTGCTGGTGAACGAAGGGGCCAATGCGCTCGACCTGACCCGTTCGATCGTGGATGTCATCAAGCCGCGCAAACGGCTGGATGTGGGCACCTGGGGGATCATGGGGATCGGCATGGGCAGCGCGGTGGCCGCCGCCGTCGAAACCGACAACCAGGTTCTGGCAGTTGAAGGCGACAGCGCCTTCGGTTTCTGCGGCATGGAGGTGGAAACCATCAGCCGCTACAACCTGCCGGTCTGCATCGTTGTCATGAACAACAACGGCATCTATCGCGGCGATGGCGAAAACTGGTCCGGTGGCAAAGACCCGGCGACCACGGTGTTTGTGCCGGATTCGCGCTATGACCAGATGATGACGGCCTTTGGCGGCGTCGGAGCGCATGTCACCAATGCCGACGAATTGCGCCAGGCCATCGGCGAAGCCTTTGCCAGCCGCAAGCCCACCCTGATCAACGCGGTGATCGATCCCGCCGCCGGGCGCGAGAGCGGCAATATCGGCAACCTCAATCCGCAGTCGGTGGTGGCGCAGGCGCGCTATCCGCAGGCCCGCACGTAATTCACGAACAGGAAGACAGCCATGAAAGCACTTGAAGGTATCAAGGTTCTCGATTTCACCCATGTCCAGTCGGGACCGACCTGTACACAGTTGCTCGCCTGGTTTGGCGCGGATGTGATCAAGGTCGAGCGCCCCGGCGTCGGCGACGCCACCCGCAAACAGCTGGTGGATGTGCCGGGCGCGGACAGTCTCTATTTCACCATGCTCAACCACAACAAGCGTTCGATCGAGTTGAACTCCAAGAACGAGACCGGCAAGGAAATCCTGACCCGCCTGATCCAGGAATGCGATGTTCTGGTCGAGAATTTTGCCCCCGGTGCGCTGGATCGAATGGGGTTCAGCTGGGAGAATATCCAAAAGATCAACCCGCGCATCATCATGGCTTCGATCAAGGGGTTCGGTCCGGGCAAGTACGAAGATTGCAAGGTCTATGAAAACGTCGCGCAATGTGCCGGCGGCTCGGCCTCGACCACCGGGTTCCGGGATGGCCCGCCGCTGGTGACAGGGGCGCAGATCGGTGATTCCGGCACCGGCCTGCATTTGTGCCTTGGCATTGTCACGGCGCTGTTCCATCGCGAAAAATCGGGGCGCGGGCAAAAAGTGTCGGCGGCGATGCAGGACGGGGTTTTGAACCTGTCGCGCGTAAAGCTGCGCGACCAGCAGCGCCTGGCGGCGGGTCCGTTGAACGAATACAGCCAATATGGCGAGGGTATACCCTTTGGCGATGCAACCCCGCGCGCGGGCAATGACTCGGGCGGCGGTCAGCCGGGCCGCATCCTGAAATGCAAGGGGTGGGAGGATGATCCCAACGCCTATACCTATTTCATCACCCAGGCGGCGGTTTGGGAAAAGATCTGTGACGTGATCGGCGAGCCGGACTGGAAAACCAAGGAGGGCTACAAGACGCCGCCAGAACGGCTGGACAAGCTGAACCAGATTTTCGAGCGGATCGAGGAATGGACGATGACCAAGACCAAGTTCGAGGTCATGGACATCTGCAACCCGTTGAACATCCCGGTGGGTCCGATCCTGTCGATGAAGGAAATTGCCGAGGATGAAGGCCTTTATGCGACCGGCACGCTGGTCAAGGTCGATCATCCTGAGCGCGGCGAATACATCAGCGTCGGCTGCCCGATCAAGCTGTCCGACAGCCCGGTCGAAGTCGAGCGTTCGCCGCTGCTGGGGGAGCATACCGAGGAGATCCTGTCCAGCGTGCTGGGTTATGCCGGCGAAGAACTCGAGCGGGTGATCGGGTCTGGCGCGGTGGGAGAAGTGACGCGGAAGGCCGCGGAATGACCAAACCCATGCGCATCATCGTGATGGGCCAGCAGGCATTCGGCAAGGATGCGCTGGCCAAGATCCTCGACAGCGGTGCCGACGAGGTCGTCGCCGTCTATTGCGAACCCGACCGCGACGGCAAGCCGGTTGATCCGATCAAGGAATACGCCCTGGAACGTGGCCTGCCGGTCAAGCAGCCTGCACATTTCAAGGATCAGGAAACGCTCGACGAGTTGGCCGCGTTCAACGCCGACCTGATGGTCATGGCCTATGTGAACGTCTTTGTGCCCGAGGCCGCGCGCGACCTTCCCACCCATGGCTCGATCTGTTTTCACCCGTCGCTGCTGCCGCTCTATCGCGGGCCGTCGGCGGTGAACTGGCCGATCATCATGGGCGACACCAAGTCCGGGTTCTCGTGGTTCTACCCGACCGATGGGCTGGACGAGGGGGATGTGTTGTTGCAATGGGTCTGTGACATCGCGCCGGACGACACGGTGATCGACCTCTATTTCAAGAAGATCTATCCGGCGGCGGTCGACTCGGTGCTCGAGGTTTGCGACCTGTTTCGCGCCGGCAATCCACCCCATAGCGAACAGAATGAAAGCGCCGCCACCTATGAGCGCCGCTGTACAAAAAAACACGCAAGGATCGATTGGAACAAGCCGGTCAAACAGGTCTATGACCTGATCCGGGGCACCAACCCGGCCCCCGGTGCATGGACCACGCATGGGGGGGAAGACCTCAGCGTTTATGACTGCGAGCGGGTGCCCGGCGACGGCATTTCCAGCCGGATCATGGAGATCAGCGACAACGGCGTCACGGTGCAATGCATCGGCGGGCGCATCCGGATGAAACGCGTCAAGCCAGCGGGCGGTGCCAAGCAGCCGGCCGCGGATTGGGCCGGCGACGTGGCCCTGAACACCGGCGACACCCTGGGAGGATAAGCAACATGGCCTACAAGACGGATATCGAGATTGCGCGCGAGGCGGTCAAGGCTCCGATCCAGGAGATCGGGGCAAAGCTGGGGATTTCAAGCGATGACCTTGTGCCCTATGGGCATGACAAGGCCAAGGTCGGGCAGGCGTTCATCGACTCGGTGCAGGATCGTCCCGATGGCAAGCTGATCCTGGTGACGGCGATCAACCCGACGCCGGCGGGCGAGGGCAAGACCACGACAACCGTGGGGCTGGGTGATGGTCTGAACCGGATTGGCAAGAGGGCGATGATCTGTATCCGCGAGGCGTCGCTGGGGCCGTGTTTCGGGATGAAGGGCGGGGCCGCCGGAGGGGGCATGGCGCAGGTTGTGCCGATGGAGGATATGAACCTGCATTTCACCGGCGATTTCCACGCCATCACCAGCGCGCATAACCTGCTGAGCGCGATGATCGACAACCACATCTATTGGGGTAACGAGTTGCGGATCGACCAGCGCCGGGTGGTCTGGCGGCGGGTCATGGACATGAACGACCGCGCCCTGCGCGACATCGTAACCAGCCTCGGCGGCGTCGCCAACGGCTTTCCGCGGCAGGCGGGGTTTGACATCACGGTGGCCTCAGAAGTGATGGCGATCCTGTGCCTGGCCTCTGATCTTGACGATCTGCAAAAGCGGCTCGGGGACATCATCGTGGCCTATCGCCGCGACCGCACGCCGGTCTATGCCCGCGACATCAAGGCGGACGGGGCGATGACCGTGCTGCTCAAGGACGCGATGCAGCCCAACCTGGTGCAGACGCTGGAGAACAACCCGGCCTTTGTGCATGGCGGCCCGTTTGCCAATATCGCGCATGGCTGCAACTCGGTGACGGCGACGACAACGGCGCTGAAACTCGCGGATTACGTGGTGACCGAGGCCGGTTTCGGGGCCGACCTGGGGGCCGAGAAATTCATGAACATCAAGTGCCGCAAGGCCGGGATCGCACCGTCGGTTGTGGTCTGTGTCGCCACGGTGCGGGCGATGAAGATGAATGGCGGCGTGGCCAAGGCGGACCTGGGCGCGGAGAATGTCGAGGCGGTGAAAAAGGGCTGTCCGAACCTGGGCCGTCACATCGAGAACCTGAAGTCGTTCGGCGTGCCGGTGGTGGTGGCGATCAACCATTTCGTCACCGACACCGATGCCGAGGTCGAGGCGGTCAAGGATTTCGTCAAGGAACATGGGTCCGAAGCGATCCTGTCGCGGCATTGGGAGCTGGGCTCGGAAGGTTCCGAAGAACTGGCGCGGCGGGTGGCCGAGATTGCCGACAAGGACAGCGCCAATTTCGCGCCCCTCTATGCCGACGAGATGTCGCTGGCCGACAAGATCCAGACTATCTGCAAGCGCATCTACCGCGCCGACGAGGCGTTGATGGACAAGAAGATCCGCGACCAGTTGAAACAATGGGAAGAGGCGGGATATGGCAACCTGCCGATCTGCATGGCCAAGACGCAGTATTCCTTTACCACCGATCCCAACCGCCGGGGGGCACCCACGGGCCATTCGGTGCCGGTGCGCGAAGTGCGCCTGTCGGCGGGGGCCGGGTTCGTGGTGGTCATCTGCGGTGAAATCATGACCATGCCAGGCCTTCCCCGTGTCCCGTCATCCGAAGCCATCATGCTCAATGACAAGGGCCAGATCGACGGATTGTTCTGAAGGGGGGAATGCCATGATACGCAAGATCCTGGTTCCGGTGCGCGGTGACGGCAAGGGCGACAATGTCCTTGCGCATGCGGCGGTGCTCGCGCATCGCAACAACAGCCACGTGGTGGTCACCCACTGCCGCGCCCGCCCCGAGGATCTCATGCCGTTCGGGGTTCCGATCCCTGCGGTGTTCCGCAAGCAGATGCTGAAGCAGGCCGAAGAGCTCGCGGATGTCGAGGAAGCGGGCATGCGCGAAGAGCTGCGGGCGCTGGTCAACAAGCTGGACCTCGCAACCGATGTCGATCCGCATTCCGACCGCGCAACGGCGGAATGGGTCGAGGAAACCGGCAAGCAGGTAGACGTGATCCGCCGGCATGGTCGGCTCGCCGATGTCATCGCGGTGCCACAGCCGGATGTCGACAGGAACCTTGGGGCCAATACACTCAAGGCCGCGCTGTTTCGTACCGGGCGGCCGGTCCTGATGGTGCCCAATGGCATCGAGCCGCCGCAGAAGCTGTGCGAACATGTCACCGTGGCGTGGAACGGCTCGATGGAGGCATCGCGCGCCGTCACCATGACCTTGCCGATCCTGAAAGAGGCGGGAAAGGTGACCATCCTGACCTCGGGCGGCGAACCAAACGCGGCCACGGCAGCGGATTTGCAGGACTACCTGCTGGCGCATCAGATCACGTCGGCCATTCACCGCTTTGAAGGCGCACGCCGGGTCGGGCCGGCGCTACTCGCCTCAAGCCGCGAGGTCGGGGCCGATACCCTGATCATGGGGGCCTATGGCGACAGCCACGAAAAGGAAACGGTTTTTGGCGGCAATACCCAGCATATCGTCGACCAGGCCAAGATGCCGGTGATCCTGGTGCACTGAGGAGAGCACCGGGCGCGGTTGAACAAGGAGGAGACCATAACAGATCCGCCGAACCGAACGGTGGGCCGTGCGGCGCGACACTTTCGCGTCACCCAAGGAGCATCCAGGGAGGAAAAGATGACCCTTACTAAGCGTATGTTTGTCAAACTGGCCGGTGCCACGGCGCTTGCCGGCATGCTTGCGGGCCCCGCCGCGGCGTGGGAACCGACCAAGCCGGTCGATTTCGTGATCATGGCGGGTGCCGGTGGCGGCGCGGACCAGATCGCGCGTTTCCTGCAATCCGTTTCCGAAAAGAAAGACCTCACCGGACGCCCCCTGGTGCCAAACAACAAGGGTGGCGGCTCGGGGGCCGAGGCCTTGATCGCCCTGAAAGGGGCGAGCGACCCGGATCACACGATCCTTGTCACGCTGAACTCGTTCTTTACCACGCCCTTGCGTCAGGAGAACCTGGGCATTGACGTACAGACCTTTAGCCCGGTGGCGATGATGGGCGTGGACCCGTTTGTTCTCTGGGTTCACAAGGACAGCGGCATCACCACGTTCGAGCAGTGGCTGGAAGAGGTGAAAAAAGGCGGCTACGTCATGGGGGGCACCGGCAAGGGCCAGGAAGACAGCCTCGTCATCACCTATCTCCAGCAGGCGTTTGATCTTGATATCAAGTACATCCCCTACAAGGGGGGCGGGGCCGTCGCCAAGGACCTGGCGGGCAAGCAGATCATGGCCACCGTAAACAACCCGGCGGAAACAAAGGGCTTTTACGCGTCTGGCGACGTGGTGCCGTTGTTGTCCTTCTCGGACGAACGCATGCCGGCCTTCCCCGATGTTCCGACGCTCAAGGAAAAAGGGCATGACTTCAGCTATTACAACCAGCGCGCAGTGGTTGGAGCGCCCGGCATGTCGGACGAAGCCGCGACCTATTATCAGGAGCTGTTCAAGACCATCTACGACACCGAGGAATGGCAGGAATACATGAATACAGAGAGCCTTTCCCCGCTCTGGATGAACCCGGACGAGCAAACGGCATACTGGGCCACCCAGGTCGAACGTCACAAGGAACTGCTGGCCTCGATGGGCGAGTAAACCCGGACCGCCTGCACAATCTCGGAGTCTAAGGAGGGCAACATGCGCCTTGCAGAAATCGTCACCGCGGGGGTTCTTGCCCTCCTTTCCATCTACCTGATGTGGAAAAGTACCGAGTTGAACGTGGGATATATCGCTGGCGAAGGCCCCGGCGGCGGGGCCTGGCCATTCTGGCTGTCGGGTATCATGCTGATTTGCACCGTCATGATCGCGATCAACTGGTATCGGCAAAGTTCGCCGCCGTCCCGCTCGAGCGAGCCGCTGCTGGACGGTTATGGCAAACGCACCCTTGTGCTGGTCGGCGGCGGGCTGTTGGGCTTTATCGCCCTTACAGGCATCATTTCGATGTATGGCGCGATGGCGGTGTTCCTGCTTTACTACCTGCGGTTCCTGGGACGGCACAGCTGGAAGCTGACGTTGATCCTGTGCACGGCAATTCCCATCGGGTTCTTCTTTTTCTTCGAGGCGCTCATGCGGATCACCCTGCCCAAGGGGATGAAGTTCACCGAACCGTTCTTCAACCTGCTCTATTCGATCATCTACTGACCCGGCCAGCTGACGCGCGCACGGTAACGGAGGACTAAGGCCATGGAAATTCTGGGGCTACTCACTGACGGCATTCTGACGTCGCTCATGCCGATCAACATCTTGCTGATATTGGTCGGGGTGACGCTGGGTCTTTTCATCGGGGCGATGCCGGGGCTGGGGTCGGTGAACGGCGTGGCGATCCTGCTGCCGATCACCTTCCTGGTGCCGCCGGGATCCGCGATCATCTTTCTCGCCGCGATCTATTACGGGGCGATGTATGGCGGCGCGATCAGCTCGATCACCCTGGGCATTCCGGGTGCCTCGACCGCGGTTGCCACCACTTTTGACGGCCGCCCGCTGGCGATGAAGGGGCGGGCGAGCCTGGCGCTGGTCACGGCGGCGCTGGCCTCGTTCATCGGCGGCACGGTGTCCAACGTGCTGTTCACGGTTTTTGCCCCGCTGCTGGCCAAGGTGGCGCTGATCTTTGGCCCACCCGAGATCTTTGCCCTGATGCTGCTGGCCTTTGCCACGTTTGTCGGGCTGGGGGGCGACGACATTCCCAAGACAATTCTGTCGATCTGTCTGGGGCTGGTGTTTGCCGCCGTCGGGTTTGACGAGATCTCCGGCGCGCCGCGGCTGGTGTTCTTTGACATCTCGGGCTTTTTGCACGGCATCAACTTCCTCGTGCTTGCCATTGGTGTCTATGGCATCGGCGAGATGATCTGGACCATCGAGAGCACGCGGGGAGAGATCACCACGACCGAGGCCAAGATGTCGGTCAAGGGGATCGTCGATGACTCCAAAGAAGGCATGAAACGCGGCTGGAAGGGCACGGCGATCGGCTCGGTGCTCGGTTTCTTTGTCGGCATCCTGCCGGCTGCGGGGGCAACGCCCGGATCGCTCATGTCCTATGGTGTTGCCAAGCTGGTCGCCAAGCGGCCCGAGGAGTTTGGCAAGGGGCATCCCGGCGGAGTCGCCGCGCCCGAAGCGGCCAACAACTCGGCCTCGACCGGGGCCATGCTGCCGATGCTGACACTGGGTATTCCCGGCTCGCCCACCACCGCGATCCTGCTGGGTGGTATGGTGATCTGGGGGCTGACACCGGGGCCGCGCCTGTTCACCGACCAGCCGGACTTCGTCTGGGGTCTGATCGGGTCATTCTACATCTCGAACCTGTTCGCGGTCATCGTGAACCTGGCCTTCATCCCGCTGTTCATCTGGATGCTGCGCATGCCGTTCACCGTGCTGGCACCGCTGATCTTTGTGCTGTCGGTTGTGGGTGGATACGCGGCGACGCAGGACATGCATGATGTCTGGCTGATGCTGTTCTTCGGGTTCGGCGCGTTCTTCCTGCGCAAGCTGGACTACCCGCTCGCCCCCGCGGTTCTGGCCATTGTGCTGGGGCCGATTGCCGAGCCGACCCTGCGGCAGTCGCTGCTGTTGTCATCCGGTGATGCGACGATCTTTTTCACCCGGCCGATTGCCGGCCCGATCACGGTTATCGCGATCATCCTGATCCTGTTGCCGCTCATCAAGGCCATCCGTGACCGGGCGCGCCGGGCGAGCGAGGCCTAGGTCGCGGAACACACCAAACCGGAGGAACGGTCATGACGGACACGAGCAAAGAGTTCCACGCATGGAATCCGGGGCTGAACTCGGAAATTCCGGCGCAGCTGATGCCGATGGTCACGCTCTACCGCCCCGAGGCTTCTACCGTATCCTATTCCGAGGCCAAGGAGGCCTCGGAATTCTGCGGACGCAAGCCCATGGAAATGAACGCCTTTACCGCGCGGCGGTTGGTTCGGCATGAATTGCTGATCCGGCTGATGGCCGATATCAATATCCCGGACGGGCCGGAATACCCGGAACTGGGCGAGCATCTGCGCGCGATGGCGCAGACCATTCTGGAGGGGTACATCGAACCCAGGATGGCATCGCTCGAGCTTGAATTCGACCGCTTGCGCGAACGGATCTCCCAACGCCTTGCGGCGCGGCTCGAACAGGATGTCTATGCGCGCGGCCCGGCAGATCAGGGCAGGGCCGAGGGGTTGCTGGCGCGGCTTGGCCTGCAAAAGCCCAAGCCCGGCGAGGCCCCCGAAGCGCCGGAAATCCTGGCGCTGGTGCAATGGAAAGACGAGGTGGACCGCCCCGGCGACGCCTTTGAACGCGCCTGTCTCGGGGGGCTGCTTGCGATTGTCGGCGGGATCGTCGGCCAGCGGGGGCGGTTGTTCGCCGAGCGCGATCTGGTGTTGAAATGGGCGACCAACTGGGTCTCGAACAGCTATGGCACCCACCGGATCGGCCAGCAGATTCAGCCCCTGATCAAAGAGGCCGTGCGCCGCGAAGGGTATCGCACCCTGCCGTTCCAGTCCGCGCCGCTCTTCATGAGTGTCAAGGGCGGCCCCGGCGCGGGCAAGAGCACCCTGCGCCCGCTCCAGCGCGAGCTGGCAGGGCGGTTGAACGTTCCGTGGGAGGATTTCGCCAAGATCAGCCCGGATTATTGCCGCAAGTTCCTGCTTGATTACGATAGCCTCGGGGCAGATTTTCGCTATGCCTCGTCCTTCACCGCGCAAGAGCTCGAGATCATAGACCGCAAGATCGATGGCTACATGGAGGCCAAGGCGGCCAATTCCGAAATGCCGCATGTGCTGGTTGACCGGTTCCGTTTCGACAGCTTCATGCCGGCACCCTACCAGAAACCCGGCGGTACCCTGCTCAGCCGCTTTGCCGACACGGTTTACCTGTTCTTCATGATCACGCCGCCCCAGGATACGGTCGAACGGGCCTGGCAGCGCGGGCTCAAGACCGGACGGTACAAGGCGCTTGACGACATGTTGCATTTCAATATCGAGGCGAATATCGGCATGCCCCAGCTGTTCTTCAACTGGGTCAAGAAAACCAACCAGAAAATCCATTTCGAGTTTCTGGACAACAGCGTGCCGCTTGGGGAGCGCCCAAGGACGGCGGCGTTTGGCTGGAATGACAGCATCACCATACTTGACCCCGATTGCATGCGCAGCATGGGGCGCTATCACAATATCAACATCGAAGCGCGCAGCCCGCAGGAGGTACTGTTGCCCGGCGATCCCCCCGGCCAGGACATCCTCGCGGAGTGCATGATGCGGGTGGCCAATGTCACCTTTGCCGATCAGGCGAGCCTCGAGGTCGGAGCGCAGATCCGGGATGGCACCTGTTTCTATGCGCGCGAGGGGTATCTTGACGGCCTGTCGCTGGGCGGTATCTGCAAGCGTCTTGCCGAACGGGCAGGACGCAGCGCTATGGTTTCCTCGGATGCATCGGGCGCGATGCCTGTGGACATCGATGCGGATCGGAAATTCACCGTTGGCACGTGGGGCGGCGATTGATCGGCGCGCGGTTCAGAACTGAAAGGCGACCCGAACGCGCAGGGCCGAAATCTCCATGTCGAGCCCCTTGAACTCGTAGGAATCGCGCAACCACTCGGCGCCGACCGTCAGCGAGTCATTCACGCTGTAGTCAAGGCCCAGGCTGACTGCGGTTCCGTCTTCGTTGTTGCCGGTGCCGTCGCCGATCTCGGAATAGCCATAGGTGCCGTAAACCAGTACCGACCCCAGGTCATAGCCCAGCTTGGCCTTGACCCGCCGGGCCATCAGGTCGTGTTCAAACGGCATTTCCGAGTAGTTCAGCTTGTCGATATTCAGCTCCGCACCCAGCAGCACGCCGGGGCCGAAGACGTGGTTATACCCGGCAATCAATCCATATGTGCCGGAATCCTCGGTCATGGTTCTGCCGAAATAGGTCATCTCGGTGTCGATCTTGCCAATCTGCGCCCCGGCATAGAACCCCGACCAGTCCTCGGCCGAGGCAATGGGCGAAGCGGTTACGAGCATCAGCAATAGACCCGACCTTGTCAGGTTCTTCATCGGCGCGCTCCCCTCAGATGGCTGCCCATTGTCGATAGCACAGCCAGAGGGCGAGTGAACCTCGCCATTTATGGGGATGGTTGCGTGACCTCCCGGGCGGTCAACCGGTGGGCGAGAGCAGAATCTTGCCCCGATGCGCGGCCTTTTCCATCATGTCATGGGCCTCTGCCGCCGCGTCGAACCCAAAGACACGATGGGTCTGCGCCGAAAGCTGCCCGGTAGCGAACATTGGCCAGACCTTGTCGCGCAGGTCGCCGGCGATCTCGGTCTTGAAGCTCTCGGGGCGCGAGCGCAGGGTCGACCCGGTATAGACCAGCCGCTTGAGCATGATCGGCATGAGGTTGATTTCGACCTTGGACCCGGCGTTGAACGCCAGTTGCACGATGCGGGCATCCGGGCTGGCGGCCTTGACGTTGCGGGCGACATAGTCGCCGCCGATGATGTCAAGAACAAGGTTCGCACCGCCTGCATCGCGCACCACGTCGACAAAATCCTCGTTATGAAAATTGATGGCCCTCTCGGCTCCAAGACCTTGCACATAGGTGCAATCATCGGAATTGGCACAGGTGGTAAAGACCCGCATGCCCAGTGCCTTGCCCAGCTGGATCGCGGTTGACCCGATGCCCCCCGCGCCGCCATGTACCAGCAACAGCTTGCCTTGCGGATCCGGCTGACGATGGAACAGGTTGCTCCATACGGTGAAATAGGTCTCGCACAGACCGGCGGCATCCTGTTCGCTGACCGCCTCGGGAAGCGGCAGGCAATGCCCGGCATCGACGGCGACATATTCCGCATACCCGCCGCCATTGGTCAGGGCGCAGACCCGGTCGCCGATTGCCCAGCCTGTCACCGCGGACCCCTTGGCACAGATTTCCCCGGACACTTCGAGGCCGAGCAGGTCGGAGGCCCCCTTGGGCGGCGGATAATGCCCGCGCCGCTGCACGAGGTCTGGGCCATTGACCCCGGCGGCGGTGACGCGGACCAGAACCTCGCCATCGCGCGGGGTCGGCACGGCGCGTTCTCCCGCGATCAGCACCTCGGGTTTGCCGGGTTCGCGCATCTCTACCGTCTTCATGGTTTCAGGCAGCATGAAATCCTCTCCCGGTCAGGTCAATCCGTATGGGGCAAAGTCTAAGATTTTCAATGGAATATGGCAATTGCAAACCACGTTATGCAGGGGCCGGTCGCGGAAAAATTCCGCATAGGGACCATCGCGTTCCCCGGGGCGCTGGTATAGACAGGATCAACAGCACTTCGCCGCCACGCACAGGACAGAGCCATGCAAGACGAGAACGCCCGCCACCGCGAAAAGATGCGCAAGATCAAGGCCGCGCGCGACCGGATGATGGCGACCAAGACAGACAGGAAAGGGCTGGTGATCGTGCATACCGGACCGGGCAAGGGCAAGTCCTCGTCAGGCTTTGGCATGGTGATGCGGTGCATCGCCCATGGCATGCCCTGCGCCGTGGTGCAGTTCATCAAGGGCAACTGGAAAACCGGCGAGGCGGATTTCCTGCGCGAACGGTTCGCCGATGAATGTACCTTTGTGATTTCGGGCGAAGGATTTACCTGGGAGACCCAGGACCGCGAGCGTGACATTGCCGCCGCCCAGGCCGGATGGGCCAGGGCAAAAGAGCTGATCCGCGACCCGGATATCCGCTTTGTTCTGCTGGACGAGATCAACATCGCGCTGCGCTATGATTATCTGGACATTGACGAGGTGGTCGATTTCCTGCTGACCGAGAAACCCGCGATGACCCACGTGGTGCTGACCGGCCGGAATGCCAAGCCTGAATTGATCGAGGCGGCGGACCTGGTGACCGAGATGACCCTTGTGAAACACCCGTTCCGCGATGGCATCAAGGCGCAGGCCGGCGTGGAGTTCTGACCGGTCGTGCCGGCTTTGATGATCCAGGGAACCGGTTCGAATGTGGGGAAATCCATGTTGGTGGCGGGGTTGTGCCGGGCGGCGCGGCGGCGGGGGCTGTCGGTCGCGCCGTTCAAGCCGCAGAACATGTCCAACAATGCCGCCGTCACCGCAGACGGTGGCGAAATCGGGCGCGCACAGGCGATGCAGGCACTGGCCTGCGGGCTTGAGCCGCATACCGACATGAACCCGGTGCTACTTAAGCCCGAAACCGACATGGGTGCCCAGGTGGTGGTTCAGGGGCAGTATCGCACCACCGCGCGGGCGCGGGAATACGCGGAGCTCAAACCGGCGCTGCTGCAGGCGGTGCTCGAGAGTTTCAACCGCCTCGGGGCGGCGCATGACCTGGTGATCGTCGAGGGTGCAGGCAGCCCCGCCGAGGTCAATCTGCGCAAAGGGGACATTGCCAATATGGGCTTTGCGGTGGCCGCCGGTGTGCCGGTCGTGCTCGCCGGGGATATCGACCGGGGCGGGGTGATCGCCCAGATGGTCGGTACCCGCGCGGTTCTGTCAGATCAGGACAGGGCAACGGTTGCCGGGTTCCTGATCAACAAGTTTCGCGGTGATCCGCGCCTCTTTGACGATGGCTATGATCTGATCCGGGCGCAGACCGGATGGCAGGGGTTTGGCGTCTTGCCGTGGTTTGACGACGCCTGGAAATTGCCTGCCGAAGACGCGCTCGACATTGCGTCGGCCCCGCATACGGGTGCGTTTCACGTGGTCTGTCTGTGCCTGTCGCGGATTGCCAATTTCGACGATCTCGACCCGCTGGCGCAGGAGCCCGGCCTGACGCTGACGATGTTGCGCGCGGGCGAGCCGATCCCCGGTGATGCGGATCTGGTGATCCTGCCGGGCAGCAAATCGACCCGTGGCGATCTTGGCTTTCTGCGGGCACAGGGCTGGGACATCGATCTTGCGGCCCATGTGCGGCGTGGTGGTCATGTGCTGGGCATTTGCGGTGGCTACCAGATGCTTGGACAGATCGTGCGCGATCCGCAGGGGATCGAGGGACCGGCAGGTGAAACGCCGGGGCTGGGCCTGTTGGACGTGGCTACCGTGATGGAACCCGAAAAACGCCTGACGCGGGTCCAGGCCGAGCACCTGGCTACGGGGCAGATGTTTGATGGCTATGAGATCCATATCGGCCAGACCGGTGGCCCCGATTGCGCCCGGCCATTTGCGCGTATCGACGGCGTTGACGAGGGCGCGATCAATGGCACCGGGCGGGTGATGGGGAGCTATCTGCACGGGCTCTTTCGCCATGACGGCTTTCGCGCGGCATTCCTGTCCGGCCTTGGCGCACGCAGTTCCGGCATTCGGTATGACGCGGGCGTCGAGACCACGCTGGATGCGCTGGCCGACCATATCGAGGCGCATCTGGACCTGCCCGGATTGCTTGCGGTGGCGCGCTAGCGTCGCCGGCGCAGCAGGTAGATATCCATGATCCAGCCATGTTCGGCGCGTGCCTGCTCGCGCGTGGTCTGGATCTGACCGGCGACCTTGTCCAACGGTCCGCTGAGCAAAAGCTCCTGGTCCATGCCCACATAGGCCCCCCACCAGATATCGTATTGGGTGGCATCGAGGCTGTGAAACGAACATTCCCCGTCAAGCATGACCATCGCAGTGTCGGTGCCTTGCGGCCAGCCATTGTCGCGCAATTGCCGGCCCGTCGTCACCACGAACGGCGCGCCAAGTTCGTTGGCCGGAATGGCATGGGCGGCGGTCAGTGCCTGCAAGGCCGTGATGCCCGGAATGACCCGGGTGCGGGGGCGCGGATCAAGGCGCGCGGCAATGCGCAGCGAACTGTCATAAAGCGACGGATCGCCCCAGACCAACAGGGCAACGACCCGTGCCTCGGGGCAGGTATCGATCGCCGCCTGCCATCGCGCCGCGATCGCGTCATGCCATGCATCCACCCCGCGCAGATACCCGTCATCGGCGCGGCGTTGCGGGATGTCGAAATAAGCGATGCGCGGCGGTTGCTCCGTCACGTTGGCGATGATGGTTTCGCGCAGCCCGGCAAGGTCCGATTTCCCGGCCCCCTTGCGCGGGATCAGGATCAGGTCGGCGCAGCGGATCGCCTCGGCCCCCTGGCGGGTCAGGTGGTCCGGGTTTCCCGAGCCGATTCCGATCAGCAACAAGTCTTGCATGGCAAACAAAAGGCCCCGTCGCGCAACCGGACGAGGCCCCCCTCTCTTTATGTCGTGGGTTCCTATGCGGGGTTGTGCAGGCGATCCGTGACCAACGCGGAGTCCCGCAAGCCCTTGATCGACTTGGCCCCGGCGAGCACGGCAAGGTCGATCAGCGGTTCGATCAGCACGACCATCATGTAGGCGATCCCAAAGCTGGCCACCGACGCAAAGCTCTCGGCCCCGACGCCCTGGCCATAAAAGGCCCAGAACGCCACCCAGGCAACAACGCCACCCTGATAGGCCGCCGACAGCTTGAACACATCCATGTATTTCAGGTCGACATAGGCCACGTCCTGCGGCACGGCCCGGCGCGCCATGGCCCCGATTGCAAAGAGCGGCACCAGCAGCGTGGTGATGTTGACGAAATACATCGGCATGTCACTGGGCGCAAAGAACAGGCCCTGTATCGCCAGCCCGGCGGCAAGGCCGACGGCGGCGGGGGCGATCCCCAGGATCAGCAGCAAGGTCGTGCCCAGGATAAAGTGCACCTCGGAAACCCCGACGGGGAAATGCGGCAGGACTTCGAAAAATATGAAAACCGCCAGCGTGGCAATCACGCTGCGCGCCACAAGGGACGGCAAAGAGCGGGTTTTCAACTCGTCCGCGATGAGTTTCAGCGAATAGCCAGCGGCGGCTGCCGCGGTGCTATAGGCCAGGACCATCTTGGCGCCATGTACGATTCCGGGTTCGATATGCATGTTCTGTCTCCTTACCGCCAACCCCGGCGGATTGCGTGGCCGCCAGCGCGGCCGGTTTCTCCACGGCAGGTTTCCTGACTTTCGGATCGGCGCATGCGCTGAACCTTCCCGGCGATATGCCAGTGGTTAGCTTCGCACATGCTCCCCGATTACAGTTGCGGGGGCAGTCCGGGCATTTCACCCTGTTCCCTATTATCCCGGGCCTTGCGGGCACGGGCACCGTGTTCCCTTTCATGGGTGACAGCACCGTCTTGCGTCAAGTCCAAAACCGGCAATCAGCCCTCTGCCAGCGGCCCGTACAGGATCAGCGCCGGTGCCGAGCCGCGTTCCCCGCCCAACCGTTCTGCCAGGGCCGAGATGGTGGTGCGGTGCAGCGCCTGTTCGGCTGTGCCCACGGCTTCGGCCAGCAGCGCGGGGGTGTCTGCCGCCAGCCCGTGTGCGATCAGCATCTCCGCCAGCCTTGGAAAGGTGCGCTTGCCCATGAACACCACGGTTGTGGCCTGATCATCCGCGAGTGCGGCCATGTTCAGATCCTCGGGCAATTCGCCGGCAACATCATGACCGGTCACGAATTGCACCCGCCGTGCCGTCAGACGGCGGGTCAGCGGTATGCCCGCCGCCGCCGCCGCCGCGCAGGCCGAAGGGATGCCGGGAATGATCTCATAGGCAATCCCCGCGTCGCGCAGTGCGACAAGCTCTTCTTCGAGCCGTCCGAACATGCCGCCATCCCCGGATTTCAGGCGCACCACCCGCGCACCGCCCTTGGCATAGTCAACCAACAGGCGGCTGACATGGTCCTGCTTGGGCGAGGGGCGCCCGGCGCGCTTGCCAACCCCGACGAGATCGGCCCCGGCCCCCGCATGCGACAGGATCGGGCCCGAGGACAGGTCGTCAAACAGGATGGCATCGGCATGTTTCATCCGGTCCACGGCCTTCAGCGTCATCAATTCCGGGTCTCCGGGCCCGGACCCGACAAAGGAAACAAACCCGCTCATGCCACGGCCTCCGCGATCAGGTGAAAGAACGTGCCGGTGACATTGCCCCGTATCGAACCGGTCTCGGGAACCGTGGCCCCCTCGGCATCGGTGACATCCGCAAGCGGCCTGTCCGGCTGCTCGAGAATGGTGGAATAATGGAACTCGTGCCCGCGCAGCGCGGAACCGGCTGCAAAGCCGGGCATCGCCGTGGCCAGCGTCGCCTTGCGATAGCCAAGGTGGAATTTGCGCTTCTCATAAGACGTGACCAGCCCGAGCAGCCCGGCCATCCGGTGCCGCTTACCCTCCTTGTCGATCAGCGCCTCGCCAAGCGCCATGTAGCCGCCGCATTCCCCGTGCACCGGGCGGGTTTGCGCATGGTGCCGCAGCCCGGTCAGGAACCGGCTCGCTGCGGCGATCCGCCCGGCATGGAGTTCGGGATAGCCGCCGGGCAGCCAGACCAGGTCGGCATCCGGTGCGGGCGGTTGGTCCTCCAGCGGGGAAAACGGAAGGATCTCGGCCCCGGCGGCACGCCACCCGGCCAGCAAATGCGGGTAGGTGAAAGAGAATGCCGCGTCCTGCGCCAGGGCGATCCGTTGCGCGGGCGGTCGCGGCAGCGCGGCCGACGAGGGCCCATCGGGGCCCGAGGAGGCCGCCGCCCGGAGTGCGGCAAGGTCCACATGGTCGCGCAGGAACGCGGCATATCCTGCAATCGCACTTTCAAGGTCGGGATGTTCGACCGCCTGGATCAACCCCAGATGCCGTTCCGGCAGCATGAGATCCCCGCGCCGGGGCAACACCCCCAGCACCGGCAAGCCGGCCCGCTCCATCCCCAGCCGGGTCAGGCGCTCGTGCCGGGGGCTGGCGACCCGGTTCAGGATCACGCCGGCAAAGGGCAGATCGGGGTTGTAACGCCGAAACCCGAGCGCCGTGGCCGCGGCCGATTGCGCCTGTCCACCCACATCCAGTACAAGAACAACCGGCCAGCCCATGCGCAGGGCGGTTTCGGCGCTGGTGCCATGCCCGGTCTCACCCGGCTTTGCCACCCCGTCAAACAGCCCCATCGAGCCTTCGGCAATCACGATATCCGCACCTGCCGCCTGCGTCGCCACCGCGTCCAGCAGCCCGTCATGCATGGCCCAGCTGTCCATGTTGAACGAGGCCCGCCCGGCCGCCGCGCGGTGAAAGGCCGGATCGATGTAGTCCGGTCCGCTCTTGAACGGTTGCACCGCCAGACCGTCCTCGGCCAGCGCCCGCAACAGGCCCAGCATCACGGTGGTCTTGCCAGTGCCCGAAGAGGGCGCGGAAATCAGCAGGCCGGGGGGGTTAGTCATCGCCATGGCTCCAGCTCGACCACGGGCTGTCGGCGCTTTGCGGCCGGTAGCGGCGATCGTAATCCTTGGAATAGAGACAGCTTTCGGTGAACCCTTCCGCCGCCAGCGCCGGCCCCACGAGGATCAGCGCCGTGCGCGAGATACCGTCATCCATCGCGTCCTTCAACGTGCCCAATGTCGCACGGATGATCCGCTCGTCAGGCCAGCTTGCCCGATAGACCACCGCCACCGGGCACGCCGCGCCATAGCCGGGAGTCAGTTCCGCGATCACGTGATCAAGATTGCCGATCGACAGGTGGATCGCCAGCGTCGCGCCAGTTGCGGCGAAGTTCGCCAGCGTTTCACCGGTCGGCATCGACGATGCCCGCCCCGGCGTGCGGGTCAGCACCACCGATTGCGCCAGCCCCGGCAGCGTCAGTTCGGTGCCCAGCGACGCGGCGGCGGCGGCAAAGGACGGCACACCCGGTGTCACGCTCACGGCGATGCCCTCGCTGCGCAGGCGGCGCATCTGTTCACCCATCGCCGACCAGACCGACAGATCACCGGAATGCAGCCGCGCAACATCCTGTCCCGCATCCGTGGCGGCCCGGCACTCGGCGATGATGGCATCGAGGTCCATCGAGGCGGTATTGACCACCCGCGCGCCGGGTGGGCAATGCGCGAGGATCTCTTCCGGCACCAGCGATCCGGCATAGAGGCACACAGGACAGGCGGCGATGATATCGCGCCCGCGCAGGGTCAGGAGGTCGGCGGCACCCGGTCCGGCACCGATGAAATGTACGGTCATGTGGTCTTTCCGATTGCAATGGCGCAGGTGGCCAGACGGTCCTGCGAGACATGGCGAGGTTCCAGAAGCCGCGCGCCCGGCCCGGCGGCGGCGAGGGCAACCGCCTCGGCGACGCTGCCGGTGCCGCGTCGCGCCAGGCTCTGCGCGGAGTGGGTGGCGGTCGAAACGGCACGCATTGCGGCGGGCGAAACCGGCTGCACCGGCAGGCCCTGCGCCCCCGTCCATTCCGTCAGACAGCCGGCATCCGCCTTGTCCTCGGGGGCCGCGACCGCGGCAACGGCGCGCCCATCTGCAGCGCGGTCAAACGCCGATTGCAGGCTGGCTTGGCTGGCGGCTGCACGAAATCCGAACCCGGCAACGATCATAGGGTAACGCTCCATTGCACCACCGGATAGGCGGATTTCCAGCCGCGTTTGCGTCCTAGCGGCTGCGCCTGCGCAAGGTTGATCCGCAACAGGTCTCCGCCATGCGCGGCCTGTGCCTCTGCCAGCAGGGTCTCGCTCTCGAGCGTCACCGCATTGGCCACCAGCCGCGTTCCCGGGAGCAGGTTGCCGACAAGCCAGGCCAGCATGTCACCCGACAGGCCACCGCCGACAAAGACCGCATTCGGCAGGGGCAGGTCGCAAATTGCGTCGGGTGCCGCGCCCGTGACCACCCGCAGATGATCCACCCCCAATTGTCGGGCGTTGCGCTCGATGCGCGCGGCCCGGTCGGCGCGGGGCTCGATGCTGGTGGCGCGCAGGCTGGGATGGGTCAGAAGCCATTCGATCGCGACGGATCCGCTGCCGCCGCCAATGTCCCAGAGATGTTCGCCGGGGCGCGGGGCAAGCGCGGCAAGCGTCAATGCGCGCATGGGGCTCTTGGTGATCTGCCCGTCGGTTTCGAAAACCCGGTCCGGCTTGCCGGCGGTCAGGGGCAGGGGCGCGCCGGCTCCGGCAACCTCGATCCCGACACAGACCGGGTGGCGGATGTCGTCAAGACCCAGCGTCGCGGCGCGGCTGCTGCGGCACCTCTCGCGCGGGCCACCCAATGCTTCGCACACATGCATGATGCTGTCGTCAAAGCCCAGCTCCGTAATCAGCGCGGCCAAATCCGCAACCGCGGCCCCGTCGCGCAGCAACACGATGGCGCGTTGTCCCGGGGCCAGATGCGGGCGGACCCGAGTCAGCGGTGCGGCATGCAGGCCCAGCGTCACCGTCTGTTCCAGCGGCCAGCCCAGCCGGGCTGCGGCGAGCGCAAAGACCGACAGGCCGGGCAGGGCACGCCATTCTTCCGCCGGCAGATGGCGCGCGATGACCGCTCCGGCCCCGAACCAGAACGGATCGCCCGAGGCAAGCACAACCACCCGCCGCCCACGCAGGCCGAGCAACCGGTCGATGCCATCGGCGAAAGGAACCGGCCATTCCAGCCGTTCGGCGTTCAGCGAGGGCAGCAGGCCAAGATGCCGGGGCGGGCCCATGACGATTTCCGCCTGATCCAGCGCTTCCCGGCTTGCAGGCGACAGCCCCGCCGGTCCATCTTCGCCCAATCCGACAATGGTCAACCACGGAGCCTCAGCCATGCCAGCCAAACTCCTGATCCTGGGCGGCACCACCGAGGCCAGCGCGCTGGCCCGCAAAGTGGCCGAGGCCGGGATGCCGGCGGTGTTTTCCTATGCCGGACGGGTGGATCGCCCGCGCGAACAGCCGGTCCCGGTGCGGGTTGGCGGCTTTGGCGGGGTCGCGGGGCTGGCGCGGTACCTGCGCGCACAGGCCATCAGCCACGTGATCGATGCCACGCACCCCTTTGCCGCGCAGATGAGCACCAATGCGGTCATGGCCTGTGCGGCAACCGGCGTGTCGCTGATCGCGCTGACCCGCGCGCCGTGGAGTGCCGGGCCGGGGGATCATTGGACGCGGGTGCCCGACATGGATGCCGCTGTCGCGGCGCTCGCCGGGCCGCCCAGACGGGTGTTCCTGGCGGTTGGGCGCATGCATCTGGCGGCCTTTGCGGCGCAACCGCAGCATCGCTACCTGCTGCGGTTGGTCGACCGGCCCGTTGCGCTTCCCCTGCCGGGGGCCAGCGTGGTGATTGACCGTGGCCCGTTCAGCGTGGAATCGGATATTGAGGTGTTGCGGCACCACCAGATCGAATGGGTGGTGTCCAAGAATGCCGGTGGCACCGGCGCGCGTTCCAAGATCGATGCGGCGCGGCAATTGGGGGTGCCGGTGTTGATGATCGACCGCCCAGCCATTCCCGCACGCCCCGAGGCGCAGACGCCGGCACAGGTTTTGGGCTGGCTCGCTCATTCGGGGGTGAACCTTGGGGTGTAGACGATGGTGGACCTGCTGTTGTCTACGACGCGCGTGCGGGATGAGCCGACAATCACCACGGTTCGCATATCGGCCATGTCCGGGGTCGCGTCGCCAAGGGTCGTGACGTTCAGGTGCTCGTCGGGTGTCGACACCGCCCGAGCGAACAGGATCAACCGCTCGGGCCCGCATGTGTCACGCAACAGGCGCAGCGCCTTTTCAAAGCCTTCGGGCCGGGATTTCGAGCGGGGATTGTAGAACGCCATGGCAAAATCGCCCTCTGCCGCGAGGCGCAAGCGCTTGTCGATCAGGCTCCAGGGTTTGAGATTGTCGCTCAGGTTGATGGCGCAGAAATCATGGCCCAGCGGCGCACCGGCACGGGCGGCGGCGGCCAGCATGGCGGTGATGCCGGGCAGGACCGATATGTCGAGCGCGCGCCAGCTTGCCGGTCCGGCCTCGAGGGCCTCGAACACCGCCGCCGCCATGGCAAAGACGCCGGGATCGCCGGATGATACGACCACGACCCGCCGCCCCTGTGCCGCCAACTCCAGCGCATGGCGCGAGCGGTCCAGTTCCACGCGGTTGTCGCTGGCGTGCAGGGTCAGCCCGTCGCGCGGTGCGATGCGGGCGACATAGGGGATATAGCCGATCACATCGGTGGCCTGCGCCAGCGCCTCGGTCACTTCGGGCGTGACAAGCGCGTCCTTGCCCGGGCCCAGACCGGCGATACGGACCCAGCCGCTCATGGTCTGCGCCCCTGCCCATGCACAAGGATGATCGAGAAATAGGGGGCGGCGACGCTTGTGACATCGCGCAGCGGGGTCACGCTCTGGTTGGGCATGGCGGCGTGTTCCACCAGCCAGGCCCGGTCTGCAAGGCCGGTACGGGTCAGCGCGCGGCACACCTTGTCGAAATTGCGCCCGATCTTCATCACCACCAGCGCGTCGGTATCGGTCATGTGCCGCACCAGAGCGTCCTCGGGCAGGGTGCCCATCAGCACGGTCAGAACATCGTCGCCCCAGGTGATCGGGGTTCCCGTCGCCGTCCATGCGCCGGACATGCCGGTCACCGCGGGCACGACATTCACCGGAACCTTGCCGTGCAGGCGGCTGTAGAGATGCATGAAAGAGCCGTAGAAAAACGGATCCCCCTCGCACAGCACGACGACATCCTCGCCCGCCCGCGCCAGCGCGCGCAGATGTTCGGTGCAACCGGCATAGAATTCCGACAGCATCTGGTTATAGCGCGGATCGCTCAGCGGGATTTCCGTGGTCACGGGATATTCCATCGGGAATTCCACGGCGTTTTCCGGCAGCAGGCCGTCAACCGTGGCCCGCGCCCGGCCCACATGTCCGGCCTTGCGGAAATAGGCCACGTGGCGGGCGCTGCGCAGCAGCCGGTCGGCGCGCACGCTCATCAGGTCGGGATCGCCGGGGCCCAGCCCGACGCCGTAGATTGTGCCGCCGCTCATTCGGCGCGGCTCGCGATGGCGTTGACCGCGGCGACAGTGATCGCGGAACCGCCCAACCGGCCCTTGACGATGCAGCAGGGCACCGGCTGTGCCTGCCACAGGGCGTCCTTGCTCTCGACCGCGCCGACGAACCCCACGGGGCAGCCGATGATCGCGGCCGGGCGCGGGCAGTCGGGGTCTTCCAGCATGTTCAACAGGTGAAACAGCGCGGTCGGCGCGTTGCCGATTGCAACCACGGCCCCCGCAAGGCGGGGGCGCCACAGTTCCAGCGCGGCGGCCGAACGGGTATTGCCCATGCCAGCCGCCAGCGCCCGCACGCGCGGGTCATGCAGGGTGCAGATGATTTCGTTATCGGCGGGCAGGCGCGCAACCGTGATGCCCTCGCTGACCATGCGGGCATCGCAAAGCAGCGGCGCGCCATTGTCCAGCGCGGCGCGGGCGGCGGCGACGAAACCGTCGGAAAACTGGACGAATTCTTCCAGCCCGACCATTCCGGCGGCGTGGATCATGCGCACCGCGACCTGTTCTTCGTCTGCGTCAAACCGGGCCAGATCGGCCTCGGCGCGAATGGTGGCAAAGGATTGCGCATAGATCGCCGCGCCATCGGTTTCGTATTCGTAGGGCATCAGGTCAGGTCCGTCAGGGTCAGCAGGTCATCGGGTGTCAGGTCACGCATCGCAGGCTCATCCCCCGTGCAGCCATGTTTTACAAGATCAAATCGCCCGGCGCGGCCCACAAGCGTCACATCCGCCGGGTTGCGGCGGGCACATCCCTTGGCGCAGCCCGAGACATGCAGGCTGCCGCGGGTCCGGGGCGCGAGCGCCCGGGCGATTTCGCGGGTCTGCACCTCGGCCTGCGGGCAATAGGGGGCTCCGGGGCAGGCATCGGCAGACAGGAGCGGATCACCGGACCGGGTCACAAAGGCACGGGAGAGGCCCGCGTCCGCGCCTTCCAGCAGGAACATCCGCCAGGGGGTGACGCGCAGGGCGCTGGCCCCGGTCTGCCGGATCAGCGTGGTCAGGGCATCGGCGTCAAGCTGTCCGAAGGGCACGCCATAAAGCGTTCCGGCATCATGCGGGCCGGGTTGGCAAGCCGGGGCACAGGCGACGGGGGCCGTGCCGCGCCACCGCCCGGGCAGCGGGTGATCGGCGGTCAATCGCGCCATGCGCCGGGTCTGCGGCGCACGGGTCTCGGCGAACCAGCGGGCCAGCGCAATCGCCTGTTCAATGGCGTCACCCTCGGTTACCGTCCGCCCGGTATCCGCCCCGTCCGCGCGCAGCAGCAGCCCGGTTGCGCTCCGCTCAAGCCGGATATCGGCAGAACCGTGCGCCAGCATACGGGCGGGTCCGGTATCGATGGCAAATCCGAACTTGGCCGGCAGCAAGGGCAAGTCTGGCAGCCGGTCGCTCAGGTCCCGCGCCAGCCGGGCCGTCAGGTCGCCGCATTCGTAAAACGGCGTCACGAGGATATTGCGCCGGGTTTCGATCGCCGGGTCCGCATCCAGCAGGTCAAGCGCCGCCAAATCCGCGAGCAGGGCGTCATGATCGGTCGCTTGCACGCCGCGCAGTTGCAGGTTGGCACGGTTGGTCAGGTCGATCATGCCATTGCCGTATCGCGCGGCGGCGGCGCACAGGCCGAGGATCTGTTCGCGTTCCAGCCGCGCGAGCCGTGGCCGCACCCGTACAACCAGCCCGTCGCCCGACATCATCGGGCGATAGGCGCCGGGGCACCAGCCCCTGACCTGCGCGCTCATGTGCCGTCCCCGATGGCGGCGCGGATGGAATTGCGCCGGGTTGTCCACAGGCCGGCGTCGTGCAGGGCGCGGAACCGGTCCTGCATGGCGCGATGTGCTTCGGGATTGGCCTCGGCGATGAAACGGTCGACCGCCGCATCCCCCAGCGTTGCGTCGTGGTAAAGGTCGAACAGGTGCGACCCCACGGCATCGGCAAGATGGGCAAAGGCGGCCATATGTTCGAGCGTTGCGGCAATTTCCGCGGCCCCTCGGAACCCGTGCCGTTGCATCCCCCTGATCCAGCCGGGATTGGCGGCGCGGGCCTGTACCACGCGGGCGATCTCTTCGGGCAGGGAGCGGGCGCGGGGTGTCGCCGGGTTGGTGTTGTCCAGATGGTAAAGCGCCGCCCCGCCGCCGGTCTGCGCCTTGGCAGCGGCAAACCCGGCTTCGTGGGTGGCATAGTCATTGGCCAGCAGCAGGTCGGTCTCGGACAGATCCTGCAAATGCACATAGGCATCGGCCCGCGCCACCCGGTCGCGGATACCATCCGGGTCGCGGGCAACATGATCGCCTTCGAGCGCAAAGCTGCTCGCTCCCAGCCACGCTTCGCCCGCTTGCGCACGGGCCTCGGCGGTATAGGTTTCCGGCAGATCGCCCATGCCCAGCCCATAGCTGCCGGGTGCGGGGCCATAGACCCGCGCGGCCGGGGCGTGGCCCGCATAGGGATTCCAGTCCGCGGCCTCGTCCCGGTCGGCGAGGGCGCGCACGGCCTGCCCGAACAGCGCGGAAAGCGTCGGGAACACGTCGCGAAACAGGCCGGACACCCGCAGCGTGACATCCAGCCGGGGGCGCTCCAGCTCGGTGATGGGCAGAATCTCGATCCCCGAAACCCGCTCGCTGCCGGTATCCCAGACAGGCCTGACCCCCAAGAGGTGCAGCGCCATGGAAAATTCCTCGCCCGCCGTGCGCATGGTGGCCGACCCCCAGAGATCGACGATCAGCCCCCTGGGGTAATCGCCTTCGTCCTGCAAATGGCGGCGCACCAGCTCTTCGGCCAGCTTGACACCCTGCGCATGGGCGCTGCGGGTCGGGACCGAGCGGGGATCGGTGGTATACAGGTTGCGCCCGGTGGGCAGCACGTCGGTCCGCCCGCGATAGGGGGAACCCGAGGGACCGGCCTTGATCCGCCGCCCGTGCAGCGCATCGATCAGGCCCGCGCGTTCGGCCTCGGCGGTCATCTGCGGGTCAAACGGGCTGGCAACCTGCGGCGCGCGGCCAAAGACATGCAGCCCGTCGCCGAACTGGCTCTCCTTGATGTCACAGACAAAGCGGTCGATCCGGGTGATCGCTTCGGCGGTGCTGCTGGCGCGATCAAGACCCAGATCGTCCTCGATCCCGATGGCCTGTGCCTCGGCCCGGATATCGGCCTGCAACCGGTCGCGGCGGCGCGGATCCAGCCCGTCGGCGTTCGAAAACTCGTCCAGCAGGGTTTCCAGCCGTATCATCCGGTCGGGTGTTTCGCTGCGGCGCAGGGGCGGCGGCACGTGGCCCAATGTCACCGCGCCGATACGCCGTTTGGCCTGTGCCGCCTCGCCGGGGTCGTTGACGATGAACGGGTAGATCACCGGCAGTTCGCCGATCAGCGCCTCGGGCCAGCAGTCATCCGACAGGGCAACCGCCTTGCCAGGCAGCCATTCCAGAGTGCCATGGGCGCCGATATGGACCAGCGCATCGGCACCGAGCGCAAGGCGCAGCCAGAGGTAGAAAGCGACATACCCATGCCGGGGCGTGCGCGACAGGTCGTGATATTCGTCATCGCGGCTTTCCGGTTGGCCGCGTTCCGGTTGCAGGGCGATGATCGCCTTGCCGCGCCGCAGGGCGACAAAGCGCATGGAACCGTCAAAACAGGCCGGGTCGTTTTCGGGCGGTCCCCAGGTCGCGGCCAGATCGTCGCGCAGCGCGTCAGGCAGGCGCGCGAGGGCGGATTTGTAGGCGTCAAGCGGCCAGTCGATCCGGGCGGTGGCAAGCGCCGTATCAAGCGCCTCGCCCGGTGTGGTATCAAAGCCCTGTTCTCGCAGATCGTCCAGGATCGCCTGTGCCGAAGCCAGCGCATCCAGCCCCACCGCATGGGCCATCTGCCAATCCTTGCCGGGATAGGTCGACAGCACCAGGACCGGCACCTTGTCCGCATCCGGTTTCCGCGCCAGCCGCACCCATCCGGCGACCCGGTCGGCTATCGCGTTGATCCGCGCGGGCATCGGATGGTGGGTATTGCGGGCGAATTGCAGTGCCTCGTCGCGCCTGTCCGGCTCCTTGAAGCTGGCGACGCCGGCAAGGATGCGCCCGTCGACCTCGGGCAGAACCACGTGCATGGCAAGGTCGGCAGGCGAAAGGCCGCGCTCGGCCTGGGTCCAGGCGGCCTGTGACGAGGTTGCGAGCGCCACCTGAAAAACCGGCACCCCGGCATTGTCCAGCGGCGACACGCCGCCCTCGCCCTTGCCGGAAAAGGCGGTGGCGTTGACGATGGCAGCGGGCGCGAGGGACTCGACCTGCCGCGCCAGCCAACCGGCCGCTTCGGGGGCCTTGAGAGAGGGAACGAACAGCGCGCCAACCTCGAACCCCCGCGCGCGGAACGCGGTGAACAGCGCCTCGATCGGGGCCAGATCCGCCGCCGCGAGATAGGCGCGGTAAAAGGTGATCAGGATGCGTGGACGCGCCCGGTCGCCGAATATCGTGGCCGGGCAGGTCACGCCCTGTTCCGGGGTCCACGCGCCCACCTGTGGCAGGGTCTTGGAGCCCAGCACCGGGCCGGCATACAGCCCTGCCGCCAGCGCGAACTGGGCCAGGGCCGCCTGTGCCGCGACGGTTCCGCCGGTGTCGCAGAGATGTTGCAGCCGCCGCAGGGTCGAGCGCGGCAGCGTCGAGAAATCGTCAAGCCGCGGGTCGGGGCGGCCATCGGCGGGCAACACCGCAACCGCCAGCCCGTTTTGCGCGGCCAGCGCCTGCACCTGCTGCAAGCCATAGGGCCAATAGGGCACCCCGCCGATCAGCCGGATCAGGATGCCCCGGGCCCCGCTCAGCGTCTGTTCCACATAGGTATCGACCGACAGCGGGTGTTTCAGCGCCGCAAGGTTGGCCAGCCGCAGCGTGGGCATCCGCCCCTCGGGGCCGCCGCCGCGATGCCAGCCCGCCGCAAAGGCGCCAAGGTCGCTGTCGGAAAAGGACAGAACCACCAGATCCGCCGGGCTCTGGCCCAGGTCGGTCGGGGTTTCCGTTTCCTCGAGCCCATGGCTTTCGCGAAAGACGACATGCATCGGCGGCGCGCTTTCCTATTCGGCGGCGACCGCGAGGCCGGTCAGCATCTCGTTGATCGCGGCGGCGTCGATGTCGTCATGCTCGGCAATCACCACGAGCCGGCCGCGACGGGCTTCGCCGGGTGTCCACGGGCGGTCATACTGGTGCCGCACACGCGCACCCACCGCCTGCACCAAGAGCCGCATGGGCTTGTCGGTCACGGCGACATACCCCTTGACCCGCAGAATGTTCCTTTCGTTGGCGAGGCGCTCGATCCGTGCAACGAGGTCGGCGGGATCGGCTTGTTCGGGCAGTTCGACAACGATGCTTTCGAAATCGTCATGTTCGTGGTCGTCGGCCCCGTCATGGTGGCTTGGGCGGGCGTCCATGTCGTCTTCGGCGGCGGCCTCAAGGCCCAGGACCACCCGCACATCAACCGCGCCCTCGGCTACCTCGACCACCGGCAGCGGGCGGGGCGCCTCGGCGGCGATGATCTCGCGCGCTTTGGCGATGCCGTCGGGGCCGGCCAGATCGGGCTTGGTCAGCAGGATGATGTCGGCACAGCTGATCTGGTCCTCGAAAACCTCGGACAGCGGGGTTTCGTGGTCGATCGAGTCATCCGCCATGCGCTGTGCATCGACGCGCGCGACATCGGGGGCAAAGCGGCCAGCGGCCACCGCCTCGGCATCGGCAAGCGCGATCACGCCATCGACGGTGATGCGGCTGCGGATATCGGGCCAGTCGAACGCCTTGAGCAGCGGTTTGGGCAGGGCCAGCCCGCTGGTCTCGATCAGGATGTGATCCGGGCGGGGATCCAGCGCCATCAGGGCTTCGATGGTGGGGATGAAATCATCGGCCACCGTGCAGCAGATACAGCCGTTGGACAGTTCCATGATGTTCTCTGCGGGGCAATCCGGGATGGCGCAGGATTTCAGGATCTCGCCATCGACGCCGACATCGCCAAACTCGTTGACGACAACGGCCAGCCGCTTGCCCTGGGGGTTCTGCATCAGGTGGCGGATCAGGGTGGTCTTGCCGGACCCGAGAAATCCGGTGATCACGGTGACGGGCAGTTTGGACAGGTCGGACATGTTACTGGTCTCCAATCGGGGGAATGCGGGCGATACAGTTCTTGCGGAAATGCACCGGGCGTTCACGCCAGGGTATCAGCCCATCGGGCGTGTCGTGATAGCGAGAGGCGACCTCGAGGATCATGTCCGCGTCACCGGTCTCGTCGAAATTGCCATAAACATAGGTCCAGCGCCCATCGCCGCCGCGCAGCACGATGGAACAGCCGCTGTCACAGTTTGACAGGCACTCGACCGGGCGCAGGGTGACGCCGGGGGGCAGCTGGCCCGCCGCCAGCGCCTCGTACAGCACGGCGCCGGGGCGCGGACCCTCGGTATCGGTGGGCATGCCCTTGCGGCAGGTCGTGCAGACCAGCAATTCGACCGGGGCGGTCCCGTTTGCAGTCTGGTTCATCCGGTCACCTTCCATCTTTGGCAGGCGGGGCGGGCGGGCAAAGCCGGGGCCGGGCCCGTCACCGAGGCACCCCGCCCGGTTAACGTCATATCGGCGCTGGCAGGTCTCCCGGCTTGCGGATGTCAGAAAGCCGGGGCTTTCTGGCGGTCTGCCCGCCTTCCCGACCCGAATGGCCAGTGGCTTGGGCGACCTCTCCGGTCACGGTCGCGGGGGCGGCTGCGTCTTGCATTCCCTTTTCATCTGCTTTCGCAGAAACCAACATGTCGCGGAATGACCAAGGGGCGGCGGGTTGTCAAGCGTTTGAAGGCGTATCCAGGCCTAGCGGCGGCGTGCCCGATGCGTGGTCGCGCGGTTGTTTCGCATGTCAGAACCCGGCGGGGCGGGGGAGTGACAGTAGAAAAACTGCTGCCAGGCGTGGATCGAACTGGCGAGATTGCGGCCGGCGTGACGGGTATAGACCGCATCAATGGGCCGTAACATCAACCTATCATATCAAGTGCGGCGAGAGACAGGGCGTTCTCTCGTCCGTCCAGCGAAAGAAAGAACCATGCAATCTGTTGTCACACCCGTCAGACCATCGCGCGAAACCGTGGTGTTTTTCGTCAAATGGGCCGCGTCGATCATCCAGATCCTCGGCTATACGGCGACCGGCTTTGGCTGGACTCCACTGAACCTGTACCTGTTCCTGGTCGGGGTGATCGGCTGGTTTGCCGTGGGCGCGTTGTGGAAGGACAAGGCGCTGATGCTGGTGCATCTGGTGGCGCTCGGCGCGATGCTGGCAGGGATGAGCAGCAGCTAGAGCGCGCGACACAAGGGTACGCGCCCCCGGTGCAATTACCGGGGGCGGCACTAACCGGATCAGACCTTGAGATTCGGAATGATCTGTTTCTTGCGGCTCACCACTCCGGGCAGGACAACGCTGTCGCCGGTTGCGGCGGCGTCAAAGCTCTTGGCGGCGACCGTCTTGACCAGGTCGTTGGGCACCAGCAGCGTCGATTCTTCGTTGAGAATATCGACAACAAACAGCAGAACCTGATCAACGCCATCTTCGGCGGCGACGGTTGTCATGGTCTCGATCAGGCTGGCCTTGCGGTCCAGAACGGTTGCCGGCGACGTGGTTTCCAGCACCGAAACGCGGAACTTGGTGCCGTCGACCTCGTATTCCTTGCTGTCCATGCGCAGCAATTCCGCATCGCTGAACGACGACACGTCGGATTTGGCGGCGAACATTTCGGCAGCATATTCCGGGATCGACAGGCCCAGATCGGCGGCCAGCGCCTCGGCCACGGCCTTGTCATGCGGTGTGGTGGTCGGGCTGCGGAATTCCAGCGTATCGGACAGGATGCAGGTCAGCGCGGTGGCCTTGGCCCAATCGGGCATCCTGGCGGCATCCTCGCCCATCAGGTCGTGCATGATGGTGGCGGTGCAGGCGAGCGGACGGATGGTGATGTCGATCGGGCCTTTGGTTTCCAGCCCGCCAACCAGCTTGTGATGGTCGATGATGCCCTGAATGTCGGCATTGTTGATATTCGCGGGCAACTCGGCGGGGTTGTTGGTGTCCACGATCACAACCGGCGCGTCGTCGGCCACGTCGGCGATGATTGCCGGTTTCGGCAGATCCCAGCGTTGCAGCAGAAAGGCAGCCTCGGTGTTGGGCTCTCCCAGCAGCACCGCCTCGGCGGGCGTGCCCTTGACCTCGTTCAGGTACCACGCCCAGAGAATGGGGGACCCTGTCGAGTCGGTGTCGGGGGATTTATGTCCAAAAACCTGAATGGTCATCTTGTGCGTCCTGTGCAGGGTATAATTTGCGCGCCTTATAGGAATGTCATCCCGGGTTGTCACCCGTTGTTGCGCGGGCTGCGACCCTTGGTCTGATCGGTCCGCGCAGCGGATGCGTTGACTTTCGTGCAGGCGATTGTGACGGTAGGCCCGCAATGCGCCGATCCGTCGATGATTTCCCATGTCCAGAGAGGGCCTCGTGTCCCGGCAACCGGCGCGCACCGGTGCCGGTCGGCGGCCCGTGGTTCCGTCGATGTGGGGCGCCCGGTCATGAGCGGTGATGCCTTTGCCCAGGAGCAGCAGCTTTATCCGCCGGTCAAGTCACTGCTCGAGCGTCAGGGATACGTGGTCAAGGGCGAGGTGGGCGCGGCGGACGTGGTCGCCCGCCGTGACGATGAACCGCCGGTCATTGTCGAGTTGAAGCTGCGTTTTTCGCTATCGCTGTTCCATCAGGCGGTTGAGCGGCTGAAACTCACCGACCTTGTCTATGTGGCCGTGGCGCGCCCGGCGGGACGTAGTGCGCGGCGGGCATTGAAGGACAACCTGGCGCTCTGCCGCCGGCTCGGGCTGGGCCTGATGACGGTGCGGCCCGACGGGCATGTCGAGGTTCATTGCGATCCCGGCCCCTACGCGCCGCGCAAGTCGAAGAAACGGGCGCAACGGCTGTTGCGCGAGTTCGGCAGGCTGCGCGGCGATCCGAATGCCGGGGGCGCAACCCGGCATGGTATCGTGACCGGCTATCGCCAGGACGCGCTGCGCTGTGCGGCATACCTTGCCGAACACGGTCCCAGCAAGGGGGCGGAGGTGGCGCGCGCCACCGGTGTCGGGGCGGCGACCCGGTTGATGGCCGACAACCACTATGGCTGGTTCGAGCGGCTGAGTCGCGGGGTCTATGCGCTGAGCGAAGCGGGGAGCGAGGGACTCAGGCATTGGGCGGAAAGCTGGTAGCCCGCAGTGCGTGGAAATTCCGCAATCTCGGCCAAACGGGTTGACCCGGTTGCCGCCCCCACACATGCCAACCGCGCCAAAGGGGCAATTATTGCTGGTGTTTCGCTACCTTGGCCGGGGGCGCGGTCGCGCGCTCAATTGACCGTGATTTTTTGTGAAACGACCTGTTGACAGGCTTGGCGGTGCCGCCTACCTATGTGCCGTTATCACTCCTGCGGGGTGAGTGATAATACCCTCTGAGGGTTGCGGAGGACCCCGAAACTTTGAGCGTTAAGGAGCTGCAAAGATGGCATTCAAACCACTTCATGACCGGGTGCTGGTGCGCCGCGTCGAAAGCGACGAGAAAACCGCTGGCGGGCTGATCATTCCCGACAGCGCCAAAGAAAAGCCCGCCGAAGGCATCGTTGTTGCCTGTGGCGAAGGCGCCCGCAAGGACAGCGGCGAACTGATCGCGATGGCTGTTGCGGAAGGTGACAAAATCCTCTTCGGCAAATGGTCCGGCACCGAAGTCACCGTCGACGGTGAAGAACTGCTGATCATGAAAGAGAGCGACATCCTGGGCATCATCGAAGCAAGCGCAACCGCAAAAGCGGCTTGATCGCCACGCTTCGCCTGATCCCAAGCCAGTAAACTAGGAGACAATCCATGTCTGCAAAAGACGTCAAATTCGACACCGACGCCCGCAATCGCATGCTCAAGGGTGTCAACATCCTTGCCGACGCGGTCAAGGTGACCCTGGGCCCCAAAGGCCGCAACGTGGTCATCGACAAATCCTTTGGCGCACCGCGCATCACCAAGGACGGTGTTTCGGTTGCCAAGGAAATCGAACTGGAAGACAAGTTCGAGAACATGGGCGCGCAGATGGTGAAAGAAGTCGCCAGCCGCACCAATGACGAAGCCGGCGACGGCACCACCACCGCGACGGTTCTGGCACAAGCCATCGTCAAGGAAGGCCTGAAATCGGTTGCCGCCGGCATGAACCCGATGGATCTCAAGCGCGGTATCGACCTCGCGACCGCCAAGGTGGTCGAGTCGATCAAAGCCGCCGCTCGTGAAGTCAACGACAGCGCCGAAGTCGCGCAGGTCGGCACCATCTCGGCCAACGGCGAAGCGGAAATCGGTCAGCAGATCGCGGACGCGATGCAGAAAGTCGGCAACGAGGGTGTCATCACCGTCGAGGAAAACAAAGGTCTGGAAACCGAGACCGATGTCGTCGAAGGCATGCAGTTCGACCGCGGCTACCTGAGCCCCTATTTTGTCACCAACGCCGACAAGATGACTGCGGAACTCGAAGACTGCATGATCCTGCTGCACGAGAAGAAACTGTCTTCGCTGCAGCCGATGGTTCCGCTGCTCGAGTCGGTCATCCAGTCGCAAAAGCCGCTGCTGATCATTGCCGAGGACGTTGAAGGCGAAGCGCTGGCAACCCTGGTTGTCAACAAGCTGCGCGGCGGCCTGAAAATTGCTGCTGTCAAGGCACCGGGCTTTGGCGATCGCCGTAAAGCGATGCTGCAGGACCTCGCAATTCTGACCGGTGGTCAGGTGATCAGCGAAGACCTTGGCATGAAGCTGGAAAACGTCACGGTCGACATGCTGGGTTCCGCCAAGAAAGTGTCCATCACCAAAGACGAAACCACTGTTGTTGACGGTGCCGGCGAGAAGGCCGAGATCGAAGCACGTGTTGCCCAGATCCGCAACCAGATCGAAGAAACCACCAGCGACTATGACCGTGAAAAGCTGCAAGAGCGCGTTGCCAAACTGGCAGGTGGTGTTGCCGTTATCCGCGTTGGCGGCATGACCGAAGTCGAAGTGAAAGAGCGCAAGGACCGCGTTGACGATGCCCTGAACGCGACCCGTGCGGCCGTTCAGGAAGGTATCGTTGTCGGCGGCGGCGTGGCTCTGGTGCAGGGCGGCAAGGTCCTGGAAGGTCTGGAAGGCGCAAACAACGACCAGAACATCGGTATCCGCATCGTTCGCAAAGCCCTGGAAGCACCGCTGCGCCAGATCGCCGAGAACGCCGGTGTCGACGGTTCGGTTGTTGCCGGCAAAATCCGCGAAAGCGACGATGTCAAGTTCGGCTTCAACGCGCAGACCGAAGAATATGGCGACATGTTCAGCTTTGGCGTCATCGACCCTGCCAAGGTTGTCCGCACCGCGCTGCAAGACGCAGCGTCGGTTGCTGGCCTGCTGATCACCACCGAAGCGATGGTCGCAGACCGTCCGCAGAAGGAAGGTGCAGCACCGGCCGGCGGCATGCCCGACATGGGCGGCATGGGCGGCATGATGTAAGCCAGCCCGTTCTTGTGAACGACTGCAAAGGGGGGCCATTTGGTCCCCCTTTTTCCTTTTCCACCCGGGAATGGGCTGCATCGGAACGGCCGCGCCAGCAAACGGGAGTGTTGTTCCGCGCGCGTTGCGGTTATGGGAGACTCATGCGCCTGTTTCTTCTCACCTCCGTGACCATGATCGCCTTTGCGGCGAATTCGATTCTCAATCGTCTCGCCGTTGACAGCGGCGCGATCGATCCGGCAAGCTTTGCGATCCTGCGCATCCTGTCCGGGGCGGGGGTGCTCAGCGCGCTGGTTCTGTTGCGCGGGCGGCGGGTGCCGATCTTCGCGCCGCGCCGGTTGATCGGGGCGGGATCCCTCACGCTCTACATGATCGGGTTTTCCTGGAGCTACCTGACGCTCGAGGCCGGCCTTGGCGCGCTGGTGTTGTTCGGCGTGGTGCAATTGTCGATCTTTGCCATCGCCTCGCTTGCCGGCACACCGCCGCTTTGGCGGCAACTGGCGGGGGCCGGTATCGCCTTTGCCGGTCTCGTCTGGGTGCTGTGGCCTTCCGGACCGGTCGTGGTTGACCAGCTGGGGTTGCTGCTGATGGTGCTGGCCGGGATCGGCTGGGCGGTCTACACGCTCGAAGGCCGCAGCGAAGCCGATGCGCTGGCCGGGACGGCGGCGAATTTCTGCGTGGCCTCGCCACTGGTTGCGGCGGGGGCGCTGGTGATCCCGGTGGCCACCACGATCACCGCGCCGGGCGTCGCGCTGGCGGTCCTCTCGGGTGCGGTCACTTCGGGCATGGGCTATGCCTTGTGGTACAGCCTCGTGCCGCGTTATGCGCCGTCGCTGGTTGCGATCATCCAGTTGGCGGTGCCGGTCATTGCCCTGGCCGCCGGCATCATGCTGCTTGATGAACAGGCGAGCCTGAGACTGGTGGCCGGGACGCTGCTGGTGCTTGGGGGTATCGCGCTCGCGGTCAGCAAATCGCGCGCCGCGCGGAGGCAACGTGCGGCCTCGTCGTGACATGATGCGGCTGGGGGCATTGCTGCTGGCGCTCTGGGCCGCGCCGCTCAGGGCGGAGTGCGTGGTGCTGCTGCATGGGCTGGCACGTACCGAAACGTCATTTGCCCTGATGGAAGACGTGCTCACCCGGCGTGGCTATGACGTGGTACGGCCGGGATATCCCTCGACCGATCTGCCGATCCCGATCTTGGCGCAGGGCACGGTCCCTGCCGCCATCGACCGATGTGGCGCGCAAACCGTGCATTTCGTGGCCCATTCCATGGGCGGTATCCTGATCCGCTATGCGTTTCAGCGGGGCAGGCCGGACAATCTCGGACGGGTTGTGATGCTGGGCCCGCCCAACCAGGGTAGCGAGCTGGTCGACGTGCTGGGCGATCTCGAGGTATTCGGCCTGCTCAACGGCCCGGCGGGGATGCAATTGGGAACCGGCCCCGACAGCCTGCCGCGACGGCTGCCCCCGGTGAATTTCCCGCTTGGGGTGATCGCCGGCACAAGCTCGTTGAACCCGGTGTTCTCGGCATTGATCGAAGGGCCGGACGATGGCAAGGTTTCGGTTCGCTCGACCGTGGTGGCGGGGATGGCAGATCACATGGTATTGCCGGTTACGCATACCTTCATGATGAACAATCCAAGGGTCATCGCCGAGGCGCTGCATTTCATCGAGCACGGGCGCTTTGATCCCGACATCTCATGGCTGGACGCGGTGTTCGGTGTGATCGACGACATTTGCCGGGGACGCCCCTGCGACGATGCGAGGCAGGAGAATTGAACCGATGACCGGACTGGCGCTGGACCTCACAGGGGCCGAGGTGTTGTTTCCCGACGGGCTGCGACGGGAACGGTTGTCCTTTGCCGACGGGGTGATCACATCCGACCCGACAGGGTACGAGGTGGACCTTGGTGGGTTCCTCGTCTTGCCGGGCATAATCGATCTGCATGGCGATGGGTTCGAACGACACCTCGCCCCGCGCAGAGGGGCCATGAAAGAGATGACCGAAGGGGTGGTCGCGGCGGAAGCAGAGCTGGCCGCCAATGGTATCACCACCGGGGTCATGGCGCAGTTCTACAGCTGGGAAGGCGGGCTTCGCGGGCCGGAATTTGCCGCCAGGGTTTTTGCGGCGATCCGCGATGTGCGCGGCGAAGTGGTCACCGACCTGATCCCGCAGCTGCGGTTCGAGATCAACCTGCTCGATCATTACGCGGGGCTGCCCAAGCAGATCGCGGAGTGGGATGTGCCGTATGTGGTCTTCAACGACCACCTGCCGCATGACCGGCTGGCAGCAGGCAAAAAACCGCCCCGCCTGACCGGGCAGGCGCTCAAGGCCGGACGCAATCCCGAACGCCACTGGGCGTTTCTGCGCGAGTTGCACGACCGCAGCCCCGAAGTGCCGGCGGCGCTGGACAGGTTGGTGCCGCAATTGGCCGCGGCGGGGCTCCGCATGGGCAGCCATGACGACCACACCGAGATCGACCGCGCGACATGGCGGTCCCGGGGCGTTGCGATTTCCGAGTTTCCCGAAACGGCTGAGGCCGCCGAAGCGGCGCGCGATGCTGCGGATTCGGTCATTCTGGGCGCCCCCAACGTTGTGCGCGGCGGCTCGCACAAGGGAAATGCCAGCGCGGTGGAGCTCATTACCATGGGGCTGGGCGATGCCTTGGCATCCGATTACCACTATCCCAGCCCGCGCCGCGCTGCGCTGATGTTGGTGCGCAGCGGAATATGCGACCTGGCGACTGCATGGAACCTGCTGTCCCAAGGTCCTGCGCGGATACTCGGCTTGAGCGACCGGGGGCGTATTGCGCCGGGCTTGCGGGCGGACCTCGTGATTCTCGACGCGGCGTCCCAACGGGTCGCCGCTACCATATCCGCCGGGAGGCTCAGCTACCTGCATGGCGATATTGCCAGCCGCCTGATCGGTCAAAGGCGCCCCTTCTCGGGCTCAACGAGCCCTCGTCAGGGCGCGTGAACGCCCTGCGGGCCTTCACATCCTCCTGTTGCCAAGCGTTTCGTGCTACGAACAAGTTTGCCGGCCGTTGCCTGAATGCGACGCCTTCACTTTTTCCTGCCTCAAATATCCCGGGGAGCGCGAGGGGCAGAGCCCCTCGCCCCTGGCGGCGCCGAAGGCGGCGCAATACCTTGTGTTGCCGGTGCCTGGTATCCTAGCCGTTTTGGACGATGCGGTTGAAATGCCCCATCTTGCGTCCCGGTTTGACCTCGGCCTTGCCGTAGAGATGCAGTGCGATCATCGGTTGCCGCGATAGATCCGGTACCTTTTCCATCTCGTCCCCGATCAGGTTTTCCATCACCACGTCGGCGTGACGCTGCCCGTCTCCCAATGGCCAGCCAACCACCGCGCGAATATGCTGTTCGAACTGATCCACGTTGCACCCATTTTGCGTCCAGTGGCCGGAGTTGTGCACCCGCGGGGCGATTTCGTTCACGATCAGCCCCTGCGCCGTTACGAACAGCTCGACACCCAGCACCCCGACATAGTCGAGCGCATTCAGGATATTGGCAGCCAGGAGCACTGCATCCGTCCGCTGCGCCGAGGACAGCCGTGCGGGCACTGTGGTGGTGTGCAGGACGCCGTCGCGATGGATATTTTCGCCGGGATCGAAACAGGCGACCTGGCCATCGATGCCGCGGGCGGCGATCACCGATACTTCGTGGCTGAAATCGACATAGCCTTCGAGCAGCGCGGGCGCGCCGGCCATCGCGGCATAGGCGGCCTCGGCGTCAGCCGCAGCCGCGAGCCGGGCCTGCCCCTTGCCGTCATATCCGAACCGCCGTGTCTTGAGGATCGCGGGTGTGCCGATTTCGTCGATGGCGCGGGACAATCCGTCAAGCGAGGCGATGTCGGCAAAGGGAGCGGTGCGCAGGCCCAGCCCTTGCAGAAAGGTTTTTTCGGTCAACCGGTCCTGGCTGATCCGCAAGGCCTCCCGTCCCGGGTGGATCGGCCTGTGCGCCTCAAGGATGTCGAGCGCTTCGGTCGGAATGTTCTCGAACTCATAGGTGATCACGTCGACAGACGCGGCAAAGGCGGCCAACGCGTCATGATCGTCGTAGGGCGCGGTGGTGACCCGATCCGCGACCTGTCCGGCGGGCGGGTTGGCACCGGGTTCGTAGATATGCGTCAGGAACCCGAGGCGGCTTGCGGCGACCGACAGCATTCGGCCCAGCTGTCCACCGCCAAGGATGCCGATGGTTGCGCCGATCGGCAGGGGAGCAGGAGTTTCTACCATGGTGACGAGGTCCTATTTCGATATGCGCGGGCCGGGGGCGTGTCCCAACCCGGGCAGTTGGGTCAGTCCACCGGCTGTTCCGGGATCGAAGCCGAGAGCGCTTGTCGCCACGCATCCAGCCGGGTGGCGAGCGCCGGATCCTGCAAGGCAAGAATGCCGGCGGCCATGAGCCCCGCATTGGCGGCCCCCGCCGCGCCGATCGCCATCGTTGCAACCGGAAAACCGCGGGGCATCTGCACGATGGAATAGAGCGAATCAACCCCCGACAGCGCCCGGGTCTGCACCGGTACACCGATCACCGGCACCCGTGTCTTGGACGCCATCATGCCCGGAAGATGCGCTGCGCCGCCGGCTCCGGCGATGATCACCCGCAACCCACGGGCGACTGCGCCCTTGCCATAGTCCCAGAGCCGGTCGGGGGTGCGATGCGCCGAAACGATGCGGGTTTCATGTGGAATGCCCAGTTCGTCGAGAATGTCAGCCGCCTCTTTCATGGTCGCCCAATCGGACTGGCTGCCCATGATGATGCCCACGTGAATGTCGGACATTGCCTACCCCTGCCTAGCAAAAAGAGCGCGCACTATAGCCGGATCACGGGGCGAGGCAATGCGCCCGGCACGGTATTTCAGGCGATGATGTCCGGAGTCAGCCGGTCTTCGATCAGCGCGATCATGTCCTTGAGCCGCAGTTTCTGCTTTTTCAGGCGTTTCAGTGTCAGCTGGTCCGCCGTGCCACGCTCGGTCAGGGCGGTGATCGCTTCGTCAAGATCGCGGTGTTCGCGGCGAAACACCTCGAGTTCGACGCGCAGCACGTCATCGGTCTTCATCGAGAGATCGGATTGAACGTTCATGTAGGCGATCCAGAATCAGGGCAGGATTGCTGCCCAGAGTACGCGGAGAAGATGTTTTCGCCTAGACCTTGTGAATCCGCGAGATTGGCCCCATGTATATCGGGCACGGTTGCCGGAACGGGACCGCGCGCAGCGTCGCTTTTCATGTCAAAGGACGAAGTACGTGTCAAAACTCACTCTGGCTTCCTACCCTCACCTGTTGGGGTTCGAGCAACTCGAACGCCTGCTTGAGCGCTCCTCCAAGACCGGGAACGAGGGGTATCCCCCCTTCAATATCGAACAGACGTCGGACCGGTCCTACCGGATCACGCTCGCCGTCGCGGGCTTTGCCGAAGGCGATCTTTCGATCACCGTCGAGGACCGCCAGCTTGTGATCCGCGGGCGGCAATCCGATGACAGCGAAGGGCGCATCTATCTGCACCGTGGCATCGCCGCACGCCAGTTTCAGCGCATGTTCGTGTTGGCGGACGGGGTCGAGGTCGGCGAGGCGATCATGGAAAACGGGCTGTTGCACGTGGACCTGACCCGCGCCGCACCGGAGACCGTGGTTCAGACAATCAGTATCAGGAAAGGGTAAGTTATGAATACGCCATATGAAATTGACCAATCCGACAACCGGATCGTCTATGTCAAGACCGTGGACGTGACCGACCTGCCGCAGGACGTGCGCGCAGAGGCCGGCGAGCTGGAACATCTCTACGCAGTGCACAGCGCCGACGGACAGCAGCTGGCATTGGTCTCTGACCGCAAGACGGCCTTCGTGCTGGCGCGCCAGCATGATTATTCCCCGGTTGCAGTACATTGACGCGCCGGGTCTGAACCCGACCCGCCCGACGCGGATAGGAACACTGGGTTTCAACGCGTTGGGCGACAGCCCCTGCGCCGCGTGAAGCGCGAAACGATGTAAGCCGGACGGCGGCCCACGCTGCCAGCAACGAGGGCCGCCATGGCAAGTTACGAATTCGATTGGGTGGATGCGTTCACCGATACCCCGTTCTGCGGCAATGGATGTGCGGTGGTGCACGGGGGTGCGGGGCTGAGCGATCAGACCTGCATGGCCTATGTGCGGGAAACCTCGCTGGTCGAATGTACCTTTACCGGCCCCTCCGAAGTTGCCGACATCCGGGTGCGCTATTTCCTGGCCAGCCGCGAGATTCCCTTTGCCGGCCACCCGACGATCGCGACCGTGGCGGCGATGCGCGCCCGCGGGATGGTCGATGGCGACCGGCTGCGGCTGGAAACCGGGGCCGGGGTGGTCGAGGTGGTTCTGGACGGCGACCTGATCGAGATGACCCAGGTGGCACCGACCTTTGGTGCCACGCCGGATGCCGCGCGCGTCGCCCATGCGGTGGGGTTGATGCCGGATGCCATCGTTGCGCAACCACAGATTGTTTCGACCGGGCTGCCGTTTTGCGTCACCGTCCTGCGCGACCATGGCGACCTGCGGGCCGCGCGGCTGAATGTCGAGGCGCTACGCGACATGGCGGTCGATTTGGGCTATGATGGCACGGATATGATGGAACCATTTCTTGTGACATTGACCGGTGCCACAAACGCCGGAGATACATTTTCCCGCCTGCTGCTGGCCCCGCCCAGCCCGCAGGAAGATCCGTTTACCGGGTCGGCGACCGGCGCAATGGCGGCCTATCTCTGGCATCACGGGTTGATGGACAAGGACAGTTTCGTCGCGCAGCAGGGGCACTGGATGGGTCGTCCCGGCCAGGCGCGGGTCACGCGGGTGGGCCCGCCTGACGCGATGACCGGGATCCGGGTTGCAGGGCAGGGGCACATCCTGATGCGCGGCGAGGTTGACATGCCGCATGGCTGAGGCACCGGCAATCGCTATCCTGCCCTATGGCAAGTCGCTGGGCGCGGCGCTGGCGGCGCGTCCGGTCACCGACCTGATCTGGCCACAGGGATGCCCCGCGCATTACGACGGGGCCCGCATCGGCGAGTTGCGGCGCGACGACCACCTGATCGTATTTCCCAGAACCAGCATGCATTTCCGGCGCAACTGGGGCACCCGGGCGCGGGTCACGCTGATGATGGGCGAGCCGTCCTTTATCCATGCCAAGCATATCCGCCTGCTGCGTCTGACCTATCGGCGTTTCTATCGGGTGCTGACCTTCAGCCAGACGCTGCTTGATAGCATTCCCAATGCGGTGATGTTTCCGCTGGGCGGCACATGGGTGCCCGACTGGCGCGAGCGCGACCTGACAAAATCCAGGGCCTGTTCGCTGATCGCGTCGGCGAAAAAGGACACGACCGGGCACAAGCTGCGCCACGCGATCGTGGATCACGCAAGGGTGCGCGGTCTGGATGTCGACGTGATGGGCGGTGGTTATGCCCCGTTCAAGGACAAGGCGGATGGCCTCGCGCCCTATAGATATTCTGTGGTGATCGAGAACATGCGCGAAAAGAACTATTTCTCGGAAAAGCTGCTGGATTCGGTGTTCTGCGGTGCCGTCCCGATCTATTGGGGCTGTCCGAACCTGCCCGATTTTCTCGACCCTGACGGTATCATTCAATGCACCAGCGAGGCCGAGATCCTCGCCGCGCTGGAGGGCATGTCCGAGGCGGATTACCAGGCGCGGTTGCCGCGGCTTGAGCGGCTCAGGACTCAGTTGGACCCCTATGCCGATATTCAGGCACGCGCCGTCTCTGCCCTGCGCGAGCAGATCGCCGCCTAGCAAGGAAATTTGCGCCCAGCGTGATGGCAAGGGTTTTCGCGCCCCGGTGGGCAGACTAGCTTGCCAATCATGGAATCGGCATTGGATCACCAGACGGCGCGGGCGCTGCTCGAATGGCAATTTGAACTCGGCGTGACCGATGCGCTCGGTGATGTGCCGGTTAACCGGTATGACTTGCCGGGTGCCGCCCCGTGGCAGCAGAAAAGAAACGCCGCCAAGCCGGCCGCCGCCGCAATGCCCATGGCTGCGCCCGAGGAGGACCCGGTTGCGGTCGCCGGCGCGGCGGCGAAACAGGCGGGCTCGCTTGAGGCATTGCGCGCGGCGCTGTCGGCATTCGAACATTGCGAGCTGAAAAAGGGCGCGCGCAACCTCGTGTTCTGCGACGGGGTTGCCGGGGCGCGGGTGATGATTATCGGCGAAGCCCCCGGACGCGACGAGGATCGCGAGGGGCGTCCCTTTGTCGGGCGTGCCGGGCAGTTGCTCGACCGGATGCTGGCGGCGGTGGACCTGAGCCGGGAAACTTCGGTCTATATCACCAATGTCCTGCCATGGCGTCCGCCGCAGAATCGCGACCCCAAGCCCGACGAGATCGCGATGATGCGTCCGTTCCTGCAACGGCACGTGGAACTGGCGGCGCCGGATTTGATCATCGCCATGGGCAATATCAGCTGTGACGCGGTGCTGGGGCGGCGTGGCATCACACGGTTGCGCGGCAATTGGGGCACGGCGTTTGGCAAGCCGGTGCTGCCGATGTTTCATCCGGCCTACCTGTTGCGCCAGCCGCTTGCCAAGCGCGAGGCTTGGGCGGATCTGCTGAGCCTACAGGCGCGATTGAAAGGGAATACATGAAAATTCTGGCTTTTTCCGACCTGCACGGGGCACGCAACCGCGCGGCCTCGATTGTCGAGGCCAGCGCGGCGGCCGACCTGGTGATCGGGGCCGGGGATTTCTGCAACATGCGCAAGGGGCTGAACGAGGCGATGGCGATGCTCGCGGGGATCGCCGCGCCGCTGGTGCTGGTGCCGGGCAATGCCGAGAGCCACGACGAACTGGCCGCCGCCGCTCCGGACGGGGCGGTTGTGCTGCACGGGCAGGGGGCCGAGGTCGCGGGGCTGCGCCTGTTCGGGCTGGGCTACGGGGTGCCGGAAACGCCGTTTGGCGAATGGTCCTGTGATCTGTCAGAGGCGCGGGCAGGGGATATGCTGGCGGATTGCGAGACGGCGGACATCCTGATCCTGCATTCCCCGCCCAAGGGCATTGCCGATCTCACCTCGACCGGTCAATCGGTCGGCTCAGACGCGATCCATGCGGCGATTGCGCGGATCCAGCCGCAGCTGGCGGTTTGCGGGCATATTCACGACAGTTGGGGCAGGCGCGGCAGCATCGGAACCAGCGAGGTGGTCAATCTCGGGCCCTTGCCCAACTGGTTTGACATCGACCCGCGCGAAAGGTGAAATATGTCACGTATCGACGAAAGCAAGGCGTTCATCCCGGTCCGTATCGCGGTCCTGACGGTGTCCGATAGCCGCAGCATGGCAGACGATCGCTCGGGGCAGGTTCTGGTGGATCGGCTGGACGGGGCGGGGCATGTGCTTGCCGATCGGGCGATCGTGCGGGATGAGCGCGACGCCATCGCGGCACAGTTGCGCAAATGGATCGCGGACAGCGAAATCGATGTGGTGATCAGCACCGGCGGCACCGGCCTGACCGGGCGGGATGTCACGGTCGAGGCGCATCGCGATGTCTATGAAAAAGAGATCGATGCCTTTGGCACGGTGTTCACCATGGTGTCGATGGCCAAGATCGGCACCAGCGCGGTGCAGTCGCGTGCCACGGGCGGCGTTGCGGGGGGCACCTACCTGTTCGCGCTGCCCGGCAGTCCGGGGGCTTGCAAGGATGCGTGGGACGAGATCCTGTCGTTGCAACTGGATTACCGGCATCGTCCCTGCAATTTCGTGGAAATAATGCCCAGATTGGACGAACATCAGCGACGGAAATAGCGCCGCGCTGCGTAACACCCTTGTGGTTTGGGTTTTGCCGGGGCCGCGCTAGGATAGGTTTGGCCGCAGACGCGGCCCTGGGGATGTGTGCGGATGCGGTTTTTGCGACAAAGTCTGGTTGGCCTGTTTCTGGCGTCGCTCATGATGGCGCTGTTGATTTATGCGGTCACCACGGTAATGTCTGCGGTCCAGTCACGAATGAACAGCGACAAGACGCCGCCACAGGCGCGCGAGCGGGTGTTCGCGGTGAATGTTGTTACCGCCAGAACCGAAACCATTGCCCCGGTTTTGCAGGCGTTCGGACAGGTCGAAAGCCGTCGCCTGCTGGAATTGCGGACAGCGGCGGCGGGGCGGATTGTCTCGCTGGCCGAGAGTTTCGAGGAAGGCGGCGAGGTGCATGCCGGTGATGTGCTGGTCGAGATCGACCCCGCCAACGCGCAGGCGGCGCTGGACCGCTTGCTGAGCGACCGGTTGGATGCCGAAGCCGAGCAGCGGGACGCAGAGCGGGTGCTGGTGCTGGCGCGCGATGAGCTGGCCGCGGCCGCAGATCAGGCGACATTGCGCGAACGGGCCTTTGAGCGGCAGAAGAACTTGCAGGACCGCGGGGTGGGCACCGCCGCCACGGTCGAGACCGCGGAACTGGCCGCCGCCTCGGCGCGCCAGGCCGTGTTGTCCCGCCGCCAGGCCGTGGCCCAGGCCGAGGCGCGGGTGGATCAGGCGGCCACCTCGCTGGCGCGGGTGCGGATCGCGGTTGCCACCGCCGAGCGTGACTTGGCCGAAACCACGATGCGGGCACCGTTCGAAGGCACGCTGAGCGAGGTCAGCCTTGTCGAGGGGCGGCTGGTCTCGGCAAATGAAAAGCTGGCGATGCTGGTGGACCCACACGCGCTGGAAGTGGCGTTCCGGGTCTCGACGGCGCAATATTCACGGCTGCTGGACGGGCGCGGCGATTTGCTGGCCGCCGATGTGACCGCAACGCTGGATGTGACCGGGGCCGAATTGACGGCGCGGGGCCGGATCAGCCGCGACAGCGCCATTGCCGGCGAAGGCCAGTCCGGCCGGATGATCTTTGCCCGGCTCGACACCGCACCGGGGTTCAAGCCTGGCGATTTTGTCACCGTCACCGTTCAGGAACCTGCGATTGACATGGTGACGCGATTGCCGGCCTCGTCGCTGGACGCGGCGCAGACGGTGCTGGTGCTGGGGGCGGGGGACCGGCTGGAAACCATCGGCGTCGAACTGGTGCGGCGGCAGGGCGATGATGTGCTGGTCCGCGCGCCGGCGCTGGCGGGGCGCGAGGTCGTCGTGGGGCGCACCCCGTTGCTGGGTGCCGGGATCCGCGTGCGCCCCCTGCGTGACGAGGCGCGCGCCGAACCGGAACAGGCCATGCTCGAACTGAGCGAGGATCACCGCGCGCGGCTGGTCGCGGTGGTGCAGGCCAATGACCGGATGCCCGCCGAGGCCAAGGCCCGGGTTCTGGCCCAGCTGTCCGAGGCACGGGTGCCGTCCCGTCTTGTCGAGCGGATCGAATCCCGCAACGGCGGGTAATCGGGGATGGCGCGCGACATTCCAAGGGCCGCTGGCGGCGTTCTGTCCTACTTTACCCGGCATCGCACGGTTGCGAACCTGTTGTTGCTGGTCATGCTGGTTCTGGGCGCGGCGGCGATCCCGAACATGCGGGCACAGTTCTTTCCCGATGTGATCGTCGACGAGGTGACGGTGCGCGTCGAATGGGAGGGCGCGGGCCCCGAGGACGTGGACGGCGCAATCGTGCAGGTGCTCGAACCGACGTTGTTGGCGGTGGATGGCGTCGAAAGCTCGTCCTCGACCTCGCGCGAGGGCATTGCAACCATCGTGCTCGAATTCGAACCGGGCTGGGACATGGCGCGGGCGGCGGATGACACCCAGGCGGCGGTGGACGCGGTGACCACCCTGCCGGACGAGGCAGAAGAGCCCACTGTGCGGCGTGGCGCGTGGCGGGACCGGGTGACCGACGTGGTGATCACCGGCCCCATCGGTGCCGGGCAACTGGCGTTGTTTGCCGATGAATTCGTCAATCGCCTGTTCGCGGTGGGCGTGACACGGACGACAATCCGCGGCGTTGCCGCACCGCAGACCCTGATCGAGGTGCCGTCGGTCAAGCTGATCCGCAATGATATCAGCATGGCGGAGATCGCCGAGGCCATCGCGGCCGAAGTCGAAACCAGCCCGGCGGGTGACGTGACCGGCGCCAATGCACGGGTGCGCACCGGCACCCAGAAACGCGCGCCCGATGACATTGCCGGGATCGTTCTGCGGTCAAATGACGATGGGTCCAAGCTGACGGTGGGCGATGTCGCCACGATCCGGGTCGAGGGCGTGGACCGCAACCGCAGCTATTTCGTCGGTGACAACCCCGCCATGTCGATCCGCGTGGATCGCTCGGACCAGGGCGACGCCATCGGCATCCAGCGACAGGTCGAAGTTGTCGCCGCCGACATGCTGCTCAGCCTGCCGGCCGGGGTTACCATCGACCTGATCCGCACCCGTGCCGAAGCGATCAGCGGTCGGCTGAACATCCTCGTGGATAACGGCATCATGGGGCTTGGCCTCGTGGTGGCGCTGTTGTTCCTGTTTCTCAACGCGCGCACGGCATTCTGGGTCGCAGCCGGGATACCGGTGGCGATGTTTGCCGCGATTGCACTGATGTATGTGGGGGGGCTGACCATCAACATGGTCAGCCTCTTTGGCCTGATCATCACGCTGGGGATCGTGGTGGATGATGCCATCGTGGTCGGTGAACACGCGGATTTCAGGGCCCGGCGGCTGGGCGAGCATCCGGTTGCCGCCGCCGAGAATGCCGCGCGGCGCATGGCAATGCCGGTCTTTGCCGCAACGCTGACAACGGTGATCGCGTTTTTCGGGCTGACCGCAGTGGGGGGGCGCTTTGGCGACCTGATCCGGGATATCCCCTTTACCGTGATCGCGGTGCTGATCGCGTCGCTGGTCGAATGTTTCCTGATCCTGCCCAATCACATGTCACACGCCATTGCCCATTCCGCGAAAGAGCATTGGTATGACTGGCCCAACCGGGCGGTCAATCGCGGGTTCCGCTGGGTGCGCGACCGGCTGTTCGCGCCCTTCATGGGCTGGGTCATCAGGGCGCGCTACGTGGTGCTGGCGGCGGCGGTGGCGGTGCTGGCCAGCCAGGTCGCGGTGTTCATCCGGGGCGATGTGCAGTGGCGGTTCTTCAACGCGCCCGAACGCGGTTCCGTGACCGGAAACTTCGCGATGGTCGAAGGCGCGGTGCGCGCCGATACCCTTGCCATGATGCGCGAAATGCAGCGGGCGACCGAGGAACTGGGCAGGGACTATGAGGACCGATACGGCACCAACCCGCTGCTCTACGTGATGGCGGAAACCGGTGGCAATTCGGGCCGCAACCTGCCCGGCGCGGAGACCAAGGACAGCGACCTGCTGGGCGGTATCGCCATCGAATTGATTGATGCGGACCTGCGCCCCTATTCGAGTTTTGCCTTTGTCGGCGAGCTTCAGGACCGCGTGCGCCGTCATCCCCTGGCCGAGATCGTGTCGTTCCGGGGCTGGCGCTCGGGGCCGGGTGGCGATGCGCTGGACGTGCAGTTTCATGGCGCGGATGTGCAGACGCTCAAGGCCGCCAGCCAGGATTTGCAGGCGGCCTTGCTGCGCTATCCCGAAGTGTCGGCGGTCGAGGACAATCTGGCCTATGACAAGGAAGAGCTGATCCTTGATCTGACACCCCGCGGGCAGGCCCTTGGCTTTACCATCGACACGCTCGGACGGGCCTTGCGGTCGCGGCTGAACGGGATCGAGGCCGCGACCTATCCCGACGGTCCGCGCAGCGCGACGATCCGGGTGGAACTCCCCCAAGGGGAACTGAGTGCCGATTTCCTTGAACGCACCTATATGCGCACGCCCGGTGGGGTCTATGTGCCACTGTCGGATGTCGTCAGCGTTGCGCAGCGCACCGGCTTTTCCACGGTGCGGCGCGAGAACGGCATCCGGCTGATCTCGGTCACCGGCGACATCGCCGAGGATGACCCGGCCCGTGCGGTGGAAATCCAGACCGCGCTGGAAACCGAAATCCTGCCGAGAATTGCCAGTGAACGGCAGGTGGACTGGCGCCTTTCCGGGCTGAGCGAACAGGAAAGCGATTTCCTCACCGATGCGCGCAACGGGCTGATCCTGTGCCTCACGGGGATTTACCTGGTGCTGGCCTGGGTCTTTGCAAGCTGGACGCGCCCGCTGGTGGTGATGGCGATCATTCCCTTCGGGCTGGTCGGGACGATCTGGGGGCATCACCATTGGGACGTGCCGCTCAGCATGTTCACCGTTGTCGGGCTGTTGGGGATGACCGGGATCATCATCAACGATTCCATCGTTCTGGTCACCACGATCGACCAATACGCCCGTGAACGCGGCCTGATGCAATCGATCATCGAAGGTGCGACCGACCGGTTGCGCCCGGTGATGCTGACCACGCTGACCACGGTTCTCGGGTTGGCACCGCTGCTGTTCGAGCAAAGCCAGCAGGCGCAATTCCTCAAACCCACGGTGATCACGCTGGTCTACGGGCTGGCCTTTGGCATGGTGCTGGTGCTGCTCGTGGTGCCGGCCCTGGTGGCGGCGCAACAGGATATCGCCCGGCCATTGGCCGCATTGCGCCGCGCCCTGCGCAGCCCGGCAACTACCGTGCGCGGGGTCATCTGGACGACGGGCATGTTTCTGGCTGCATGGATGGGGGCCACGCTGGGGCTGACCGCGCTTACCGGCGCATTGCCCGCACCGCTGACCGGCCTCGTGCCTATGCTGCAAGACATGGCACCGATGCGCGCGGCCCTGCTGGCCTTTGTGCCCGGCGCGTTGCTGATCGTGATACTGGCGTGGCTGGGCGCGGTGCTGGCCTACCGTCGCAGGGCGATGGCCTGATCCATCACCTCGGCGACACGTTCGCTCATCGGGATGTCACCGCTGCGGACCCGCTCAAACGGAAACCACGCCGCCTCCGCGACATCATCCGCCGGGATCGGCGATCCGCCGACATAATCGCAGCGTACCGCGGCCAGCAGGTAATGGAGCGACGGGCCGCCCTCGGCATCGCGCCCGATCACGTCGATATTGGTGACATAGTCGACGGGGGTGGCAACGATCCCGGTTTCCTCTTTCAACTCGCGTGCAGCGGCGGCGAGCGCGGTTTCGCCAAACTCCACATGGCCACCCGGATAGCCCCACAGCCCGGCATCGGGCGGGTTCCTGCGCCGCGCCAACAGCACGTGACCTTCGGAAATCACCACTGCGATCGCGCCAAGCTTGGGCCGTTGGGACATCACGTTACCCGGGGGTGCAGCCGCGGATATCCACCGCGTGCCGCTGTCCCAGCACCGTGATGCGCACCGCCGAGCGATCCACCGCCAGCGGACCGCCCGTCACCGGGACCAGCTCGCTCGTGGCCACCAGCGTGCCGCCATCGCGCCGGGTCTCGGTCTGCGACGCCCAGATGCGCGGGCTTCCCGGTTCGATCACGGCAATCTCGGGTCCCCCGGCCGACGGCATGGCGATGCGCGCCTCGATCCGCATCCCGCCCTCGACCGGCGCCAGGCGGCAGCTGGCCGACGTCACCCCGGCCTCCTTGCGGGTGAACGGGCGCTGTGCAAGCGCCGCGACGATCGCCGGGTTGCGATCGGCCCCGGCATCCAGCTCATGATCCACCGCAAGCGTGCCGGGTACGCAGATATCCTTGCAGATCCCCACCTCGACCTTGCCTCGCAACCGCACGGGACGCTGCGGGTCGGCCGGCGTGATCTCGACCGGCAAAACCAGCTGCCGGTCATAACCGATGCTCTGCATGCCGTTCTGGTCAAACACGCGCGGCGTTGGCCAGGTGATCCGGAGCGCCCCAAGGTTCTGGGACCTGCCCCAATCGAATTGCGGTGGAATGCCCGCATCCCCGGGGGCGCGCCAATAGGTCTTCCACCCATCCGACAGGGTCAGGCGCAGCGCCGTGATATAGGTGCCGCGCTTGGTCAGCCCGCCATCCAGGACGTCTGCCCGCACCAGGTCATCCACCCTGACCTGCGCGGACAGCGGCATCGCCGCCAGGGTCAGCGTGGCGGCCAGCGCCAACAAGGAGGGAACAGGTGATCTCATGGCCTCTACATGCGCGCTCACCGCCGAAATGCCAAGTCACGTTCCGGTCAATTCCATGACAAGCCGGCAATTCGGCCAACTGACTCTTGCACCGCGCGGGGGCTGGGGCCATGTTGAATGCATGGGCATTGCTGATACGACATCTGGACATCAAATGGACCTGACCGGAAAACTGCTGATCGCGATGCCGGGCATGGGGGACATGCGGTTCGAACATGCGGTGATCTTCCTTTGCAGCCACGGTGCCGAGGGGGCCATGGGCCTGATCGTGAACAAACCGGCCCAGGACGTGCGGCTGTCGCACCTGCTCGAACAGCTCGACATCGCGCCCGAACAACCGGCGCGCGACATGTCGGTCTATTTCGGCGGCCCGGTCGAGGGTGCGCGCGGCTTCGTGCTGCACTCGCCGGATTACCGCTCCAACCTGCAATCCCTGTCGATTTCCGATGAATTCAGCATGACCGCAACGCTCGACATCCTCGAAGATATCGCCACCGGCCAGGGCCCGGAACGTGGTCTGATGCTGCTTGGCTATGCCGGCTGGGGGCCCGGCCAGCTCGAAGGCGAGATCTCGATGAATGGCTGGCTCACTGCCGATGCCGACGCGAAACTGGTCTTTGACATGGCCGACGAGGAAAAATGGGGCGCGGCCCTGCACTCGCTCGGCGTCGATCCCCTCAGCCTCTCGGCAAGTGCCGGGCACGCCTGATCTTCATCTTTGTGCAAATACTCCGGGGAGTTTGAGGGGCAGCGCCCCTCATCCCATGACCGTATCAGCCCCTAGGTATCGCGGGGTGCCGCCGCCCGTTTCAGCCGGTCGTTGATCGCCGCGCCCAACCCGTGACCGGGGATCCGTGCCACCGCGATGGGGCGCCCGATCTGGTCCAGGCGGTGCAGGTGATCAAAGAGATTGGCCGCCGCCTCGGCCAGGTCTCCGCCCGGTGACAGGTTCAGCTCACCCTCCACATTGCCGAACCCCAGCAACAGTTCGCCCCTGCGCGACTCCTCTGCATTCAGCCGCATCGCCGCCCTGGGCGCATAATGCGACAAGAGCTGTCCCGGCGCCACGAGCGCATCCGTGGTTGCATGTTGCTGCAAGGGCCGACCGATCACCGCTTCGATCGGTTCCGCCGCCAGGCCACCGGGGCGCAACAGGCGCAGGGTCTTGTCGATCAGCCCGACAATCGTGGATTCCAGCCCCACCGCGCAAGCGCCGTCATCGATCAGCGCGGCGATGTCCCCGTCCAGCCCGGCCAGGACATGGGCGGCGGTGGTCGGGCTGATTCGTCCCGAGGGGTTCGCCGAGGGGGCGGCGAGCGGGCCGCCAAAAGCCCGCAGCAGCGCCTGCGCCGTCGGATGCGCCGGAACGCGCACCGCCAATGTCTCAAGACCGGCAGTGACCAGCGAGGCAATGCCGTGACCCTCGCGCAGCGGCAGAACCAGGGTCAGGGGACCGGGCCAGAAGGCCCGGGCCAGCTTGTCGGCCATCGGCGTCCAGATGACCAGCTCCCGCGCCGTTTCGACATCCGGAACATGCGCTATCAACGGGTTGAATGCCGGTCGCCCCTTGGCTGCATAAACCCGCGCCACCGCCGGCCCCGAACGCGCATCCGCGCCCAGCCCGTAAACCGTCTCGGTCGGGAACGCGACGGGTTCGCCGCGGCGCAGCAGCCCGGCGGCCCGGGCCATGTCGCCGGGCGAGGGGGACAGTATCAGGGTGGATTCTTCGGACATATCCGTGACGCGGCGTTTCGGTTGCGCAGGCGGGCGCGCTGGTTTGCAATGGCTTCTACCCCGTTCCATAGTGGCGACACCCGGCAAAGCCAAGCCCGCCGCCCGTCATTTCAAGAGGTCCGTCATGCCCTACCGCGCGCCTGTCCAAGACTACGAGTTCCTGTTTCGCCATGTTGTCGGCTTTGACCGGGTCGCGGAAACCGGGCGTTTTGACGAGGCCACCCCCGATCTCGTCAGCGCCATCCTGACCGAGGCGGGCAAGATGTGCGAAGAGGTGATGGCCCCGGTGCAACGCAATGGCGATCTGCACCCGGCGCGTCTTGAGAACGGCGTGTTGCGCAGCTCGCCGGGCTTTGCCGAGGGTTGGCGGGCCATTGCCGAGGGCGGCTGGATCGGGATGAGCGGCAACCCCGCGCAGGGCGGCATGGGGCTGCCGATGACCGTGACCACCAGCGTCAATGAAATGATGAGCGCCGCCTGCCTGTCGCTGCAACTCGCCCCGCTGATGAGCCAGGGACAGATCGAGGCGCTGGAGCACCACGCCAGCGACGCGCTGCGCGATCTATATCTGCCGAAACTGATCAGCGGCGAATGGGCGGGCACCATGAACCTGACCGAGCCGCAGGCCGGATCGGATGTGGGGGCGCTGTCATCCCGCGCCGAACGCAACGACGACGGCACCTACGCGATCACCGGTCAGAAGATCTTCATCAGCTGGGGTGACAATGATTTCACCGACAATGTCTGTCACCTCGTGCTGGCCCGGTTGCCCGACGGGGTTGCCGGCACCAAGGGCATCAGCCTGTTTCTCGTGCCCAAGCGCCTGCCGGACGAGGCGGGCAATGCCGGCGTCGCCAACAGCCTCAAGGTGGTGAGCCTCGAACACAAGATGGGCCTGCATGGCAGCCCGACCTGCGTGATGCAATATGACGGCGCAACCGGCTGGCTCGTCGGTCGGGAACATGGCGGCATGGCGGCGATGTTCACGATGATGAACAATGCGCGGCTGGGTGTCGGCGGACAGGGTGTGGGCGTGGCCGAAGGGGCCTATCAACACGCGCTGGCCTATGCGCAGGAGCGCAAACAGGGGAAAACCCCCAGCGGCACCATCATCGACCATGCCGATGTGCGCCGGATGCTGACCACGATGAAAGCCGACCTGTTCGCGGCCCGTGCCATCCTGCTGGCCTGTGCGGTGGCGATCGACATGCAGACGGCAACGGGGGATGCGGATTGGGCCGCGCGCGCCGCCTTGCTGACCCCGATTGCCAAGGCCTTTGGCACCGATGTGGGGATCGCGATCGCCGAGACGGGCGTGCAGGTTCATGGCGGCATGGGCTTTATCGAGGAAACCGGCGCGGCGCAATTCTATCGCGATGTGCGGGTGACGGCGATCTACGAAGGCACCAACGGCATCCAGGCAATGGATCTCGTGGCGCGCAAGATGATGGATGGCGGTGAGGCGGCATCGCGCCTGCTGGACGAGATCGAGGCCCATGCAGAGGGCGCGCGGGCGACATTCCCCGAGATGGCCGAGGCGGTGTGGCAGGCCACCGAATCCTTGCGCGAAACGACGGAATGGCTGGTATCGCAGAACGACATGAATGACCGCTTTGCCGGGGCGGTGCCCTATCTGCGGGCCTTTGCGCGGGTTCTGGGCGGGCATTTCCACGTGATGGCGGCGCTGGCCGGCCGTGACGGCCCCCGTGAAAAACTGGCCCGGTTCTATATCACGCGGATGCTGCCGGAACATGCGGGGCTGCTGGCGCAGGCCCAGGCGGGTGCGGCGGATCTCTACGCGCTGAGTATTGACGAGTTGGGCGCATGAGCATGGATGGCGCGACCACACCCGTTATCCGCTATCCTTGGCAGGCTCCGCCCGAGCGTGGAGAGGCGATAGAAGTGGCCGAGGGCGTGCTGTGGATGCGCCTGCCTCTGCCGATGAAGCTGAACCACGTGAATGTCTATGCGCTGGATGATGGCGACGGCTGGACGATCATCGACACCGGGTTCAACAGCAAGCTCAGCCGGGGCATCTGGACCGACCTGATGGCCGGGCCGCTGGCGGGCAAGCCGGTGCATCGCGTGGTCGTCACCCATCATCATCCCGATCACGTGGGGCTGGCCGGGTGGTTTCAGAGCGACCATGGCGCCGAGCTGGTCGCAACCCGCACCGCGTGGCTGTTTGCGCGGATGCTGTTGCTGGATGACCAGCAGAGACCGCCGCCGGAAACGCTCGAATTCTGGCGCAGCGCGGGGATGGACGCGGCTATCCTCGCCCAGAGGACCGGGGAAAAGCCGTTCAACTACGCGGATATCGTTGCCCCGATGCCGCTGGGATTCCGGCGGGTAAAACAGGGTGATACGATCCGCATGGGCGGGCGCTGCTGGGATGTGCATATCGGCAATGGCCATGCCCCGGAACATGCCACCTTCTGGAGCCGTGACGACAATCTGGTGATCTCGGGCGATCAGATCCTGTGTTCGATCAGCCCCAATATCGGGGTCTATGCCACCGAACCCGAGGCCGATCCGCTCGAGGGGTGGCTCGAGGCGTGCGAAAGGTTGCTGCCACTGGCGCGTGAAGACCATCTGGTTCTGGGCGGCCACAAGCTGCCCTTTACCGGTCTTCCCTTTCGGTTGCAGCAGCTGATCGAGAACCACCACGGTGCGCTTCGCAGGTTGCAGGAATTCCTCAAGACACCGCAGACGGCGGCGGCCTGTTTCCCGACCCTGTTCAAGCGGCGGATCGGGGCCGGCGAATATGGCCTGGCACTGGTTGAAGCGGTGGCCCATGTGAACCATCTTTACCATGCGGGCCTTGTCAGCCGCACCCGCGGCGACGATGGCGCATGGCTGTACCAGGCAGAGGGTGGTTCAGATGGATGACGATATCAAGACAACGGCCGAACTCATCGAGGGCGATATTCTGCCCCGGATACACGAGGTTCACGCCGATCCCGAAAAATGTACGACACCGGATTGCGTGCCGGACCGCCTGAAACAACCGGTTGCGGGCAAGAGCGCGGCGCAATGGGCCTATGAGCGGCTGATCCTGTATATACGCAATTTCGAGGAACAGCTGGATGGCGAGCACGAGGTCGCCATGGGGTTTGTCGGCGGCGGGGCCGGGGTGCTGCGGATCGAGGGGCTGGGATATTACGATCCCGATATCGTGACCTTCTATGGCAGCGACGGCACCGGGGCCCGCACCCAGTTGATCCAGCATGTGAGCCAGCTCAGCGTGATGTTGCGGGCCCTGCCCAGGCCGAGCGCGGATGTTCCGGCCAATCGCATCGGGTTCCGGCTGGCGGCGGATCTGGAAAACGCCTGACGCGGTCTTGCACCTTGGCGGGGGCTGGCGTTCTATGGGACCAGCCCGGCACGCCACAGGAGCCCTGCGCCCATGACCGCATTGACCACGGTGATTTCCGCCTACCGCGCCGCGTGGTCGCGCGGCATTGTCATCACTGGGCTTTACCTGGCCCTGCGGCTGGCGGTCTATGCGGTGCTTGCCCCGCTGTTGGGGGCGTTGCTCAACCGCGCGGTGTCGCTGTCCGATCAATCGGCGCTGACCGATCAGGATATTGCCGGGTTCTTTCTGACGCCGGCCGGGTTCGTGGCCGCTATCGTGGTCATCGCGCTGTTCCTGCTGATCGAGGTTCTGGGCTTTGCCGTGATGGCGGCGCTCTGGCGCGCGGACCGGGGAGATCGTCTTACGCGGGCGCGCGCGGCGCTGGTTGCGGTACTGCGGCGCACCCGGCCGTTGATTGCCTTTGCGGTGCTGTTCGTGCTGCGCATCCTGGCGATTGCCTTGCCTTTCGTGCTGCTCGGGCTGGGTGTTGCGTGGCTGCTGCTGTCGGATTACGACATCAACTATTACCTGACCGAGATGCCGCCACAGGCGTGGATCGCCGGCGCGCTGATCGGTGGGCTGGGCCTGGTGCTGGCGATTGTCTTGCTGCTGACGCTGACCGGCTGGGCGTTGTCGCTGCATCTCGTGCTGTTTGAAGACCTGTCGCCGCGCCGGGCCTTTGCCGCCAGCGCCGCGCGCATGTCCGGGCAACGGGTCCGGTTGCAGCGGGACATCGTGATCTGGCTGGCAATCCGGGTGGTGCTCTTGACGCTGGTGGGGGTGATCGCGACCGCTGTTCTCAACCTGATACCGCTGCCGACGGAGGGCGGCTTGCGGCTGGTTCTGGCCCTGACGCTGGCGATGGCAAGCCTGTGGGGGCTGGCCAATACCGCGGTTTCGGCCCTGTCGCTTGGCGCGCTGGCGCATGTGGTCAACGGGTTCTTTTCCGATCATGCCCATCTTGCGCCCGCTGGCAAGGCCGATGCGGCCCGTTTGACCCTTCGTCTGAAATGGCTGGGCGCGGGGCTGGCCGTGCTCGTGGCGCTCGGCTTCTGGTCTGCCGCGGAATTGCTGGACGAGATCTCGACGCAGGATGATGTGACGATCATCGCCCATCGCGGCGCGGCAGGCAGCCGCCCCGAAAATACGCTGGCCTCGGTGGAAAAGGCGTTGCAGGACGGGGCCGACTGGGTGGAAATCGATGTCCAGGAAACCGCCGATGGCCAGGTCGTGGTCATGCATGACAGCGACTTCATGAAACTGGCGGGTGTTGATCTCAAGATCTGGGACGCGACCATGCCGGAGCTTGCCGGTATCGACATCGGTGGCTGGTTCGATCCGGCCTATTCCGACCAGCGGACGCCGTTGCTGCGCGATGTTCTGGAACTTGCGAAGGGGCGATCAAAGGTCCTGATCGAGTTGAAATATTATGGCTATGACGAGGATCTCGAAAACCGGGTGATCGGACTTGTCAAGGAAACCGGCATGGTCGGCAATATCGCGACAATGTCGTTGAAGTATCCGGCGGTGCAAAAGATGCTGCGGCTCGAACCCGACTGGCGTGCCGGGGTGCTGGCGGCAACCGCCGTGGGCGACATGGCGCGGCTGGACGGCGATTTCGTCGCCCTGAGCAAGGCGCGCGCGACCCCCTGGCTGGCGAGCAGCGTTCAGGAGGCGGGCAAGGACCTTTATGTCTGGACCGTCAATGACCCGCTGGAAATGTCCAAGATGATTTCGATGGGGGTGAACGGGCTGATCACTGACGAACCGGCGCTGGCACGGCAGGTTCTTGCGTTCCGCGCCGAGCTGAGCACTGCCGAGCGGTTGGTGTTGTGGATGTCCGAAGAGCTTGGCCTGTCGGTCAATACAAGGGAGTATCGCGATGCGTCACCGTAATGTGCTGGCATTGGCGATGCTGGTGCCGTGCCATGCGGTATCCGGGCAGGAAAGCGGGATCGAAAGCGGCGGGATCAGCCGGGCGCTCGAGATGCCGGCGCACCGCGTTCTGATCGATACCATCGCCGATGAGGGGGCGGAACTGGCCCCGTTCGAGACCGATGGCTGTAGCGGCGGCCTGTCCGGGGTGTGGCGGCTGGTCTCGGCGCAGCTGCCGGATTTTGCCGCTGCTCACCAAGCCGCCCCGCCCTGGGAATCCTGCTGTGTTACCCATGACCGGGCCTATCACGACATCACCGGGGCCCAGGATGCCAATGCAAGCTATGATGCGCGATTGCAGGCTGATGCCGCCCTGCGCAGCTGTGTCGTGCAGACCGGCGAGACCCGCAAGGCCCGGCTGGCGGCGCATTACGAGGTGGATGTCGCCACTGTCGAGCAGGCCTATCAGGTGATCGCCGAGAGCATGTATCTCGCCGTGCGATTCGGCGGGGGGCCCTGTTCCGGGTTGCCATGGCGGTGGGGCTATGGCTGGCCCGATTGCTCGATCCTGCAACTGGGCGGGGCGGAGTGACGTGGATTTGCCGCGCCGTGCCCGGTTGACGCGGTGACAGGGATTTGCGAATGCGATAACAAGAGACAACGCAACGCGAATAGGATTTCTGAGATGGCGGAATACAAGCACGGCGAGATGGATATCGAAGTTCAGACCAAGACTTTCGAGGGCTTCATGCGGTTCACCACCTGGGCCGTTGTGGGTATCCTCGCATTCCTGGTGTTCCTCGCGATCTTTGCGCGCTGACGCCCCTGTTTCATCGATGAAAACCGTCTTTGCCTGTCTGGCCCTGATCCTTGTCGTGGCCGGTTGCAGCAAGCCGCGCGTCTATGCCCCGGATGATGTGGTGGCGCGTGCCTCGTACCGGCATTCCGGACCGCCGTCGCTGACGCTCTACACGATGGTCAACAACCGGACCGGCAATGGCGCGCATAGCGCGTTGCTGATCAATGCCTCTGAACGGGTGATTTTCGATCCCGCCGGATCGTTCCATTCCGAAGCGACGCCCGAGCGCCATGACGTGTTGTTCGGCATCACGCCGGGTATGGAAAAGGGCTATCGCAGCGCCCATGCCCGCAGCACCTATCACGTGGTCAGCCAGACCATCGCCGTGTCCCCCGAACAGGCCCAGATCGCCTATCAGTTGGCGTTGCAGGCCGGGCCGGTGATGGATGCGCTATGCACGTCGTCGACATCCGAACTGCTGTCGCAGGTGTCGGGTTTCGAATCGATCCGGCAGGTGATGTACCCGAACAAGCTGATGGCGCAGTTCGAAGAGATCCCCGGCGTCACCACCACGCGCTATTACGAGGATGACGATCCGGACCTGCACAAGGCGCTGGACGAGGGCGTGACCCCGCTAGCCGACTAGGTAGAGCAGACCATAGAGCGTGCCGGCCCCCGCAATGATGGCGGCGATCACGTTCTTGGTCAGCAATCCGACCCCGATAGTTGCCGCCCCCGCCGCCATGCGCGGCAGGTCGGGCGTGCCGCCGGTGGCCGCGGGCCAGATGACCAGCGGCGTGACCAGCGCGGGCAGGATCGCCACGGCGGTATAGCGCAGGTGCCGCAACAGCCATGCGGGCAAGGGCCGGTCACCGACCAATCCGATGAACACGAACCGCAGGGCAAAGCTGCCGATGGCCAGCCCGATGATGACGATCCAGAGGGTGCCGGGGGCGATGCTCATGTCCACAATCCCCGCCGCTGGAGCCAGAGTTCGGTGCGTGCGCCGGCCATCATCGCGATGATCCCGGCGACCAGCAGGCCGGAATTATAGGGCAGGCCGGCGGCGGCAATCGACACCACGATCGACACCAGCGCCGCGATCACATGCGCGGCGGTGCGCAACATCGGCGCAATCATCGCCAGAAAGGCGATGGGCAACGCGAAATCCAGCGCCCAGCTCTCCGGGATGCTTGCCCCCATCAGCGCCCCGACCAGCGTGGCGGCATACCAGAACGGCGCGATCAGCGCGCAGGTGCCCGCGAAATAACGGATCCGCGAAGGCAGGCTCATCTCGGGATGTGTTTCGAATTGCGATACCGACAGCGCATAGGATTGATCGACGGTGAAATAGGCCACCAGCGCCCGCTGCCAGACCGGCGCGGCTCCGAGATAGGGGGTGAGCGAGGCGGAATACATCGCAACCCGAAGGTTCACCGCCAGCGCCGAGGCCAGAACGATCAGGGTCGGCGCGTTTTCCTGCATGAGTTGCAGTGCCGCGAACTGCGCGGCCCCGGCGAACACCGTCATGGTGAAAATCATGGTTTCCGAGACTTTCAGGCCCGCTTCGGTCGCCAGCACGCCGAACAGCAGCCCAAAGGGCGTGGCGACAAAAAGAAAGGGAGTGCTGTCCCTGACGCCTTTCCAGAAATACGATTTCGCGGTGGTGGATGACATGCGTTGACCCTAGACTGTGCCGGACTGCACTATCGACGAACGGAGAGGTTTGCAATTGGCCAAAGAGCAGGACATCTCGGGCTACCTCATCGCACCGGACCCGACGGCGCCCCGGTTGACACGGGCCGTCGAGGGTATTGACCAGGCAGGCGAAATCAGCCGCATCAACGTTGTCGAGGAGCGCCCCCTGACGATTTTCCTGAACGCGCAGGAAATCGTGACGGCGATGACGATCGGGGATTATCCGGAATATCTTGCCCTGGGGTTTCTGAGAAACCAGGGGATGCTGTTGCCCGATGACCGGATCACCGGGGTCGATTACGACGAAGACCTGGAAACCGTTGTGGTGCGCACCGAACGCCAGACCAGCTATGAAGAGAAACTGCGCAAAAAGACCCGAACTTCGGGCTGTGCCGTCGGCACGGTGTTTGGTGACATGATGGACGGGCTTGAAGACGTCACCCTGCCGCAAACGCAGGTGCGAAGCAGCTGGCTCTATGCGCTGGCGGCCACGATCAACCGCACGCCGTCGCTCTATCTCGAGGCCGGGGCGATCCATGGCACCGTCTTGTGTTGGCAGGACCGTCCGCTGGTCTACATGGAGGATGTCGGCCGGCATAACGCGGTCGACAAGATCGCCGGCTGGATGTTGCAGACCGCAACGGCGGCGGATGACAAGATCCTGTATACGACCGGGCGGCTGACCTCGGAAATGGTGATCAAGACGGCGATGATGGGGATCCCGGTGCTGGCGTCGCGCTCGGGATTTACCGCCTGGGGCGTGGAAATCGCGCGGCAGGTTGGGCTGACCCTGATCGGGCGGATGCGGGGGCAGCGGTTCATCTGCCTGGCCGGAGAGGAGCGGTTGCTGCGCGATGTAGACCCGGCGTCGGTCCCGGCGGAGGACGGCAAACACCGCCGCAAGAGTGCCCGCGCATGAGCGCGCCGCTGGGCGTGATCCTGGCCGGTGGGCGGGCAACCCGGATGGGGGGCGGTGACAAGGGGGTGCTGCCTCTGGGTGGACAGACCCTGCTGTCGCGGGTCATCGACCGGCTGTCGCCGCAGGTGGCGGGGCTGGCCCTGAACGCAAATGGCGATCCGGCCCGGTTCGAGGCCTGTGGGCTGCCGGTGCTGGCCGATAGTATCGAGGGCTTTGCCGGACCACTGGCCGGGGTTCTGGCCGGGCTAGACTGGGCCGCGGCGCAGGGGGCAGAGGCCATTGTGACGGCGGCGGCGGATACGCCGTTCTTTCCGACAGATCTCGTTGCCCGTCTGCAAGAGACCGGGCAGGGCATGGCGGCCCCCTTGGTGCTGGCGGCGACACCGGATGCGCGGCGCGGGCAGGTTCGCCACCCGACGTTCGGCTTGTGGCCGGTATCGTTGCGCGACGATCTGCGCGCGGCATTGAATGACGGGCTGCGCAAGGTGGTGCTCTGGACCGAGCGTCATGGCGGGCGCGAGGCGGTGTTTCCGGTTGCCGATATCGACCCGTTCTTCAACGTCAACACCCCCGACGACCTGGCGCGTGCCGAACAGATGCTAGGGGTGCTGGCATGAAGCTGTTTGGCATCGTCGGCTGGAAAAACACCGGCAAGACCGGGCTGGTTGAACGGTTGGTGCGCGAAATCTCCGAGCGGGGGTTCAGCGTTTCGACCCTGAAACACGCCCATCACAGCTTTGACGTGGATCAGCCGGGGCGGGACAGCCACCGGCATCGCGTGGCCGGGGCGCAGGAGGTTCTGTTGGCGTCGGGCAAACGCTGGGCGTTGATGCACGAACTGCGCGAGGACCGGGAACCGGGGATGCGGGAGCTGCTGGCGCGGTTGTCCCCGGTCGACCTGGTGCTGGTCGAGGGCTACAAGCGCGAGGCGCATGCCAAGATCGAAACCCATCGCGCCGAGGTCGGCCAAGCGCTGATCGCGCCTGACGATCCGACCGTCCGGGCAGTGGCAAGCGATACCGCAATCACGCTGGATCGCCCGGTCTTTGATCTGGATGATACCACGGGGATCGCGGATTTCATCCTTGCCGAGGTGGGTCTGTGAGCCGATTGGGCCGGGCCGCGCTTTCGGCGCCGGGATTGGCGGAACGCGGGTGACGGACGCAGCGCGGAAAGGGCAGAACATGGGGTCGCAACATCAGGACAAACAGACCGGCACGGGGGCCAAGCCGCTGGCGCCGCCGCCCTTGCGTAACGATTGTTTCGCCCTGCCCGCAGGCGTGGCCTGGACCCCGGTCGACGCGGCGCTGGAGATGTTGCGCACCCGCCTGAACCCGGTGACGGGGGATGAAACCGTGCCACTGCAACAGGCGTTTGGCCGGGTGTTGGCGCGGGACGTGATGGCGCTGCGGTCGAACCCGCCCCAGCCGAATTCCGCCGTGGATGGCTATGGGTTTGCCGGGGCAATAGTCGATGGCGCGCATGTGCTGCCGCTGATCGAGGGGCGGGCGGCGGCGGGTGTTCCCTTTGCGGGGTCGGTGCCCGCCGGTCACGCGATCCGCATCCTGACCGGGGCGGCGGTGCCCGGGGGCGTCGACACGGTGATTCTCGAAGAGGATGTGACCTGCGATGGCCGCCAGATCGCCTTTCGCGGGCCGTTGAAACAGGGGGCCAACACTCGCAAGGCCGGGGAAGACGTTGTCGCGGGCGACCTCGCGCTTGCGGCGGGGCGGGTGATCACGTCGGCGGACATGGCCCTGTTGTCGGCGGTCGGCATCGCGCATGTGCCGGTGCGCAACCGATTGCGGGTGGCGGTCCTGTCCACCGGGGATGAACTTGTCGAGCCGGGGGATACCGCGACCACGGGTCAGATTTTCGACGCCAACCGGCCCATGTTGCTGTCGATGGCGCGGGCCTTTGGATTTGAGGCGCTGGACCTGGGGCGGGTGGCCGATGACCGCGCGGCCCTGCGGGCGCGGCTGGATGCGGCGGCGGGCTCGGCGGACGTGATCCTGACCAGCGGTGGGGCCTCGGCAGGGGACGAGGACCATGTTTCGGCGTTGTTGCAAGAGGCGGGTGCGATGCAGGAATGGCGCATCGCGATCAAGCCGGGGCGGCCGCTGGCATTGGGTCTGTGGCGGGGTGTGCCGGTATTCGGGCTGCCGGGAAACCCGGTGGCGGCGATGGTCTGTACCCTGATCTTTGCCCGCCCGGCCATGTGCCTGCTGGCCGGGGCCGAATGGCGGGAACCGCAGGGGTTCGACGTGCCCGCGGCGTTCGGGAAGCGCAAGAAGCCGGGGCGGCGTGAATACCTGCGGGCGCGGATTCGGAACGGGCGGGCCGAAGTATTTGCATCGGAAGGATCCGGGCGGATCAGCGGGCTGAGCTGGGCCGAGGGCCTGGTCGAGATCGGCGATGCAGAGCGGCACATCCAGCCCGGAGATCCGGTGCGGTTCATTCCCTATGGCAGTTTCGGGCTCTAGCAGCCTGCCAGAGCCCGCAGGGTTTCAGCCGATGTTCCGACACTCCGGCACCGGCGTGATGGTGCTGCCATCACCAAGCCATTGGCTGAGGTTGTCGCAGGTCAGATCGCCCATCGCCTGCCGGGTCTCATGGGTGGCGCTGCCCACGTGGGGTTGCAGCACCACGTTGTCCATGTCGAACAGTTCGGAAGGGACGCGCGGCTCCGCTTCGAACACATCAAGCCCGGCGCCGCCGAGCCGCCCCTCGCGCAACGCCTGAACCATGGCGGTTTCATCCACCACCGAGCCGCGCGAGACGTTGACCAGAATGCCCTCGGAGCCAAGCGCGTCAATCACGTCCCTGTTGATCAGGTGTCTTGTCCCGGCCCCGCCCGGTGTGATGCAGATCAGCACATCGCTATCGCCGGCCATCTCGGTCAGATCGGCATAATAGCGATAGGGCACATCCCTGGGGCTGCGCGAGTGATAGACCACGGTGCTGTCAAACACCGCGAGCCGGTCGGCAATGGCCTGCCCGATACGACCCAGCCCGACAATGCCCACGGTGCGCCCCTGAACCGAGCGGGACAGCGGGGCGTTGCCTTCGGCCTCCCATCGGCCGGCGCGCACATAGGCGTCATTTGGCACCAGCCGCCGGCTGACCGAGAACCACAGCAGCAGGGCGGTATTGGCAACCTCGTCATTCAGCACGTTGGGCGTGTGGGTCACCACGATGCCCCGTTCGGCGGCGGCGGTCGCGTCGATGGCGTCATAGCCGACACCATAGCTCGACACGATTTTCAGGTTGGGCAGCGCCGCCATCAGGTCAGGACGCAACCCGTCATGACCGTTGGTCAGAACGGCGGTGATCGCGGTGCCATGCGCGGCCATGAACGCGCCCTGGTCCGGTTGGTCATAGAGCGCATGAACGGTGAACTCGGCGGTCAGCCGGCCCATCATGCGCTCGGTTACCCCGCCGATCACCAGCAGATCGGGTTTCGCGGTCATCTCAGCTGTCCTCGGTCACGGTCTGGGTCTGTTGGCCCAGCCCTTCGATCCACACATCCATCCGGTCCCCGGATTTCAGATAGACCGGCTCGGGTTTCATCCCCATGCCAACACCCGGAGGCGTGCCGGTCGAGATCACGTCGCCCGGATGCAGGGTCATCAGCCCCGACAGATGTTCGATGATTTCCGCGACGGTAAAGATCATGGTGCTGGTATTGCCGGTCTGCATCCGCTTGCCATTCACATCCAGCCACATGTCGAGCTTTTGCGGATCGGGCACTTCATCGCGGGTGACGAGCCACGGGCCGGTCGGGCCAAAAGTGTCACAGGATTTGCCCTTGGTCCACTGGCCGGTGAGTTGGGTCTGGAAATACCGTTCGGAGACATCGTTGACCACGCAATAGCCCGCCACATGATCCAGCGCATCGGCGGCGCTGACATATTTCGCGGTCTTGCCGATCACAACGCCCAGTTCGACTTCCCAATCGGTATGGGTCGAACCGCGCGGCATGCTGACGGTGTCATTGGGGCCGACCACCGCCGAGTTGGCCTTGAAAAACAGGATCGGATGCTCGGGAATATCGGCACCCGTCTCGGCGGCGTGGTCGGAATAGTTCAGCCCGATGCACAGGAATTTTCCGATATCGCCGACACAGGGGCCAAGGCGCGGGTTGCCCTCGACCACGGGGAGGTTGGCGGCGTCGAGCGCGCGCAGCTGATCGAGCGTGGCATCATCCAGGGCCGCGCCCGCGATGTCGGCAACTTTGCCGGACAGGTCGCGCAGCGTGCCGTCCCCATCGATCAGGCCGGGTTTTTCCGCGCCGGGTGCACCGTATCGTACCAGTTTCATTTGGGCTCTCCTGTCAGTGATTGTCACGCGGCATCGATTTGCGCGCGATGTCTTGGAATTCGGTGGCCCCCTCCAGCACCATGCCCTCCGAGAAGGGACGGACCTTTTCGCGGAAGATTTCCTGCCAGGGCGACTGGCTGGGCGGGGCAAAGGGGCGTTCGGGCAGGGCGGCGCGGCGACGGTCCAGCTCGGCATCATCCACCAGCATATTGGCGGTGCAGGCCCGCAGGTCGATGCGCACCCGGTCGCCGGTTGCCACCAGGGCCAGCCCGCCGCCATCCGCCGCCTCGGGCGAGGCGTTGAGGATCGACGGGCTGCCCGAGGTGCCCGACTGGCGTCCGTCCCCGACACAGGGCAGCGCATGGATACCGCGCCGGAGCAGGTAGGCGGGTGGGCGCATGTTCACAACCTCGGCCCCGCCGGGATAGCCGATAGGCCCGGCACCGCGCATGATCAGGATGCAATGCTCGTCAATGGCGAGGCTCTCGTCGTCGATCCGCTTGTGGAAATCCTCGGGCCCGTCAAACACGATGGCGCGGCCTTCGAAGGCATCCGGATCCTCGGGGTTCGACAGGTATCGGTCGCGGAACTCCTTGGAGATCACGCTGGTTTTCATGATCGCGCTGTCAAACAGGTTGCCCGACAGGTTGATGAACCCGGCCTCGCCGGTCATCGGCTCGGCGATCGGCTTGATCACGTCGGGAGTTTCGCTGCGCTTGTCGCCGCAGTTCTCGGCCATGGTCCTGCCGTTCGCGGTGATCACATCGGGATGCGGCAGCAACCCGGCCCCAAGCAGTTCGCCGATCACCGCCGGCACGCCGCCCGCGTGGAAATAATCTTCGCCCAGATAGGCCCCCGCCGGTTGCAGGTTGACCAGCAGCGGCACCTTGTGGCCCAGCCTTTGCCAGTCGTCATTGTCAAGCTCGACCCCCAGGTGACGGGCCACTGCATTCAGGTGGATCGGCGCATTTGTCGAACCGCCGATGGCCGAATTGACGACGACGGCGTTTTCGAACGCCTCGCGGGTCATGATGTCGGTGGGGCGCAGATCGTCATGCACCATCTGCACGATCTGCTTGCCGGTTTCATAGCTGATCTGCCCGCGCTTGCGATAGGCGGCGGGAATCGCGGCGGAACCGGGCAGTTGCATGCCAAGTGCCTCGGCCAGCGAATTCATCGTGCTGGCGGTGCCCATGGTGTTGCAATAGCCGACCGAGGTGGCCGAGGACGAAACCAGTTCCATGAACCCGTCCTCGTCGATGTCGCCGGCGGCCAGCAATTCACGCGCTTTCCAGACGATGGTGCCCGACCCGGTGCGCTCGCCCCGGAACCAGCCGTTCAGCATCGGACCAACCGACAGGGCGATGGCCGGGATATTGACCGTCGCCGCCGCCATCAGCAGCGCGGGCGTGGTCTTGTCACAGCCGATGTTCAGAACCACGCCGTCGATGGGATAGCCGTAAAGCGTTTCGACCAGCGACAGGTAGGCAAGGTTGCGGTCCAGCATCGCGGTGGGACGCTTGCCGGTTTCCTGGATCGGGTGAACCGGGATCTCGATCACCGTGCCGCCCGCCGCAATCACCCCGTCGCGCACGCGCTTGGAGAGCTCGACATGGTGCCGGTTGCAGGGGCTGAGGTCGCTGCCGGTCTGGGCTATGCCGATGATCGGCTTGCCCGACTGCAATTCCTCGCGCGTCAGGCCATAGTTCAGGTAACGCTCGAGATAGAGCGCGGTCATTTCCGGGTCATCCGGGTTGTTGAACCATTTTTGCGACCGGAGCGGGGGTTTCTTGTCCGTCATGTGCGCTCTCCTTGGGTAATGTGTTGCGGTCAGCCGGACCAGCCGCCGTCGATGATATAGGGCTGTCCGGTGGTAAAGGCGCTCTCGTCACTGGCGAGATGCACGACAAGGGCCGCGATTTCCTCGGCCTTGGCGATACGGCCCATCGGCTGGCGGGCGATGAACTCGGTCATGGCCTTGTCGTAGTCCCCGGTGGCGCGCAGCCGCTCATGCAGGGACGGGCTCTCGACCGTGCCGGGGCAGATGGCGTTACAGCGCACGCCGCTGGCGATGTATTCGATGGCGACCGATTTGGTCAGGCCGATCACCGCCGCCTTGGACGTGCCATAGACGAACCGGTTCGGTGCGCCGATGATCGAGGAGCAGGCAGAGGACATGTTGATGATCGAGCCGGTGCCGCGTTCCAGCATTCCGGGCAGCGCCGCGCGGATGGTGCGGAACATGGATTTGACGTTCAGGTCGAGCGCAAAATCCATGTCTTCGTCCGTCGCGTCCAGCACCGACCCGGCATGGACAAACCCGGCGCAGTTGAACAGCACATCGGGCACAGCGCGGGCGACGCCCTGGTTCACCGAGTCCGCGTTCAGGACATCCATCGCAAAGGTCTCGATCCGGCCGTCGCTGTCCTGCGCCAGCGCGGCCAGCGCGTCGGGGTTGATATCGGTCGCAAAGACCTGGGCACCCTCGGCAGCCATGGCAAGGGCGGATGCCCTGCCGATGCCCTGTCCGGCGGCGGTGATCAATGCGCGTTTTCCGTCAAGTCTTGCCATGGTTGGTCTCGCCTGGTGGGTGAGTTGTAAAGTCAATCTGCACCTTCATTGCGCGGCTGCGGTCTCCGGCCATTTCAAAGGCTTGCAGGGCATCGTGCAGGGGATAGCGGGCGCTGAGCAGGGCTGCCAGATCAAGCGCGCCAGCGTTGATCAGCGCCACGGCCTCGGCGAATTCTTCATGGAACCGAAAGGCACCGCGCAGATCGATCTCCTTGGCCACCATCAGGTTCAGCGGCAGCGAGGCATCCGCGCCCAGCCCCACCTGGACCAGCACCGCACGCCGGCGCAAAAGTTCGAGCCCGGATCGCAGGGCCCGCTCGTTGCCTGACGCCTCGATCATCACGTCGAACCCGTCGGCATCGGCGCGAAACGCATTCGCCCAATCGGCCTCATTGGCAACATTGATCGCCCGGTCCGCGCCCACCGCGCGGGCGATGCCAAGCACGTGATCGATCACGTCGGTCACCACCACCAGAGCCGCGCCGCGTTGCTTTGCCGCCAGCAGGGCCAGTGCGCCAATCGGTCCGCAGCCGGTGATCAGGACACGTTTGCCGGCAATGTCCCCGGCGCGGTTCAGCGCGTGCAGGGCGACCGAGAGAGGTTCGGCAAAGGCCGCCAGTTCGGCCGGAACATCCGGTGCAATCACGTGGCACTGGCTCGCATCCGCGATCAGTTCCTCGCGAAACGCGCCCTGGATATGGGGCATGGGCATGGCGCTGCCGTAAAAGCGCATGTTCGCGCAATGGTTGAACAGTTGGCGATCGCAATAGCCGCAATCATGACAGGGGCGACTTGGCGAAACGGCGACCCGGTCCCCTTGGGCAAGTCCCGTGACACCCGCGCCAAGCTCGGCGATGGTGCCGGAAATTTCATGCCCCAGGATCATCGGTTCGCGCAGGCGAACGGTGCCGAATCCTCCGTCGTGATAATAGTGCAGGTCCGAGCCGCAGATGCCGCCGGCTTCGATGCGAACCCTGACCCGGCCGGGCGCAACAGGATCGCAAGCGCATGATTCTATGCGCAAATCCCTTGCCGCGTGGATGACCACAGCCTTCATCTATCCCCCCCGAACCGGCCCCGAACCGGGCCGTTTTTTAATGGCCTAGTCGAAAGCGATTCAAAATACTAGGGTCCAGTTCCGTCGGGTCGCCGGCACATGAGCTTGGGGGAGAGAGCGTTTGAGGAAGAATTATTTTGACCTGTCGGGCCGGCGGGCGCTGGTCACCGGGTCGAGCCTGGGAATTGGCCGCGCGCTGGCGCGGGGCCTGGCAGAACACGGGGCCAGCGTGGTGCTGAATGCACGCGATGCGGCACGTCTGGGCGAGGCGGCAGAGGCGATGCGGGCCGAGGGGCTGGACGTGGCCGAGGCGGCTTTTGACGTCACCGACAGTGCCGCCGTGAGCGCCGCCATCTCGCGGCTCGAGGACGGGATCGGGGCAATCGATATCCTGGTCAACAATGCCGGGATGCAGCATCGCGCGCCGCTGGACGCGTTCCCGGAAGACGCCTGGGACCGGTTGCTGCGCACCAATGTGACCAGCGCGTTTCTCGTGGGCAAGGCGGTGGCCGGGCACATGATTGCGCGCGGGCGCGGCAAGATCATCAACATCGCCTCGGTTCAGAGCGAACTGGCCCGCCCCGGTATCGCGCCCTACACCGCCACCAAGGGGGCGATCCGCAACCTGACCCGCGGGATGGCGACCGACTGGGCACGGCACGGTCTGCAATGCAACGCCATTGCGCCGGGCTATTTCAAGACGCCGCTCAACCAGGCGCTGGTGGATGATCCGGCCTTTACGGAATGGCTGGAAAACCGCACCCCCGCCGGACGCTGGGGCGATGTCGACGAGCTGGTCGCGGCGGCGGTGTTCCTCGCCGGGGAGGGGTCGTCTTTCGTGAATGGCCAGACATTGTTTGTCGATGGCGGCATGACCGCGTCGATCTGAGGGAGAGATTGCACATGAAACCGACAATTGCCGTTCTGGGCACCGGGCTGATGGGCGGGCCGATGGCGCGCAACCTGCTGCGGGCCGGGTTCCCGGTGCGGGCGTGGAACCGCACGTCGAGCAAGGCCGAGGCGCTGCTGTCCGACGGCGCCACCATATGCCAGACACCCGCCGGGGCGGTGCAGGGCGCGGATGTCATCATCACCATGCTCAGCGACGGAGTGGCGACCGGGGCGATGACCCGCGATGCAGAGGTCGGGGCGGCGTTGCAACCTGGCGCGCTCTGGCTCGACATGAGTTCGACCAAGCCGGAAGAGGCGCGGGCACAACAGCAACATCTTGCCGGGCTGGGCGTGGATCATCTGGATGCGCCGGTCTCTGGCGGCACGCGCGGCGCCGAGGCGGGCAGCCTGGCCATCATGGTCGGCGGCGACAGGGCAGCATTCGATCGCGCGGAGCCCGTGTTTCAGCCGATGGGCCGCCCGGTTCACGTGGGGCCGGCGGGGGCGGGGCAATTGTCCAAGCTCGCAAATCAGGCGATTGTCGCCATCACGATCGGGGCGGTGGCCGAGGCGATGCTGCTGTTGGAGACAGGCGGTGCCAACCCGGCGGCTGTGCGCGACGCGCTCCGGGGCGGGTTTGCCGACAGCACCATCCTGCAACAGCATGGCGAGCGGATGAGCGAGCGCAATTTCGAACCGGGCGGTTTGTCCAGGTTCCAGCTCAAGGATCTGGACAACCTGCTGAACGAGGCCGACAGCCTGGGCCTTGCGCTTCCGACATCCCGACATATCCGGGACCGGTTCGCGCATTTCTGTGACGCGATGCAGGGTGGCGACAAGGACCATTCGGGCCTCTTTCTCGAACTCTGTGCCCGCAACAACCTGAAGGTGGAGTGAACGATGACCAAGATCCTGATCCTGGGCGGCGGCGGCATGATCGGCCAGAAGCTGGCCCACCGGCTGGCGACGGATGGCTGGCAAGGCAGTGCCGCCGACGTGATCCTGCACGACATCGCCTTTCCGCCGGCGGGGGCCAAAGCGGCGCAGCGACTGACCAGCAGCCTGACCGAGGCCGGCATTTCCGAGCGGCTGGCCGCGATGCGCCCTGACGTGGTGTTTCACCTGGCTTCGATCGTGTCGGGCGAAGCCGAGCAGGATTTCGACAAGGGGTGGGATGTGAACATGTTTCCCACCTGGGCGTTGCTGTCGGCGCTGCGGGCCGAGCATGTGAACAGCGGCGAAACCTATCGGCCGCGCGTGGTGTTTTCCTCGTCCATCGCGGTGTTCGGCGCGCCGTTTCCCGACAAGATCGGCGACGAGTTCCTGGCCGCGCCGCTGACCTCTTACGGGGCGCAAAAGGCATGTTGCGAGATGATGGTCGGCGATTTCAGCCGCAAGGGGTTCATTGATGGGGTGTCGATTCGCCTGCCCACAGTCTGCGTGCGTCCGGGCAAGCCGAACAAGGCGGCCTCGGGGTTCTTTTCGGGGATCATCCGCGAGCCCCTGAACGGTCAGGAGGCAGTGCTGCCGGTGCCTGACACTGTGCGCCATTGGCACGCGTCGCCCCGTTCTGCGGTGGGGTTCCTGCTGCAAGCGGGCACCATGGACCTTGATCCGCTGGGCGCGCGGCGCAGCCTGAACATGCCGGGCCTGTCCTGCACCGTTGCCGAACAGATCGAAGCCCTGCGCCAGGTGGCGGGCGCGGATGCCGTCGCGCGTATCCGGCGCGAGCCGGACGAGTCGATCATGCAGATCGTCGCCGGTTGGCCGCGCGATTTCGATACCGCACGGGCGCGGGCCCTGGGCTTTGTGGCGGAAACGGAGTTTTCCGAAATCATCCGGACCTACATCGCCGAGGAACGGCCCGCCGGCTGATTTTCCAGAAGATTGCGCGACAGGTGATCGTGGATCGCCTGTTGCAGCGCCGCCGCGTCGGCCGCGAGCGCGCATTCCACGATATGCGCGTGTTCGGCCACGTTGCGCGGAAAATAACCGTAGTTGCGCTCCTTGGTGACAAGCTGTTGGCGGAACTGGTCGTAGATCGATTGAAACGTGCTGCGCAGCAACGGCGAGTCCGAGGCCGAAACCAGCGTTTCGTGGAATTCCCATTCGGCGGTGCACCAGGGCACGACGATGCCGGTAATGTCACCCGAGGCCGCGATTCGGTTCTCGATATGCGAGAGCTTGTAATGCGCGGCGGTCAGCCGGGCTTCCCATTCGATACCGCCATTGCGCATGGATTGTGCCGCGCCGACCTGCTCAAGGGTGATGCGGAAACTCGCGAGATCATGCTGCCTGCGGCGGTCAGAGGGCTGGGCGCGAAATCCGCGCTGGTCCTCGAACTGTACGAGACCCACCGTCGACAGGCGGAACAGAACCTCGCGCAACGTGTTTGCCGACCGCCCGTAGAGGGGCTGCAAATCCGAAGGTTTGAGCTTGGTGCCCGGTGCGAAATGCGCGGTGGTCAGCTTGACCCGCAGGTCCTCGTAGATCTCGATGGTCTCGTAACGCTTGGTCATGAGGCGGCCTTCCCTGGTGCCGGAGACCTAAGCACAAATTTTGAATTATCGCAAGAATTTCAAAATTTTTAAAATTTCAGATTTTTTGTTGCCGCATGCCAAGCGGGTTGCTAGGCTCGTCTTTACGGCCACCAAGCGCGGGAGGAGAACAGCGTGAGGCCGGTGACATTTGTTTGGGAGGACAGAATGAAGATCTTGACCAGGGCGGCATCCGCCGTTGGTGTCGCCGCGCTCCTGTCGGCGACCGCACTCACCGCATCGGCGCAAACAACCAGCCTGCGCATCCAGACGCATTACGCGCCCGAGACGGTTTCCGGCAAGCTTGCCGCCGAGTATGTCGATAACGTTCAGACCATGTCGAACGGCGAAATCGAAATCGAAATGTTCTATTCGTCTTCGGTCGTCAAATCGGTTGAGACCTTTGATGCGGCGGCAACCGGGATCGTCGATTGCGACATGACCGGCGGGGCGTATCAGACCGGCAAGAACGCCGCGTTCCAGTTCGTCGGCGACATCATGGGCGGCTATGACACGCCCTATCAGCAGCTGAGCTGGCTCTACTACGGTGGCGGGCTCGATGCGGCGCAGGAGCTCTACAACAAATACGACATGCAGCTGATCGGCTGGTGGGTCTATGGGCAGGAGAGCTTTGCCTCGTCCAAGCCGATTGCCAAGGTCGAGGACTTCAAGGATTGGAAATTCCGCTCGCCTCCGGGCATGGAGACCAAGATTTTTGAAAAGCTTGGCGCCAAGCCGATCGTGATGGATTTCACCGAGATCTTTACCGCGCTGGAAACCGGCATCATCGATGGCGCGGATGCGTCGGGCCTGGCCAACAATGTCGGGCTGGGGCTGTATGACCTGGTGAAATACGCCAACTATCCGGGTTTCCATTCGATGCCCTCCGACCACCTTGCCTGCAACAAGGCCAAGTGGGATGCGATGCCTGAATCCCATCGCCGGATCATGTCGGTTGCGATGGAATCCCTGGCGCTGCGCACGGCGCTGACCTTCGAGAAGAAGAATGCCGAGGCGGCTGCCGAGCTGACCGAGGCCGGGGTGACGCTGTCGGCATGGACACCGGAAGAAAAGCAGAAATTCCGGGATGCCGCGCAGGCCACCTGGAGCGAATTTGCGACCACGCCCGAGGCCGAGGCCCTGGTCGAGGCGCATCTGAGCTATCTCAAGCAGCTCGGGCTGGTGTCCGAGTAACTGCTCTTGCTCACGGGCGGCCGGATCATCGGCCGCCCGTTTTCTTTCGGGCTGATCCTGCGAGGTTGTCATGGTCGAACATGAACGTACCGGCTGGGTGGATGCGTTTACCTGGCGGTTCAGCCGGGTGGCGATGATCCTACCGGCGGTGATCGTCGCCATCATGTTTTACGAAGTCATCATGCGCTACGTGTTCGAGCGTCCCACCCTGTGGGTGAACGAGGCGTCGTTGTGGATGGGCGGTATGGTCTATCTGTTCTCCGGCCTCTACGCGATGCAGCAGCGCAGCCATATTCGTATCTTCATCCTGTATGACATCGCGCCGAAATGGTTGCGTCACCTGTTCGACCTGCTGTCGACTCTGGCGATCATCATTTTCTGCCTTGCGGTGATCTGGGGCGGATATGGCGAGGCCTATGCCAAGTTCATGCGATGGGAGCGGTTCGGAACCGCGTGGGATCCACCGATCCCGGCGACGATGAAACCGTTGATCCTGATCACGCTGACATTGGTGACGATCCAGGCGGTGTCGAACCTGATCAACGACTGGAACAAGGAACCCGAGTCACATGACGTGACCGACGAGATCGACATCGCAATCGAAGAAGTCAAACGCGCACAGGGCCAGGCCGACCACGATCGGGGCTGACGCGGCAGGGGACAGTTTATGGATATCGGTACTATTTCACTGGTCCTGCTGGTCGGGATGCTGGCATTGCTGGCAATTGGCATGCCGCTGGGGTTTGCTTCTGGGTTTCTCGCCGTCGTCGTGATGGTGATGAAGTTCGGTCCCGATCTGCTGTTCAGCAATTTCGGGTCCGGGCCGCTGAACATCCTCGCACAGCGGATGTACGGGCTGACCACCGACTACGTGCTGATCTCGGTGCCCCTGTTCATTCTCATGGCGACATTGCTGGAGCGATCGGGGATCGCGCGGGACATGTATTCCTCGCTGTCGGTCTGGCTCAACCGGACACGGGGCGGCATCGCGCTGGTGACGTCGGTCATGGCGGTGGTGATGGCGGCGATGTCGGGTATCATCGGCGGCGAAGTCGTGCTGCTTGGTCTGATCGCGCTGCCCCAGATGTTGCGGTTGGGGTATGATCAGAACCTCGCCATTGGCACCATCTGTGCCTCGGGGTCCCTGGGCACGATGATCCCGCCGTCGATCGTGCTGATCTTTTACGGGCTGATCACCGAAACCTCGATCCATGCGCTGTTCAAGGGGGCGTTTGTTCCCGGCTTCATCCTCGCCTCGTGTTACATGCTCTATATTATAGTACGCACGCGGATGAACCCGTCGCTGGCTCCGCTTCCCGAGCCGGGGCCTGACGATATGACCGGGGCGCAAAAGGCGGTATACGGGTCCAGCCTCCTGGCCATGATCGCCATCGGCTTTCTGGCTGTCACGCTGATCCGTTCGGGTTTCATCACCGCCATGGGCCGCATCGATGCGGACACCGCCGTTCTGAGTTCGGGGCAGATGATGACCCGCGCGGGCATCATTGCCATCCTGCTCGCCTATCTGTTCATCTATGTGCGCCCCCCCCGCATTGCCGCCGCATGGAACGTGGGCAAGGGGCTGATCGCACCGCTGCTGGTGGTCGGGGTCGTGCTTGGCTCGATCTATGGCGGCATCACCGGCATCACCGAGGCGGCGGGCATGGGAACGTTCGCGGTACTGGTCCTGATCATCATGCGCGGTGAGTTTTCATGGACCCTGGTGCGCGAAGCCCTGATGCGCACGTTCAAATCCACCGGCACGATCATCTGGGTGACATTCGGGGCAACTGCGCTTGCGGGGGCCTATACGATTGCCGGTGGCCCGACCTATGTGGCGAACCTGATTGTCGGCTATGACCTGCCGACTCTGGGTGTGCTGGCGGTGATGATGATCATCTTCCTGTTCCTCGGCGCTTTCATGGATTGGGTGGGGATCGTGCTTCTGGTGATGCCGGTGTTCCTGCCCATCGTGCTGAAGCTGCCGATTGACGAGATCGGGGTCTTCGCGCCGCTGGTCGAGGATCCGCGCTTTCTGTCGGTCTGGTTCGGCATCCTGTTCTGCGTGAACATGCAGGTGTCGTTCCTGTCGCCTCCGTTCGGACCGGCGGCGTTCTACCTCAAATCCGTGGCACCGCCGCATATTTCGTTGCCCGACATCTTCCGTGGTTTCCTGCCGTTCATCGCCATCCAGCTGTTCGTGTTGATGCTGATCCTGTTCTTCCCGGAACTGACCATGTTCTTCCGGGGCTGAACGGATGGGCGGGCGATGTGTTGATCAGTTGCGTGTTCAACCGAATAGTCGCAGGCTGCGCATGCGGGTGTGAGCCAGGCAGACGCCCTTTGCGGGGCGCGGGCCTGTACCGCCTGTGCCTCTGCGCCCGGTGATGATGGGCGCATATGTCCCGCGGCAAAGAGAGAGTAGAGAGATGAGAGATTTCATCCGCCTTGATCCCGACGATAACGTCGTGACCGCCACCCACGCGTTGCAGGCCGGCATCCCGGTCGAAGAGACCGCGACAACCGGGTTGGTGCCCTCGGGCCACAAGATCGCCACGGTCCCGATCCGCGAGGGCGAGCAGATCCGCAAATACGCGCAGTTCATCGGCCTTGCGTCACAAGACATCGCGCCCGGCGATCACGTGCACACCCATAATGTATCGTTCCGCAACACCGAAACGGCCTATGAATTCGGCACCGACCTGCGTCCGGTTGACCCGGTTCCCGAGGCACGGGCCGATACGTTCATGGGCTATCGGCGCGCGAACGGGCGGGTCGGCACCCGCAACTATATCGCGGTGGTCACCTCGGTGAACTGTTCCGCGACGGCAGCGCGCCGGATCGCGGATGCGTTCGGCCCAGACGAGATGGCGCAATATCCGAATGTCGATGGCGTGGTGGCCTTTGTGCATGGCACCGGGTGCGGCATGGCCGGCGATGGCGAAGGGTTCGAGGCGTTGCAGCGGGTGATGTGGGGCTATGCCCGCCACCCGAACCACGCCGGGGTCCTGATGGTGGGGCTGGGCTGTGAGATGAACCAGATCGACTGGCTGCTCGAGGCCTACGGGCTGCAACAGGGGCCACTGTTTCAGACCATGAACATCCAGTCGGTCGCGGGGTTGCAGCGCACCGTCGACATGGGCATCCAGAAGGTGCGCGCGATGTTGCCGCTGGCCAATCAGGCGCGGCGCGAACCGTGCCCGGCTTCGGAGTTGATGGTGGCCTTGCAATGTGGCGGTTCGGATGCCTGGTCGGGGATCACCGCGAACCCCGCGCTTGGTTATGCCAGCGACCTGCTGGCGGCACAGGGCGGCACTGGCGTGCTGGCCGAAACCCCCGAGATCTACGGTGCCGAACATCTCTTGACGCGGCGCGCGGCGGACCGGGCGACCGGCGACAGGTTGGTCGGGCTTATCCGCTGGTGGGAAGATTATACCGCGCGCAATCGGGGCAGCATGGACAACAATCCCAGCCCCGGCAACAAGAAGGGCGGGCTGACCACCATTCTTGAGAAATCGCTGGGCGCGGCGGCCAAGGGCGGCACCAGCCCGCTGATGGGGGTCTACAAATACGCCGAGCCGGTCACAGCGCGCGGATTTACCTTCATGGACAGCCCCGGTTACGACCCGGCCAGCGTTACCGGTCAGATCGCCGGGGGCTGCAACCTCGTGGTGTTCACCACCGGGCGCGGATCGGCCTTTGGCTCCAAGCCCGCGCCGACGATCAAGGTGGCGACCAACAGCGAGATGTTTGCCCGCATGGTTGACGACATGGACGTCAATGCCGGCGACATGTTGACCGACGGCGTCACGGTCGAGGAGAAGGGGCGCGAGATTTACCAGCTGATCCTGCGGGTCGCCTCGGGAGAGGTCAGCAAATCCGAAGCGCAGGGGCTTGGGGACTATGAATTCGTCCCCTGGCAGATCGGGGCCGTGATGTGACTTCGGATGCGGGCGGCCGGGCTGCCGTGATGCCCTGACCCAATTGAACGATCGGAGATGCTGGATCAAGCCGGGCGATCCGCCTGCGGGTCCGCACTCGCCTTGGATGCCAGCGCCTGAGGGGCGGGACCGGATAGGTCGAACTCAAGAACGGAGAAGAAGAGATGAGCAAACCACATATCGGATTTATCGGGCTGGGCCTGATGGGCGCGGCGATGGTCGGGCGGCTTCAGGACAAGGGGTATGACCTGACCGTCATGGGCAATGTCACCCGCACCCGTATCGACGCGGCGGTTGCCGCCGGGGCGACCGAGGCCAAGACGGCGGCAGAGCTGGCCCGCGCGTCGGACGTGGTGATGCTGTGCATGGATACGTCCGAATCCGTCGAGAGCCGGATGCAGGGCCAGGAGGGGGTCATCGCGGGGCTCCGGCCGGGCACCATCGTGGTCGATTTCGGCACTTCGCTGCCCGGCTCGACCAAGGCCCTGGGTGCGGCGGTGGCGGAACGGGGCGGCACCTATCTGGATGCGCCGCTGGGCCGCACGCCGGCCCATGCGGTTGACGGGTTGCTGAACATCATGTGTTCCGGTGACAAGACGGCCTTTGACAGGGTCGAACCGGTGTTCCGGGACCTGGGCGAAAACGTGTTCCACCTCGGTGCTCTGGGCAACGGGCACACGATCAAGCTCATCAACAATTTCTTTGCGATGACCACGGCAAATGCCATGGCCGAAGCCTTTGCCATGGCGGATCGTGCGGGCGTGAAGCGCAGCGATCTGTATGACGTGATGTCGGCGGGGCCGCTGAAATCCGGGATGATGGACTTCATCAAGGCCTACGCGGTGGAGGGCGATGCCAGCAACCTTGCCTTTTCGGTGCGGAATGCGAACAAGGATGTGGGGTATTACGCGCAGATGGCTGCGGATCTGGAGGCCCCCTCGATCATGTCCAACTGCGCCCGCGAGGCGCTTGGCCTTGCCGTCGATGGCGGAATGGGGGATGCTTTGGTGCCGGAAATGGTGGATTTCTATGTCAAACGATTTGCAAAGTAACAGATGGCCGGGCTGAGCGCCCAGGTCAGGCAGGATCGCGCCGAACTGGGCATCGTGATGATGCTGGCGGCCTACTTCCTGTTCGCGACGCTCGATACTTCGGTGAAATGGCTGGTTGTCGGCGGCTTTCACGCCTTCCAACTGGCCTTTTTCCGCTATGTCGGCCATTTTGCGATCTCGCTTGTGCATATCGGCGGGGGCGGGGTGTCGTGGTCGCGTTTTGCCACCAGCCAGATCGGGCTGGTGCTGCTGCGCGCGTTTTTCCTGGTGGGCTCGACCGTTCTGAACTTTGTTGCGCTGAACTATCTGCCGCTGACGGTGACCTCGGCGATCATGTTCTCGGCCCCGATCATCGTTTGTGCGCTGTCGATGCCGCTGCTGGGCGAGCGTGTGGGGCCTTGGCGCTGGCTGGCGATCCTGATGGGGTTCATCGGTGTGCTGGTGATCATCCGCCCGTTTGGCGAGGCGTTCCATCCCGCGGCGCTGCTGTCGGTGATCAATGCCGTGATGATGGCGCTTTACTCGATCCTGACCCGTCGCCTCGCGGGGCAGATCGCGGCGCAGACCATGCAGCTTTATGCCGGGGCGGTGGGCACCATTGCCTTGCTGCCATTTGCGATCATGACATGGAAGACACCGGAAACCGGGCTGGACTGGGCTTTGATGATCGCGCTTGGGTTCTGGGGCTGGCTGGGGCACGAATTGCTGACCCGCGCGCACGGGTTCGCGCCGGCGGGGACGCTGATGCCCTATACCTATTCCTTCATGATCTATCTCACGATCAGCAGCTACGTAGTGTTTGGCAACCTGCCCGACCAATGGACGGTGATCGGAGCGGGGGTGGTGGTGTTCTCGGGGCTGGTGATCTGGTGGCGTGAAAAGATGATCGAGGCCCGACATGGGCGCCGCTAGAACCATGGCTGGTGTGACCGGTCTGTCATGCTGACCTTTGCGGCGGCGGTTTTCTTCCTGATCATCACACCGGGGCCGGGGGTGTTGTCGACCGCCGGGGTCGGATCGGCCTTTGGCCGCGCGGCGGGCAGCCGCTATGTGGGCGGCCTGTTCATCGGGCAAAACCTCGTCTCTGTCGCGGTGATCAGCGGGCTTGCCGCGATTGTACTGGCCGACGCGCGGCTGCGCACGGTGCTGTTCCTGCTGTCGGTGGCCTACCTGTTCTATCTCGCGGCGCGGATTGCCTTGGCCGGCTCGCGCCTGGCGTTCATCCGCCGGTCGCGCGCGCCGGGGGTGCTGGGCGGGGTGGCTTTGCAGGTCATCAACCCCAAGGCCTATGCGGTGAACACCACGCTGTTTACCGGGTTTTCCTTTCTCGCCGATGACCTGTTCCTGGAAACGGCGATCAAACTGTTGATCATGAACGCGATCTGGATCCCGATCCATTTCCTGTGGCTTTGGGCGGGTATTCGGCTGGGCCAGCTTGATCTGCCCGAGCGGGTCCACCGGACGATCAATATCGGCATGGCGCTGTCGATGCTGCTGGTGGTGGCGCTGGCGATCCTTGCGCAGCTGCGCCCGTTCGCCGCCTGAGCCGCCAGCGGTCAGAAATCGAGGCCGAGATCGAGCGTTTGCGCCGAATGGGTAAGCGCCCCGGACGAGATATAGTCAACCCCGGTGGCCGCCACTTCGGCGACGCGGTCCAGGCGCATGTTGCCCGAGGCTTCGAGGGGCAGGCGGCCGGCAGTCAGCGCAACCGCGTCGCGCAGGGTGGCGGTGTCCATGTTGTCCAGCAACACCACGTCGGCCCCGCCTTCGTCCAGCACCTCGGCAAGCTGGTCGAGCCGGTCGACCTCGATCTCGGTGCGGATCATATGCGAGGCCCGTGCCTTGACCGCCTGCAACACCGGGCGGATCCCCCCGGCGGCGGCGATATGGTTGTCCTTGATCAGGATCGCATCCGACAGGGAAAACCGGTGACTGAAGCCCCCGCCATGCAGGACCGCCTGTTTTTCGACGAGGCGCAACCCCGGAGTTGTCTTGCGGGTACAGGTGATGCGGGTCCGGGTGCCTTTGGTCTGGTCGACGAAACCGGCGGTCAGCGTGGCGATGCCGCTGAGCCGCCCTGCAAAGTTGAGCGCCACCCGTTCGGCCGACAGGATCGATGCCGCTGCGCCCTCGATCTCCATGAGCAGATCGCCCGGCGCAATCTGGTCGCCATCGGTGGCGCGGGGCGTGATGCGCAAGTCGCGATCAATCAGGCGAAAGGCCAGCGCGGCGACCTGAAGCCCTGAAACAACCCCGGCCGCGCGGGCATTCAGGCGGGCCACATAGGTGGTCCCGGCGGGGATCACCGTCTGGGTGGTGATGTCGCCGCTGGTGCCGAGATCCTCGAACAGGGCAGCGCGGACCAGCGGTTCGAGGACCAGGTCGGGAAGGGGTGTGTGGGTCATGTGTATTCCAATCGGGCGTCGTGGCGAAGAGCCAGGGCATCGGTCAGGGTCAGCGCCGAGCGCTGGCCGGTGTCACCATCCTGATCCGGGAAATCCGAGCGGTAATGCGCGCCGCGGCTTTCCTCGCGGGCCAGCGCGGCTGCGGCGATCAGGCTGGCGGTGGCGGTCATGTTGGCAAGCGGCGCGCAATCGGGTTGGGCGGCTTCGATGGCGGCGATTTCACCCAATGTTCGCCGTAGCCCGTCGGCATCACGGATCACCCCCGCGCCGTCGGTCATCGTCCGGCGCAGCCGCGCGATCAGGCCGGGATCGGCGGCTGGCGCGGGGGGCAGATCAGGCAGGGTGACAACCGGTGCCGCCCGGCGCGATGCGCCAAGCTGCCCGTCGATATCAAGCGCCGCGCGGCGGGCAAAGACCAGCGCTTCGAGCAGGCCATTCGAGGCCAGCCGGTTGGCGCCGTGCAACCCGGTCGATGCCGCCTCGCCACAGGCCCAGAGACCGGAAAGCGAGCTCTTGCCATTGGCATCGGTGGCGACGCCGCCCATGTGGTAATGCGCCGCCGCCGCAATGGGGATCGGCTGTTGCGCGGGGTCGATCCCTGCGGCGCGGCAGGCCGCCGCAACGGCGGGAAATTCATCGTGGATGCGCACACCGATGGCCGCGCGGGTGTCGAGTGCGGGCCGTCCGCCGGATTGGGTTTGCGCATAGACCGCACGGGCCACGATATCGCGGGTTGCCAGCTCGGCCTCGGGATGCATGGCCTGCATGAACCGGATTCCCGCAGCATTGACCAGCGTCGCCCCCTCGCCACGCAGTGCCTCGGTGGCCAGCGGCGCGGGGTCAAGGCCACAATCGATTGCGGTGGGGTGGAACTGGACGAATTCCGCATCCGCGATCACCGCGCCGGCGCGGGCCGCCATGCCCATGACCTCGCCGCGAATACGGTGCGGATTGGTGGTCACGGCATACAACCCGCCGGAGCCGCCCCCGGCCAGTAGGACAGCGGGCCCCCGGATCAGGCAGGATCCGGACCCGTTCGGGGCGCAATGGGCAAGTTCGACCCCGGTAACGGTGTCGCCCTGACTGTGCAATCCGGTGGCCACGACATGCTCAAGCACCTGGATTGACGGCGTCCGACGGACCAGTGCCACCAGCGTTCGCATGATCTCGGCCCCGGCCTGATCGCCGCTGACCCGCACCACGCGGGCACAGGAATGCGCCGCCTCGCGCGAGAGGACATAGCGCCCTTCGTCGGTGACATCGAACGGGGTGCCAAGGGCGGTCAGGTCGAGGATATGGTCGCGGGCCTCGGCGGTGACCAGCCGCGCGATATCGGGCAGCACCGAACCGGCCCCGGCGCGGATCGTGTCAAATGCGTGGGCCCCGGCGCTGTCGGCCGGGTCCATGGCGGCGGCAACACCGCCCTGCGCCAGGATCGAGCTGGCCCCGGTTCCGAGCGGGTCGGGAGACAGGATCAGCACCGGGCGCGGCGCAAGCTGTAGCGCGGCATAAAGCGCCGCCAGCCCCGCGCCGACGATCACGACGCGGTCGGTGTCAAGCCTGTGCATGCCGCTCACGCGGGTTGGCGTCGGGACAGGTCGATCATGCGTTCGACCGCAACGCGCGCCTTGGCGGCGGTGGCGGGGTCGACCTCTACGGCGCCCTGCATCGAGTGCAAGGACCAGAGTACGTTTTCGAGCGTGATCTTTTTCATGTAGGGGCACATGTTGCACGGGCCGACGAATTCGACCTCGGGCAGGGCATCCGAGATGTTGGTGGCCATCGAGCATTCGGTCACGAGCAGCGCCTTGGTGGGGCGTTCGCGTTCGACATAGTCGATGATGCCGCTGGTCGAGCCGGAAAAATCTGCCTCGGCCACCACGTCCGGCGGGCATTCGGGATGGGCGATGATCCGGGTCTGCGGGTCGCCCTCGCGGAAATCGCGCAGGTCGCGGGCGGTAAAGCGTTCATGCACGATACAGGCCCCGTCCCACCAGACGATCCGCTTGTGGGGAACCTGTTTCGCGACATTCTGGGCCAGGTATTTGTCCGGCGTCATGATGACGGTGTCGCTGTCCTGGGCGGCAACGATCTGGGCGGCGTTCGACGAGGTACAGCAGATGTCGGAGGCGGCTTTTACCTCGGCAGTGGTGTTCACATAGCTGACCACCGGGGCGCCCGGATAGCGCGCCCGCATCTCGGCAATGCCTTCGGCGGTGATGCTTTCGGCCAGCGAACAGCCCGCCTCGCTGTCGGGGATCAGCACGGTCTTGGCTGGGTTCAGGATTTTCGAGGTTTCGGCCATGAAATGAACGCCGCATTGCACGATCACTTCGGCCTCGACCTTGGTTGCCTCGATCGCCAGTTGCAGGCTGTCGCCAACTACGTCGGCGATGCCGTGGTAAATCTCGGGCGTCATGTAGTTATGCGCGAGGATCACCGCATTGCGTTCGGCCTTCAGTTTGTTGATCGCGGCGACATAGGGCGCAAAGATCGCCCAGTCCGGTGGCGAAACGACGCGGTTCATACGCGCATGGATATGGGCGTTGGTCTCGGCGATTTCGATGGAAGGGGAGAGATCGTAGTGATCGGAGAGTTCGGCGCGCAACGCGATCTGATCGAGCAAGGGCGAGGATTCCTCAGGTTGGTTAAATCCGCCGGAAAATGGCGAGGCCGTATGCTTGCGAAGTTTGGTGCGGCGCTTCTAAAGCAAAGTTGACGTGGGGGCAAGCGAGTGTTTCGCCGACACCGGACCGCGTGCTGTGGCTGTAGTGCTTGCTGTTGGCACACGTCGGCACCCCGTCGAATCGCACATGGCTATCCGGATTGCCGGGGCCATAGACAGGATGCGCAAAAATTGCTGTAGTCCATTCGAGGGTGGAGGATCGCGCATAAAATATGTGCGTTTTGCCCGGGTGGGTAAAATAGTTCAGCGTTAAACTATCGGCTATGCGCCGCGCGCAGACAAGATATGCGCAATGGGGGCTACGCGAGGTAAGGGTGGCGTGATAGGCACCGCTCATTGAAACGGGCCGATCATTCCGGTTGGCTCTCGCTATGTTCTGGATGTGGTGTCTGGAGTATAGTTTAATCTTAAACTAACCTCGCAGTAGGGCGGGGCAAGGGAGAGGGCATATGACAGACCACGCTCAGGATATTGATCCTGTCGAATCCCAGGAGTGGCAGGAAGCGATCGAGGACGTCATCGAACGCGATGGCGCGAACCGGGCGCATTTCCTGTTGGACAAGGCGGTACAGCAAGCCCGCGCCGCCGGGGCCAACCTGCCGTTCTCGGCGACCACGCCGTACCAGAACACCATTCCGGCGGATGATCAGGAACCCTTTCCCGGCGACATGGAGATGGAGTGGCGGATCCGCACCATCAATCGCTGGAACGCCATGGCCACGGTCGTGCGCCGCAACAAGGAGAGCAGCGAATATGGCGGGCATATTGCGTCCTTTGCCAGCTCGGCGGCAATGTATGACATCGGCCTGAACCATTTCTGGCGTGCCAAGTCGGCGGTGCATGGAGGCGACCTGGTGTTTTTCCAGGGTCACGTGATCCCCGGCATCTATGCGCGCAGCTTTATGGAAGGCCGCATCAGCGAAGAAGAGCTGGAGAATTTCCGCAGCGAAGTGAGCGGCAAGGGGCTGTCATCTTATCCGCACCCGTGGCTGATGCCTGATTACTGGCAGTTCCCGACAGTCTCTATGGGCCTTGGCCCGCTGATGGCGATCTATCAGGCGCGGTTCATGAAATACATGCACAACCGTGGCCTGATCGACATGGCCGACCGTAAGGTCTGGTGTTTCCTTGGCGACGGCGAAATGGACGAACCCGAAAGCCGGGGCGCCATTGACCTTGCCGCGCGCGAGGGGCTGGACAACCTGATCTTTGTGATCAACTGCAACCTGCAGCGTCTGGACGGGCCGGTGCGCGGCAACCACAAGATCGTGCAGGAGCTCGAGGGCGATTTCCGCGGCGCGGGCTGGAATGTCATCAAGCTGCTCTGGGGCAAGGGCTGGGACGAGTTGCTGGAAAAGGACTCCAGCGGCCGGTTGCGCCAGTTGATGGACGAAACCGTCGACGGGGATTACCAGACCTTCAAATCCAAGGATGGCGCTTATATCCGCGAGCATTTCTTTGGCAAGTACCCGGAAACCGCGGCGTTGGTCGAGGATTGGACCGATGACCAGATCTGGGCACTGCGTCGGGGCGGGCATGATCCGGAAAAGGTCTATACCGCATTCAAGCGCGCAACCGAAACCAAGGGACAGCCGAGCTGCCTGCTGGTCAAGACCGTCAAGGGGCACGGTATGGGCACCGCGGGCGAGGGGCAGAACACCACCCACCAGCAGAAAAAGCTGAACGAAGACCAGCTGCGCGCCTTCCGCGACCGTTTCCAGATCCCGGTCAGCGACGAGGATGTGGGCAAGGCTCCGTTCGTAACGCTGAACAACGCGCAAAAGGCGTATCTGGCGGATCGCCGCAAGGCGCTTGGCGGGGCGTTCCCACAGCGTCAATCGGTCAGCGACAAGATGGAAATCCCGGCGCTCGACAAATTCGCGACCCAGCTCAAGGGGACCGGTGATCGCGAGATTTCGACCACCATGGCCTTTGTTCGCATTCTGACCACGCTGTTGCGCGACAAGAAAATCGGCAAGAACGTGGTGCCGATCGTGCCGGATGAAAGCCGGACATTCGGTATGGAAGGGCTGTTCCGCAGCGTCGGCATCTATAACCCTCTGGGGCAGAAATACACCCCGCAGGATGCCGACCAGATGTCCTATTACAAGGAAAGCACCGACGGTCAGGTGCTTCAGGAGGGCATCAACGAAGCTGGGGCCATGGCCGACTGGATCGCGGCGGCAACCGCCTATTCCAACCACGGCGTGCCGATGATCCCGTTCTTCATCTATTACTCGATGTTCGGGTTCCAGCGGATCGGCGATCTGGCCTGGGCCGCCGGCGACAGCCGGGCGCGGGGCTTCATGCTGGGCGGGACCGCCGGGCGCACCACGCTGAACGGCGAAGGGTTGCAGCACGAGGATGGACATTCCCATATCCTCGCGGGGACCATTCCCAACTGCATCAGTTATGATCCGACCTTCCAATACGAGGTTGCGGTGATCGTGCAGCACGGGTTGCAGCGCATGTATGGCGACCAGGAGGATGTCTATTTCTACCTGACCCTGATGAACGAGAATTACAGCCATCCGGACATGCCGATGGGTGTTGAGGATGACATCATCAAGGGGCTGTACCGGTTCCGCGAAACGCCCAAGCCCGGCGACAAGCATGTCAACCTGATGGGGTCGGGCACGATCCTTGTTCAGGCGCTGAAGGCGGCGGAGATGCTCGAAGAGGATTTTGGTGTGACCAGCGACATCTGGTCGGCGACATCGTTCAACGAGCTGGCCCGCGAGGGGCAGGATTGTCTGCGCCACAACCGTCTGAACCCGCTGGCCGAGGAGATGGTCCCGTTTGTGACCCGTCAACTCGCCAGGGCCAAGGGGCCGGTGATCGCGGCGACCGACTACATGAAGAACTATGCCGAACAGATCCGGGCGATGGTGCCGGGGGAATACACGGTGCTGGGCACGGATGGCTATGGCCGCTCGGACAGCCGGGTCAACCTGCGGCGGTTCTTTGAGGTGGACGCCAACCATATCGCGGCCTCGGCCATGGAGCGGCTCTATCGCGCCGGCCATGTCAGCCGCGAGGAAATGGAATCCGCCCTGAGCAAATACGACATTGACGGCGCCAAGCCGAACCCCCGCCTGGTCTGAGTGCGGGCACGAGGAGACAGAATAATGGCAATTGAAGTAACCGTGCCGGATATCGGCGATTTCAACGACGTTCCGGTGGTGAGCATCCTGGTGAGCGTCGGCGACGTGGTCGCGCAGGAAGACCCGCTGATCGAGCTGGAAAGCGACAAGGCAACCATGGAAGTGCCCAGCCCGGCAGCGGGCAAGGTGACCGAGATCAGGGTCAGTGAAGGCGACAAGGTGTCGATGGGCAGCGTGATCATGATGGTCGAGGCCGAAGCGGGGGCGTCCGCGCCGGCCGTCGAGGCCGCCCCGGCCGCTGCCGCCCCGGCCCCCGTGGCACCTGCGGCCCCGGCAGCGCCGGCGGCGGCGCCCGCGGTAACCGATGCGGGGTTTGGCAAGGTTCACGCCAGCCCGTCGGTGCGGGCCTTTGCCCGTCAGCTGGATGTCGACCTGGGCAAGGTCAACGGCACCGGGCGCAAGGGGCGTATCCTGCGCGAGGACGTGACCAAGTTCCTGAAATCCTCGACCGCCCCGGTGGCGGCTGCGGGTGGCGCGCAGGGTGGCATGAGGATCCCGCCGATCCCTGTTGTGGATTTCAGCAAGTTCGGCCCCGTCGAAGACGTGGAGATGCCGCGCATCAAGAAGCTGTCCGGTCCGGCCTTGCATCGCTCGTGGCTGAATATTCCGCATGTCACCCACAACGAAGAGGCGGATATCACCGATCTTGACGGGTATCGCCGCGAGCTGGATGGGCAGGCCAAGCAGGAGGGGTATCGCGTCACCTTGCTCAGCTTTGTCATCAAGGGGTCGGTTTCGGCGCTCAAGAAACATTGGGAGGTGAATTCCTCGATCCATCCGGATGGCGACAAGCTGATCAGAAAGGATTTCTACAATATCGGGTTTGCCGCCGACACGCCGAACGGGCTGGTCGTGCCGGTGATCAAGGATGCGGATCGCAAGGGGATCATCGAGATTTCCAAGGAGCTGGGCGATTTGTCGGCCAAGGCGCGTGAAGGCAAGCTCAAGGGCGATGACATGTCCGGGGCAACATTCACGATCTCGTCGCTTGGCGGGATTGGCGGCACCTCGTTCACGCCCATCGTCAATGCGCCGGAGGTGGCGATCCTGGGTCTGACCCGGTCCAAGATGGCACCGGTCTGGGATGGCGAGGCGTTTGTGCCGCGTAACATGCAGCCCCTGAGCCTGTCCTATGATCACCGGGCCATCGACGGGGCGCTGGCGGCGCGGTTCTGTGCCACGCTGAAACACCTGCTCGGCGATGTACGCCGGCTGATGCTGTAAGGAGGGCGTGGAGATGGATGTCAAAGTTCCCGATATAGGCGATTTCGCCGAAGTGCCGGTTGTCAGCATACTGGTCGCCGTGGGCGACGAGGTGGCCGCCGAAGATCCGCTGATCGAGCTGGAAAGCGACAAGGCGACGATGGAAGTGCCAAGCCCGGCGGCGGGCAAGGTGGCCGAGATCAAGGTGGCCGAGGGCGACAAGGTGTCGGAAGGCAGCGTGATTATCGTGTTGGAAGGGGTGGCGGGGGGGGGCGGGGGGGCCGGGGCGGGGGTGGTGGGGCGGGGGGCGCCCCCCCCGGCCCGCCCCGCCCCCCGCCCCCCGCGGCTGCGCCGGCAGCTCCGGCTGCCGTCGCAGCGACCGGAACCGCCAGCGGTGCGGGCGCACATCACGCCGAGGTGGTGGTTTTGGGGTCTGGGCCGGGTGGCTATACGGCGGCCTATCGTGCGGCCGATCTGGGCAAGTCGGTTATCCTGATCGAGCGTGAAAACCGGTTGGGCGGCGTGTGTCTGAACGTGGGCTGTATCCCGTCCAAGGCCTTGCTGCATGCGGCCAAGGTGATCACCGAGGCCGAGGAGATGAGCGCGCATGGTATCAGTTTTGCCAAGCCCAAGGTCGATCTGGACGCGTTGCGCGGCTGGAAAGACGGGGTGGTCAGCCAGCTGACCGGCGGTCTGGACGGGCTGGCGCGGGCGCGCAAGGTCAAGGTGGTGCGTGGCACCGGAACTTTCTCGGGGCCGAACATGATCGCGGTTTCCGGGGGCGAGGACGGCGACACGACGGTCAGCTTTGACCAGTGCATCATCGCCGCCGGGTCCGAGCCTGTCGAATTGCCCTTCATTCCGCATGACGATCCGCGGGTGATGGACAGCACCGGCGCGCTGGAGCTGGCCGAGATCCCGAAACGTCTGCTGGTTCTGGGCGGCGGCATCATCGGGTTGGAAATGGCCTGTGTATATGACGCCCTGGGTGCCAAGGTCACGGTGGTCGAATTCATGGACCAGCTGATGCCGGGGGCCGACAAGGACATGGTGCGCCCGTTGCACAAGCGGATCGAAGGTCGCTATGAAAAGATCATGCTCAAGACCAAGGTGACCGCGATGGAGGCTCTGAAAAAGGGGCTGAAGGTCACTTTCGAGGATGCCAAGGGCGAGGTCACGACTGACACGTTCGACCGGGTTCTGGTCTCGGTCGGGCGGCGGCCCAATGGCAAGCTGATCAATGCCGGGGCCGCGGGTGTCGCGGTGGATGAGCGTGGCTTTATCGCAGTCGACAACCAGCAGCGCACCGGCGTGCCGCATATCTTTGCCATCGGAGACGTCGTTGGCCAACCGATGTTGGCGCATAAGGCGGTGCATGAGGGCAAGGTCGCGGCAGAGGTTGCCGCCGGTCACAAGCGGGCCTTTGACGCCATGGTCATCCCGTCGGTCGCTTATACCGATCCCGAGGTTGCCTGGGTCGGGTTGACCGAAACGCAGGCCAAGGAAAAGGGCATCAAGGTCGAGAAGGGCGTGTTCCCCTGGGCTGCCTCGGGCCGGTCCCTGTCGAACGGGCGCAGCGAAGGTATGACCAAGATCCTGTTTGATCCCGAGGATGACCGGGTTGTCGGCGCGGCGATTGTCGGCACCAATGCCGGCGACCTGATTGCCGAGGCGGCGCTGGCCATCGAGATGGGGGCGGATGCGGTCGATCTTGGCCACACGATCCACCCGCATCCGACGCTCAGCGAAACGCTGAACTTTGCGGCGGAAATGTTCGAGGGCACGATCACCGACCTGATGCCGCCGAAAAAGCGGAAGTAAGCCGGGATCATGTCAAGAGATAGGGGCGCGCCGGGCAAGCTGGCGCGCCCCGTTGCGTTTGGCGGCGGGTGATCACCTGACCCGGAGCAGACCCGCCGCGCGCGGTTTCAGGAAAACGGTGACCTAGCCCACAACCTCGCCGATCAGAACTTGTGGCTGTACATCGGTGAAGTTTGCAATGTCGGCCATCACCGGCCCGGAGAGCTTCATCGCCGCGCTCATGGCGTTCTGGTCGGCAAACACGATGGTTGCAATCGCGTAGATCGAGGGGGGCGTGTCGGGTCCGCCCGCCATGCCTCGGGTGACCAGCGTGCGCTCGATATGCGGCCCCATATGCTGCGCGACCAGACCCATATGCGTTGACAGGTAATAGTCGTAGTCGAACCGTGTGCCATCCGTGATCGGATAGATGACCTGAAGGGATACGGACATAATAAGGCTCCAGTTGTTGTGCTGTGGTGCCGCGCATTAAGCGGTTCTGGGGATGCGCTGTCAAAACCTGATCTTTCCGCTGGCCCCGGGGGATGTGGCCTGGCGCTCGTTTGGGGACTTAATCCTCTTGAGTAAAACTGGCTATTCGCGCTTAAATTGAACGCAGGGTATTTGTCATAACGGGATTGATATGGGGCATGTTGGTGCAGGATTTTGATTTGTCGATCTGCCGCGCAGGCCCGAGGGGCTGAGGGGATGCCAGCGCAGCAGTATCGTCATGGTGCCGTCTATGCCAGGTCGCTGGCGGAATACCTGCTGGACCAGGGGTACGACCGGGGCCGGGTCTTTGCGGGCACGGCCTTTGGTGCCGATCTGCTGGCGCAGGACAAACCATTTGCGGAATTCCCGGATATTGCGGAGTTTTTCGAACATGCCGCGCGGTTGACCGGGAATGATCTTCTTGGGTTCGAACAGGGCATCCGGCGCGACATGCGCCGCACCGGGTTGCTCAGCTATGTCGGGCTTTCGTCGCCCACCGTGCGCGATTTCATCAAGAATTTCGCGCGGTATCGCCGGGTGTTTACGGATGTGGTCGAGCTCGACGAAACACGGCTTGAGCAATCCGGCGTCCTGTCCTGGTATTTCCGGGTTCCGGCCAGGGTCGACCGTCGGCAATTGGTCGAATTCGGGGCCACGGGTATTCTGTCGGGGCTGGAAAAGGCCGCTTGTCAGAAATTGCGATTGCGGCGGGTCTGTTTTCGGCATTTGCGCAAGACGCATATCGACGTGATCGAACGTTACCTGGGGTGCCGCGTGGAATTCGGGGCCAGGAACAATGCATTCTTTTTCGAACCCGCCACGCTTGATTTGCCGTTGGCAACCGCGGATCACGAGCTTTACGCGATCCTGCGGCAATACGCGGAAGAGGTGCTGGAGCGCGACCGCGCGAACGGTTCGCCGCTGATCGTGGATGTCGAGCGCGCGATCACCGCGCGGCTGGCGGCGGGCGAGGCGCGGCAGGATGTCGTGGCGCGCGATCTTGGGCTCAGCTCTCGCACCCTGGCGCGACGGCTGGCGCAGGAAGACACCACCTATTTCCGCACGCTGAGCGACCTGCGCCAGAGCCTTGCCGTCAGCTATCTCAGGAACAGCGATCTGGGCCTTGGGGAAATCGCTTATCTGCTGGGCTATTCCAACCTGAGCAGCTTTGCGGATGCCTTCAAACGCTGGGTCGGGATGAGCCCGGGCCGTTTCCGGGCGACAGCAGACCGCTGACATCCTGAGCACAACCGGGGTTGGCATGCCCGGTCGTGACCTGACCGGCAATTGGATCTGGTCAGACGGGGAAACCGGTGCTATTGCCCTGTTAGCGCTATCATCAATCTTAACCATGGGAAAAGCTCCTGTAGGAAGGAAGAGGAACATGTCTGCGAAACTCGCAATCAACGGGTTCGGTCGTATCGGTCGCTGCGTTCTGAGGGCCTGGATCGAATCCGGCCGTACCGATGTTGAAATCGTTGCCATCAATGATCTGGCCCCGATCGAGGCCAATGCGCACCTGCTGCAATTCGACTCGGTGCATGGGCCGCTGCATGCGGATGTGCGCGTCGAGGATGATGCGTTGGTGGTCAACGGCCATCGCATCCGCGTGACCCAGGAGCGCAACCCGGCGGACCTGCCGTGGGGCGACGTCGATGTCGCGCTGGAATGCACGGGCGTGTTCACCAAGCGGGACAAGGCGGCGGCCTATCTTGAAAACGGCGCGGGCCGGGTATTGATTTCGGCGCCCGGGGATGGCGCGGACAAGACCATCGTGTATGGCGTCAACCATGACGGACTGACCGCGGATGACCGGATCGTGTCGAACGCCTCCTGCACCACCAATTGCCTGTCGCCGGTGGCCAAGGTGCTGGATGATGCCTTTGGTATCCGCACCGGGTACATGACCACGATCCATTCCTATACCGGCGATCAGCCGACGCTGGATACCGCGCACCGCGACCTGTACCGGGCCCGCGCGGCGGGGCTGTCGATGATTCCCACCTCGACCGGCGCGGCGCGCGCGGTCGGGCTGGTGTTGCCGCAGCTCAAGGGCAAGCTCGACGGCTCGGCGATCCGGGTGCCCACACCGAACGTGTCGGTGGTTGATCTCAGCTTCATGCCGGAACGGGTGGCGACGGCCGATGCGGTCAACGACGCGATCCGCGCGGCGGCGGAATCGGGGCCGCTCAAGGGGATCCTGGGGGTCAGCGATCTGCCTCTGGTGTCGTCGGATTTCAACCACAACCCGCTGTCGTCGATTCTTGCCACCGCGCAGACCCATGTGGGCGAAGGCGGCATGGTGCGGGTGCTCAGCTGGTATGACAACGAATGGGGCTTTTCCAACCGGATGCTCGATACCGCCAAGACGATGCAGGCAACCCTGGCTTGACCTGATCGAATCTGCGGCGCGCGGAGTGTCTGCGCGCCGCCATGCTCCCGGATTTACCGGGACAATGCGCCAGTTCCCATTTCATTGTTTCGGGCTGCTTCGTGAAATCGAACCAAATCTGCCCAATTTTAGTCTTAAACAAAGTGTCTTTTATAAAAACCCGAGCGGATGTTGCTGACGGTGATATCCACCCTCCCACGGCTAGTGTTGTTGGTAACAGTGAGTGTGTTGTTTTGCGTGTGAGTTCGGCCTGGTGAAAGGAACCCGTTGGGGCTCCTTTCACCGATTGGTCACGGTGTTTGTCGTGGCTGTCGGAGGGCGCTCGGGGACGTTGTCTGGCGGTTTGGACCAGGCGGCAGTGTTGAGTGCGAATGTTGGAGTAACGAATGCAAAACCCATTTGAGATGCGTATGGCGACAGCAACGGTTTGCACGGTCGAAAAGCGCGGATTTTCCCGGAAAGAGATTTTGATGAAGCCTGACTCTGTATTCTTGTCCGGCCCGGTCGCGGGCGGTTATCAGGGGCCGTCGCAAATCCGCGGCGTTCGCGGGCCGCGGGGCGGAAGCTATATGAGCTGGGGCAAGCGGGCGCTTGACGTGGCTCTGGTTGTCCTGTCTCTGCCGCTCGTGCTGCCGCTGGTTCTGTTTTTCGCATTGTTGCTCTGGTTCGAAGGCGGCAGCCCGTTCTACCGGCAGGCGCGCATCGGCAAGGACGGCAAGGAATTCTCGATGCTCAAACTGCGCAGCATGGTCAAGGATGCCGATGCGCGGCTGGAGCGTGTTCTGGCCAGCGATCCCGAAATGCGCGCGGAATGGGAAACCACGCAAAAGCTGCGCAACGATCCGCGGATCACCCGGCTGGGGGCAACGCTGCGCCAGACCTCGCTTGACGAGCTGCCGCAGCTCTGGAACGTGCTGATCGGTGAAATGAGCCTTGTTGGACCGCGCCCGATGATGCCTGAACAGCTCTCCCTATACGGTGACAGCAAGGATTATGTCGCGCTGCTGCCGGGGATCACGGGTATCTGGCAGGTGTCGACCCGCAACGAGAGCCATTTTTCCCATCGCGCCACGATCGATGCCGAATACCGCCGCACGGTGTCGCTGAAAACCGACGTGACGCTTATTTTCAAGACGATCAGCGTCGTGCTGCGCCGCACCGGCTGCTGAACCGCCGACGGGTGATCCCCTGACACACTGACAACACCCGGGTGCCCGTGCGCCCGGGTTTCTTGCGTGGCATCCCTGATCCGCCACTCTTCTGATCCGTGCCGGTTTGCGATTTTGTTCGATTTAGTTTGACACGAGAATTAAATATCGAAACACTCTGCAACAAGGGTTTTTCGGGGGGAGCAGATGTTTATCGGCCTTGATCTGGGCACGTCGGGCGTGCGCGCCTTGCTGGTGGATGGCAAGGGACGCGCGGTTCACAGCGCCGAAGCGGCACTCAGCGTGTCGCACCCGCATCCCGGTTGGAGCGAGCAGGATCCGGCAGACTGGATTGCCGCCGCGCGCACGGCGCTGCGCCGTCTGGCTGCGGACAGGCCGGATGACATGGCGCGGCTGCGCGGAATCGGGTTGTCGGGGCATATGCACGGGGCGACGCTGCTGGACCGGCATGGCGATGTGCTGCGCCCCTGCATGTTGTGGAATGACACCCGCAGCAGCGAACAGGCCCGGAGGCTGGATGCGCTTGCGGGGCTGCGTGAGCTGTCGGGCAATATCGTGTTCCCCGGCTTTACCGCGCCCAAGGTGGCGTGGGTGGCAGAGCATGAACCCGAGATTTTTGCGCGTGTTGCAAAGGTGCTGTTGCCCAAGGATTACCTGACCTACTGGCTGACCGGGCAGATGGTGTCCGACATGTCCGACAGCGCCGGCACCTCCTGGCTGGATGTCGGGGCGCGGGCGTGGTCTCCCGAGTTGCTGGCCGCGACCGGTATGCGACCCGACCAGATGCCGGCCCTGCACGAGGGCAGCGACGTTATCGGGCGGCTCGCGTCCGGGGTGGCGAGAGATCTCGGCTTGCCCGGAACCGTGCAGGTGGTGGCCGGTGGCGGTGACAACGCGGCTTCGGCCTGTGGCGTCGGGGCGCTGGCCGAGGGGGACGGGTTCATTTCTCTGGGCACCTCCGGGGTCTTGCTCGCCGCGCGCGACGGGTTCGCGCCACGCGCCGAAAGCGCCGTGCACACGTTTTGTCACGCCATTCCCGGCGCATGGTATCAGATGGGGGTGATCCTGGCGGCGACGGACAGCCTGAACTGGTTGTCGCGGATTTCCGGGGCGTCGCCTGCCGATCTGACCGGCGAACTGGGCCAGGCGATCACCACGCCGGGGCGCGTGCGTTTTCTGCCCTATCTTTCGGGCGAGCGGACACCGCATAACGACAGCGATGTGCGCGGGGCTTTCATCGGGCTGGACATAGCATCCGGGCGTATCGACCTGACCCGCGCGGTTGTCGAAGGGGTGAGCTTTGCGCTGCGCGACAGCCTCGCGGCGCTGCGCCTGACCGGGGCCGACCTGTCGCGGGTGCTGGCGATCGGCGGCGGGGCGCGATCGCGATACTGGGTCGAATTGCTGGCGACGGTGCTGAACATGCCGGTCGACCTGACGCAAAAGGGCGAGTTCGGCGCGGCCCTCGGGGCGGCGCGGCTGGCGATCTGCGGTGTGACCGGTGCCGCCCCGGCGGATGTCATGACCAAGCCCGCAATCGCCGAAACGATCCTGCCCCGCGCAGAGCTTTGCGCCGCCTATGAGCGGGCATATGCCGCCTATGCGGCCTCATATCCAACCCTGAAAGCCATGCCATGACCCAATCGTTTTTTGCCGACATTCAGCCCGTGCGCCATGAAGGCATCAACAGCAGCAACCCGCTGGCCTATCGCCATTATGACCCTGACGAGATGATCCTGGGCAAGCGGATGGAAGACCACCTGCGTTTCGCCGTGGCCTATTGGCATTCCTTTGCATGGGAAGGCGGCGATCCGTTCGGCGGGCAGACATTCGAACGCCCCTGGCATCCGCAAGACGAAATGGCGCGTGCCAAGATCAAGGCCGATGCGGCGTTTGACATGTTCGACATTCTGGGCGTGCCCTATTTCTGTTGGCACGATGCCGATATCCGCCCCGAGGGAGCGAGCTTTGCCGAGTCGCTGTGCAATTTCGAAGAGATCATCGATTATTTTGCCGCAAAGATGGAGAGCCGCAAGGTGGCGCTGCTCTGGGGCACCGCCAACATGTTCAGCCACCGGCGCTGGATGGCGGGGGCATCGACCAATCCCGATCCGAATGTCTTTGCCTGGTCGGCGGCAACGGTCAAAACCTGCATGGATGCCACCCATCGCCTGGGCGGTCAGAACTATGTACTCTGGGGCGGGCGCGAGGGGTACGAAACGCTGTTGAACACGGATCTGTCGCGCGAGCTGGACCATATGGGCCGGTTCCTGAACATGGTGGTGGATTACAAGCACAAGATCGGGTTTCAGGGCACCATACTGGTCGAGCCGAAACCACAGGAGCCGTCCAAGCACCAATATGATTTCGACGCGGCAACCTGCATCGGGTTCCTGCGCAAATACGGGCTTGAGGGCGAGGTAAAGCTGAACCTTGAACAGGGCCACGCCATTCTAGCGGGGCATACGTTCGAACATGAAATCGCCGTTGCCGCCGCCGAGGGCATGCTGGGCAGTATCGACATGAACCGCAATGATTATCAATCGGGCTGGGATACCGACCAGTTTCCCAACAATGTGCCCGAGGTGGCGCTGACCTATTATCACATTCTCAAGGCCGGGGGGCTGGGGACGGGGGGCACCAATTTCGATGCCAAGCTGCGGCGGCAATCGCTGGCACCCGAGGACCTGATCGCGGCGCATGTGGGCGCGATGGATGTCTGCGCGCGCGGCCTCAAGGCGGCGGCGGCGATGATCGAGGATGGCGGGCTCGAAGCGGCGCTGAACGCGCGTTATGCTGGCTGGGACACCGCCTCGGCGCAGGCGATGCTGGACAGCGATTTCGACACGATCTTCCAGTCGGTCCTGTCGGGCGATATCCGCGCCGAACCCCGGTCGGGCCAACAGGAACGGCTTGAGAACTACGTCAATCGCTTTGTCTGACCGGTTGATCCGTTGCGTTTGGGGGGCTGTTACCTGTGCCGGGCTGTCGGTTGGCGCGGCGGGGGGCGGGCCGTTGCCCACCGCGGATGCACAGTTTGCGCAGCACCCGCTGGAAGAGATCGTTCTGGGGCGGCAGCTTTACTACGACTCGATCCTGAGCGGCAGCAGGACGGTCTCTTGCGCCACCTGCCATCACCCGCGTTTTGCAACCTCGGACGGGGTGTCGCTGGGGCTTGGCGATGGTGGGCACGGGCTGGGGCTTGCGCGCATCGCAGACCCGGACAACCCGCCCGAGCAACGCATCCCCCGCAACGCGCCGGCCATGTTCAACCTAGGCGCACGGGAATTCACACGGTTCTTTCATGATGGCCGGCTCGAGGCGGATGCCAGCCGCCCGACCGGGCTGCGTACCCCGCTGGGCGCGGATATGGAGCGTGGATTTGCCTCGGCACTGGCGGCGCAGGCGATGTTCCCGGTGTTGTCGGGCGATGAGATGGCCGGGCATTATTCGGAAAACGACGTGGCGCAGGCGGTCCGACAGGGCGTTCTGACCGGCGAGGGCGGCGCGTGGTCCATCCTGTCGCAACGGATCGAGGCGATTCCGGACTACCGCGCCCAGTTCGATGCGACAATCGGAACGCGGCCAATCCGTTTTGCCGATATCGCCAACATGATTGCCGCCTTTGTCGCGTTTGAATGGCGGGCCGATGACAGCCCGTTCGATGCCTTTCTGCGCGAGGGGGTGCCGCTGCCGGATGCGGCGGCGCGGGGCATGCGGTTGTTTTACGGCGATGCGGGCTGTGCGCGCTGCCATGCGGGACAGTTCCAGACCGATCATGGGTTTCACGCCATCGGCATGCCCCAGATCGGGCCGGGCAAAGCCGCGCGGTTTGAACGCCACAATCGCGATCTCGGCCGGATGCGGGTGACCGGCAGGGCCGGGGATGCCTATCGTTTCCGCACCCCGTCGCTGCGCAACATTGCCCATACCGCGCCCTATGGTCACGCGGGGTCCCATGCCACGCTCGAGGCGGTGCTGCGCCATCATCTCGATCCGGTGGCGAGCCTGATGTCTTATGACGCGACGCAGGCGATCTTGCCCGGGGCGGCGTTTGACGATGACCTGGCGATCATCAACGACCCAGACGAAATCGCGCGGATCGCGGCGGCGAACGAACTGGCACCGATGGTGTTGGGCGAAAGGGAGGTTGCCGATCTGCTGGCTTTTTTGGAGGCGCTGACCGATGCGCGCGGCCTGCATGGCCGTCTGGGCGTGCCGCAAACCGTGCCTAGCGGTTTGCCCGTGGATCAGTGATGTGCCCAAGTTCATGCCCGCGTTCAGCGGGATGAGACCGGCGGTCTCAGATCAAGTTCCAGCACTCCGGTCACGTGATGCTCGGACCATGGGTCGGCGTTGCCATCAGGCCAGATCACCCGCACCCGGATGACCGAGGCTGTGCCGAGGCCGAAATGCTCGGGGCCCGCGCTGCCTCCGGCATGGCCGCCGCCCACCGTTATCTCGCGCGACTGGGTCGTGCCGTTGGCCATGACCTCGATCCATGCCCCCACGGCATTGGTGTTTGCCGCGGTCTGCCGCACCGACACCAACAGCGCATTTCCGGGATCGGGCGTGACGTTCTGCCAGACTTCAAGCGGAGCGCGGCGATTGACCACCGCCAGGTCAAGCAACCCGTCCCGGTTCAGATCGACCAGCGCCGCGCCGCGTCCGCGATGCAGGCTGGCAATGCCGGCCTCGGCTCCGCGCTCGGAAAACCTGCCGTCAGGGGCCTGAACCAACAGGTTGTTGGGATCCTGCATGGCGGCGTCGGGCATCTGTTCCACATTGCCCTTGCTGATAAAGATATCGTCACGGCGATCGTTCTGCACATCGCCAAAGGCAACGTGCCAGCCGGTCGAGGGGCGACCGTCATCGCCCAGATAGGGCCGCTGTGCCGTAGTGCCGAGCGCATAGGGCGCATCGCGGTAGTCCGGGCGTCCGTTGCCGGCGGGCATTTGCAGGCGCTGATCGCCCATCGATGTCAGGAACACCTCGGGCAGGCCATCGCGGGTCAGATCGCGCGACGCGATGCCCATGCCCCAGAGGCGATGGGTCTGCCAGCCGTCGGCGGCGTCATAGAGGCGCGGGACAGGCTCCATCGCCCAGAGCTGTTCCTGTCCGTCATCGACGTAGTAATGCCTGTCATTGCTGATCCGCAGGTCGGCGCGACCGTGCCTTGCCCAATCGCTGAACAGCATCGAAAGCGCGCAATGCCCCGGTTGCAGGGTCTGTGGCGGCGCATAGCGGCTCGCGTCGGGGCGATAGAGCACAGTGTCATCGCAGGACCGGAAGGGGCCATCGGGATCGGTGCGGTCGACGTAGTTGCCAAAGGCCAGCGTCGGCAGGGTTTGCCCGGCTTCCCAGGTGGCGCTGAATGCCGTGGTCCAGCGGTTGGCGGACAGGAAGCCGAGCGATGCAAAGGGCGCAAACGAACAGTTGTCACCGCCCCGCAGCAGCATGTTTTCGCCCACGCGCAGGATCACGAGATCGAGGATGCCGTCACTGTCAATATCCAGGGGATAGCTGCCGGTGACGCCGGTGATCCGCAGCGTGTCGGGTGTTTCGTCGGGCAGGCGCAGGGGGCCACCGGCCTTGGAGCGGTTCACCAGCAGGGTCGCGGGCGCGCTGCCCCCGGCGGCAAAAAGCTCGGGAAGCCGGTCGCCATTGCAATCGAACGCGGCCAGCCCGCCGCCGACATAATGCTCCCATCCGCCGGAATAGACATGTTCGGCAACCTCCACCGCCTGAAAGCGCGGATCGGCAGGCGCGGGCAGGGCGGTTGCCATCACCATCGCCATCGCCAGCAGCGCGGCAAGGTCAGGCCGCATTGTCGCTCAGCCCGGCCAGCGCAAGGTCGGTCACATGATCGAGCGCATAGGCGGCGGCGCCTTTTGCCCACATCAGGTTGCCCCATTTGTGGATCACCACCTCGGGCGGGGGCTTGTCGATCTGCACGATCGAAGTCCGGATTGCCGCGATGACCTCGTCGGCAAAGAGATGGTCAAACTGCATCTGCTCACCCGCGAGGATGATCAGTTCGGGGTCGAAGATATTGACCAGGTTGGCAAGGCCCAGGGCAAACATCCGGCCAGCCCGGTCGACAATGCTGCGCGCCGTGGCGTCCCCCGCGCGGGCGGCGTTCAACAGGGTTTCGATCCGCGCCGCCGGGGGGGCCGTGGGGTCGTCGCCCGGTACGGTCAATGCCTCGCGCAGGAGCGCATAGTCGGCGACATAGGCTTCGAGACAGCCGCGTTGCCCGCATCGACAGAGCGCACCGTCCAGATGCACCTTGGTATGTCCGAACTCGGCCCCGCAACCGCGGGTGCCGCGATAGAGTTCGCCGCCGATCACGATGCCCATGCCAACACCGCTCTCGATGGTCACCACGATGAAATCGGAATGTGACTGCCCAAGGCCAAAGGTCTGTTCCGCCAGCGCCACGAGATTGGCATCGTTGTCGACAAAGACCGGACGTCCAAGGCGGCGCGTCAGGACCTCGCCAAGCGCGACATTGCGCTCGCTGAGGGAAGGAGACCAATAGACGACCCCCTCGGCGGCCTGCACGATCCCGGCGATGCCAAGGCCAACGCCCGACACATCATCCGATGTCAGCCCCGCATTCCGCGCCAGCCTGTCCACAGCATCGGCAAACAGATCGGCGAGTCGGTCGGGGGAGAAGGTTTCGGCGGGCAATTGCATCTCAAGTTCGCCCAGCTCTTCACCCTCGAAATCGAGCAGGATCAGCGACAGTTGCCGGTACGAGATCTTGGCCCCGACAAGCGCATGGGCGGCCCCGCGAATCTTGAGATCGACACGTGGCCGGCCCCGGCGGGTATCGGGGGTGTTGTCGGGACGGGCAATCTCTTCGATCAGCCCGGCATTCAGAAATTCGGCGGTGATGGTGGTGACCGTGGCACGGCTCATCCCGGTTTGACTGGCCAGCTCGATCCGTGGCACCCGTCCGGCCAGCCGGATTTGCCGCAGCAACCGGCGGCGTCCGTACTCTCTTGGCAAAACAACCATTTATGGTGTCATCCCCATTCTGTGCCCTGTGGTTTCGGCGGTGCGTGATCGACAGGGTCGCACCCCATGCCAGCCAAACGCAACAAGGTAATTTCCCCAGCCTAGACGAATTAATTTGATTTTCAAATTAAAATGCAGCACCATTTGCGTGCTGCTGCGCGGATCGGCTCGAACCGCGCCACGCCACAACAGTCTGGAGGAGGACATATGAAAATCTTTGCAGCCGCGACGGCGGTGATCACCGGGGCCGTCTTCGGCACCGCAGCCTTCGCCGAAGATGTCGTCGTCGGCGTCAGCTGGTCGAATTTTCAGGAAGAGCGGTGGAAAACCGACGAGGCGGCGATCAAGGCCGAGCTCGATCGGCATGGCGCGACCTATATCTCGGCTGATGCACAAAGCTCGTCCGCCAAACAATTGTCCGATGTCGAGAGCCTGATCGCGCAGGGGGCAACCGCGCTGATCATCCTGGCGCAGGACGCCCAGGCCATCGGCCCGGCGGTGCAGGCGGCGGCGGATGAAGGCATCCCGGTGGTCGGCTATGACCGCCTGATCGAGGACCCGCGGGCGTTCTACCTGACCTTTGACAATGTCGAGGTTGGCCGGATGCAGGCCCGCGCCGTGTTCGAGGCCGCGCCCACCGGGCGTTACGTGATGATCAAGGGCTCGCCCACCGATCCGAATGCCGATTTCCTGCGCGGTGGCCAGCAAGAGATCTTGCAAGCGGCGATTGATGCCGGTGACATCGAGATCGTCGGCGAGGCCTATACCGACGGCTGGCTGCCCGCCAATGCACAGCGCAACATGGAGCAGATCCTGACCGCCACCGACAATGGCGTCGATGCGGTCGTGGCGTCCAATGACGGTACCGCGGGCGGTGTGGTCGCGGCGCTGACGGCGCAGGGCATGGATGGCATCCCGGTCTCGGGACAGGATGGCGACCATGCGGCGCTGAACCGGGTTGCCAAGGGCACGCAGACCGTTTCCGTCTGGAAGGACGCGCGCGATCTGGGCCGTGCGGCGGCGCGTATCGCGGTGTCGCTGGCCGATGGCACGCAGATGAACGGCATCCAGGATTCCGAACTCTGGACTTCGCCCGGCGGGACCGAGATGAACGCGGTGTTCCTTGAGCCGCTGCCGATCACCCAGGACAACCTGAGCGCCGTTGTCGATGCGCAATGGATCACGCAAGACGCCCTGTGCCAGGGTGTTACAGACGGCCCCGCGCCCTGTAACTGAGGCACGCCACCCACTCACGTTCATGATGTCCCCTCCCGGTCTTGCACCGGGGCGGGATTCCCTTTGCCAAAGGACAGGACATGGCACAGCCCGACACCGAACCGGCCCGCCCGCGCAAGACGTTCATCCAGATGCTCGACATCGATCTTCGCCTGCTCGGCATGGTTGGTGCCTTTGCGGTGCTGTGCATCGCCTTTGACCTGATGACGGGCGGCCGCTTTCTGACACCGCGCAACATCTTCAACCTGACGATCCAGACCGTTTCGGTTGCGATCATGGCGACGGGCATGGTGTTCATCATCGTCACCCGGCATATCGACCTGAGCGTCGGGGCGCTGTTGGCGACCTGCTCGGCGGTGATGGCGATGACCCAGACCGACTGGCTGCCGAACCTGTTGGGGCTTGGTCTTGGCAATCCGCTGATCCCCTGGGTGACGATCGGGTTCGGGCTCGTGGTGGGCACGCTGGTCGGGGCATTCCAGGGGTGGCTCGTGGGGTATCTGACCATTCCCGCCTTTATCGTGACGCTTGGCGGGTTGCTGATCTGGCGCAATGTCGGCTGGTACCTGACCAGCGGCAAGACAATCGGCCCGCTGGATCCCACGTTCGAGAAATTCGGCGGCATCAACGGCACCCTTGGCGCGACCGGGTCCTGGATCGTCGGGGGGCTTGCGCTGGCCGGGGCGCTCTATGGATTATACGCGGCGCGGCGCAACAAGATGCGCCATGGGTTTTCGGTCAAACCGCTCTGGGCCGAGGGTGTTCTGGCGCTGCTTTGTTCGGTTGCGATCCTTGGCTTCGTGGCCATCCTCAACGCCTACAAGGTTCCCACCCGCCGCCTGGAACGCATGTTCCAGGAACAGGGGCTGACCATGCCCGACGGGTTTACCCAGTCTTACGGCATCCCGATTTCGGTCCTGTTGCTGATCTTCATCGCAATCGCCATGACGATCACCGCCCGGCGCACCCGTTTTGGCCGGTACATCTTTGCCACCGGTGGCAACCCGGACGCGGCCGAACTCAGCGGCATCAACACGCGGTGGCTGACGGTCAAGGTGTTTGCCCTGATGGGGGCGCTCTGCGCGATTTCGGCGGTGGTGGCCTCGGCGCGGCTGACCAACCATTCCAACGATATCGGCACGCTGGATGAATTGCGGGTGATCGCCGCCGCGGTCATTGGCGGCACGGCGCTGGCCGGTGGTCTGGGGACGATCCACGGCGCGATCCTTGGCGCGCTCATCATGCAGTCGCTGCAATCGGGCATGGCCATGGTCGGGGTGGATGCGCCGTTGCAAAACATCGTCGTTGGCGGGGTGCTGGTGCTCGCTGTGCTGATCGACATCATCTATCGTAAACGGACGGGAGGCGCGTGATGGCCGATACATCCCTGGTCGAAATGCGGGATATCTGCATCAGCTTTGGCGGCGTCCATGCTGTCGATCACGTGAGCGTTGATCTCAAACCCGGAGAAGTCGTGGGCCTGCTTGGTCACAACGGGGCGGGCAAATCGACCCTGATCAAGATCCTCTCGGGGGCCTATCAGGCGGATTCCGGCGAGATCCTGATCAAGGGCGAGCGGGCACAGATCAACAACCCGCGCGACGCGCGCCGTTACAAGATCGAAACCATCTACCAGACGCTGGCGCTGGCGGACAATCTGGATGCGGCCAGCAACCTGTTTCTGGGGCGGGAACTTGTCACCCCGCTGGGGCTGGTCGATGAAGATGCGATGGAGGCCGAGACCCGCAAGATCATGGCGCGGCTCAATCCGAACTTTCAGAAATTCAGCGATCCGGTTTCGGCCCTGTCCGGCGGACAGCGGCAATCGGTGGCCATTGCGCGGGCGGTCTATTTCGATGCGCAGATCCTGATCATGGACGAGCCGACCGCCGCCCTTGGCCCGCATGAAACCCAGATGGTGGCCGAGCTGATCACCCAGCTCAAGGCCGAAGGCATCGGGATATTCCTGATCAGCCACGACATTCACGATGTGATGAACCTGTGCGACAGGGCCAGCGTGATGAAGAATGGCAAGCTGGTGGGAACGGTTGATGTGGGGCAGGTGACGGATGACGATCTGCTGGGTATGATCATCCTGGGCAAACACCCGGGCGCAGCCCCGGACTAGATCATGATCGGGCCGCGCAGATGACACTTCTCGTTGCCGATGTCGGCGGCACCAACACCCGGCTCGCGCTTGTGGACGGGGCAGGTCCACTCGGAAAAACCGCACGCTTTGCCAATGACGGGTTTGCCACTTTCGAGGCGTTGCTCGCGGCCTATGCGGAGGGCAGGGCGCTGCCCGACCTGGCCGGGTGCTGTATCGCCATTGCCGGCCCGGTCACGTCGGACAGCGCGCGGCTGACCAACCGGGACTGGCATTTTGACAGGGCCGAGATTGCGGCTTGCCTGCCCGGGCTGACCGCCGGGTCCGTGCGGTTGATCAATGATCTCGCGGCTTTGGGCCATGCGCTGCCGGCTCTTGCGCCGGCGCAATTGCGGGACATCCGGGATGGGCAGGCGACGGGTGCCGGGAACGGGCAGGCGGTCGTCATGGGGCTGGGCACCGGGGTCAATATCTGCCTGACCAGGGCCACCGGTGCCGGGCATGTCGTGATCGAGGCCGAGCTTGGCCATGCCAGCCTGCCCCTGAGCGTATCGGACCCGCTGCGCGCGGCCATCGGCGCGCAGGTGGCGGCCTTTCCAACCGTCGAAGAGCTGTTTGCGGGGCGTGGCCTGTCACGGCTCCATGGGGTCTTGTCGGGCGAAACCCGACGTGCCGGACAGGACATTTTGGCCGAATATGACCGGGGCATCCCCGGACCCACGGCGAAAACGGTTGACCTGATCGCCGGTCTGCTGGGTCATATGGCGCGCGAACTGGTCTATATGTACCAGCCATTTGGCGGTATCCATTTTGCTGGCGGGGTTGCCCGTGGCATCCTCGGGTCTGCCGCGCGGGCAACATTCCTGGCGCATTTCGAGGCACCGGGGCGGTTTGACGACCACATCGCGCGGGTTCCGGTCCGGCTTATTGTCGATGATGCCGCCGCCCTGACAGGGGCCGCGCAGGTCGTCGCGCCGTCCTAATAGTCGCGCTCAAAGAACAGGCCGATGCCGGTATCGCCCTCGCGATCCACCGTGCCCTTGACCGTCAGGTTCTCGGATACATCGAGATTGAGGTTGAGCTCGGTATCGCCCTGGGTGTTCACGGTGATGTCGGTATAGACCCCGTCGGCCAGGTACTTGCCCGCGCCGAACTGGGCCTTGCCGTCATCATCGGTGCCGATATCGAACGTATCCACACCCAGCCCGTCGCGCGCCTTGGCATTGGCTCCCCCGCCCGCACCGCTGAGCGTGGCAAGCGACGCCGCCAGCTGCGCGACCTTGATCGGCGAGAGCTCGGAATACTGGTTGCCGAACAGCAGCATCGCCAGCGCCTCTTCGCTGGGGCGTTCCGGGTCCGAGTCGACCTTGACCTTGGGCTTGGTCAGCGGACCGGATATTTCCAGCGTCGCATCGCCATCCGATGTTGTCGTGGTGGCGGCAAACTCCATGTAGGGTTCCAGGTTGCCTTGCAGGGTCACAAGCCCCTTGGACAGCTTGAGCCGCCGTCCCAGCAATTCGAGATTGCCCCGGATCAGGCCGATCTGGCCGGCGGGGGCAGGGCTGGTGGCGGTGCCCCGCACCAGGATGTCACCGCCCAGTTCGGCTTGCAGGCCGCGGCCGCGCACAAAGACCTTGTTCTCGGCAACAAGCCGGATGTCGAGCGTGATATCGGGTCCGCCGCCGTCGCCGCCGCCGCTCGCGGGCTTGATCAGCCCCGCCCGGGCGCGTGTTGCCCGCTGCGCCGCTGTTTCACCGGTATGGCTGATCTCGGGGATCGGGGCCGCACCCAACGAGCCGGACATGGAATTGATATCGATGTTGGTTTCGCCAAAGCGGATGTCGCCTGCCAGCCGCCCGCTGCCCGCGAGGGCCCCGGTATAGGCGATGCGCCCATTGGCCGAAGAGTCAAAGATCACGTTGTCGGTCAGGATCAGCTGCTGCAACTCGGTGACGATCGAGGCGTTGAAGGGCGGTGTCAGGCTGACCGGTCCGCTGATGACCATCCGCCCGCCCGCGCGCGCCGCCGCCGATACGCTGAGATTGGCGCTGCCATCTGCCAGCACGATATCGGCATCCAGATCGTCGATGGCCTGGCGCACCGACGGAATCGCCACGGTGGTGTTGCTGGTGCTGATGCGTCCGCTCAGGGATTCGGGCTTGGGCTCCCCCCTGAGCGCGAGATCAAAGCTTGCTCCGCCTCTCAGGGAATTCGGCTGGATGATCCGGTTCACGATGCCCAGTTGCAATTGCCCCTTGGCGGTCACGTCCGAAACCAGCGTGCTCTGGTTCACCGTGCCGCCAAGTTTGGCGGTCAACCCGCCCGGCCCGGTGGCATCGCTGGCGATGGTCCAGAGATCGGCGTCGCGTGATGCGGTGCCCCTGGCGGTGAGCTGTCCCGGAAAGTCGGGTGCGAAACGCTCGATGCGCACGAAGGTCGCGTCATAGGTGGCATCGATCTTGCCGGCTGGGTCCATGCTGCCGCTCAGCGTTGCGACCGACCCCGACGGCCCCTTTGCATCGGTTGCGACCTGCCATGTGTCATCGGCGCGTTTTGCGTTCCCTTCAAGGCGGAGCGCACCGACAAGCTGCGGGACAAACCGTTCGAGCTTGGCAAGGGTGGCGTCGAAATCGGCGTCAATCTCGCCTTCGGGGGTCATGCTGCCGCGCAGTTTTGCCGCCGAACCGGTCGGTCCCTTGAGGTCGCTCGCCACCTGCCAGTTTTCAGAGATCCGCGTGGCCGTACCTTCGGCGGTCACCGCCCCGACGATCTGGGGCACGAACCGTTCGATCCGGGCAAAGGTCGCGTCGTAGCGCGCGTCGATGTCCCCCGCGGCGGTCATGTTGCCGCGCAGCCGGGCGTGCGAACCGCTTGGCCCCGTTACGTCGCTGGCCACGTCCCAGGCATCGTCAACGCGCCGGGCGGTGCCGTTTGCGGTGATCCCCCCGACGATCTGGGGAACGAACCGTTCGACCTGTGCGATCTTGGCATCATATCGCCCGTCAATCGCGCCATCCGGAGACATGTCGACCGTGAGCCTGGCAAAGGAACCCTGGGGGCCGGTCATGTCGCTGCTCACCTGCCAGAGGTCTTCGGCGCGCGTGGCTCGCCCCTCGGCGCGAATGCTGCCGACGATCTGCGGCACGAAATTCTCGACACCGTTCAGCACGGCGGCATAGTCGACATCAACCGATCCGTCAGAGGCAAGCTGACCGTCCAGATCGGCGAATGACTCCAGCGGGCCGGTGAGGCGCAGTTTGCCATTGGCGGTCTTGCCGCTCTGGGTCATATCGCCGGTGATGACAACCGGGCCGCTCAGGTCGGGCACCACGCGGGCCAGATCATCCAGTTCGGCGCTGAAGTCGAGTTTGGCTTCACCGCTGCGCAGATTCCCGGATGCCTCCGCAGTCAGGGCGCTGCCGCTCAGGTCAAAATGCTCGATATCCAACCCGTCTTCGTCGCGTTCGGCCCGCAGGGCGATGGTGGTCTGCCCGGTGATCAGCGGATCGAGCTGCGCGATGCCGCTGGCCAGATCCTGTGCCTCGACATTCAGGTCAAAATCGAACATGCCGCTGAGCGGTGCGCCGGTCCCGGTCACCGTTGCGGCGACGGAGCCGCTCAGATCCTGGCCGGAAATCGCCGAAAATCGCGACAGGTCCGACGCCGTCAGCCGTGCCGTGCCATCCACCTGAAACCCGCTCTCCAGCCCGTCGATCTCGGCATCGACGGCCGCCGCGTAATCGGTGCCATTCAGGGCAAATTCGCTGAGTGTCAGGACCGAGCCGGTTTCGGTGGCAAAGTCACCGAGCAGTTCCACATCGCTCCCCACCGCATCGTCAAGCCGGTCATCGGCAAAATCGATCCCCCGGATCGCCGCGCTGAGCCTGCCGTCAAGCGCCATGCCCCCATCCTGTTGCAGCACGCCGCCGGCGTTGATCTGGGCGCGCGATACATTCAGGTCGGGGCGGTTCACGCCGTCAACACCCAGCAACAGGGACCAGCGGTTGTCGCGTTCGGCATCGAATTGCGCCGAAAACGTGGCCCCCTTGATCGCGGTGCGGGGCGCGCCCATGGGCAGGACGACCTCATCGCCATTGGGCGGTGAAATGCGCCCTTCAAGCTCGACCCGCCCAAGCTGGCCCGACCCGGCAATGTCCAGCGCGCCGTTCATCATCAACGCGTCCGACAGCATGTTGAAACGCCGCACCGCAAGCCGCCCGTCGGGGCCGGATTGTCCGGACAGGTTCAGCTGGGTATCGGCGCCAAAGAAATCGCGATACTGCGCGGCAAGCAGCGGGGTGATGTCTCCGGCAAGCGTGGCGTCAAAGCCGGTGCCGGGTTGCGCGCCCGCCTCGGGGCCGGCCACGCTCTGCAACCGGACCTGGCCGCCCAGCCGTTCGATTTCATCCGAGGCCAGCGTGATGTCGGCGGTGAAATCGCTCACCGGCCCCTGACCCTTCGCGGTCAACAGGAGTGACGGCCGTTCGGGGATGGACAGCAATTGCGACACCAGCCCGCCCTGATCCTCGGCCAGCGTCAGGTCCAGGGTAATCTGGCTGGTTTCGTTTTCGAACCCCGCAACCAGGTCGAGCTTGTCGGTGTTCCGGTCAAGCCGGATGACCCCGAGATTGGTCTTGAGGCTGCCATCCGCAAGGCTGAGCGCGCCGGCCACCGACAGTTCTGCGGCAATGCCCAGGAGCGGCTCGCCCAGTTCGACGCGGTCGATCTTGAGCTCGCCCAGCTCGATGGCGACTGGCAGTTCCGGCAATTGGAACGGAGTCGCCTCGGCCTCGGGCAGCGGCTCGGCGGTTTCGGTTGGTTTGGGCGTGCGCGCGACGATGATATCGCCCGCGCTCAGCGTATTGACCGAAAACCGCCCGCGAATGAGCGCCAGCCGGTTCCAGTCGAGCACCACGTCAGAAACCGTCAGCCAGACGCCGTCATCATCCGATACGGTCAGCTTTTCGATGCTGGCCCGTGAACTGAACGCACCATCCAGCCCGGTAACCTTGATATAGCGGTTGTCGCCTGACAGGTTGTCCTGCAACAGGTCGACCAGGAAACCGCCGCTTTCAGCATCGTCCTGCGCGTGGACGAGCGTGGCGCAGCAGGTGAACGCCACCAGGGCATAGCTCCGGATACCCATCAGAAGGCCTGCCCGATGCCAAGATAGAATTGCAGCCCGTCATCGGTGGAGCCCTCGACCGGCAGCGCCAGATCAAGCCGCAGGGGACCAAGTCCGCCCAGATCGTACCGCACCCCCAGCCCGGCACCGGAATGATAGGGCGAGCCGGAGCTCACGAATTGATCGCGACCGACGGCGGCGATGTCAAAGAACCCGACCAGCGAGATCGTATCGGTGATGCGTCCGCGCACCTCGGCGGAAACGGCAAGCAGCGACCGCCCCCCCGAGATGCCGCCATTCACCGGCACACCCAGCGATTCATAAGGTTGGCCACGCACCGTGCCCGCCCCGCCCGAGTAGAACAGGAATTCCGGCGACACATCCGCAAGGCTTGGACCGATCACCGTTCCCAGCTGGACGCGCCCGGCCAGAACAACCGAGGCGGTGGAGGTCAGGCTCAGATAGCCACGCGCGTCGAAATAGCCGGACAGCCCGGATTCGGTGTCTTTCAGCCCGAGATAGGGGGTGACAAAGGAGTCGAGGAAAAAGCCCCGCGTGGCGCTGACCTTGCTGTCGCGCCTGTCCCAGTTCACCCGCAGCGGGAAGGTCATCATGTAGAAATCGCGCTCGCCGAACACATCGTCCGACCGGCTGAGACCGGCATTGACGCCCAGTTCCGCATACAGGTTGTCCGAAAAGACGCGGCGCACACCGCCGCCCAGATAGAACCGGGTCAGCTTGTAATGCTCCTGGTTGTCCGTACCGATCTGGCCAAGATAGAAAATGCTGTCATCCGGGCCGAGCTTGGCAGGTTGATCCAACCGGATTGACAGGCCGCCATCGATGGGTTCATCGCCGCCGATATTGCTGACATTGCCTTCGATCTGGAAACGTTCCGCGTTGCCGAACAGGTTGCGATGCATCCAGCTTGCCGACAATTCCATGCCCTGGCTTGACGAGACCGAGGCGCCAAAAGACACGCGGCGCGGCACCTGGTCGACCACTACCGCATCGAAATCCAGCGTGCCATCCGGGTTGGGAGTTTCCGCCTCGTTCAGCGTGACCGAGGAAAACGACCCGGTCCGGCGCAGTCGGGTGCCGACCGTTTGCACCTTTTCCGGGTCATAGACCTCGCCGGTGGGAAAGCCGGCAATCCTGCCGATGGCTTCGGGGCGCACGGTTGAATCCCGCGGGATGTGCAGCTTGCCAAAGCGCAGCTTTGGCCCCGGTGCCAGCGTGATATCCGCATCCAGAACCGCCTGCCGGTTGTTGGCGACGATGCGCTGCTGGCCGACATTGGCCTTGGCGTGGCCGGCATTGCGCCAGGCCTGGACCCCGGCCGAAGCGGCATCGCGGATCGCCCCGGTGGTCGCCGTCTTGCCGGGGGCAAATCGCTCGGGGAGCTCGGTGCCCTGTGTCAGAGGGGCAACCCGCGCCTGCCCAAAGGTAAAGGCACGCCCGGTCTGTACCGAAATCGCGACGGTCCTGACCGTGGCGGGCGGGTCGAGCAGCGGGATATTCGCCGCTTCGCGCCCATTGACGCGGATGTTGACCACCGGGCTGAAATAGCCCTCGTCATACAGGATTTGCACCAGCGTCGTGTAGTCCGAGAGCGACGCGGCCAGCAATTCCTGCGCATCGCTGAGCCCGTTGGTTTCCGCGTTCATGATCGAAGAGGCTTCGGTCAATCGCTTGCGCAGCTCGTCGGACGCTCCGGGGGCGGTCAGGCTGGTGGTCAGGGCGGCGGCAATTCCGGGCGCCAGCACAAAACAGGCGGCAAGCAGGGCTTGGCTGAGGCCGGTCCTCCGGCGGGCATTCTGCATGGCAAGTCTCCGGATCGTCATTCTGACTGACGCGGCTACCCTATGCGACCTCCGCGCGCTCTTGACCAATACCTAGCATGAACCCGTCGCAAGAAAACCGGAAACTGCACTGCCGCTACGGGCCGGCGCGGGCTATTGCCGGGCATCCCGTTCTGCGGTGCGATACCAGTTCACGATGGCGGCGCGATCCTCGGGTGCCATGAAAGTGACATTGGCGGGGGGCATGGCGTGGCTTATGCCGGCCTGAAGGTAGATCGCCTTGGCATTGCGCGCGATGTCGGCCTCGGTTTCCAGCAACACACCCTTGGGTGCCCAGAGCATGCCCTCCCAGACCGGCTCGCGGGCATGACACATCGAACAGCGCCCCATCACCACGTCATGGGCCGCCTGAAACCCGTCCGCCGCCGCCATGCGGGTTTCATAGGCGGTCAGCGGTTGCGCCTCGGCGGTGTCGACATCCCGATGCATGGGCGCGGTCGACAGCCAGATGATCGCGATGAACAGAAGCGCCGTCACCAGCCAGGTCCATGTCGGATTGCCGGTGCCCGCGTGACGGGTGTTGAAGTAGTGGCGGATGGTCACGCCCATCAGGAACACCAGCGCGGCGATGATCCAGTTATACTCGGTGGCAAAGGCCAGCGGGTAGTGATTGGACAGCATCAGGAAGATGACCGGCAATGTCAGGTAATTGTTGTGGGTCGAGCGCAGCTTGGCGATCTTGCCGTATTTCGGATCGGGCGTGCGTCCGGCCTTGAGATCGGCCACCACGACCCGCTGGTTGGGCATGATGATGAAGAACACGTTCGCGGTCATGATCGTCGCGGTGAATGCCCCAAGGTGCAGCATCATCGCGCGGCCGGTGAACACCTGATCATAGCCCCAGCCCATGATCACCAGCATCCCGAAAAGCAGCACCATCAAAAGCGTCGGACGTTCCGCCAGCGGTGACTTGCACAGGAAATCATAGACTATCCAGCCAACAGTCAGCGAGGCGGCAGAGATCAGGACCGCCTGCCAGACCGCCAGATCCGCCTTGGCGGCGTCGATGAGATACAGTTCGGCCCCGGCCCAGTAGACCACCATCAAGAGCGCCGCGCCGCTCAGCCAGGTGGTATAGCTCTCCCATTTGAACCAGATCAGGTGTTCGGGCATCTGCTCCGGCGCCACCAGGTACTTGCGGATATGATAGAACCCGCCGCCATGCACCTGCCATTCCTCGCCATGCGCGCCGGGCGGCAGGTCGGGCGCCTTGCGCAGCCCGAGGTCAAGCGCGATGAAGTAAAAGGACGACCCGATCCAGGCCATCGCCGTGATCACGTGCAGCCAGCGCAGGGCAAACGCCGCCCAATCCCAGAAGGCCAGAAAATCATACATGCCACGTCTCCCGATAGAATTGCGGACAGCCTATGCAAACCCGCCTTTGTTCGGTATTCCGATATAGTACCAAGCTGTATCAAAAATTCTGGAACAATGTCCTATCTCGACAACATCCGAACCTTTGTCCGTGTCTATGAATTGGGCAGCATGTCGGCCGCCGGGCGCGATCTGCGTATTTCTCCGGCGGTTACATCGGCGCGGATTTCGCAGCTCGAGGATCATCTGAATGTGCGGCTGTTCCAGCGCACCACCCGCAACCTGACGCCCACGGAACAGGGCAGAGCATTTTACGACGGTGCGTGCCAGGTGCTCGACACGGTCGAACAGGCCGAGGCGCGGGTGATCAACCTGACGGAAAATCCGCGCGGTTCATTGTTCGTCGCGGCACCGCTGGGGGTGGGGCGGCGGCTGGTCGCGCCGCAGGTGCCGGAGTTTCTCGAACAATACCCCCAGATCGACATGCGGTTGCGGCTGACTGATCGTTCGGTCGACCTGACGACCGAGGGTCTCGATCTCGCGTTCTTCCTCGGACAACCCGAGGACAGCAATCTGCGCATTCGTAAGATCGCCGATTGCCAGCGCGTGATGGTGGCGGCCCCGTCCTATATCGCGGCGCGTGGGCATCCGGTCTCGGGAGCCGACCTGGTAAATGACAAACATGAATGCCTGAACCTGCGGTTTCCCGGCGCAACCGAGTTTCAATGGCGGCTCGTGACCGCGGATGGGCCGCAACGGTTCGCGGTTTCCGGGCGTTATGAATGTGACGATGGCGACGTGTTGACCGATTGGGCGCTTGGCGGGCAGGGCATTGCCATGAAACCGGTTTTCGAGGTCGCGGAACATCTGCGCTCCGGCGCGCTGGTGCCGGTGGCGCAAACCACTCCGCCGGTGCCCGTGCAGATGGCCTGTCTATATACCCACCGCCGCCACCAGGATCCCAAGACCCGGTTGTTCATGGAATTTATCGCCGGGCGTGTCGGCGAGGCCGTGACCGGTGCCGAGGCACAGGTTCAGCTGCCGCGATAGGTGGAATAGCCAAACGGCGAGAGCAGCAACGGAACGTGGTAATGCGCCGGTTCCGACATGCCAAAGCGCAACGGAATGACATCGAGGAAACGCGGCGACTCGGGCGGGGTGCCGGTGGCATCCAGGTATTCGCCGGCATGAAACACCAGCTCGTATTCACCAAGGGCAAAATCGCTGGCCGGCAGGATCTGCTCGTCGGTGCGCCCGTCATCATTGGTCGTCAGGGTCCTCAAATGCGTGCGCTCGGCCCCGTCGATACGAAACAGTTCGATCCGGATACCCCGGGCCGGGCAGCCCCGGGCCGTGTCCAGAACATGGGTGGTCAGATATCCGGTCATCAAATGTCTCCTGTCGCTGGTTCCGGTGTGCCGCAGGGTTTGATTCTGTGCAAACCCGGCCTGTCAGATAGTGTTGTTCGATTTTTTTGAAAAACACTGTCATTGTTCTGAATTACAAGGAGAGAAATTTCGGAGGGCCATGATGAATCGATACCCGCGCGACATGATCGGCTACGGAGCGAACCCTCCGGATGCACAATGGCCCGGTGGGGCCAGGATCGCGGTGCAGATCGTGATGAATTACGAGGAGGGCGGCGAAAACTGTGTGTTGCACGGGGATGCGGCGTCCGAAGCGTTCCTGTCGGAAATCGTAGGCGCGGCGCAATGGCCGGGACAGCGGCATTGGAACATGGAATCGATCTATGAATACGGTGCCCGCGCCGGGTTCTGGCGGTTGCATCGGTTGCTCAGGGATGTGCCGATCACGGTGTACGGTGTTGCGACCGCGCTGGCGCGTTCGCCCGACCAGGTGGCGGCGATGAAGGACGCGGGCTGGGAAATCGCCAGCCACGGGCTGAAATGGATCGAGTACAAGGACGCGCCCGAGGCCGAGGAACGCGCCGACATGGCCGAGGCGATCCGCCTGCACACCGAGGTTGTCGGGGAACGCCCGCGCGGCTGGTATACCGGGCGATGCTCGGAAAACACCGTGCGGCTCGCCGCCGAAGAGGGCGGTTTTGACTATGTCGCCGATGTCTATGCCGATGATTTGCCCTATTATGTGCGCGTTGGCGGGCGCGACCAGCTGTTGGTGCCCTATACGCTGGATTGCAACGACATGCGCTTTGCCACGCCGCAGGGGTTCAACTCGGGCGACCAGTTTTTTGCCTATCTCAAGGACAGTTTCGATGCGCTCTATGCCGAAGGGGCAGAGGGTGCGCCCAAGATGCTGTCGATCGGGCTGCATTGCCGGCTGATCGGCCGACCGGGCCGGATCATGGCGCTCAAGCGGTTTCTGGATTACGCCCGTGGCCACGAAGATGTGTGGTTCGCCACCCGCTTGCAGATCGCGCAGCACTGGGCCGCGACCCACCCGCCGCAACCCCGTTTGCGCCCGTCGGACATGGACCGCGCGGCCTTTGTCGCCGCCTATGGCAGCGTGTTCGAGCATTCGCCGTGGATCGCCGAGCGGGCCCATGAGCTGGAGCTGGGCGCGGCGCATGACACGGCGGGTGGGTTGCACAATGCCCTGGCGCGGATGTTCCGGTCCGCGAGCGCGGCCGAGCGGCTGGGCGTGCTGCGGGCCCACCCGGACCTGGCCGGCAAGCTGGCGGCGGCGGGCAAGCTGACCGCCGAGAGCACCGCAGAGCAGGCAGGCGCCGGTCTCGACCTGCTGACCGACCAAGAACGCGCGGGTTTTACCCGGCTGAACGCATCCTATGTCGAAAAACACGGTTTCCCCTTCATCATCGCGGTGCGCGACAATGACAAGGCGTCGATCCGCGCGGCGTTTGAACGGCGTATCGGCAATGACCGGGATACGGAATTTGCCGAAGCCTGCCGACAGGTTGAACGCATCGCGGAACTGCGCCTGCGCGACATGCTGCCGTCATGAGCCGTGACATCACGATCCAGCCCATCACCGTCGGGGCATTTGCTCCGTTTGGCGACCTGATCGATTGCGCCGGTGATCCGGACAAGATCATCAACCAGGGCCAATGCGGTCGGTATCACGATCGGGCGCGGCTGGATTTTTCCGATGGGCGGGCGGGGCTCAGCCTGTTCAACGCCAATCCGCGCGCCCTGCCGCTGGTGCTGGACATGGTCGAACGCCACCCGGATGGCAGCCAGGCCTTTGTACCGATGACCCATGTGCCGTTTCTGGTGGTGGTCGCCCCGGACCAGGACGGCGCGCCCGGGCGGCCCGTGGCGTTTCGCACCGAACCGGGACAGGCGGTGAATTATCACAAGGGCACGTGGCACGGGGTTCTGACCCCGCTGCACGCGCCGGGCCTGTTCGCGGTGGTTGACCGGATCGGCACGGGGGCCAACCTGCAAGAGCATTGGTTTGCCGAGAGTTACAGGATTCTCGCCACCGACAAACCTGTCACCGCGCCGTGAACTTGCCGGTTTGCCAGCCGTCATCGGAAATATTTGAAACTGCTTTTCCGTTTTCCCGAGTTCCCGAAAAATCTGGCGTCGCTAGTCTTTTCACAAGGCAGCACGGCCCGTGACCAAATCCCGGGCAGTTGCGCCCCTGTTGCCGGCCCGGCGCGGACGCGGGCGGAATATGTCGTGCATCCCGCGGTGCCGCGCGCAGAATGGGAGCATGAACCACCGACCGGCCCCGCCTCGACGCCCCCCTGGCGCCGGGGCGCGGCCCGGAAGCCCGGCACACCCCACGCGCGGCGCGGGGCAGGGACCACAAGACACCTGAAGCCGCCACAAGAAGCGGCAAGACCCCCATGACCAATCGGAGAGAAACATGGCTGACACTTCCCTAGGGACCGCCGAACAACTGCGCGACCCGAATTACACACCCGCCATCTACAAGGCGATCCCGCTGGGGATTCAGCACGTATTGGCGATGTTCGTGTCCAACGTGACCCCGGCCATCATCGTGGCCGGCGCGGCGGGGTTCGGGTTTGGATCGAACTCGCCGGATTTCCCGGAACTGCTTTACCTGATCCAGATGTCGATGTTGTTCGCGGGCATCGCGACCCTGTTACAGACCATCACCATCGGACCGGTCGGGGCGGCGCTGCCGATTGTTCAGGGCACCTCGTTTGCGTTCATCCCGATCATGATCCCGTTGGTTGCGGGCAAGGGCGTTGACGGGCTGGCCGCGCTGTTTGGCGGGATCATCATCGGCGGCGTTTTCCATACGATCCTTGGTACCTTCATCGGCAAGATCCGCTTTGCATTGCCGCCGCTGGTAACCGGTCTCGTGGTGACGATGATCGGCCTGGCGCTGGTCAAGGTGGGCATCGAATACGCCGCCGGGGGTGTCCCCGCCAAGGCGCGCAACCTGCCGGAATATGGCAGCATGTTGAACTGGTCGGCGGCGTTTGTGGTGATTATCGTCACGCTGGGACTCAAGTTCTTTGCACGCGGCATGCTGGCGGTCTCGGCGGTCCTGATCGGCATCATCGTCGGCTATTTCTATGCACTTCTGACCGGGATGCTGACCTTCGAGGCCATCGGCAGCAGCTGGAGCAACGCCGCCGCCTTTGCCCTGCCACAGCCCCTGAAATACGGGTTCGAGTTCAGCGCCGCCGCCGTGATCGGCTTTTGTCTGATGGCATTTGTCTCGGCGGTTGAAACCGTGGGCGACGTCTCGGGCATCACCAAGGGCGGCGCGGGGCGCGAAGCCACCGACAAGGAAATCACCGGCGCGACCTATGCCGACGGGCTTGGCTCGGCGCTGGCGGGGCTTTTTGGCGGATTCCCCAACACCTCGTTCAGCCAGAATGTCGGCCTGATCGCGATGACCGGGGTGATGAGCCGCCACGTCGTCACCTTTGGCGCGCTGTTCTTGATCTTCTGCGGCCTCGTGCCAAAGGTCGGGGCATTGATCCGCACGGTTCCCATCGAGGTTCTGGGCGGTGGCGTGATCGTGATGTTCGGCATGGTGGTCGCGGCGGGTATTTCGATGCTGTCCGACGTGAACTGGAACCGGCGCAACATGGTGATCTTTGCGGTTGCGATTTCCTTTGGGCTGGGCTTGCAACTCGAGGTGATGAATGTCGCGCCGGGGGCTGCCAACGCGCTTCAGAACCTGCCGGATTCCCTGCGTATTCTGGGCGCGTCCGGCATCCTGCCCGCCGCCCTGATCGCGATCGTCCTGAACCTCGTGCTGCCCGAGGAACTGGCGGATGAAGCCACCGAAGAGGTTTCGGGCGGGTTGTCCGGGCATGGCCGCGGATCGCTGCCAAAGGATGACCACGCCTGAGTATGGCGGGGCCGGGGGGCTAGACGGTTTCCCGGTCTGCCATCAGGGCCGCGACATCCAGCATGCGCGCCGAGAATCCCCATTCATTGTCATACCACCCAAAGACCCGCGCCTGCCGGTCATTCACGATACGGGTTTCCGGCCCGGCAATGACAAGCGATTCCGGGCGGCTGCGCAGATCGGAGGACACCAGCGGGTGATCGGTCCAGCCAAGCACCGCCTGTTTGCCCACCTTCGCCCGCAGCGCATCGGCAAAGGCGTCGGCACCCATCGCCTGCCGCATGGTCAGAACGAGATCGACCGCCGACACGCTGGCGGTCGGAACACGCAACGCCGCGCCGCTGATCCGGCCGGCGAGCTGGGGCAACACTTCGTCGATCAGATGCGTGGCACTTGTGGTTGTGGGCACCATCGACAAGGCACCTGCCCGGCTGCGCGCCATGTCGCCGCGCGGGGCGTCGACCATCGGCTGGCTGTTGGTATAGCAATGGATCGTTGTCATGTGGGCGGTTTCGACACCACAGAGGTCGTCCAGCAAACCCAGCAGCGGAGCCAGCGCGTTGGTGGTGCAGGAGGCGTTCGAGACGATCCGCGCGCGGCCCAGCCGGTCCTCGTTCGCGCCCAGAACCAGTGTCACTTCGGCGGCCGGCGACGGGCCGGAAATCAGCACCGACCGCGCCCCGGCCTGCAAGCCGCGGCGGGCCACATCGGTTTCCCGCGCGATCCCGGTGCATTCCAGAACCACATCGACCCCCGACAGGTCCAGCCGCGACAGGTCGCCTTGCCGGGTCAGCGGGATATGCCGCCCTGCGACGGACAAGACATCGTTCGCGGTATCGACCGCGTGGGGCAGCGGGCCAAAGGTGCTGTCATACTGGAACAGGTAGCCGAGCATGTCCGCGGGCGCGATATCGTTGATCAGCGCCACCTGCACATCATCGGGGTTCGGAAGGTTCAGAACCTGCCGGAGAATCGTGCGGCCGATCCGGCCGAATCCATTGATCGCGATACGCATGGGCGAGGTATTGCAGGGTTGCGCGCCAAGCTCAACCATCGCGGCGCGGCCAAAACGCGCCTAGCCGGGGCAGGCCATGTCGGCATGATAGCGCGCCATGGTATCCTGCCACAGGCGGCCCGCCACGACCTTGCATCCGGTGGCGGATTCAAGCGCCCGAACCGCCTGTGGCGTGCGCAGCGCGGCGGGGCGGCCAAACGGGTTCAGGTTGTTGTTGTCACGCGCCGCAACAAAGGCGTTTGGCCGGTCGGGCACGCCGGACACGGTCCAGGTGCGCCCAAGCACCTCGACCTGTTTCACCTCGGGTTCGGCCATGAGCGGCATATCTGCGCATCCGGTCACGACCAGCGCCAGGGAAAGCATCATCGGGGGGAACGCACCGCGTTTCATCATCGGCCTCCGGTCTCGGGTCCGGGCGCGCGGCAACCTGCAAGGAATGCGTGGCACCCTGATGCAACTCTGGCGCAATCCGCCCGCCGGGGCAAGCCCGTCAGCGTTGTGACAGGCGCAGGGGCATGTGGCGGTTGACGTCCTTGTAGAGCAGGTAGCGGAAAGCCCCGGGGCCGCCGGCATAACAGGCCTGCGGGCAGAAGGCGCGCAACCACATGTAGTCACCGGCCTCGACCTCGACCCAGTCCTGGTTGAGCCGATAGACCGCCTTGCCTTCGAGCACGTAGAGCCCGTGCTCCATCACATGGGTTTCCAGAAACGGGATCACGCCGCCGGGCTGAAAGGTGACGATGGTGACATGCATGTCGTGGCGCATGTCGGCGGGATCGACAAATCGCGTCGTGGCCCAGCGTCCCTCGGTGCCCGGCATCGGTGTGGGGGGCACATCCGCGTCGCTCGTTACCAGGGGTTCGGGGGCATCGATGCCCGGCGCGGGCTGGTACGCCTTGCGGATCCAGTGAAACCGCGCCTCGCCCCCCGCATGGTTGTACAGCGTCCACGCGCAGCCCGCGGGCAAAAAGGCAAAGCCACCGGCATTCATCACGTGCCGCTTTCCGGAGATGGTCAGCGTAACCGCCCCCCCAACGACGAAAATAACGCCTTCGGCTTCGGGGTCGCTCTCTGGTGTATCGCTGCCGCCGCCGGCGGCGACCTCCATGATGTAATGCGAAAAGGTTTCCGCAAATCCGGTCATCGGGCGTGCGATCACCCAGAGCCGCGTTGCTGTCCAATGGGGCAGAAAGCTGGTGGTGATGTCGCGCATGGTTCCCCTGGGGATCACCGCATAGGCATCGGTGAACATCGCGCGGTCGGTCAAGAGCTGCTCTTGTGGCGGGTGCCCACCGGTCGGGGCGAAATAGTTGGAATTGGGCATCCGGCTCCTCACTGAATGGTTGCGGTCAGAATGCGGCAGGCGGCAGGGCAAACCAACCGTGCAAGGCCAAGTAGGATATATCGTGTTTTTTTGAAGATTGGCGGCCGCGGGCCGGTTTCGCCATGGACACGGGCGCGCCTGCTTTGGCAAGGTTGGACAACAGCGGGCATCCCGCCCGAAACCGGAGTGTGGAATATTGCTCAGATCGATCACGAGACTTTCACTGAAACTGACGCTGGTTCTGGTCATCGCGCTGACCGCTCCGGCGGCGGGGATCGCCAAACCGCTGAGCAAGTTGCTCGCGGGGTCCGGGCTCAGCCCGCAGGATTTCGACATGATGCAGGCCACGGAAAAACAACTCTACACGCCCAGGGTGCGCGCAAGCGGCACCACGCTGTCCTGGTCCAATCCGGCGACGGGGGCACATGGCGATGTCAAGCTGGCGGCGGTGCGCGGGGAGTGCGTGTTTATCGAGCATTCGGTCTATCCCAGGGACGCAGTCAAGCCGGTGCAGTTGAAGCCGCAAATGTGCAAATCTGCGGATGGGCGTTGGCTGCTCGCGCCATAGGGGGGCATCATGCTGCGTGCGTTCATCGGGTTGATTGCGCTCGTCCTGGGGGGGCAGGCCGGGGCGCAGACGCCGGAATGGCGGCTCCAGACCTATGATGACGGGGCGTATTTCAGCGGCGCGATCTCTGTCACCAGTGACCGGGATGTGAAACTCCTGTGCGGAGAGCGTTCTGCCCGGGGGCTGAGCGGAGAGCAGGTCGGCAACATGGAGCCGGACATCACCCGGCGCGACAGCCTGCGGCTGCATCTTGGCGAGGGCGTGCTCGGGGCATATGACGGCGTCACGCAACAGCGACAGGATGTGCTGTTGGTTGTCGGGGCAACCGGTTACCGCCTGCCCGTGGTGCAGCGGAACGAACTTTATTCCTCGTGGGAGGCCGATCTGCCCGCGACGGATGCGGTCTTTGCGGCAATCGCGGCCCAGCCGGAGTTCGAAATCCGAAGCAGCACCGGGTCGCGGACAGTGACCGCGCGCGGCTTTCAGACGGCGCATGGCGCGTTGACCGGCCATTGCCAGACGATGTTCACGGCTATTGGCAAACCATGGTCATCGGTGCCCGCCGCCGCCGCCCCTGTGGTGTCGATGCGCGATGTGGCCCAGGCCTCGATCCGGTCAGGCTGTGGTGGCCCGGCCCGGATGGAGCCGACGGCCCTGCATAGCGGTGACATTGATGGTGACGGGCTCGAGGACGTGGTGGTGTATTGGAACGGGATCACCTGTTCGGCGGGCTATCCGCGCCCGTTCTGCGGGGCATCGTCCTGCTCGGCCGAATTCTTTGTCAGCTCGCTGCACGCACGGGGCGTGCAGCCCAAGGAACTGCTGACACAGGGGGTCAGGATGCAACCCCTCAGCAATGGCAATATGGGGGTCGTCACCATCGGCACGGCGCCGACCTGTCAGCGCCGCGCGAATTGCGAGTTCACCTGGTATTGGAACGGTCGCGCGCTGGCATTGCTGCAATAGGCGCTAGGTTGCAACACCCCGGGTGCGCGCCTGGACCTGGTGAAAGATATGGGTAAAGGTCGCGGCCCCAAGGATCGGGATCAGCAGGTTGACCAGCGGGATCGACAGCGGAATCGCCATCAGCGTGCCGGCGATCCAGACCGTCGTGCTGTATTTCGCGCGCAGTTGTTTCGCCCGAACCCGCCCGACCCGGCGCATGGCGGCGAGCATGAAATATTCACGGCCCAGCAGGAACCCGTTCAGCGCCCAGAAGATGAACGGCGCCATCGGCGCAAACATGACGTAGAGCAGCAGCGCCACGATATTGGCCCCGATCAGCACCCCGAGAAAATTCACCGTATCGCGCAGGGCATCGCCAAAGGGCACGCCGGGCACCTCGGGCAGGCCGGGATAGTGTTTGTCCTCGACCGCCTGCGCGACCTCGTCCAGGAACATCGAGGTGATCGCAGAGGCCACGGGCACCATCAGGAACACCGACAGCACCATCATCAGCAGGATCGACGTCCAGCTGGCCAGGTCCCCGAGCCAGGTGACCTCACCGATAAAGGGCAGGGAGGCGTCATCGCCCACCAATGCCCCGATCAGCCAGACAAATCCGGCGCTGGCCCCGATGAGCAGCAGAATGGTCAGCGCCAGCCCAAGCAGCAGGACCCGCCGAAAACGCGGGTCGCCAAGTTGGCCGAGCGCCAAAGAAAACGATTGAAAAATCATGCGTCGCGCCATTCCGTGATGCTGTCGATCTCGGGGCGGGGCCGCTCCGGGGGCACCGAGCCCTGGGTGCCGATATGGATCAGGCCGGCGATGGATTCATTCGCCGCGAGCCCGAACCCCTGCTCGCAGAAGGTGCGATCATGGCTGACCCAGCCGCTCAGCCAGTTGGCCCCCCAGCCCGACGCCAGCGCCGCGTTCAGCAGCGCCAGACAGACAGCCCCCGCTGAATAGGTCTGTTCCACCGGCGGGATCTTGTCCGACGGTTTCTGTACCTCGATTACCGCCACCGCGAGATGCCCCTGGTCGAACTGCCCGCGCGCCTTTTCAATGTCTTGCGCCGCCTTGCCGAGGGCGGTTCCGCGCGCCTGCGCCAGGTCCGCCAGACGCGCCATTGCCGCGCCCTCGACCACGATAAAGCGCCAGGGTTCCATCTTGCCGTGATCGGGCGTGCGGGCCGCCGCTGTCAGGATGGGGCGCAGCTGCTCGCGGGTGGGAACCGGCGGCACCAGGGTCTTGGCCGGACGGGAGCGGCGGGACAACAGGAAATCGAGCGCAGCGGAATTGGGATCGGGCATAGTCGGAACCTTGTCTTGAAATCTGCCTGACATGTCGGCGTTCAAGCCCCGGGTTTCAACCCGAAAACCGAGACTTACCTAACCCGCCGGGACGCGCAGGGCCGCGGCCGCATCGCGCACCACGTCGCGCAGGAAGGCATCGAACCGGGGGGAGGGCTGGCGAATGGCAAAGGTCTCGGCCATCGGATCGGGGGCGGTGATATGGCTGCCCGAGAGCGCCTCGAGCGTGGCATGGCCGCAGAACGGAACATACATTTCCGAATATCCCCCCTCGTGAACCAGCACCAGCCTGCCACCGCACAGATCGCGCGCGGCGTCCTTGATGCGGTGGGTCATCTGCCGGAAGGTATCGGCGGTGGCCAGCATTCGCGCCAGGGGATCACAGGCCGAGGCATCAAATCCGCAGGCGACGATGATCATGTCCGGTTTGAATGCCTCCAGCGCCGGGCGCACGATTTCGTCCATGACCGCAAGATAGGCGGTATGCCCCGCGCCGGCAGGGAGCGGCACGTTCAGGTTAAAACCCTCGCCGGCCCCGCGCCCACGGTCGCCGATTGCGCCGGTATCCAGCGGATAATTGCCCTCTTGATGCATCGAGATCGTCAGTACGTCGTCGCGCTCGTAATAGATCGCCTCGGTGCCGTTGCCATGATGGACATCCCAATCCAGCACCGCAACCTTGCCCAGCCCGTGACGGGCCTTGGCGGTTTCGATGGCGACGGCGATATTCGCAAGCAGGCAGAAACCGTTGGGAAAGTCCGGCAGACAATGATGCCCCGGCGGGCGCGACAGGGCATAGGCATTGTCCAGACGGTTGGTCAATACCGCATCGACCGCCGCAACCGACAGCCCCGCCGACAGCGCCGCAATCTCGAACCCACCGGCGGCAAAGGGGGTGCGGCGGCCAAGCTCGCCGCCACCGGCATCGGACAGGCGCTTGAATTCGTTCAGGTAACTTTCCGGATGAACCCGCAGCAGATCGGTCCAGTCGGCGGGGGCCGCGCTTTGTGCCGCCAACTCGCCCGTCAGCCCGGTTACGTCCATCAGGTTCTTGAGCCGCCGCTTGGTCTCGGGGTTCTCGGGCAATCCTCCGGCAACCTGCGGCTGCACCAATCCGCCGACGGGCAGGGTAAATACATAGTTGCCGCCAGCATGCCAGAAACACCGTTCGTCCCAGAAAAAACCCGTAGCCATGCGCTTGCCTCCCTCTTGCCGTTGATTGCCACTTGCCTATGGCATCTGCTGTGACCTTTGGCGCAGACTGTACACATGGCGCGAGCGAAATCCAGAGACCTGCCCGACCTGACCGACCTGGCACAGCCGGGGCGGCAGATCACCGTGCGGGTCAGCCCCAGGGCCGCGAACAACCGATTGATGCGTGAGGGCGCGGAGCTGCGGGCCGCCGTCACCGCGCCGCCGGAAAACGGCAAGGCCAATGCGGCGGTGCGCGCCCTGCTGGCGAGCGCGATGGGGGTTGCGCCCTCTGACCTCGCGCTGCTGCGTGGTCAATCTGCAAGGGTCAAGGTTTTTGCCTATTCCGCTTCCGGAACTTCGCGCAGTTGATAGACCCCCTCGGGCAGATCGAGCGCCGCCGCCAGATCGCGCAACTGTTCGGGGGACAGGGTGATTTTCTGGACACGATCCGTGCGCGGGTCGAGCTGTTCGAGCGTGACACATTCCGCAAAACTGTTGATCGTGATGTCTTCCTGCAACGGCGCATCGCCCTCGTCGACAAGGGTGATCACGGTGGCGTCAAATTCATGCTCTATCGTAAACATATGCGTACCCTGACGCGGCAATCGGGGGTTTGCAAGCGCCGCTTTGCCGGTGCGCCGCATCCGCCACTGGCAGGGGCGCGCCCCGGTGGCTATGTTGGGGCAGGTATCGTTTCGCCGCCGCGACAAAGGATTGGTTCCGACCATGCGCATAACCGTTCTGCTGCTTGCGCCCGCGCTGTTGCTGGCCGGCTGTGACCTGCCGTCGCCGGTCGGCGGTGGGGCTGGCGAATGGGTGCTGACCCCCGAAGAGGCGGCGCAGGGCTTTACCGAGGTGGTGCGGGCGGTCGAACCCGTCGCCGAGCGCGAATGCCGGCGGTACGGAACGGTGCGCAATTGCGATTTCCTGATCGCGGTTGATCCGAACCCGCGCGCCCAACCAAACGCGTTTCAAAGCGTGGATGAGCAGGGCCGCCCGGTTCTGACCTTTACCGCGTCGCTGATCGGCAGCGTGCATAACGCGGATGAGCTGGCCTTTGTGATGGGGCACGAGGCGGCGCATCACATCGCCAACCATCTGGAACGGCAGCGCCGGAACTCGGCCGATGCAGCCGAGATATTCGGCGGGCTGGCAACGCTGACAGGCGGCGGCTCGGGCGATGTCGAGCGGGCGCGGGAAATCGGCGCGGTCGTGGGGGCACGCAGCTATGCCAAGGAGTTCGAGCTTGAGGCCGACAAGCTGGGCACCGTCATAACCTGGCGTGCCGGGTATGACCCGCTGGTCGGGGCGCAGTTCTTTACCCGCCTGCCCGATCCCGGTGACAAGTTCCTGGCCAGCCACCCGCCCAACAAGGCGCGCATGGACCTGGTGGCCAGCACGGTGCGGTCACTGGGCGGATAGCGCGCCAACCCGTTGGCATTGCGGGGCCGACCTGTCAGACAGGGCACTCCAGGCGGCGCATCGTGAATGACAGGTGGTTGAACGTGCAGATTTTCGATGGTGTGGTAAGCGATCGCGGCAGCAAATACGCCGTTTCGGGCGGTCCTGTGTCCTGCCGGGCCGAGGCGCAGGCATTTATCAAGGCCCTGTGCAAGGACCGGAAATTCGCCAAGGCCACCCACAATACCTGGGGCGTCGTTCTGGAAGTCGGGGGGCCGGTCAAGAACGACGATGGCGAGAGCGGGGCCGGAATGGTGATCCTGCGCATGCTCGAACGCGCCGAATTGCGCGACCATATCGTGGTGGTGACCCGCTGGTATGGCGGCAAGAAACTGGGTGGCGACAGGTTTCGGCGGGTGCAGGACGCCGTGCGCTATTACCTTGATAACCGGGCATGACCGCCAGCGGGTACCGGGGCCGCAGGGGTCGCGGGCAAACCCGTCAATCCGGCAGCTTGGAATGGGTTCCGTCACAGAGCGGCGCGTTGCCGGTATGTTTGCACCCGCAGAAAAAGACCTTCTTGTCGGCTTTGGCAGTGTATTTGACCGGGGCAAAACCGGTGTCCTTGTGGCTGCCATCGCAAAAGGGCTGGTTCTGCGAGCGTCCGCAGGCGCACCAGAAATAGGTTTTCCCGGCGGTGACTTCGATCGGATAGGGGGCTTTCTGGGCGATGGTTGGTGCGTCCGACATGGCTGGGTCTCCCTGGCTGTGTCAGCCAAGGATAGCGCCGGAACCGCGCGGGACACAAGCGGGGCGTCACCTTGGAACCAGTTGCCCCCAAAGGTCATATTCACCGGCCTCGTCAACGGTGACCTGCACGATATCGCCGGGTTTCAACGCCTTGAAGCCCTCGTCGATGAACAGGTTGCCATCGATCTCGGGGGCGTCGGACATGGTGCGACAGGTCGCGGCCTCGTCGTCAACCTCGTCGACGATGACCTGCATGGTCTGCCCGACCCTGGCGGCGAGCTTGGCCTCGGATATCGCCTGGGCCTTTTGCATGAACCGGTTCCACCGGTCCTGCTTGACCTCTTCGGGCACGTGGTCGGGCAGTGCATTGCTGCGCGCGCCGTCGACGTTTTCGTATTGAAAACAGCCAACCCGGTCGAGCTGGGCCTCGTCCATCCAGTCAAGCAGGGTCTGAAACTCGGCCTCGGTCTCGCCGGGATAGCCGACGATAAAGGTGCTGCGCAGGGTGATTTCCGGGCAGATCGCCCGCCAGGCGGCGATTTCATCAAGCGTGCGGCTGGCGGCGGCGGGGCGCGCCATGCGCCGGAGCGTGTCCGGGTGGGCGTGTTGGAACGGGATGTCGAGATAGGGCAGCACACCGTTTTCCGGATCGGCCATCAACGGGATCAAATCGCGCACGAACGGGTAGGGATAGACATAATGCAGACGCACCCAGGCCCCCAGCGACCCCAGATCGCGGGCCAGCGGGATGATCGGATGCTTGTACTCCCGGTCCCGCGTATCGGTGCCATAGGCCGACGTATCCTGCGAGATCACCAGCAGTTCACGCACGCCATTCTCAACCAGCTTTTCCGCCTCGCGCAGCACCGCATGGGCCGGGCGGCTGGCCAGCTTGCCGCGCATGTCGGGAATGATGCAGAACTTGCACTTGTGATTGCAGCCTTCGGAAATCTTGAGATAGCTGTAATGGCGCGGCGTCAGCGACACGCCGCTGGCGGGCAACAGGTCGATGAACGGGTCCGGATCGGGCGGCACCGCCACATGCACCGCGTCTAGCACCTGCTCGTATTGATGCGGCCCGGTAACCGCGAGGATGCGCGGGTGATGCTCGCGGATATAGTCGGGTTCCGCCCCGAGACAGCCGGTCACGATGACCCGCCCGTTTTCCGCCAGCGCCTCGCCAATCGCGTCCAGGCTTTCGGCCTTGGCGCTGTCCAGAAAGCCGCAGGTGTTCACGATCACCGCATCCGCGCCGGTGTAGTCGGGCGAAATACCATAGCCTTCGGCCCGCAGCCGGGTCAGGATGCGCTCGCTGTCGACCAGCGCTTTGGGACAACCGAGGCTGACCATGCCAACGGTGGGTTGGCCGGGGCGGGGCGCGTCGGTCAGGCGGGCGCGCGGGGCGAGGTCGGGGCGCAAATCGGGCGGGTTGGTGCTCATTCCCGTGCATATAGAGATGCGGCGGCACGATGCCTAGCCCCGACGATTGCGTCGCGCCACACGGGTGATAGACTCGCCTCCAAGCAACGGAGGGTGCGTGTATGCGGTGGATATTCAGGATAGTGGGTGCGCTTCTGATCGCGGTCGTGGCGGGGGTGATTGGGGTGCTGTTGCTGCCCGATGAACGGATCGTGCGGATCGCGAGCGAGCAGATCGAAGCACGCACCGGGCGGGAATTGACCGTGTCGGGCGACGTGTCGCTGTCTATCTGGCCGGTGCTGGGGGTCAAGACCGGTCCGGTGACGCTGGGCAATGCCGACTGGGCAGGACCCGAACCGATGCTGAGCGCCAGCGGCTTGTCTATCGGGGTGTCGGCCACCGATCTTCTGACCGGATCGGTGCGGGTGACGGGAATCGTCGCCGATGATCCGGTATTGCGGCTTCAGACCGCTCCGGATGGGCGGGCGAACTGGGTGTTCGAAACGGCCAGCGCAGGTGCGGCCAGCCCTGCGACCGCGCCCGTCGCATCCTCCGCGGAGGCGGAGACCGCGGTTGCGCTTGACCTGCTGGAACTGAGAAACGGCACCTTGATCTATGCCGAGGCCGGCACCAGCCCCGTCACCTTGTCCGGGGTGGATCTCGACCTCAGATGGCCTGATCCGGCTGGCCCTGTGGCCATCGCGGCAAGCCTGCGCCCCGCCAGCCATGATATTGTGCTGAACGCGGAGATTTCCGATCCGGCGGGTTTGATCCGGGGGGCCGCGTCGCCGGTATCGCTGGCGGTCGAGATGCCGTCGGGCAGGCTGGCGTTCGACGGGCGGGTCAACACGGCGGGCGAATTGACCGGGCGTGCCGACCTGGACAGCGACGATTTCGGGGCCAGTGCGGCGGCCCTTGGTCTGTCGGCGGTTGACCTGCCGGCGGGATGGGGGCCCATGGTGCGGGTGATCGCGGATGTCACCTATACGGCGGATGGCCGTCTGGCCTTGCGCGATCTGCGCAGCGAGCTGGGGCAAAACCGGCTGAACGGGGTTGTCGATGTGGTGTTGTCGGATGTCCCGCAGATCACCGCCAAGTTGTCTGCCGGAGTACTGGCGTTCCCGGCATCTTCGGGGGACAGCGCCAGCGGCGGGGGTGACGCGGCTCCGGGAGTTGCGGGCGATGGCTGGTCCCGCGCACCGATCGATGCCAGCGCCCTTGCGCGGGTGAACGGGTCGGTGCGTGTGACCGCCGAAGGGATAAGGACGCCGGATCTGACCATCGGGGAAACCCGGCTGCTGCTTGAAATCGACCGGTCGCGCGCGGTGCTGCATCTTGAGGACGTGTCGGTGTTTGACGGCCGGTTGCGCGGGCAGCTGGTGGCAAATAATCGCAATGGCCTGTCTGTTGGCGGCAACCTGACGGCGGCGGATATCGACATCCTGCTGGCGCAACGCGATCTGCTGGGAATGGAGCGCATTCGCGGCAAGGCGGCGGGCGAGGTGCAGTTTCTCGGGGTCGGGCAATCGGTCGAAGCGATCATGCGGTCGCTATCCGGAAAGGGCGGGTTGCGCATGGGCCGTGGGGTGATCCTGGGCCTTGATCTTGACCGGTTGATGCGCGGCGATGCGGCAAGCGGCGGGACCACGGTTTTCGACAGCCTCGGGGCCAGTTTCACCATGGGCGGTGGCAATCTCTTTAACGACGACCTGCTGCTTCAGCTCAGCAATTATCGCGCCGATGGCAAAGGGCGGATTGGCCTTGGCGCGCGGGATATCGACTATACTTTCACGCCCGTCGCCCTGCGCGCGCGCGGCGGTCAGGGGCTGTCCTTGCCGATCCGGATAAGGGGGCCATGGGAAAGCCCGCGTGTCTGGGCGGATCTCGAAGCCGCCGCCAAGGCGAATGCCGATGCCAAGCTGGAAGAGCTCGAGGACGAGGCCAAGGCGAAACTGGCCCGGAAGCTCGCCGAAGAACTGGATGTCGAGATCCAGGAGGATCAGGACGCCAAGGAAGTTCTGAAGGACCGGCTGGAGGATGAGGTCAAGGACCAGCTTTTCAAGCTGCTGGGCCGGAACTGAGCGGCAAACACCAGGACCCGCCGGGATTCCGGCGGGTGGGTTGGCGCATCGGGCCGGGTTCAGATCGTCTGATCGTAATCCCCGACCGAGGGTTCCGTACGGATTACCGCATCAAGATCGGCAAAGATCGCGCGCAATTCCTCGTCGCTTTCGGGGCTTTCACAAACCACCACCAGGTTGGGGGTGTTCGATGAGGCGCGAACCAGGCCCCAGGCGCCGTTGTCAAGGATCAGGCGCGCGCCGTTCACGGTGACCACGGTGTCGATTTTGCGCCCGGCGATCGGCGTGCCCGCATCCGCCATTTCGGTCAGCTTGGCAACGATCCGCTCCAGCACGGCGTATTTTTCCGTGTCCGGACAGTAGGGCGACATGGTCGGGGTCGAGAAGGTTTTTGGCAGCGCCTTGCGCAGGTCGGACATGGATTTGCCCGGGTTGCGGTCCATCAGCTTGCAGATTTCCACAGCGACGCGCATGCCGCAATCATAGCCCCGGCCGATGGGTTCGGCGAGGAAATAGTGGCCCGATTTTTCGAACCCGGCCAATGCGCCAAGCTCTTTGACCCGCCGTTTCATGTGGGAATGGCCGGTCTTCCAGTAATCGGCCTTGATGTCGTGCCTTTGCAATTCCGGGTCCGAGGCGAACAATCCGGTCGATTTCACATCGGCAACGATGGTCGACCCCGGATGCAGCCGGGCCAGGTCGCGCGCCATGATCACCCCGACCTTGTCGGCAAAAATCTCTTCGCCCTCGTCGTCGACCACGCCGCAGCGGTCGCCGTCACCGTCAAACCCAAGCGCGAAATCCGCCCCCGATGCCTTGACCGTGTCGGCCATGTCATGGAGCATTTCCATCGCTTCCGGGTTGGGGTTGTAGTTGGGGAACGTATAGTCGAGCCGGTTGTGGCTCGGCACCACCTCGACTCCCAGCCGTTCGAACAGGTCCGGCGCAAAGGCGCTGGCGGTGCCATTGCCGGTGGCGCAGACCACCTTGAGCGGGCGGGACATGCGGAAATCCCCGACCAGATCGTCCAGATAGGCTTCGCGCACGCCATCGACGAATTCATAGCCGCCGCCGGGCCGGGCTTCGCCGAGACCGCCAAGCACGATGTCGCGCAGCTCGGCCATTTCGTCGGGGCCGTGGGTCAGCGGGCGGTCAAACCCCATCTTGACCCCGGTCCAGCCGTTCGGGTTGTGGCTGGCGGTGACCATCGCAACCGCGGGCACGTTCAGGTGAAATTGGCTGAAATAGGCCATGGGCGACAGCGCCGGACCGATATCCTTGACCTGGATTCCCGCCTGCATCAGCCCGAGGATCAGCGCGTTCTTGATGCTGAGAGAATAGTCGCGGTAATCGTTCCCGACGGCGATTTCCGGTTTGATCCCGCGCTTTTGCATCTGGGTTCCCAGGCCCAGGCCAAGCGCGGTCATGCCCGGCAGGTTGATTTCGTCCGGGAATTTCCAGCGGGCGTCATATTCGCGAAACCCGGTGGGGGCGATCATCGGGTCGCGCAGGAAGTCCCAGGTGTTCGGCGTCACCGTGGCTGCAGGTTTGGTCATGAAAAAGGTCCGGATGCTGGTTCAGATTACAACTGGGTCTGCCTTAGCAACCCTGTCCAGCTGCATCAACGTGTCAATCAGCGCCGGCATCTGGTCAAGATGGATCATGTTGGGCCCGTCGCTGGGCGCATTGTCGGGATCCTCGTGGGTTTCGATAAAGATGGCGGCGACCCCGATGGCGGCGGCGGCGCGGGCCATGACCGGCGCGAATTCACGCTGGCCACCGGAACTGCCGCCGCGCCCGCCGGGCTGCTGGACGCTGTGGGTGGCGTCCATCACCACCGGATAGCCGGTCTGTGCCATGATCGGCAGGCTGCGCATATCGGCCACCAGCGTATTATACCCGAAAGACGCGCCCCGTTCGGTCAGCAGGATGCGCTTGTTGCCGGTGCTCTCGATCTTGTCGACGACATTGGCCATGTCCCAGGGCGCGAGAAACTGCCCCTTCTTGACGTTGATCACGGCGCCGGTGTTGCCGGCGGCAAGCAGCATGTCGGTCTGCCGGCACAGAAAGGCCGGGATTTGCAGGATATCGACCGCCTCGGCGGCGGGGGCGCATTGCGCTTCGGTATGTACATCGGTCAGGACCGGCACGCCGATCGTGCTGCGAATGCCCGCAAGCACCCCAAGACCCGCATCCATGCCCAGCCCGCGCTTGCCCGCGAGGCTTGTGCGGTTGGCCTTGTCATAGCTGGCCTTGAACACGTATTGCGCGCCCGCCGCGTCGCAGGCCTCTTTCATGCGGCCCGCGATCATCTGGGCGTGATCCGCGCTTTCAAGCTGGCAGGGGCCGGCGATAATGGTCAGCGGGCAATCGTTGCCAACATTCAAACCGGCAATGTCAATCTGGGTCATGTCTAGGATGCTACCTGTTCGCGCAAGATGGATGCTGTAAGTGATACCATCAGATAGATGCCCGAGAATATCAGGAATGCAAGCAGCGTATTCTCAAAGCCTCGGGGATAGCTGGGTTCCTGGCTGGGCACCGGGTCGACCGAGACGGTCAGGTAACGCACCTGCCGGTTGGCCTCCATCCGGGTCTGTTCGACCTGTTGCAGTGCCGATTGCAACATCATGTCCCGCGCCGCGAGATCGGCCTGGGCCATCTGGATGTTCACCGAAAGCTGCGCCAGCGAGTTTTCGCCCTTGGACGCATCGATCATCCGGGCATTGAGCGAGGCGAGCAGGTTTTCCAGCCGCCGGATGTCGCCATTGGTACCATCGACCTTGGCCTGGTTCGGGCGGGCGTTGTCCATGAGGGCGGCCAGCTGCAACTGTTTTTCCTGCAACTGGATTTCCACGTTGTTGATCTGCCCGCGCAAACTTGCGATCACCCCTTCCGGATCGAGCAGGGAGCCCTGTTGCTGTAGCTGGACCAGCGCCTCCTGCGCCTTGCGGCGTTCCTCCTGCGCGGCCTCGAACCCGTCCACGGCGTCTTTCATCTGGTCACCGCGCTTTTGCTGGGACAGGCTGTTGACCCGCGCTTCGGCATAGGAAATCAGGCGGGTGGAGAATTCGGTGCTGACCTGCGGGTCGGGCGACGAAACCTCCATCCGGATGACGCCCTCGGTCGGATCATAGCCGATCTTCACGTATTTCTTGTAGGTGCGATAGGCTTCTTCGTTGGTGGCGTCCGGGCTCAGACGCTGGATCGGGTCGATCCAGTCCTGGTTGAATTGTGTCTTGAAGCCGATTTCGCGGTCCAGCCGCAGCATCGCATCCTTGGATTGCAGATAGGACTGAACGGCGATGGAATCCTGGCTGGTGGCAAACTGGGTACCCGAAAGCAGGCCGCCAAGCCCCGAGCCACCCGAATTGTCGGCCTTGAGGATCAGGAACTCGGATTTCGACGCGTAGATCGGCGTCGCGTAGTGAAAGTAATAAACCCCCGCCAGGAGGGTCGGCAAGAGCACGAAAAAGCTGAGCCGGCCCAGCAGGTACAACAGCTTGCGCCGTCGGCGCCGCATCATGTCCCGCTGGATCTTGCCGATCTCGTATTCCCGCCGCTCGGCCGGGCTCAGCTCGACCGAGGGCAGGGAGGGTGCGTCACCTGGTACGGTTTGCGGCAGCTGGACCCGCGGCGCGGCGTCGTTGTCCTGTGCGTCTTCGGCCCGTGGCACCACAAGTTCGAGCATGTTCGAGCGTTTGAACGGATCGATGCCATTCTGCCGCAGCAGGCGCACCGCATCCAGGTCATTGGCGGCTTGCAGATTGTGTTTCTGCGCCACCCGCCGCGCCATGCGCAATTGCCTGCCGGTCAGCCCCTCGGCCTTGATTGCCTCGATCTCGGCCTCGGCCGAGCCGGGGTCCGCCGAGGTTTCGTCTTTGGCGGCGTCGGTCTGGGGGGGCGCGTCATTGGCGGCGGCCTCCGCGAGGTCCGGCGGCGGCAGGTCGTCCGGATTGGCCGTGTCGGCCCCCTTTGCACCGGCGGCGGCGCGCCGGATGCGGAATTTGCTAGCCTTGGGTTTGGTAGTCATAAAGATGTCTCGCCTCTTCCAAGGTTTCAAACATATGCAGCCGCCCGTCGCTCAGCACCGCCGCCGAGCGGGCAAACTGCTCAAGCACGGCGGGTTGGTGCGAAACGATGACAATCGTGGTGGTGGCCAGCCGTTCGCGCAGAATGTCGCCCGCCTTCTTGTTGAATTCCACATCGGTGCTGCCGGGCATGCCTTCGTCGATCAGGTATATATCGAAATCAAGCGCCAGCATCAGGGCAAAAGACAGTCGGGCGCGCATTCCCGAGGAATAGGTGCCTAGCGGCTGCTCGAAATATTCGCCCAGATTACAGAGCCAACGGCAGTAGGATTCGACATAATCCGGGTCGATGCCATAGATTTTCGCAATATAGCGGCAGTTCGCCATCGCCGACACGCGTTTTTCCACCCCGCCCATGTAGCCAAGCGGAAACGATACCTTGCAGCCGCGCCTAATCTCGCCCTCGTCGGGTTTTTCAAGCCCCGCCATCATGTTGATCAGCGTCGTCTTGCCGGTGCCGTTAGGTGCCAGGATGCCGAGGGAATTGCCAAGTTCGACACGAAATGTCGCCTGATCCAGGATCACCTTGCGACGGGTGCCGGTCCAGAAAGACTTGCTGACATTATCGAACTCTAGCATCGGTGCCTTGTTGTTGTCGCGGCCCGCGCCGCGTTCTGCCTGAATTTGCGCGCCTTCCTCTCGGGTATCAGAGGAATCTTAACGACATATATGTGCGAGTTAGGCCATTTTATGTCGAACTGCGATAGAATTATCCATGTCTTGTTCACGCATGGGTGGGTGCGTTGGTCATGCGGTTGACAATTGCGCTGTCTGGTCGTCCGGATGGCGCATGCGCTCTGATACGGACTCCACAGGCCAAAGACCACCGATTGCCGAGCGGATTGCGGGATGCACCATCTGCGCCGACCGCTTTGCCGTCACGGCCACGGCCCATCGGCCGCGCCCCGTGGTCTGGTTTCGTCCGGGCGCGCGGATGCTGATCGCGGGGCAGGCTCCCGGCGCGCGGGTTCATGCGTCGGGGCGGCCGTTTACCGACCCATCGGGTGATCGCCTGCGGGACTGGTTGGGGATCGATGACGAAACCTTCTATGATCGCGACCGGGTCGCGGTGGTACCGATGGCTTTCTGCTTTCCGGGTTATAACGCGCGCAAGGCCGACCTGCCGCCGCCGCCAATCTGCGCGCGCACCTGGCGGGACGAGGTGATGGCGCATCTGAACGAAGTGCAACTGACCATCCTCGTGGGCGGGCATGCGCAGAAATGGCACCTTGGCACGCGCCAGCCGGTGACCGAACTCGTTCAGGGGTGGCGAGACCATGCGCCGCGGACCTTTCCCTTGCCTCATCCGTCCTGGCGCAATAGCGCATGGCTGAAACGGAACCCCTGGTTTGAATCCGACCTGCTGCCGGTCCTGCGCAGCCGGGTGCGCGAGGTACTGCAATGAACGAGACGACCCCACTGGACACCGCCCATGCCGCGATGGAGGCGAACCCGGATGACGATGCCGCGCGGCTGCGTTTCTACGAGCGGTTGGGCGACAACGAGCTGTTCCTGCTGCTGACCGAAGAAGCGCAGGACGAGTCGCTGTCGCCGGAAGTGTTCGATGTGGCCGACGGCCAGTTCGTGCTGGCCTTTGATCGCGAGACCCGGCTTGCCCAGTTCACCGGACGCCCGGCCCCCTATGCGGCGCTGTCGGGGCGGGTCCTGGCGCAGATGCTGGCCGGGCAGGGGGTTGGCATGGGGCTCAACCTGGATGTCGCGCCATCCTCGATCCTGATCCCGGCCGAGGCGCTGGCCTGGCTGTCCGATACGTTGGGCAATGCCCCGGATCAGATCACCTCGCGGATCGCGGAGGTTTCCGCGCCCCTGGGGCTGCCCGAGGCGGTGATCACGGCGCTGGACGCCAAGCTCGCAACGGCGGCGGGGTATGCGCGGGCGGCCTATCTGGTCGGCGTGGTGCACGAAAACGGATCGCGCGGGCATCTTCTGGGTTTTGTCGCGGCCCGCCCGGAAACCCAGGCGGCCCTGGCCAAGGCCGCGGGTGAGGCGCTGACCTTTTCCGGCATCGAGGCAGGTTCGATCGATGTGGCGTTTTTCGAGGAAACCGATGGCATTGCCGCGAAACTGGACCGGTTCGGCCTGAGGTTTGACCTGCCGGTGCCGGCGGAACCCGAAACAATCGAGCTGCGTGCCCCGGGCTCGGACCCGGACAAACCGCCGATTTTGCGTTGATCGGCGCGCCGGTTGAAACATTTCACGGGGTTGCGCTCACGGCATATCCGGTTTGCTCACACCCGCGCGAGGGGGGCTGCGCAACCTGAAACCTACCGCTTAGGTTGGCCTCACGCGGATGGCACTGGGCCGGCGCGAAGCATGAAAGGACTTGCGATGAAACGTTTCGCCTTGGCCATTGTCGCCGCCACCACCCTGGCGCTTCCGGCCTTTGCCGGTGAGCAATATGTGGACAATACCGGGTTTGCGGTATCCGGTTATGACGTGGTCGCCTATCGCAGCCTGACCCAAAACCCGGTCGGCACCAAGCAGCCCGCGGGCGTTCCCGGGCGGGCGGACATCACGGCGGATTACAACGGTGCCACCTTTGCCTTTGCCAGCGAAGAGAACCGCGACCTGTTCCTGACCGACCCCGCCAAATTCGCGCCGCAATATGACGGGCATTGCGCCTATGGGGTAAGCAAGGGCGGCAAGGTGCCGGGCAATCCGAACCTGTGGCGGATCGTTGACGACAAGCTGTACCTGAACATCACCGAGAACGTCGTGGGCTTCTGGGAAGAGGACATTCCGGGTAATCTCAACCTTGCCAAGGGCAACTGGCCCGAGATCGAGCCGAACGCCGCGTCGGAAAACCCGATCCCGAACTTTACCTCTTCGGCACCGACCACGAACTGATCGGATCACCCAAAGCCCTTGCCGCCTGTCGCGCAGAAGCGGTCAGGCGGCAAGGGCGGCAGGTGTCTGTTTTCGAAGCGGCGTCGGAAAGGGGATCAAACCATTTCGCCGGCATTCCGCACAAGGCGTTGCCACGGGATACGTGGCAACGTCACATCCGCTAGCGACGGCGGTCGCGGCGCGCGCTCATCGGCTGGAAGGCGACGCCAACATGCGCTTCGCAATAGGGTTTGCCCGCCTGGACCGGTAGGCCGCAGAACCAGAAATCCTCGGTCGCGGGGTCGCCGATCGGCCATTTGCAGGTCCGTTCGGTCAGTTCCATCAGGCTGATCTTCTTGGCTTTTTTCTCAACTTCGTTGACCTTGGCGAGCGCCTCGGGGCTGATCTCGTTGGCGGATGGCTGCGGCGGCAGCGGCTGACCGGCGGGAATGATCTGCTTGCGAACCGGCACCACCGGCTTGGTTTCCGCCACGGGTTCGGGGGCGGGTCTCGCCGCTTCGGTCTTGGGCATCGGGCGCGGCTTGGGGTCCGGTTTGGGCGCGGCGGGTGCCGGCTTGGCCTTGACCTCGGGCTTGGCGGCAGCAGCGGCGGGGGTGCCGGAATTGCGGTTGGACAGGCCAAGGCGATGCACCTTGCCGATCACCGCGTTGCGGGTCACACCACCAAGCTCTTTTGCGATCTGGCTGGCCGACTGGCCTTCCCCCCACATTTTCTTGAGTGTTTCGACGCGCTCGTCAGTCCAGGACATTGGCAACCTTTCCAGCTAAAAAGCGGCCTCCGTTGGACAGGCCGCTTTTGATCTCACTTGCCGCTCTATTTTAATCACTGTGGCCCGAGTTACAAGGCGTCTTGCGCAGCCACCGGCCGCACGCGGGCCTCGCGAAGGGCGAGCAGCAGGGCGCCGGCAATGATCGTCGCTGCCCCGATCAGCGAAATCGCGTCGGGCACCACGCCAAAGCCGATGAAATCATAAATCGCCGCGGCAATCAGCGTGGCATAGCTGAACGGCGCGACAAAGCTTGCATCGGCGCGGGCCATGGCGTTGACGAACAAGGTCTGCGCACAGGCCATCAGCGTGCCCAGACCCGCCAGCGCGGCCCATTGCAGGGGCGTCGGAGGTGTCCAGACTGGCAACACCGCAAGCGTTGCGATGCCAAGACCGATCATGTTGTTGATCAGCAGGATCTGAAAGATCGGTTCCCGCCCCGAGAGTTTCTTGATGAAAATCAGCTCCATCCCCATCAACATCGCGGCGGCAAAGGCCAGCAGCGCGGCGGGCTGAAAACTGTCCGGAGTCGGGCGCAGCAGTATCATCGCTCCGACAAGGGCGATGGCGGCGGCGCTCCACCGGACCGGGCCGACCCGTTCGCCCAGCAACGGTATTGCGAGGACCATCGCGAAGACGGGGTTCAGAAAGGAAATCGCCGTGGCATCGGCCAGCGGAATATAGGCGACCGAGGCAAACATCATGGTCACGCCGAGCCAGCCGAAACTGGTCCGCCCGATATGCAGGCCCCAGTTCGGACGTCCCAGGCGCGGGCGCAGGATTGCCGCGACGCTGGCCAGCGCGGCAAAGGCAAACAGGAAACGACCATGGCTGATTTGCAGGACATGCAGCGGCGGGCCAAGCGCATCGGTTCCGAGCGCCTTGGCAAACAGCGTCGTGGCCGCGATAAAGGCCGTCGCGGTCAGGATCAGCAGGGCGGCGAGCGCAGGGTTCTGTGTCTTTGGCTCGAACATGGCGCAGCCTTGGCGGCGAATGACGGGCGGCGCAAGCGCTTTCGTGTCTGGACGTTCCGGGTGGACCGGTTTAACCCTCCCACAGCGTGGCCTGCCATGGTGCGCCGCATTGCTGGATCACATCCGCTGGGATCATACCCGAGTTCTGCCCCGTGCAAGTCTCGGAGAAAGTTCGTTGTACGCCCGTTTTTCAGGCAATAGACGGGCGCCCAGATTGATTCCCAAACAATGAATTGACGCTCACATGACACGCTCTCTCGCTCTTATCACCGCCGCTGCCGCATGGCTGTGCGCCGCCCCCGCCATTGCCCAGGATGACCGGGCCGCCGATACCTCGCGCCAACTGCTGGGGTTTGGCTGGCTGTTCACCGACGATCTGCTTGGCGACGATTACGACCGCTGGCGCACCGGCTCGCTGGCGATGTCCTGGGTGTTTGGCCGCGACTGGCAAGGGCATCTGCCCGCAACCTTTGGTGAACTGCTGGAGGTGCGCGTCGATCTCGCTGCGATTTCGCCGCAGGACATCACCACGCCAAGCCCGAATGACCGCGACTATGCAGGCATCCTCGGTCTTGGCCTGCATACCCATTTCAGCCGCAACCACCTGGATTACGCAATTGGAGCCCAACTGGTCGCGACGGGGCAGCAAACCGGGGTGGCAAGCCTGCAATCGGCTTTCCACGAGGCGATCGGGTCCAAGCGGGTGAGCGATCTGACGCGCGAGAACCAGATCGACGACGGGTTCTATCCGACGGTAATAGCCGAAGTCGGTCGCGACTATGATCTCGGCCCCTCGACCCGTCTGCGCCCCTTTGCCGAGGCACGGATCGGTGATGAAAGCCTTGTGCGGATCGGCGCCGACCTGACCTTTGGCATGGTCGGGCGCTCGGAGCTCTTGGTGCGCGACACCACCACCGGTCACCGTTACCGCGCCATGGCGAGCGGTCCAGCGGGGTTCAGCTTTGTGGTTGGTGCCGATGCCGCCTATGTCGCGGACAGCATCTATCTGCCCAATAGCGGCGACCTCGCGTTCAAGGAAGGGCGCTACCGGGTTCGCGCCGGTGGCCAGTGGCAGGGCAAGCGCGCCTCGATGTTCTATGGCCTGACCTATCTCAGCCGCGAATTCGACAGCCAGCCCGAAGGGCAATTCGTCGGGGCACTGAACTTCAAGATCCGTTTCTGATCGCGCTCTGCCCATAGACCAGCGTGCCGTCCTCAAGGTCGGCCGCTGGCAGGGTCTCGCGGTCGTCGAAATAATCCTGTGTCATCACCCAGGGCTGCCGGTCGCCCTGTTTGGGCATGATGTCGAGCCCCCGCAGGATGTAGCCCGCGTTGAAATTCTCGGGGTCGATCCACGGGCGGGCGGGCATCCCGATCTCTCCGGCGCGTAGCAGGGGAACCACCGACGTGGCCGGACGCGCCGCCATATGTGCCAGCAGGCGGCAGACATAGGCCGACACCAGGTCGGCCCGCAGGGTCCAGCTGGATCGCAGATAGCCAAAGACCATGGCCAGGTTGGGCACCCCGCTGAGCATGACGCCGCGATGGGTCCAGCATTGCGACACATCGACCGGCGCGCCATCCACGCGCAGCGAGATATCGCCAAGCACGTTCAACACCAACCCCGTCGCGGTCACGATGATATCCGCCTCCAGCGCTTCGCCCGTGGCCAGTTCAAGTCCGCCGGGGGTGAACCGCACGATGCCGTCGGTGACAACCGACGCGCGCCCCGACCGGATCGCAACGAATAGGTCGCCATCGGGCACCACCGCCAGCCGTTGACGCCACGGGCGATAGCGCGGCGTGAAATGGGTGGCGATGTCGAAATCCTCTCCCAGACAGCTTCGCACCATGGCGATCAGGTCGGCGGCAAGCGCATCAGGTTCTTCAAAGGACCGGCGGGTCACGATACGCTGTTCATGCAGGAACTTGCGCCGCAGGATTTCATGTTCCCACGTCGCGGGCAAATCCAGCGCCCGCAGGGTGTCGATGAACGCATCGCGCGCCGGGCGCGGATAGTAATAGGTCGGCGAGCGTTGCAGCATGGTCACATGCGCCGCCGTTTCCGCAAGCGCGGGGATCAGCGTCGCCGCCGTCGCGCCCGAGCCGATGACAACAACGCGCTTGCCCGCATGGTCCAGGTCGTCGGGCCATTGCTGGGGATGGACGATCCTGCCGCCATAATCCCGCATCCCGGGCCAGCGTGGTTGGTATCCGGCGGCGTGACGGTAATACCCCGCGCAGACCCAGAGAAACCGGCAGGTCAGCGTCTCGGTGCCGCCCGCACGCCGCACCGTCAGCGACCAAAATGACGTTTCACTGTTCCAGTCGGCCCGCTCGACGCTGTGATCGAACCGCATGTGCCGGCGCAGGTCATTCTCGTCGATCGCCTCGTTCAGATAGGCGAGAATCTCTTGCGCGGTGGCGATGGGAACGCCGGTCCAGGGTTTCCACCCAAAGCCAAATGTGAACAGGTCACTGTCCGAACGGATGCCCGGAAACCGGTGGGTGTGCCATGTGCCGCCGATGTCGGGCTTGGCTTCCAGCACCGCAAACCGATGCTCCGGCCGCGTCGTCACAAGGTGATAGGCGGCATCTATCCCCGAGATCCCCGCGCCGATGATCACAACATCAAGATCGGGCCCCGGCGGCGTTGCAGACATGGTGCCCAGAGGTGGCATGGCGGTCTCCCCGGTCGCATTCCGCCCGACTATGGCAGAAACCCCGGCATCGCGGAACGCTGCCGATGCCCCGATGACGCAACGGGACGGGTGTGCCGCCCCGGCGCGATTTCGGGGCTAGGCAAACCCACGCTCCTGCGTTATCAGGCAAACCATGAACAAACACGCAGATATCCTCCGCTTGCGACGCCGACGCGTTTTCGCGTAACCGGCCTGTTTGTTCCCGTGCGCCCCAACGGGTGCCGCCCTCCATAAAATCGTTGACGAAACCGCCCAAAGTGAGTCACTCACAGGGCTTCTTGCCTGATAAGGATGATCCCATGATCCCGTCCGTTCTGCCGACCTATAACCGCGCGCCCCTCAGCTTTGTCAAAGGCGAAGGGAGCTGGCTGATCGAGGCGGACGGGCGACGTTTTCTCGACCTGGGCGCGGGCATCGCGGTGAATGCCCTGGGGCATGCCCATCCGGCGTTGGTCGAGGCGGTCACCAGCCAGGCGCAGAAACTCTGGCACGTTTCCAATCTCTACCAGATCCCCGAACAGCAGGCCCTGGCCGACAAGCTGGTCGCCACCAGCTTTGCCGACACGGTATTCTTTACCAATTCCGGCACGGAATCCTGCGAGCTTGCGGTCAAGATGGCGCGCAAATACTGGTTCGACAAAGGCCAGCCGCAAAAGACCGACATCATCACGTTCGACGGCTCTTTCCATGGGCGCTCCGCCGCCGGCATCGCCGCCGCCGGTTCGGAAAAGATGACCCGGGGCTTCGGTCCGCTGCTCCCCGGCTTCGTGCACCTGCCCTGGGGCGATGCCGATGCCCTGCGCGCGGCCATCACCGATACCGTGGGCGCGATCCTGATCGAACCGGTGCAGGGCGAGGGCGGCATTCGCCCCTTGTCCGATCAGCAACTCAAGGACATCCGCGCCCTCTGTGACGCCCATGACCTGTTGCTGATCCTGGACGAGGTGCAATGCGGCGTCGGACGGACCGGGCGGCTCTTTGCCCATGAATGGGCCGGGATCACCCCGGACATCATGATGGTCGCCAAGGGCATCGGCGGCGGCTTCCCGCTCGGCGCGGTGCTGGCTACCGAAGACGCGGCTTCGGGCATGACCGCCGGAACCCACGGCTCCACCTATGGCGGCAACCCGCTGGCCTGCGCCGTGGGCTGCGCCGTCATGGATATTGTCGCCACGCCCGATTTCCTTGCCGAGATCAACCGCAAGGCGGGCTTGCTGCGCCAGGCACTCGAAGGTCTGGTCGCCTCCCATCCCGATACCTTCCAGGAGGTGCGTGGCCTCGGGCTGATGCTCGGCCTCAAATGCCGCAAGAGCAATCTCGATGTGGTGAACGCCGCCTATGAGGCCGAGGTCATCACCGTCCCGGCGGCAGATAACGTCATCCGCCTGCTGCCCCCCCTCACCATCACCGCCGAGGAAATCACCCAGGCCGTGGCCCGCCTTGACCGCGCCGCGGCATCGCTCAATGCCGCCTGACCTTCATCTTTGCGAAATACTCCGGGGGTGTGGGGGCTGGCCCCCACCGCTTTCCCCCCGGCAACACAGAAGAAAAAGTAACTGACATGAACCATTTCCTGGATATTCACCAAACCGATCCGGCCGCATTGCGTCAGATGATCGACAAGGCCGGCCAGATGAAACAGGCGCGGCTCGGGCGCTCCAAGGGCGCGCCTGATGACGAACAACCGCTGGCCGGGCGCATGGTGGCGCTGATCTTCGAGAAACCCTCGACCCGTACCCGCGTCAGCTTCGATGTCGGGGTGCGCCAGATGGGCGGTCAAACCATGGTGCTGTCTGGCAATGACATGCAGCTTGGACATGGTGAAACCATCGCCGACACCGCGCGCGTCCTCAGCCGCTATGTCGACATGATCATGATCCGGACCTTCGATGAATCGGTGCTGACCGAAATGGCGGAATACGCCGACGTCCCGGTGATCAACGGGCTGACAGACCGCACCCATCCCTGCCAGATCATGGCCGATATCATGACCTACGAAGAGCATCGCGGCCCGATTGCCGGAAAAAAGGTGGTCTGGACCGGGGATGGCAACAATGTCTGCGCCTCTTTTTTGCATGCGGCCGGACAGTTCGGGTTCGATTTCACCTTTTCAGGCCCGCCACAGCTTGATCCCGAGGCCGAGTTTGTCGGCTTTGCCCGCCAGAAGGGCTCCCGCGTGACCATCGAACGCGATGCCCGCGCGGCGGTGCAGGGTGCGGACCTCGTGGTTGCCGATACCTGGGTGTCGATGCATGATGCGCAATCGGCGCGCGAACGGCGGCACAACATGCTGCGCCCTTATCAGGTCAATGCGGCGCTGATGGCCGAGGCCAAGCCTGACGCGCTCTTCATGCACTGCCTGCCGGCCCATCGCGAGGAAGAAGTCACCTCCGAGGTCATGGATGGCCCCAATTCGGTGATTTTCGACGAGGCCGAGAACCGCCTGCACGCGCAAAAGGCAGTGATGCGCTGGTGCCTCGGGGTCTGATCGCACAACTATCGCGTTATGTGAACGAGTTTATAGAACCGCAACCGTGGCCGTCCTACAGTCTCGCCTGAAGCATCGCAAATGCATGGCAGGAGATTGGCATGGCCACGGTCAACCACACGTTCAAATTCGAAAAGAAATTCAAGGTCAAGGGAACCGCCGACCTGACACCGACGCTGGATGTCAAGCTCGACTGCGCCTTTCCGCTGGAGGGGGCCGAGGCATCGCTTGCCAAGAAGATCGAGAAGAATTTTGCCAAGCAATATGAAAAACTGATCAACGGTCAGCTTGCGCATTTCGAGAAATGGCTCAAGGAAAAGCAGCAAAAGATCGACGAGGCAAAGGCGCTGCAAAAGGCGATCAAGAAAATGACCCCCAAGACCGAGGGGGATTTCAAGAAGCTGGGCGGCGAACTCAACAAGCTGGACAAGCTCAAGGATTACGTCGCGACGCTTGAGCGCGACTTTGAGGAACTGTCAAAGAACTGGGCGCAGAACGTCGTGGATCAACAGGCCGAGATCGCCATCGTGATGGCGAAAAAACAGGCCGGTGCCAAGCTGTTGAAAGACAAGAAAACCCGGATGGTGCTGGGCAAGGTGGTCAAGGGCATATTGCTCGTGTCGGCAATCGCCGTCGGGGTTGTTGCGTTGGTCGCCAGCGCCGGAACCGCAACGCCGCTGGTGTTGGGGCTCGGAATTGCCGCCGCCTCCCTGACCGGGGCGGGGGGGCTGGTCGGCTTTGCCAAGACCGTGGTGCGCGACAACGATCTTGAACAGAAGGTGATCAAGAATGTCGAAAGCGATTTGAAACAGATTTCCTCGGCGCTCGACCCGCTGGGCAGCAGTTCGATCGGCAAGCATGTCATGGAGTTGGAAACCATCGTCAAGCAACGCAATTCGGAACTGGCGGGGCTGAGGATGGAGTTGAAGAAAACCATCGTCATGCTGGATTCCCAGGTCAAGGCGGGCCGCGACCTCGCCGCCAACAAGAGCACGCAGGAACTGTTCAATAACAAGGAGTTCCAAAAGCGCGCCGCGGAATTCGCCAACCTGCGCAAGGAAGCGGCAAGCATCGGCAAGAAGATCGAGAAAGCCAGCGCGGTGGCCGCGAAGGGCGAGCGCCTGTGCAAGGAGTTGAAGGAGTTCGGCGTCAAAATCGAGGAGTTCTCGAAATACTACAAATCCAGTTCAGTCGGCAGCAACCTCAAGACCTATTTCAGCAGCGTCGATGGCTATGTGGACCTCGCCAAGTCTCTTGGCGCATTCCGCCCGGGGGCCAGCCTCGCGGGCTGAGCTCTCATGAAAAAGCCCCCGCCGGTGGCGGGGGCTTTGATGAGCGGGGGCCGAGCCGCGATCTGTCGGGCCGGCAATCCGGGCTCAGCCAAGTTTCCCGGTGAGTTCCGGGACGGCTGTGAAGAGGTCGGCGACGAGGCCGAAATCGGCGACCTGGAAGATCGGGGCCTCTTCGTCCTTGTTGATGGCGACGATGATCTTGCTGTCTTTCATGCCGGCGAGGTGCTGGATGGCGCCCGAGATGCCGATCGCGACATAGAGATCGGGGGCGACGACCTTGCCGGTCTGGCCCACCTGCCAGTCGTTCGGCGCATAGCCCGAATCGACCGCCGCGCGCGAGGCTCCGACGGCGGCGCCCAGCTTGTCGGCGAGGCTCTCGATCAGCGCGAAATCCTCTTGCGAGCCGACGCCGCGGCCGCCGGAAACCACCACCCCCGCCGAGGTCAGCTCGGGGCGATCGCTCTCGGCAACCTTGTCCTCGACCCATTCCGACAGGCCCGGATCCGCCGCCGCCGACACGGTCGCAACCGTGGCCGACCCGCCGTCACCCGCCGCGTCAAAGGTCGAGGTGCGGATCGTCACGACCTTTTTCGCATCGCCCGATTTCACCGTCTGGATCGCGTTGCCCGCATAGATCGGGCGCTCGAACGTGTCGCCGTCGACAACCCCGGAAACGTCGGAAATCACCATCACGTCCAACAGCGCGGCCACCCGCGGCATCACGTTCTTGGCGTCGGTCGTGGCCGGGGCAACGATATGTTCATACTCTCCGGCCAAGCTGGCAATCAACGCTGCCGTCGATTCGGCCAGGCGGTGGCCCAGGCTGGCATCCTCGGCCACCAGAACCCTGGATACCCCCGCGATCTTCGCGGCGGCCTCACCCGCGGCGGCGGCTGAGGCGCCACAGCACAGCGCGGTCACATCGCCCAGCATGGTTGCGGCGGTCACCGCCTTTGCCGTCGCGTCCAGCGCCAGTTCGCCATCCGTAACCTCGGCAAGCAAAAGTACAGCCATTATACAGCCCCCACTTCCTTGAGTTTCGCAACCAGCTCGTCCACCGAACCCACCTTGATCCCCGCGGCGCGGGCCTCGGGCTCGGCGGTCTTGACGATCGACAGGCGCGGCGCCACGTCGACGCCGTAATCCGCCGCCGTCTTTTCATCCAGCGGCTTTTTCTTGGCCTTCATGATGTTGGGCAGGCTGGCATAGCGCGGCTCGTTCAGGCGCAGGTCCACGGTGATGATCGCCGGCATCCTGACCTTGATGGTCTGCAGGCCGCCATCCACCTCGCGGGTCACCACCGCGCTGTCGCCATCGATGCCAAGCTCGGAGGCAAAGGTGCCCTGGCTCCAGCCCAGCAGCGCCGACAGCATCTGACCGGTGGCGTTCATGTCGTTGTCGATCGCCTGCTTGCCACAGAGCACCAGGCCGGGCTGCTCTTCATCCACGATCGCCTTGAGGATCTTGGCCACCGCCAGCGGCTCGATATCGCTGTGAACGTCATCCGCGGCCACCACCAGGATCGCCCGGTCCGCCCCCATCGCCAACGCCGTGCGCAGCGTCTCCTGGCTCTGCTTGACACCGATCGAAACCGCCACGATCTCATCCGCCTGGCCCGCTTCCTTCAAACGGATCGCCTCTTCCACCGCAATCTCGTCAAACGGGTTCATCGACATCTTGACATTCGCAAGATCAACACCGCTTCCGTCCGCCTTCACTCGAACCTTGACGTTATAGTCAATCACGCGCTTGACAGGCACCAATACCTTCATATGCGTCTCTC